>NZ_WOFU01000007.1 GCF_016879755.1 Bacillus sp. B15-48
TTAAAAGCAAGCTTTTAAAGATTCGCTCGACTTGCATGTATTAGGCACGCCGCCAGCGTTCGTCCTGAGCCAGGATCAAACTCTCCAATAAAGAGTAAGCTTTAGCTCATAAAATAAAACGTTGGCTCATGTTCTCTATATTAATAGAAGAAACATGATAAATATTGTTTGTTGACGCTTGTTTGTTTAGTTTTCAAAGAGCAATCATCACTGCCGTTTCAGCGACAGGATTACATTATATCACATCCAAATCGTTAAAGTCAACTGCTATTATTTTTAATTTCAAAGAAAATAATAACCAATAGTTTAATAGAGGATTTGAAGCGAACTTTTTAATTATAACACTGACAGTGTTTTTTGACAACAAGTTTTTTTACTCGTTTATAAGACTGACCTAAAAAGTTATTTTTTAAATCATTTCTCAACACGACAGATTCATATCTTATCATCTCAATGTTTAAATGTCAACATTTTATTTTAGTGAAACAACTACAAATAAAAATCTGCTTTTCACATTCTAATGAAGGAATTGAAACCGAGCATCCACTCTAATCCATTTATCAAGCGATTTAAAAATGATAGCATTTTAGCGTGAATACAATCCCCTTTTTCTGGAGTATCCAACAATAGCTTCAGCAAAAAAAATGCGTTAATCCATCTTGATTAACGCACCCATATTATAGAACTAATTTTTGTATACTATTTTTGCTGTATAATTCTTATCATAAATCCATTGTTAATTCTCTCTTTTTTCCTCCCAAAGCTGTATACGTTCTTCATGACTAACCTCTTTATGTACTTGATGCAGCATCCATATGTAACCAAAGGTATCCAGAAATATGGCGTTCGATACTCCGTAGTCTGATATCTCAGTCACTGGTTGCACCTCTGTACAACCTAAATCCATTGCCTTTGCATAGGTCTCCTTAATGTCTGGGACAGTAACATTAACCCAACTAGTTTTTGGGTCGTCAGGGGTTGGCGCGATCAAGTGAAATTCCGGGTTTTCATCCAACATATGAAAATGTACGCCGTAAAGGGTAAAGATTACTTCATTTTGACCATGAGGAAAGTTTGAAACCTCCACACGCTCGATATCAAATATATTTTCGTATAATTCCAATGCTTTTAAGCTATCTTTCACAACCATATCAATTTCTACTCCAACCATAATGAACACACTCCTTTCGCAATTTATTAAATTTTTTACCTCAGCATTATCCCCAGTTTATCAGTTAAAGTATACCAAATTCTTACTGTACTATTCTGCCTATTCTTTTATATATATTTAGTCACAAACTTATCTTCCTCTAATAATAACCTAACCAACACACGGTACATCTCTCGAGAAAATACGTACTTTATTTTTTATGCTATACTAATGATATATTACAATATTTTAAAGGAGACTAACTTAGAATCTTGCGTATAAAAAAAATGATTATCGTAATAATTCAATTATTATTTCTTTGGTTCTTAAATGAATTAGGGTATTTTTTAGTTAAAACTTTTCATTTACCCATTCCTGGAAACGTCATTGGAATGGTGTTGTTATTCGTACTGTTAATAACGGGGATTGTTAAGTTAAGTTGGATTGAGGAAGCCTCGTCGTTTTTAATAAAACACCTAGCCTTTTTCTTCATTCCGATTGCAGTTGGATTGATGAATTTCGGACCGTTATTTTTAGAAAGTGGGCTGTCATTACTCATTGTTGTCATTGGGAGTATCATAGTGGGAATGTATGTAACAGGGGTTGTTTCGCAAGGTTTGGCGAACAAGAAGGAAGGTGCAAAAAATGATCTTACTCGTCACATTTCTTAGTATTGGCATTACAGTTGGAGCCTATCTGCTTTCAAAAGTCGCATCGAAGCGATTTCCTTCTCCGTTAACAACACCAGTATTTTTTAGCACAACATTAATCATTCTCCTTCTACTATTACTAAATATCAACTATGATGACTACACAATCGCCAAGGAGATTATGACGTTTTTATTGGGGCCTGCAACCGTTGCTTTAGCTGTCCCATTATATAAGTATCGAGATACGCTCAAAAAGCATAGTATTCCTGCGTTACTTGGTATTGTTTTTGGAACCGTGTCAACAATGATTTCTGCAGTTGCCTTGGCAAAACTATTGAACCTACCTAATGAAGTGATCGCTTCTAGTAGTGTCAAGTCAGTTACGGTCCCAGTAGCTGTAGAGGTTTCCGCGATTATTGGTGGAGACCCTGCCTTAACAGCGGCATTCGTGGTCGCAACGGGGATTCTT
This sequence comes from Bacillus sp. B15-48, assembly GCF_016879755.1. GTDB lineage: Bacteria > Bacillota > Bacilli > Bacillales > Cytobacillaceae > Mesobacillus_B. The sequence goes on from NZ_WOFU01000007.1 coordinate 2,270, forward strand.
GGTACCACGCTAGGCCCGTGGTTGATGAATGCAACAAACATTACCCACCCTCTTTCAAGGGGATTAAGTCTTGGAACAATTTCTCACGGTCAAGGGACTGCCCAAGCAGCAACTGAAGGTGAACTTCAAGGAGCCATCGCAGGGGTAGCAATGGGACTCGCGGCTATTTTCACGGCAATTATTGCACCGATTATGGTCCCATTCTTTTTATAAATGGTGACGACTCTGATGATCTTATCAAAGTGGCTACCACTATCGATTTTTTCTAGTTAGGGAAAAGAGTAAATTAAACATTCATACTAGTAACCCGCCGTGTTGTGGCGGGTTACTTCAAATTATTTTTTTCATTGACCTTCTTCAAGAATAAGCCTTTTGCTATGATTATCTTTCAAAAAATTGGGGCAATACGCTCCCGCCACGTCATTTTAAATAGGGATCTTTTGGGGACATCACAAAAAATTTTTTAAGGAATGTCTTTGGAATATTTAGCGTTTCACCGGACTTAAAAACATCCTCGTTCATATCTTCCTTTTTCTTTATGCTCAGTTATTATTCATTGTTGATTTTCTTGTAATATAGGCGGAGAATTTCCGCCTAATGTATAGAGTGGAGGCTTATGGAGCGGAAATAAGCGGAGATATTCCGGTTAACTGCTCTAAATAAGCCAAAATTCAAAGGTTTTGATCATATAGACGGAAATACTCCCCTTATTTTTAAGGAAATATCGGTATTTCCCAGTTTAGGCGGAATTTATCCGCTTATTTTTCAAACATAGTAAAATCAACATTCAATTATAACAGAGCCTTTCTTTAAAGTTGCTACTTCATTATTGATCCTCTCCATTTTACAATCCAACTCCGTTACAGAAAGGGCTGCATCCTTTAAATCTTTTTTAATCCTTTCCGGTATTTCCTTATCGTATTTATAGTAGATTTTATGTTCTAGACTTGCCCAAAAATCCATCGCAATTGTGCGAATTTGCAATTCCACAAACACCATTTCTACTCTGTCCGACATGAAAACAGGAATTTTAACGATGAGATGGAGACTTTGATAACCATTAGGCTTTGGATTTTCGATATAATCCTTTCGTTCAATGACCTCAACATCCTTTTGTTTTTCAATCATTTGACTTATCTTGTAAACATCTGTGATAAACGGGCAAACAATCCGAATCCCCGCTCCTAAAGGCGTACACACTAACTTTCGATCGGATGAAAACCTTCGATTCTCCATTGCAACCACTGAAACTTACGAGTATTACGGGGCAGAAACTGTCGGATTTCTTCCTCATTATAACCAACTTGAAGTTTCCTCGTATCTAAAATAATTGGGCTTCTTAGTAACCTAGGTTGCTCATGAAGAATTTCAAGTAATTCTAATAAAGACAGTTCATCAATGTCCAAATTCATCGTTCGATAAAGACTTGATCTCTTAGCAAGAATTTCATCCGTTCCATCAATCGTCAATTGTAAAATATCTTGAAGTTCACGAACGGTTAAAGGCTCTTTCTTAATATTCCGTTCCACGAAAGAAATTTCGTTGTCGATCATCCATTTTCTTGCTTTCTTTGTTGATTGGCATCCCATTCCATAAATCGTTACCGTCATTCACCTACACCTCTATCCTCTCTCATTTTCGCCGTTCGGTTGTTTGTAGATTCCCTGTTTAATCAATTTCATACTTAGTTTAAAGGACTCGATCGCCTCTTCATCCGTTAATCCCTTTACTGATTTTTCAATAAGGTTGTTAAAGGCTAAGGCAGAGACGATTTTGAAGATATGTAATAATTCTTTATCATCACTTATATTCAGGCATTGCCTATTAATTGATCCCTTAACCTTCTTAAATACTTGGCCATCTAGATAAGGATCCAACACACTCGTAAAGGAACTTTCTACTCGATTTGTTGTATACAGCAGGGCATTTTTTAAGAACCACTTTTCTTCCTCAACGGATAAGGTAATTAAAAAATAGTCGTGCATTTCCATTAAAGCTTCAATTAAATCCCCTTGATGTTTTTCTAATAAATCGATAAAGTTTCCTTTTATCATTTTTAATTTATTCTCCAATAAATAGAAATACAAATCATCTTTGTCTTCAAAATATTGATAAAAACTCCCTCTAGAGACCCCAGCCATTTTAATAATATTTGCGATGGAAGCTTCAAATAGAGGGACTCTGGAAAACTCAACCTCTGCTGCTTCAAGCAGTTTTTCCCTTTTCTTCTCTGACAAATTAAAAAACGTTTGCTTTGGCACAGCTTTTACCTCCAATCCAACAATGTGACACTCCGTCATATTATAATAAATTACATGGTGTCACTTGTCAATAATAAATATGACAGCTTGTCATATTCGGGTGATTAAAAAAGCAGAATAAGCAATAATTAATCTGATAATTCCCATAATATTAAATATTTACTTGTTTTTACTATAAAAATATCCTTTACAATGGAAGTACAGGAGGTTTCCTGTCCAAATCCAATAGTAAAGAGTATCCGTACGGACAACACAAATTCCATCTTTTAGTAAACGAGTTTTTACCCATCATTATTCAAAAATTTACTAAACAAATGGAAGACCAAAAACACGACTACTACATAAAGAAACTTACGACTGAGACTTTAATCAAGCTGTTACTCTTTGCCCAACTTCACCAAATTGAGAGTTTAGAAGAAATGAGCGATGCACTTTTAGATGGGGTCCTAAAAATTACTCAGATTTGAATCGATTAGTGCCTCTAAGGTATTACGAAAGAATAAAGCAGTGATTACGACAGCGAAAGAACATGATCGATCGAAATTAAATTAAGAATCTTGTGAATGGCAAAGAGGCCATGCATGTGTTTAATCGCGGTTATGTGGATGTGTTCGAATCTCTACCGATCACGATAGGCAATTAACCTTTTTTCAACTCGCTTACAGGGGCTCAAGCTGGAACATTATCGATTATGACATCAGGTTCCGAGACAATCGTTAAGTCTTTTAAGGCCTATTTTGACGCGGTTGGAACCAATACATTCTACTATGGTAAGGAACCAGGCAACAGCCGTAGCAAAATTAATTAACAATCTGATTCTCGGCATTAATATGAATGCTGTGGCTGAAGGACTTAAATTAGCGCAGAACTTTAACCTACCTCAAGAAGAGTTATTAAACTTATTACAAGTAAGTACAGGTGATAGTTGGGTCGTTAGAAATTGGACGGATGTTGTTTCTGCGTGGACGGCAGACACTGCCTTGGCTGTTCTGCTTAAAGACTTAATAGCAGCTTACAATCAAGGGGTAAAACATAATGTATCCTTACCATTCAATGCCCTATCATCCACACAATTATTTGACTCGATGGGACAAGAGAAACCAAAAGCGTAATTTTAAATAAAGTCACACTTATAGAAAAGCGTTCTGTGTTACACAGAACGCTTTCCTTATTGGTTAACGTGATTATTAACCGAACTGATTTAACCATGCATCGTCAATCCACCGCTAACGCTTATCACTTGTCCTGTAATGTAGCTAGCTAAATCTGATGCAAAAAACACTGCGGACCCTGCAACATCTTCAGGTTCGCCGACTCGTTTCAACGGAATGGTTCTTTGTAAAGATTCTTTTAGTTTTTCCGGTAGTCCATCATATAGAGGGGTATTCGTTGGACCTGGGCAAATACAATTCACATTAATGTTATATCTGGCTACTTCACGAGCCAGGGATTTTGTGAACGAAATCACGGCCCCTTTTGTCCCCGCATATACGGTTTCACCGCTGCTTCCGCCTCGGCCAGCATCACTTGAAATATTAATGATTTTTCCGCTATTATTCTCAATCATCCCGTCTAGGACTGCACGGGAGCAATAGATCACGGATTTATAGTTAGTATCGATCGCTTTATCCCAAAAATCAGGTGTATTTTTCACAAAAGGTGCGACTATGTCCCAACCGACATTATTGACTAATATATCAATCTGCCCTAAGGCCTCTTGGGATTGATTCACCATGTCTTTCACAGCATCAAAATCTGTCACATCAGTAGGTACCGTAACACATTTTCGGCCAAGCTTTTCGATTTCCGCCTGGGTTTCTTTTAATGTCTCTAGTCGTCTGCCAACAACACAAACATTTGCACCATAAGAAGCCCCCATTATCGCAATGGCTTTTCCAATTCCTTGACCTCCCCCGGTCACAATCATGTTTTTCCCATCTAATCTCATCTACATTTCCTCACTTTACCTTTATTTAATCTCCTCAATTTCTTTCTATATCCTATTTCAGCCTGATTTTAATAAAACAACAATGATGTTTATCACTTGGAGGGTTAGTATAATATCAAATAAAGCTTGTCAGAAATGGAAAAATAGATATGAAAAACTTTCACGAATTAAATTGCACTAGAAGACAAACCCACCTTGCCTCTTAAAAAAATTAAAAAGGCAAGGTGGGCTTTTTTAGTTGGTTGATTATTTGAGCCTTCAGCGGAAACCTCTAACAGAGAGAGTTACTGATATACTTTACCCCCAGATTCTCTAAACTCTTCGGCTTTTTCTTTCATTCCTTTTTCTATAGCTTCTTTCGGATCAAGATTGTTTCCTTTTGCGTAATTACGAATATCTTGAGAGATTCTCATGCTACAAAATTTCGGTCCACACATTGAACAGAAATGTGCTGTTTTGGCACCTTCTGCAGGTAGTGTTTCATCATGATATTCCAAAGCTCGTTCAGGATCCAAAGACAAGTTAAACTGATCTCTCCAACGGAATTCAAAACGAGCTTTTGATAGGGCATCATCCCTTTTGTGTGCTCCTGGATGACCTTTTGCTAAATCAGCAGCATGTGCAGCTATTTTATAAGTGATAACACCTTCACGTACATCATCTCGGTTTGGTAAACCTAAATGTTCTTTTGGTGTTACATAACAAAGCATAGCCGTTCCATACCAGCCAATCATCGCTGCACCAATCGCAGATGTAATATGATCATAACCAGGAGCTATGTCAGTTGTAAGGGGACCTAGAGTATAGAAAGGAGCTTCCTTACAAACCTCCAGTTGTTTATCCATGTTTTCTTTTATAAGGTGCATCGGTACGTGTCCCGGTCCTTCAACCATAACCTGTACATCATGCTCCCAAGCAATTTTTGTTAGTTCTCCAAGAGTTTCTAATTCTGCAAATTGCGCTTCATCATTGGCATCAGCAATGGAACCAGGACGTAAGCCATCTCCCAAAGAGAATGCAACATCATAAGTTTTCATGATTTCACAGATTTCTTCAAAATGAGTATACAAAAAGCTTTCTTTGTGGTGGTGAAGACACCATTGTGCCATAATTGACCCACCTCGGGATACAATACCTGTTAAACGTTTTGCTGTTAACGGAACATATCGCAAAAGAACACCCGCATGAATGGTGAAGTAATCCACACCTTGTTCGGCTTGTTCAATCAAGGTATCACGGTAAACTTCCCATGTGAGGTCTTCAGCAACACCATTTACTTTTTCTAGTGCTTGATAAATAGGTACGGTACCGACAGGAACAGCCGAATTTCTAATAATCCATTCCCGAGTTGTATGAATATTTTTACCTGTTGATAGGTCCATAATATTATCAGCACCCCAACGTGTTGCCCATGTCATTTTTTCAACCTCTTCTTCAATAGAAGAAGAAACAGCTGAGTTTCCAATATTCGCATTAATTTTTACATGAAAATTACGTCCTATTATCATAGGCTCTGACTCTGGATGGTTGATATTAGAAGGAATAATCGCTCGCCCTCTTGCAACTTCATCACGGACAAATTCAGGTTTCATATTTTCCCTTAATGCGATAAATTCCATCTCAGGAGTGATGATGCCCTCCCTTGCATAATGAAGCTGTGTGACATTTCTCCTTTTTTTTGCACGTAATGGTTTACGCTTTAAACCAGGGAACACGTTATGATTGGCACGAGGATCATTCTCATCCTTATATCCATTGTCTTCAGCCTTAATTTCTCTCCCTTCATATTCCTCCACATCCCCTCGTTCATGAATCCATGTGCTTCGAAGAGCAGGAAGACCTTTCGTAATATCAACAGAATAATTAGCGTCCGTATAAGGTCCGCTTGTATCGTAGACGCGAACTGGTGGATTTTCTTCTTCACCAAAGGTGCCTGTTGTCGGACTAAGTTCAATTTCACGCATCGGCACCTTAATATCAGGCCTTGAGCCTTCAATATAAACTTTTTTACTACCTGAAAAACTAGACATGATGGAAATACTTTGTTCGTTTAATGAAGCGGATGACATAGAGTAAATCTCTCCCTTGTTTTTTTAATTAAAGGACGAGATCTAGAACAAAACAAGTGGATAAAACATGAAGTACATAAAAAAAGCCGAATTCCATAAGGATGGACCGGCTTTGTATGCAGAAGTTTACTTAATAAAGATGATTATTCTAACTTCCCCACGCTAGTATGATCTAGATCGGGTCCAAAGGGTCAAGAAACTTCAGCGCGTTTCCCTCTCAGCCCAACTTATTGGACTCCCCTAGTTATTGCTATTCAATTTGATTTTAGTATACAAGAGTTTTTAATTAAATAAAAGGAAATCTTTTGTGAAAATACAAAAAAATATGAATATTAGATTAGAACCATTGATAATCAGCTTGTATAATTCCTTTTTCAATATCTCCGTGAAAACTTAATATAAATATTTCGTTAAAGTTTGCTTGGAAATTTACTAAACTAGAAAAAAACGAGTATAAAGCCCTTTAAAGTATTTTTTATTTAAAAACTGACAAAAACCAGGAAGAGCAATACTCCATAATAATTTTTCGTAGGGATTCATGGTGTTAATTCTTTATTAATTAATCACGGTCATCTGCTTTTGGAGGTTCTTCCATCCACCCATGTTTAATCATAATATTGGCCCCATCCTCAGCGTATAGTGAGACTTCTGGAATCAATGACAGATATTTTAATCCTAAATCTCTTCTTGGACTTGCTGCCATTGCCATTCCATAATTCCCAATCCCTGCAGCAATCATGGCTGAAACAGTATACATGATTAATTTATCTGAAAAAATATATGATGTTGTATCTAAAACAGCAGAATCCCAACTCGCAGGGACAGATAAGTCTTCCTTTATTAAAAAATCGCTAAATATATTTACATATTTTTGGGAAAGCTCTTTCCCTCTTAACAAAAATTGTTTTACTTCATCCTTTTGGGAAATTTGAGCAAATCCTGTGATTAATGCTTTTCCAATAGTATTTGTTTGAATACTTAAAAATAAATGAGAAATTTCCACTGAGGTAATTGATCTTTTTTCTCCAAAAAATCCAGCTAAAAAGTGTTGTTTATTTACAAAATCTACCCTTTCAGGAGTAGATATAGAAGGAGGCCTTACATATGTTCCTTGTTTTAACATTAAATCACGTGTCTTATCTTGTAATTCAACCCCTTTTTGATAGACACGCTTATGAAGATCAACTATATCCGGACGTGTTACCAATCCTAATGCCCCACTACTAGCTGTCATGGCAAACATAGACATTTGCCGTAAATACGCTAAGAAAAATGTATCGGTAAAAAGTTTGGGAGCTTTTATATTTACATCTTGTTCTGTAAATCCGATAGGTATTGGAAAATCATCTTTTTGAAAGAGTTCTTTCATAATAGAAACATTCTCTTTAGCTGTATCGAGTGTCCATTCAATAATAGGCCGCACTTCCTCATCTTCTACCGTTTCTAAGAAATAACTCATCGTGCAAACAGCTTGTGTATCATTTATGTATTGAGTCCATAAACCAGCCATTTCTGGAGCAGTTAATTGAATATTAGTTTTATTTTCCATTAAACGACCTCCTATTTAACTAATACATCATAGAGTAATATCTCCAAAATGAAAAAAATTATAAAGGGTCAAAATGTTCTCATCGCTATTGTTATCAGACAAGAGATTGGAGGGATATTGAGCAAAAGAATAAGACTGAACCCGTATTGGATCCAGCCCGAATTTTGATTAATGTTTATTGGAAAAACTAGTTGAGTAAAAATTAAATACAAATCTCCTACTCCTATCTTTATTATTCTTCCGATTCCACCTTCCCCATCCATTCAGTGTCCATATAAGCTGGCTCACTTTTCAAGCAATCAACTTCTTAGACTTTTCATGATAAACGCTTTATAATACCCATATAGGTATTAAAAAGGGGGATATTATGATGAAAAAAGTTCAGTCAGCCGAAAATCATACGGCAATAACACCATTACAGCATTTTATTTGGCTGCCATTAGGGATGATTATGATACTTGCTGTCATAACATACATCATTGCAGCTATCGTGCAGGACAATTTTTCTATTCTACACATTCTGCTGCTCGGTATGCTCATTCTAGCAATTATTCCAGGAATGCTGGCCCGAAAATACGCACTCATATTGCAGAACAGACTGATACGCACAGAAGAAAGATTACGTTACTATATGTTGGCAGGAAAGAATATAGATTCACGAATCACAATGGAACAGCTTATTGCACTCCGCTTTGCATCCGATGGAGAATATGTAGCGTTGGTAGAAAAAACACTGGAAGAAAATTTATCTAAAGATGAGATCAAAAAGGCAATCAAAAATTGGCGTGCGGATTACTATCGTGTGTAATAACAAAATCCACTTGAAAAGGAGATCCCGTGAAAACATCATATGATATGTATGTACAATCAGAAAAAGCACAACAGCGCTTATACAAGCGGACATTATTTATTGTTATTTTATCCCAGACATTTGGTGGTGCCGGTTTAGCTGCCGGAATCACAGTAGGAGCACTGCTTGCACAAGAAATGCTTGGAAGCACCTCTGTATCTGGACTGCCCACTGCATTATTTACCCTCGGTTCTGCATTAGCAGCATACCTTGTTGGACACTGTTCACAAAGATTTGGCCGGCGTTATGGACTTGCATTTGGATTCTTGGCTGGGGGTATCGGTGCAATTGGGGTTGTAGTAGCCGGTAATTTAAACAGTGTCATTCTTTTATTTATTTCCTTATTCATATACGGTGCTGGTACATCGACGAATCTGCAAGCTAGATATGCTGGAACAGATTTAGCCAAACCAAAGCAGCGTGGAAAAGCAGTTAGTATAGCAATGGTAGCAACCACACTTGGAGCTGTCGCGGGGCCTAATCTAGTGACTCCAACTGGACATGTTGCAGAAGCTCTAGGGATGCCAGCTTTGACCGGGCCATTTATATTGGCTGCGGCAGCTTACATTCTGGCAGGTCTTACCTTCCTGTTCTTCTTAAAACCAGATCCTTTCCTTGTAGCAAAAGCAATTGCATCCGCTACCGATAAAAAGGAAAAATCAGAAGAAAAAGAAGTTGGAAATATCTCTCGACCTGCCGTTCATCGATTAGGAATATTTTCCGGGGCAACGGTGCTTATTCTGACACATATGGTGATGATTGCGATTATGACGATGACACCTATTCATATGCAAAATCACGGTTCCGGATTAAGTATGATTGGTTTAATTATTGGATTGCATATTGCAGCGATGTTCTTACCTTCTCCTATAACAGGAGCACTAGTTGACCGTTTTGGACCTACCGCCATGGTTATTGCGTCAGGTGTGACATTATTTATTTCTGGTATTATGGCTGCATTTACACCAGGTGATGCCATTGTTCCATTAGCGATTGCACTAATTTTGCTCGGTCTGGGCTGGAATTTCGGATTAATTAGTGGAACAGCAATGATTATCGAATCTACATCTATTTCCAGTCGTGCAAAAACACAAGGATCTGTCGATGTTTGGGTGGCTTTATCTGGTTCAGCCGGTGGTTTATTATCCGGTATCATCGTTGCAGCTTCCAGTTATGCCGTTCTCGGTTATCTCGGCGGATATTTGGCATTGCTACTGGTTCCACTTATTTTTTGGATTCAATTTAAAGAACGAAAAACAAAACTGGTTTGAATAAATGGTCCGTTCTCTATTTGTCCATGTGATGGAAAAAAAGAACGGACCTTTTTACTTACCTAACAAAATTGTGTCAATCTTCTTAACTTTCCACTCATAAACCACCAAAGATATACGTCAAAATATCAAAGTTCCAAATTATAAGAAAAATCAACATTGACATTGGGACAACCCTTAAATATTGTACTTTTGACTTTGTCAATATAACAAGCAAAAATATTGCAAGAAATATATCAAACCCATATACCGAAAAGTAATGAAAGAATGAATAACCATCTTCCAATATCGAAAAGAGATAAAAGAAAGGATAGCCTTGTGCAAATAATAAACCAATGGGTAGCCCAGAACAAAATGCTGACAGCCAACCTTCACCTCTACTAAACCACACTATGTAACCCGCTAAAGGTGAAACAAGTGCAATAATTCCCCAACGCAAAAAATAGTATGTTGGGAAAAACCCGAACAACACTTGTGAATATATATAATAAGCTAACAACATTCCTATAAAAAACATCAACACTTTTAAACTCGCATATAAAGGACTTCTACTCCAAACTGCAATGATGGTCGCCAAAACTACCCATATACCCAAATTGGTTGTGATATCACTAATAAAACTGAAGAACATACCGATAACACCGTTTGATGAGACTGTATCACTAAATTTTGCTATTATTCCTGAGAGGACACCAAAAATCAAACAAGCACATAAGTGTATGCTAATTTGTTTTACAGTGAGTTTTGATTTATCCATCATTCTTAAACCCTCAAAAAAAGTTCTCGACATTATTACTCACCTCCCACCTATATGATTAAAACACAAAAATATAATAATGAAACGTTTTTCTACTGCTTGTACTTCAATAATAATAGGAACTGCCATTAGAACAGTTCCTAACTAAACGGCTCGATAACACAAGAAGGCACAAAACGTAATGAAACAATCGTTGCCTTGAACGGTATTTTTTTAATCTAAATGTTATAGGGGTATTAGTTAACTACAAATCCTCATTTTCCAAAATAAGCGGATAATATAAACCTCTCTTTCATCAAGCAACGTTTCCAAGGTAAGCAACACTACTTGAGAACGGCCAAACTTTGGAAGAGGTAGTAAGACATCTTCTTTACGTCGCAGCGCATTAACCATGAATACTTCGAATCCCTTTACATGATCCTCTTGCTTTTTCTTATCTACACCGTATGCTGTGTTGATAATAGCAAGGTCCCGTTCCTTCTTCACTGGTTTAACATATTTATAAAATCGGGAAAAAATGGTGATTGATTAAAAGTATGATTACAGCCAACCGTTTGTACTACGATTGACATTTTTACCATCTAGCGACAACGAATGTATCCAAATAGTGAATAAAAAATGCATATTTTTAGCTTATTGATAATTGGTGCTACTTGATCAGTTGTAATTGCTTGATAGCAATTCTCCTATTTCGTGCTTTGGCACTTATAAGGAAACGTTTCGCGCAGTATAGCACTTCACAATCTCTTCTATAGTTTTAAACTTAGATACTTAGTCGCTGCTTCACAATCTGGCCCAAAAATTGAAAATGAGCGCTTATCCTTGTACCAGGATAGCGCCCTTTAAATGAAGAACAATTATATTGAAAAGAGTGTTTTTATGCAGTCTTTCACCATATGTTTCCTTTTGTGGGTGTATTCGCTTTCGTAAGCTTCAGTGTCTGTATTGAAGTAACTACAACCTTGTTGAATTTCTCTGTTTTTTTCGTTCTGGATGTATACATATTTTTCTTCCGGTTCATCTTTAAAGATGACATGGGCGCGCGTTCTTTTTATACCTGCATCTTTCTTCATTGAATAGAATGCTTTTACTTCTAGCAAATCATCTGAATTATACCCAAGCTTAATAAGGTGTTTTTTTGTTGCTCTTTCCATTAATGAGGAGCTAATAGGGTTACCATAAAATGCATCATAAACGAAAAAAGGAATCCCTATAATAATTCCTACGATGAAGAATAAAAGAAATAAACGCTTAGTTTTTTTCAAAATTACCCTCCCTTTTTTCCAACGTTAAAAATAAGCACTCAACTACATTTTTCATTAATGAATCCATTGTAATTTAAATTTTAACATAAATATCCAATTTCATCTGAGGGTGTTATTCTATTGAATGGCCCTAAAATTGAAAATGAGCGCTTATCCTTGCTCAAGGATAGTTAGCAATAGGTAAGCGTTTGATGTTATCTCCGGCTTTTCCCCTGCTCCGCACGGAACGTGATAGTTTCCCATCATTCCGCGTTCCATCTAGCGATGGTTTTGTTAATTATAAGTTTCAAGTTACTCTTAAGATTTGGGTTATTTGATTCGTTCTAACTCACATTTCTCCCGATATTTATTGATTTTCTCTAGCATCGGTTGTGTGATTCCCAAACTCTTTATAAGTGTGTTTATCTTAGTTGTGTCAGTCATGTGGATTAACTTATGAACATCTTTATGGAGGATGCGTAAGTTATTGAACTTATCATTTCCACCTAGATGTACAGGAATATAGTGATGACAATGCACATCCTGTGCCTGAAGAAATACACCTGTGATTTCACAGTTTCCTTTTTTCATACTATATCGACTAATTCGGTTATCCATATATTCGACACTACGAGCCAAGATGGTCGATTCCATTAGTAAGGTTATTTCTTGCTTGATATTTTTATGTAGATTTTTGTAAATCTGCACTCGACCTTCTGCCGTGAATGGTGTTAGACTTTGAGTAAAACAAATAGTATTCTTCGTCTGAACATTCGCTAGTGGATAGAGATAAATACCAGCAATTTTAAATGTCTTACATCCCAAACTATAGAATTTCCTATAGGATGGGGGTGGATTCGTTGGATGTGCATACTTCCCGATAGACCTCAGACGGTTGTACATCATTGCACCAATATCGTAGGCAAGACGTGAGAACGCTAAGTTGACATGTGTCGCTCTATTACTATTCTCACCATATCAAGTTTTTCAGCCATGCGGCATATTCGTTGGCATACCTTCTCCAGAGGAATGGCTGTAGCCTTCGTTCTGCCGAATCTACCTGTGCTTCACACCCTATAAACCTGTCAGTCATAACGCATGCAGGAGTATTGACGGGATAGTTTAGAAAACATGGTTCCTTCTTTCCTATCCTCCGTTATAAAGTTAAAAATTTGCCATGCAAACTTTCCTGTATTTCACATAGTAAAACGCTTATAACAGAACTTGTCGCGCGCGCCCTTTTCTGAAAAATCTCAGTCTTAAAATTAATTAATTCTTCCTTCACTAATGAGCTGTTACCTTAACAAGATTACTAACAAAAAAGTTATTGACAGAAATTGTTTTTCGATTTACATTATCAATTATCAGTTCTATAAAATACCAATGCACCTTTTATTCGCTGAATCAAATTGAGCGGGGGAACCAATTTTGACAGAATAATTTCTGCCTTGGGGTGAATCTTATTTGATATAAGAAGGGATACTCTCAGTCCCTAATCCGACAGCTAACCTCGTAAGCGTTACCTTTTTTTGTCGAGAGAAAGGTCTAGGTTTCGCCTAAGACCATTCTATTTGTGATGGTCTTTTTTCGGTGCCGTAAAAAGGAGGAAAAAAATGAAAAAAAAATTTGCAGTAATTGGATTAGGTCGATTTGGCACCAATGTTTGTAAGGAGTTATTTAAGGTTAGTCATGAGGTATTAGCAATCCTTGGGATAAAAAGGAGAGAAGATGTTAATATTTCGCCATTACGTAGTGATATCATTCTTAAAGATGATGTATTAATAATAATTGGTCATAAAAATGAATTAAAACATTTGAAGATGAGTGGATGTAATACGTCATGTCAAAATTAATCCCCTCTCATATAATAAAAGGAAAAATTATTTACTTAAGTCCACCACAAATCCTGGCTTTAAGTTTTTTGACCTTTATTTTATTAGGAACAGCTTTATTAAAATTACCGATTGCTTCAACAACCTATATCAAATGGATTGATGCACTTTTTACTGCGACATCAGCCATTACAGTTACAGGTCTAGTTGTTGTAGATACGGGTACAGATTATACCGTGTTTGGACAAGTCGTTATTATGATTTTAATCCAACTAGGTGGTTTAGGTTTGATGACCTTTGCTGTATTAATTGTGATGATGCTTGGTAAAAAGATTGGTTTACAACAGCGAATTCTCATTCAAGAGGCTTTTAATCAAACCTCACTTGGTGGATTGGTTCGATTAGTTAAGATATTATTTACTTTTACGATTATATTAGAAACATTCGCTTTTGCCATCCTTTCATTTAGATGGGTACCCGAATTTGGGTGGAAAGAAGGGCTATATCAAAGCTTATTTCATACAATATCCGCCTTCAACAATGCTGGGTTTTCCTTATGGTCTGATAGTTTATCGGCTTACGTCGGTGATCCGGTTATTAACTTAGTGATTACGGGACTATTTATTACAGGTGGAATTGGTTTTACAGTCTTAGCTGATGTCTGGTATAAAAGAAGCTTTCAAAAGTTATCTATTCATTCTAAGTTGATGATTATAGGGACTATCATAACCAACGCTATTTCGCTAATCGTTATTTTTATATTGGAATATGCAAATCCTGCTACATTAGGAGCTATGCCGTTATCTGATAAGTTATGGGGAGCATATTTTCAAGCAGTTACCCCTAGGACAGCAGGTTTTAATACAATTGAGGTTGGTGATATGACAACAGCTTCCATCGTCCTCATCCTATTACTTATGTTTATCGGGGCGGGTAGTGCATCAACTGGAAGTGGAATTAAGTTGACAACCTTTATTGTTTTGCTTTTAGCAACGATTACTTTTTTAAAAGGAAAAAGCGAAACCATTGTGTTTAGACGAACAATCCCTTCTAGAACAATCATAAGGGTATTAGCAATTACTGTTGTCAGTAACCTATTTATTTTTCTAATATTATTCCTGCTCACAATAACCGAGGATGCACCATTTTTAATGATTGTATTTGAAGTAGTTTCAGCCTTTGGAACCGTTGGGTTATCTATGGGACTCACTGGGGAATTATCAACTTTTGGCAAACAATTCATTATTGTCATGATGTTTATTGGGCGTATTGGTCCGCTTACACTTGGGTTCATTCTTTCGAAACCGAAGAAAGCACTTGTCCGCTACCCAGATGATGAGGTGTATACTGGGTAAATTAGACACTCTGGCTAATTATTTTAAAAGCCAGCGCTTTATCGATAGATTTCGTCGTGCAGCATCAAATGAACAAAATCACGCTGTATGGTTTTTGTTTTTTTCAAAAGATCCAAAGAACCTTTGATGAAGTAGAGTACGCGGTCATGGAAACAGATGGACATATTTCAGTATTTGTGAAATGACAATAAAGTTATTTAATTTTAAAAGCTCAAACAAGTATAACCCCGTTCTAATTTAGGACGGGGTTAAAAATATAGTTGTTTAATTTTTGATTTAAGATACTTCACTATCCTAAAAAATATAACAATAAAGTCGTTAGAAAATCTGAGTTTTATTGAACAATCGCGCCCTATAATGGAATAACTAAGCTGCTTATATTAGCTAGTATAGTTCTATAAGGACAGTAAAAATTTAAATTTGAAGAGCCTTTTGCAATGATTTTTTCATTGCTTCTACAAAGTTCTGACGTGTCTCTTCAGATAATTCTAATAAGGAAAGATAGGGATTTAAATCTTCTAATTCGACTAATAAAAGCTCCCCTTGTTCGCTTCGACAGGCATCAACTCGTTGAATCCCCCAGTTAAGATTATTCCAGTCGATGAAACGTTTAGCAAAAGCTAAATCTTCTTCCGTAGGTACATACTCTTTCAATTCCCATCTTTTATCTTTATCCGGTGCATAAAGAGCATACTGAAATTCTTTGTCGATAAAATAAAATGAGACTTCATATTGAAAATTGATAAACGGTTGTACCAATGTATTTTTCGATTCTGAATTAACTTTTTCACTTAATTCATCTTTCGTAACAAATTCCATCCCGATAGAATCTGCTCCATCTTTAGGCTTTACGATATACGTGTTCACACTAGGAAGTTTATTTAGGGAATCAAGCGTATCAATCGTTGGAATAACAGGAAAATGAGCATTTGTTAGTTCTATTAAATATTCTTTTCCGTTCATATCAGCCTTCCCATCAAACGAATTATATGTGTTTAAATGTTTAGAAACAATTCGGTTGCGGAACGCTTCATATTTGTCTTTAAAATTTGCAACTGGACCTGCATTTCGGAAAACAATTAAATCAGCATGATCTTCAAATGCTTCGATATCTTCAGGATGACAGATGACCAAATTAAAGGCTTCTCTAAGTTTAGAAGTAAGAAATAAATCCTCTTCATAATAGTTTCTTCCTTTTGCTTCATAATATAAATCTGTTACAAATAGTAGTGTCTTCATTACGCCTTCACCTGCTTTTCTTAAATTTTTATTGTAAAAAAACATCCTAAAAAAACAAAAAATCCCGTCTCAGTAAGAGACGAGATTGAAACTCGCGGTACCACTCTTGTTTAATAAAATGTTTGAATAACACTTTATTACCCTTTACAAACGTACAATCATACGTTGTCCCTTGTAACGGTGGAAACCGATAAAGCTTACTAAACATTCGGCTTTACTTCTCAGAGATGATTTTCGGTTATTATCTGAACACTGGCTTTCAGCAACGCACCAGTTCTCTTTGGAACAGAAACAATAACGTACTCTTTCTCTTCATAGAATTTAAATACAACTAGATTAATTAGACATTATTATATATTAATCAGAAAATAAAACAAATGATTATTTAAGGAAGTTAATTGTATTTCTTTATACAATTATTTGCTTCTACACTTTAATTTAAATATCCAATTCCCTTTAAAAGTTTTGCTTCACAATCTGGCCCGATTCATTAAAAAGAACACATTTCTTGCTCTAGAAATGCGCCCGATTCTGGAATAAATCAATACCCTTATTTGTTTTATACAAATAACTGTATATACATATATTTTCCTTTCTTACAGTATTTATTGTTATTTAAGTAACGAATTATTTAGCTGAAGCAAAATTGTATTACTTTTTATCAATTGGGAAAATATATAACTGAAAAGCTTAAAGGAGGAAGAAAATGGAAGTCAATATGAGTGTTGAAGAAGTCGTGAATCAAATCACTGAATTAGTACAAAAAGAAGGGCAGCCACTTCGGAAGAAACAGGTAAAGAAGTCAAATCCAGAGTTAATGAAAAATGCACTGTATTATTTTCCAAGTTGGGAAGAAGCAATGGAAAAGAGCGTGGGATTGTAATCTTCAGCAATACATATTTTTTTCGCTAATAGTGTATAAAGGTAAGGCTCTTGTGCATCTTAATAATGTGCAAGAAAAACAGAACCACCCTCCTAGACACCTTTCAGCAGAGTGGTCCCTATATTTCTTCCACAAAAAGAAGGGATACCTTCTTCTATGGTTTGTTTTACTTGATTTCTTACAGTCATGTCCTTTATTGAGACAGCAAAAGGTTTTTACCTACTTTTTTATCTTTGAAGAAGTTGTAGGTGAAAACCTTTTTGCACTAATTAAATATTGAATATGTTAATTTATATCATGCTTCAACTTTTTCTTGAGGTACGGTCAGGAAAATGCAATGTTACAATGTTAAGGGAATCCAAATCCACATATCAAAATCCTAATTTCGTGTTTACAACACTGAGAAATTAGGATTTTATTACTTTAAACATCATTGTTCAATTCTTGCGCACGATAATTGAACAAGAAGAGTCGCTTTTACTGCATATTATGTTCGTACTGTACAGTAACTTTCTCCCTATATTAAATACACCTCTTCACTTATCTTTATTTTTAAATCATACTTTTACTTGTACTTTTGTCGAATCAATAGATTAATTGTCGAAACTCTTATTATTTTATAAATACCCATTTACAATAGAACCTACTGCCTGTGTTTTTGAATTGTTATTACAGCTTAATAGGAGTTAAATTATGAAAACGAAAGTTTTATCCCTCAAAGAACTGGAAGATAAAATTGATGTATTAAGAACTTGTATGATTGATCTAGCAACATCAAATGGATTTACCCATCCAGATACGATTAAATGTAGTCAAGAGTTAGATGTTTTATTGAATGAACATCAAAAAATCAAATCGAAATTACCTATTATTCTATGAAACCTCTTTTTTGGCACTCCTTCACAGTTTTAGGTCAATTAAGTATTACAAAACAATTAGATTCCTTATTAAATTCACTATGAGAACTAAAAAAGACACAATCCTTTATACAAGAATTGCGCCCGATTACTGAAAATCAAGATAATGATCATGACTGCTACCGTTAGCTTAATAAGAAACTGTTCCATAAGGTTTCATCAACCATAAAAAACCCCTCGTGTGAACATCCAGCCAATATACATTTATCATTTTGATAAAACATTAAGTCTTCTGGTAGTTCTGGGCTAATCCAATCAAAAAGGGAATTGCTATATTCTTTTAAAAACTGCCTTGTAGCATTATTCAACTGAAAATAAAAAACATATGCTGTATCCCCAGAAAGTTTTGTGGTTTCCCATTTTCGTTGAATTTTCCTTTCGATTAAATGTACTTTTATATCGACTATCAAATTATCAATATAGGCAAGACGCTCTTCTTCAATCTCCATCATCTGTCTATTCTCAACAAAAGCAAAACGATTACAATGCTTTGATAATATGTCTATTAATTGTTTATAGCGTTTGCCCTTAACATTTTCCGTTATCATTAGCATATTAATTCCTCCTTATCACAATTCTTCAATCATCCTGCCAGTTAGTGTAAGTAGAAACCTTCACAATCTCAATTTTAGCGTAAATATCCAATTCTTTATTGAATGTTTTTCAAGAATATGGCCCGATTGTGGAATAGGAAAAAATCCTGCATTAAAAAATTAACACAGGACTTTTAATCAATCTTTATTTTAAATAATCGAATTTTATTCCAAGTGATCAAATTTATGTTAACGTCGACAATTGCTATTCAACTGTTACTGACTTGGCCAAATTTCTTGGCTTATCGACGTCACAGTTGCGGTGCAGTGCCGCATAATAGGAAATCAACTGCATTGGGATGACAGAGATAAGAGGTGTTAATAATTCGTGTACTTCTGGAATGACCAAACGATCGTCTTCTGTATTTAAGCCTTCCATAGAAATAATACATGGGTTTGCCCCACGAGAGGCGACTTCTTTTACATTTCCACGAATGCTTAAGTTAACAAATTTCTGTGTAGCGAGAGCAACGACTGGAGTGCCTTCTTCAATTAGTGCAATTGTTCCGTGTTTCAATTCGCCGCCAGCAAATCCTTCGGCTTGAATATAGGAGATTTCCTTTAACTTCAAAGCTCCTTCAAGTCCGACGTAATAGTCAATTCCACGGCCGATGAAAAAACAATTTCTAGTTGTCGCCAAGTATTCACTAGCAATCATTTCAAATTGTTCTTTAGAATCACAAAGAACCTCCATGGCATTGGCAATAATACCCAATTCTTTTACTAAATCAAAGTCTACTTTTTGTCCACTACTCTTTGCTGTCACTTCAGCAAGAATTGCTAACACAGCAATTTGGGCAGTGTACGCCTTTGTAGATGCTACCGCAATTTCTGGACCGGCATGAAGAAGCAAAGTATAATCCGCCTCTCGTGATAAAGTGGAACCTGGTACATTTGTGATTGTTATCGCCTCATGGCCCATTTCCTTCACTTTCACAAGAACTTGACGGCTATCCGCTGTTTCTCCACTTTGAGAGATAAAAATAAAGAGCGGTTTTTCCGATAAAAGTGGGATGTTATAGCCAAATTCACTAGAAATATGCACTTCTACTGGAATTTTAGCAAGCTTTTCGATAAATTGCTTTCCGACTAGACCAGCATGATAGGATGTTCCAGCCGCAATAATATAAATACGATCCGCAGCATTCATTGCAGTGACAATATCACGGTCAATCTCGAGTGGCCCATTTCCATCTTGGTAGTTTTGAATAATTTTGCGGATGACAACTGGCTGTTCATCAATTTCCTTTAGCATATAATGCGGGTAGGTACCTTTTTCGATATCACCTGCATCTAGCTCAGCTGTATAGGGCTCACGAATAATCGTTTCGCCGATAAGATTTTGAATCGTTACACCCTCTTTTTCGATGATCACCATTTCTCCATCCATTAACTCAACAAATTTATCCGTTACTTGGAGCATCGCCATCGCATCGCTTGCTACAACATTAAATCCAAGCCCGAGCCCAACGAGTAGCGGGCTTTTATTTTTAGCTACAAAGAGTGTTTCTTTATCTTGTTCATCAATAAGAGCGAGCGCATAGGAACCATGTAAAAGTGTCAGCGTTTTGCGGAACGCTTCAGCGACAGATAAACCATTATTTACAAATAATTCAACAATCTGAACAATGACTTCTGTATCTGTTTCACTTTTTAAAGGGACGTTTTGCAAATACTCGCGCTTTAGAATATCGTAATTTTCAATAACACCGTTATGAACAAGCGTAAATCTTCCAGAATTACTTTGATGCGGATGAGAATTAGTCTTACTTGGCACCCCATGTGTGGCCCAACGTGTATGGCCTATCCCTGCAAAAGCTTCAACTGTTGGGTCTACTGCTTCACGTAAATCCGCAATTCTCCCTTTTTCTTTAAAGATTTGAACCCCTTGTTCATTAATAACGGCGATTCCAGCCGAGTCATAACCACGATATTCTAGTTTCTCAAGACCTTTTAATAAAATTTCTTTCGAATCATTGTATCCTATATATCCTACGATCCCGCACATAACTTCTTTTCCTCCTTTAGCGATAGAGGGCAAGAAGCCTTGGGGGCTTCTTTGCCCCCTTATCTCTGTAAAAGTAGTGGTTGTCTTTTTCATTCAACCAAGCATATTAATAGCATTCCCTTCTCTTTGTCCATTAAGTTACCTTAATGTTTTAAAGATGGGATTGCGGCTGTGCTCTTCAACCGGGAGGCATCCGCCGAAACTTTCGATAAACCTCCACCTCGTCAACTAATTCTTTTCTCGATCAGAATTAGTCCTGGCGCTTTAAGTTGCAAATCTCTTTTTCCTGCTCTCCTTTCCTTATAATCATTGTTCTTACAAAAACAGGATAATCATACATGAGATTAAACTATCCGTCAATTGAAAATATAAGGAGCATCTTTGCCTGAGAAAAATCCCCCCTATATTCATACCATATGCTTTGGTCGATGACTGTGCCACTTGTATTTATTAAATAGGTCTTATTTGGGGCTTTTTAATTCCCTTCTGCACGTTAATTTATATAAATCCCTTTGAATTGTTGATATTTTGTAAAAAAGTAATAATTACGACGTGTATAGGTAGTTTTATCCTGTAAAATTAATATTGTGGACACAGTTAGAATCCATTTACTTTCTTACTGTAGTAAAAATAGGGAGATGAAAAACTTGCCAAATGAAGAAATGCTACTTATTCCTGGACCAACACCAGTAGTCGATTCCATTTACGATGCTTTAGCTCAAGAGACGCGCAGCCACACAGACGCAAGGTTTGCAGCTGTCTACCGGGATGCCATTGCAAAAACAAGAGAAATGCTAAAAACAGACGGGGAAGTGTTTGTTATTTCAGGGTCAGGAACACTAGCAATGGAAATGGCCCTCATCAATACTGTAGCCGCCGGAGAAAAAATCTTAGTCATTAGCCAAGGTTTCTTCGGAGATCGTTTTATTAAATTAGGCCAAGCTTTTGGTATCAACGTCGATGTCATCCATTCTGAATGGGGAAAACAGGTCGACCCAAACGAGGTTGAGCAAAAACTTGCGAACGGTCAATTTAAAGCGGTTACAATTACACATGCCGATACTTCAACAGGTGTTGCAGCTGATTTAGATGCTCTTGTCCCAATCATAAAAAAACATGGCGCACTCGTTATTCTTGATGGCGTTTGTGCAACCGCTGCTATGGAGGAAGATATGAGTAAATCATATGGAGCTCCCGATGCGAAAATAGATGTGGTCTTAACCGGCTCGCAAAAAGCAATTGGTGTACCACCTGGGTTAGCGATTGTCGCATTTAATCAAACAGCGCTTGCAGCTCGTGAAAAATTACCGAGCGTCCCAGGCTATTATAGTGATATTTATAATTGGCTTCCAATCATGCACGACCCACAAAAATATTTCGCGACTCCTCCAGTAAACCTTATCTATGCTTATAATGAAGGAATGCGGTTAGTTTTAGACGAAGGAATGGAAAACCGCTTTAAGCGGCATGAAGCATATGGGAAGGCTGTTCGTTCAGCGCTTTCGATTTATGGAATGAAGGCTTTAGCCAGTGAAGAAGCTGCTGCGGCAACACTTAGCTGCATTCTTTATCCAGAAGGAATCAAAGATGCTTCCTTCCGCGCGTCACTAGCTAAAAAAGGGCTGATTGTCGCTGGGGCGCTTGCCCATTTAGCGGGAAAAGCCTTCCGAATTGGCCATATGGGAAATACGACAGCAGAAATGCTTGAGAAGGCGATTGTTTTAATCGGCGAAACAATGAATGAACAAGGTCAAGCGGTCAATATTACAAATGCCGTTGAACAATTTCGTTTAGAAATGGCTGCTCGAGTGTAGAAACCACTAAACGTTTATGTATGGATTATATGCCATGTACCTCTGAAAACTGTCGTTTGGTACATGGCTGCTTTTGGTAAAATTGAGTTGATCAATGTTTTCCATATTTATCCCAATATAAATTAAGGCCGATCATTTTTTTGCTGTCATTTCTCTTTATTGCGATGATTACAATAATCTTGGAAATGTTTCGTCGCTGTAATTGAAATCATTAGGATGAGTTCAAACCCATTCATAACAGCCCCACTCTTAACCTTTGACATTAATATAGCACCAATAACCATTACTATATTCCCGAAAAATAGCCATGGCCATTTTTGCCTTCGCCAAATAAAAATCGAGGCAATGATTAAGGATGCTGTTATAATGAAAATCATCAACCCACCATGTTTCCCCACTTTTTCATAACTCAATATTCCATACTCCCACTTAGCCTTTAGCTCGAGATTCCAAACAATGGTGAAGAATGAATAAACAACCAATCCGACGTAAAGAAGGAGAGCAATGTACCGTGACGATTTTTTCTGTACCCATTGAATATCAGCACGCTTTAAACTATCCCATGCAAAGATAATTAAAATTGGTGTAAAAACAGCGTGAAGCAAGTAGCGAGGATAATTAAGATTTTCAAGGGTATTTCCTTCCCCGATAAATTTTCCAATCGCCAGAATGAAGTTATCATAAAACAAAGCAGCGTTCACAAGCATAATCACATTGGCACTAGTCAGCCAACCATAATTCTTTGCTAAGAAAATCCCCCAAACAATCAAGACTAAATATGCAAAACTATATGTAAAGGACAAAATTGTATCCATCGGCTCTCTCCTTCTTGTCTCCACCTTCTTCCTTTTCATTCTTTGCTAATCATCCCTAATTCATGAATAAAAAATAGACATGCCCCCTTTAAACTAGGTTCATGTCTACTTTTATTAAATGAGAAGTAATCCATCGATATCAAGAATCTCGATTGTCTTTTTCGGTTTCTGCTTAATATAGCCCATTTCTTCTAACTCAGTTAATTTACGACTGACGGTTTCTGGCGTCGTCCCTAAATAGGAAGCTAAATCTTTTTTACTCATCGGCAAGACAAATTCATTCATTTCACCATCAACACACTCAGCTAAAAATAGCGCAATCCGGGTTTCTACCTTTTCCGTAGCAAACCGTGTTGTCTGCTTTTCTGACTGTTCTAAGCGATTGGAGAATTCGGTTAAAATTTTTAAGGAAATCGAGGGGTATTTTAATAAAAATTCTTGTAAATCTGAGCGCCGAATTAAACAAACACTCGTATCAATCATTGCTTCGGCGTAAGATTCATGAATTGTTTCCTTAAATAAAGCAAGTTCACCTGTGAATTCACCGGGGCTCAAAATCCGTACTAACTGTTCCTTCCCAGATTCTGATAAACGATAGATTCTAATTTTCCCCTTATTTACAATATAGAGGGAATCTGATTCATCACCGGCATGGTAAATAATTTCTCCCCGTTTATAAGAAATAGGATTTACTGTTTCCATTATTTCTGCCATTTGTTCCGCTTCTAGATGGTTAAAAATCGGAACTAAGGCTACACAAGCTTTCGAATGATCGGCATCAGAACCACTTTGATGATGTCCACAATTTGTATCCATTTTTCACCTTCTTACGACAAATTTGAACGAACCTCTCTCGTTCAGAAGAGGCTCGCCTTAACCTATTGTCAACTATATTATAAGCTTAACATAGACAGCGCTTTACGCGTGAACACTCACTAAATTTCCGTCCGGTTTTTTACGCTTATGGTTGAATCGGATTAATCTCATTGCATTTAAAATGACCAGCAACACGCTTGCCTCGTGAATAAACATTCCCGATGCTAAATGAACCGTTCCATTCAATACTCCGTATAAGAGCACGAATACTACGGCTACCGCAAAAATAGTGTTTTGTTTCATATTGCGAATCGTTACTTTTGATAAGGAATAAGCATGGGAAAGCTGCATCAGCTTATCAGCCATTAACACGACATCAGCCGTTTCCATCGACACATCTGTTCCGCCTTCTCCCATCGTTAAACCGATATCTGCCGTGACAATCGCAGCTGCATCATCTGGAATCTGGATCTTTTCAGCACTCATTAGTTTACGGTTCCAATTGCTAGTTTATAGCCTGCGACTGTCGCGACAATACCATTCCCTTTAATGACTTCACCAGCTGTTACCTCGGAATCTAGCGCCATATTTCTTGCTTCCCCTTCTTTGACAATCGTTTGCCCTAAATGATGCTCTGAAATCGTTTCCGCTTGGGCGACTAACTCCAATAATTTTTCTGAATCGATACCGTTAAACGAATGGATATCGGTTACCTCAGGCTTACCTTTTCAGAGTCTAAGACAAAAACGGAAAAGTTTTTAAACAAGTTTGCCAATATTTATACTCCGGGAATCGTAGTTCTTTCTGTACTCGTTTATCTGTATTGCTATCATTTTTTCTCCCCCTTACCATTGAACTCTCTTTGTTTATAGTTTAATCATAAGATGTCAACCGGAGAAAAGAATTGATGCCCATCAAGTTTTCAATGGCCTTTTAACAGCAAATAAAAAAGGAGAGACAGTTAAGCTCTCCCCA
This sequence comes from Bacillus sp. B15-48, assembly GCF_016879755.1. Lineage (GTDB taxonomy): Bacteria > Bacillota > Bacilli > Bacillales > Cytobacillaceae > Mesobacillus_B. Next base: position 27,466 of record NZ_WOFU01000007.1, read on the forward strand.
AAAATTTGTCGTAATAAATGTAAAAGTTGTTTTAAGTAAAACAATAGCAAATACGACGCCTTATTCAAGGCTGCTAGGAAACGCTAGAGCCTTTTTTTAACTCAACTTTAGGCACTGCACGATAAACAAAAAAGGCTAAAATAACTGCTAAAATCGAAATCGCAAACGAAATTAGATAAACGAGCTCGACGCCGGCAATCATTGCTTGATTAATCGTTGCTGGATCATGAGGAGAAGTTGATTGATTTAAATAATGTTCAGTTCTTGCATTCAAAATACTAATAAACACTGAAACACCAATCGCACCAGCAACAGGCTGCAAAGTTGTCATCACTGATGTTCCATGAGGATACAAATGTTTCGGCAACTGATTTAATCCATTTGTTTCTGCTGGCATCATGATCGCCGAAACCGTTAGCATAATTAAAATATAACCAACAATAATCACCCATGTTTCAGTATTGGCATCTAGGCGGCTCATCATAAACATCGTTCCACTTAACACAATGGTTGCCGGAATCATCAAGATTCTTGGACCTAGTTTATCAAATAAATGACCCATCACTGGTGACATTAAGCCATTTAAAATGCTCCCTGGTAAGAGAAGTAGTCCCGCTGTTGCAGCCAACAACCCCATTGGCCCTTGCATAAAAACAGGTAAGATAATTTCTGATGAAAACATCATCATGATGATAATTAAAAACATTAGAATCCCATGTGTGTACATCGGATATTTGAAAACTCGTAAATCCATGACTGGCTCCTCAAGTTTAAATTGCCTTACAGCAAAAAGAAAAATCCCAACTACGCCTAAAAGGATAAACCCATATACATTTGGACTTAGAAAACCTGTAGCCTCTTCACCAGCCGAACTAAATCCATAAACAAGGGCACCAAAACCGATCGTCGAATAGACTAGCGACAACACATCGACTTTTGGTTTCGTAATTTCCGATACATTTTTTAAATATTTATAGGCAAAAAGAATCGAAAATAATGAAAATGGAATGACTCCAATAAATAAAAAACGCCACCCTAAATACTGGACAATAACCCCGGAAAGCGTCGGGCCAATAGCAGGAGCGAACATAATCACAAGTCCAACCAATCCCATTACTTTTCCCCGGCGATGAGGAGGAAAGATGAGTAGAAAGACATTAAAAACAATGGGCATTAATAAACCAGTACCCGCAGCTTGAATCAGCCTGCCAGCTAATAAAATCGGAAACGTTGGCGCAACAGCACAAATCGTTGTTCCGATTGTAAATGTGATCATTGTTCCTAAAAACAATTGTCTTGTCGTAAACCATTGCATCATCAGCGCTGATGCTGGGATTATAATTCCCATAATCAACATAAATCCCGTCGCCATCCACTGAACCGTTGGGAGCGGAACCGAAAATTCCTCCATTAAGGTCGTCAAAGCAATGTTTAGCAAAGTTTCGTTTAAAATCGCAAAAAATGCTCCGATAATTAATGAAAGCATAATCGGCATGACCTTAAATTTAGGATCATCTGCGAGAAATTCATATTTTAATTGATCATCGTCTTCCATATGTAAGACTCCTCACTTAGTATTTTTGTGAAGTTTTAATTAGTAACGTTTGTTAATAACTCATCATATCGCCCCTTACATTTGCAATATTCAGAATAAATTAACGGAAATGCGAGACAATCCTATTTTAAAAGGCTCGTTAATAATGTATGTGATCCAAATAACCACCTTCAGAGATAGACTATTTTTGATTATAACTTCTTCCTATGTGATTGTCAGTATTTTTCACTTGGATAGGTGTAATTGTGCAGATGAACATACATCCATCTCTGCTCTATTCGGAACCTATAATTTGTACACACTAATCCTCCATACTACAAAGGGGGTGAACAAAATAATAAACGAATTTATCAAATAATTAAACATTCACTTAAAGAAGTTTTAAGATGAGGTGGAGTTTGAATGCTGGGAGGCTTTCGGACAGATACCTGTGGAAAGAGCGCAAATCTGCCCGAAGACTAGCGGCTTTCGGACAGAACCTTGAGAAAAGAGCGCAAATCTGTCCGAAGACTAGCCACTTTCGGACAGATTCCTGGGAAAAGAGCGCGAAGTTGTCCGAAGACTACCGACTTTCGGACAGATACCTGAGAAAAGAGCGTGAAGTTGTCCGAAGACTAGCGGCCTTCGGACAGATACCTGAGAAAAGAGCGTGAAGTTGTCCGAAGACTAGCGGCTTTCGGACAGAACCTTGAGAAAAGAGCGCAAATCTGTCCGAAGACTACCGACTTTCGGACAGATACCTGAGAAAAGAGCGTGAAGTTGTCCGAAGACTAGCTGCCTTCGGACAGATACCTGAGAAAAGAGCGCGAAGTTGTCCGAAGACTAGCGGCTTTCGGAATACCTCAATCACAGAATACGATGCTGGAGCTGGATAAAGTTTATCCACAACTAGATACCTTTTATAATTCCCTGATTTACCACAAAAAAACGACCTAACCAGTGCGTTTTTAGCACCAGATTGGCCGTTTTATAAAAAATTATGAAACTTTACTTGATAGTACATCATAACCTAATTTTTTAATCACTTGTTCTAATTGACCAGCTTTAACCGTTTCTCCATTGAACTCTGTTTTTACTTTGCTTGAATTGAATAATACTTTTACAGATTCAACTCCCGCTGTTTTATTTAGAGAGCTTTCAATTTTTTTAATACAGGATGGGCAAGTTAGTGGTTCTAATTGAAATACAGCTTTTGTCATGTTATTTTCCTCCCTTATTGCTTCTGTCTTTAGTTTAAGCTCGTTTTCGTTTTAAAAAATTGACGCCCATCAAGTATCGCTATATTTTTTAGAATTAATGCTGAATTGCACGGCGAAGTTTCCAAACTTTATCCTCATCAATCAATTTATTCCCTGAAATAAAATCGTCGATTCACCCGAAAAAAATCCCCTCAAGAAGTAGCTTCAATTTCACCTTACTCTTTGCACTTCGCGGAAAAACGCTTTTAAAGCCGCCCGCTCTTGTTCCTCCAACCATAAACTCAATTCGTCCGTTTGATCCGATATATACAACTCAAACCCTTCGTTGAATGCATGGCGATACTCTGGATCAGTGCTTGCTTCCTCGGCCATTTTCCGAATCACTCCCGCCCAATTTGGCGGATTGCCGCCAAGATTACGCTGAGGATATTGTTCGGCAAGTTGCGCTACTGCCGTAAACGATTCGCCCATATACAGTTCTACTGCAAGCCAATTACCGATAAAGCGATTCTCTCGGTCAAGATCCATCGCTCGTTTAAAAACAGATCGTGCCTCAACAAACTGCTTCTGCTTCATCAATGCTGTAGCATGCACGCCTAACACATACTCGTTTGGCTCGCCACTTAACCGTTCGATATAGTTTTCATACGAGTCATGATATTTTTTCCAGTCTCGGTTTTCATAATAAATTTGTGCTAACTGAAAGGCCTCATCAGGGGTTTTTGACATTTCCACCCATTTCGTTAAATACGGCAATACCGCTTCATCTCGGGTGTTTCCGGTTTGTGCAGCTTCAATTCCCATCAACCGCACAATCATTCTCAAACTATGGCGGTCATCTTCGTTCTTATTATAGTCAGCTTTGTATCTTTCAAATGCCTTCTCCACTTGCCCCGCTAAAAACAATTGGTCTGCTTCTGTCATCTCCCTTGCTTTTAAATAAAAGAAAGGCAAATTGCCGATCGTCTCTTCGTCGAGGCGATAGCCATTGCTTTGCGTTAACATATCACCCTTTTCGTCATACGCTTGCACAGACCAGAAAAAGCGATTTTCGGTATTAGTGAATGCTAAAATCGAAAGGGGATCCACCGATGTCCATTCATCACTGTCCTCATACGCAATCCCAACCGTTTTATCGTAAAGCTCTTCAACCGAAACTGTCAGCTCATTGTCGCGAATCTGTTCTTTAAACAGAGAACTAATCGAACCAGTCTCAATCTCGACGCCGAGTGAGATGTGATAATAGGCAGCACCGGCGATTTCCTCCCAAGAAAATCGGAACGTGTCTGTCGTAATCTCTGTTTGATTCACCGGTGCTTGAAGCTCTATAAGCGGATGCAAGACCGCTTCAAGTTTCACAGTATCTCCTCCGGAAATTTCCAGCCACTCACCATGTTCGACAGGCCATGTCCAGCCATCAATTTGCTCAAAATTCAAACCTAAAAACAACTGATAGCTTCCAGGAATGACGCCAGTAAACTCAAACTGGCCATTTTTGTCGGTGATAAATTGGTGGGGTTCGTCATCGTGAATGCTGCGATGAACCGTATTGGATTCTCGTAAAAACACCCCTGCATTCGTAACCGGTGTTCCATCACTGCGCAGCACCCGCCCTGTTACGGTTGTGATTGCTGTTTTTCTCTGTTCCAATGCTTTTTCTAGATGGCTTTGCAGCGACTTAAGCTGCTCATATACGACCGGTGTTCCTTCCTGCAACTCCGGAAATTCCCGCCGATCCTTTTCAAGCTGTTGCTCATATTCCTTTAACTCGGAACCGACCATTTCAAGGGCCTTTTCCACATCACCCGCTCGGATGGTGATTTCTGCTTCTAATCTTGCGAGTTCGGCTCGCAAATAGTAATTTTCAAGCGTCAAATCCTGTTTTAAGTCAGCAAGCAAAGCCATTGCCTGCTGGTCATCTCTTTGCTTAATGAATAATTTGATTCTCTCTACGAGAAGCTCGTAACGGAGATATTCATATTGGCTTGATCGAATCCTGCTAGTTGCTTGTGTCAACACTTCATCTGCAAGCTTTTTCTCCCCTTCTCGTTGATAAAAAGTGGATAATTGTTTCGCAGCTGTCACTAAATAGCCATTCACTGGACCGACGTCAAGATACTCTTTTAAATAAGGAAGTTTTTCCTCCATAGTAAACCTTGTTGCAAATGTTTGATGGTTTACTTGAGTAGAACTTGGACCAACGTAAACATCAAATCGGTCCCCATCCCCGTCTGCAAGCAAGTAAGTCTGTATCAACTCCCATTTTTGAGTAGGTAAAACCGGTCTTTCTAACGCTTGAAGCAATTTTGCTTTTCCACTTGGCTCCCCCTGTTCATACTGCCGCTTGCCGAACGCTAACTCGACTTGGGGCTGAAGAACAAATAAAACAAGAGGAATCAAAAGGAACACGCTAATCACAACGATGACGATATGTTTCACTTTAATTTTCACCTTCATGAAGCACCACCACCTTTTCCAGTTCATCTTTCCAGTACGTGTTTCCCCCTGCTTCCACTAACTCCCTTTGGCTCAGTGACGTGTGCGGTTCGTTGTTCCACGCAAACATCCCGAAAACGAGAAAAGTAAGTATAATCACTGAACTAACAGGAAGTAACGGGACTTCAAGTTCCTTATTCCATAACGCTAACAGACGCTGTTTAAAGGAGATTGGATGAGTGCGATTGAGTACTTTCTGTTGCTTTGTGAATTTTACCTCTTGCAGCTCACGGTCAAGCTGCGCTTTGATTTGCTTTTTTTCATCGTTCACGGTCATCTTCTCCTTTCATTAAAGAATCTTTTAGTAAGGAACGCCCTCTTGCCAATCGTGATTTCACTGTATTTTCCTTCGTTTGAATAAACTCCGCAATGTCCGTAATTTTCATCTCGTTATAATAAAATAAAACAATCACTTCTCGATATTTGTAATCGAGCGCATGAATGGCTTTTGTCAGGTGCTGATTTTCCGCTAAAGCAAAAAGATGTTCTTCTGGTCCAAGAAACAAATCGTCCTGTTGAGTAAAATCAAACATGTTTAAGGAGAGTAATCTCTGTTTCCAACTCCGCTTCCGCATCTCGGTGCGGCAGCGATTCACGAGAATGGAGGTGAGCCAGCTTTTGAGCTTACTTGAATCTGTCAGCTGATTGATTTTTTCATATGCAGTAATAAATACATCCTGAACCGTTTCCTCCGCCACTTGCTGATCTTTCAAAAAAAGCAGGGCTGTCCGGAGCAAATAATCCCCGTATTGATTCATGAGCTCTACTAAGGCGGCTTCCTCTTTATTCAATAATCTGTCAACAAGATCCAAGCATCTCACCCCCTTTTTTTGCTATACTCTACACTATAGATGACTCTCGTTATGAAAAGGTTGCATAAATCTATCTATTTTAAAAAATAATTAATTTTTAAAATAGATACACTTATTTGGCCCGGTCATAATTGTAATTGACCAATAACGGAATCATTGATAGATTGATTGATGTTAGAAATGTTTTTAATAAAATAAGCAAGCGATGAACGTTATGGGTAACACTATAACTGGAGCAGCTTCTGGAGAGACCGCATCATTGCGGCGCCGAAGGATTCACTATCTCAGGCAAAAGGACAGAAGAGTAGCATTCTTTACATGTTATTCTGTTGTCTAATGAGATTGGGTGAAGCCAATCTCTTTTTTATGAATAATTTTATGAGGTGAAAGCAATGAGTCAACGAAGAGCAGTTGTAAGTGTCATTGGAAAAGACCAAGTCGGGATTATCGCGAAAGTTACTACAATCCTTGCAGATGAAAAGGTGAATGTCCTCGATATTAGCCAAACGATTTTACAAGATTTTTTTACGATGATGATGATTGTTGATGTTACCAATTATGAAAACCTTGAAGATTTGCAGCTTAAATTGACAGAACTCGGAGATCCATTAGGTTTAACGATTAATCTCCAGCTTGAAGAAATTTTCCAGGCGATGCATCGCGTTTAAAAGAAAGGGGGAGCACCAATGAATATTGCCTTAAATGAAATGATGGAAACGATTCGGATGGTTCAAATCGAAAATTTAGATATTCGAACCGTGACAATGGGGATTAATCTGCGCGATTGTGCCGATTCTGACTTTGAAAAAATGAATAAGAATGTTTATACAAAAATCACCACTTATGCAAAAGATTTAAAAGAGACCGCAGAAAAAGTCGGGAAAGAATATGGAATTCCCATTATCAACAAGCGGATTTCAATTACCCCAATTGCGGAAATTCTCGGTCATGCGACGCGCGAAGAGGCTGTTCAACTTGCGAAAACACTTGATGAAGCAGCAAAATCACTTGGCGTCGATTTTATTGGTGGCTATTCTGCTCTCGTACATAAGGGTGTGTCAAAAGGAGATCAAACCTTACTTGATGCACTACCGGAAGCGCTGAGTGTGACTGAGCGAGTTTGTGCTTCCGTGTCGGTCGGCTCCACACGTGCTGGCATTAATATGGATGCCGTTCGGCAAATGGGCGAGATTATGAAGGAAGCTTCAGAACGGACAAAAGAGCAAGATGGGCTTGCCTGTGCAAAGCTCGTTGTCTTTTGTAATCCAGTTGAAGATAACCCGTTTATGGCCGGTGCATTCCATGGGGCTGGAGAAGGAGAAGTGGTTATTAATGTCGGTGTCAGTGGACCCGGAGTTGTCTTAAATGCATTAAGACGGTATCCAGATGCCGATCTTGGAGAAGTGGCAGATGTGATTAAAAAGACAGCCTTTAAAATTACCCGTGCTGGTGAGTTGGTTGGTCGTGAAGTGGCGAAACGATTAGATGTTCCATTTGGAATTATGGATTTATCACTAGCGCCAACAAATGCCCTCAATGATAGCGTGGCCGATATCCTTGAAGAAATTGGTTTAGAACGAGTAGGCACTCATGGGACGATTGCTGCACTCGCGTTAATGAACGATGCTGTAAAAAAAGGTGGTGCGATGGCGAGCTCCTATGTCGGTGGCTTAAGCGGCGCTTTTATTCCTGTAAGTGAAGATAATGGGATGATTCGTGGCATTGAGGACGGAGCACTTTCACTTGCTAAACTCGAAGCGATGACATGCGTATGTTCCGTCGGCCTTGACATGATCGCCCTGACTGGAGATGTTTCAGCGGCAACCTTATCTGCAATCATTGCCGATGAAGCAGCGATTGGCATGATTAATAAAAAAACGACAGCCGTTCGAATCATTCCTGTTCCAGGAAAGAAAGAAGGGGAAATGGTTGAATTTGGCGGACTGCTCGGACGCGCTCCTGTCATGGGGGTCAATCCATTTCATTCAGACAAAATGATTCGCCGTGGTGGACGTATCCCTGCACCATTACAATCATTGATTAACTAGGGCTTGAAATGAAATTAAAAAATACCACAGCAATGTGGTATTTTTTAAATCTTAGCAACTTAATATTGACTTTCGATTAACTTAATCTTTTCATATAATTTCTGATTAATTGGTGTAGCAATTCCGTGTTTTTTTCCTAAGGCTACTACAGTCCCTGCGAATAATTCGACTTCACTATAGCGTTTCGCCTCGACATCTTGAGCCATTGAAGGCTTCCCTTCTGGACTGAGTTTACTTAGGACTCCTAACCAGTAATCAATATCAGCCTCTGTTAAATGAATCCCTTCTTTATTAGCTAAAACCATCACTTCTTTCATCGCAGCAACCATCGTATCCCGCGCTTCTCCGTCACGATGAATTTCGCCATAATTACTTTGATAAACAGCCACTGTTTGATTGACTCCAACATTTAACATAAATTTGCTCCATAGGCGTTTATACATCTCGGGAATAATTTCATACGGAAATTCCGTCTCATCAAAAAAGGCAGCGATCCTTTTCGCTTGTTCTGAAAGAACACCAGGTTCCCGATCGCCAAAGCAGAGCATTCCCATATGATCATATGTAAGCTGATTGCCAACCTTGACCGCGTCCATTCCTTGAGCGACACAGTATAATAGCTTATCCATTCCATAACGTTCGGCAATCACTGCTTCACTTGTAATTCCATTTAAAGCCGATAAAATAATTGTATTTTCCCCTACATGATTTTTTACCGCATCAACCGCCGCTTTTAAACCTTCATATTTTACCGCAAAAATAATTAAATCCGCTGGTTCACAGGCCTGTTCAGGCGTCACATAGTTAAAATCACATTTGTCACCGTTGCAATATACATGTTCTTTTTCATATCGTTCCACTCGATTTTTATCGGCAATAATTCGTAAATTCTCTTTTGGCATTTTCTTCGATAAATGATGTCCAAATAATATCCCTAATACGCCTAATCCAATGATTGAAACCGTTTGTATTTTCATTCAATCCGACTTCCTTTAATGTTTTTTCGTTCAGCCAACATGCCAATTCCAACTTAGTTTTTTAATTTTACAATTTCGCGGGCAGGTGAACTTCAACACATGTTCCTATCGCGTCGCTTTTAATGAACATTGAACCTTTGTGGTCTTTAATAATTTGATTACTAACCAACATCCCTAGCCCCGTTCCATTTTCCTTCGTTGTAAAAAATGGATTTCCTACTTTGTCAATAATTTCTTGAGGAATGCCCCCACCTTGGTCAATCACTTTAATTTGCACGCTGTTTTCACCGATAGTCATCCCACTAATAATAAGTTTACCACCGTCCGCCATCGCATCAATAGAGTTTTTAATATAATTTATAAATACTTGTTTTAACTGATTTTCATCGCCTCTTACCATTGCATTTACGGAACTTAGTTGTTTTTGAATTTGAACATTATTTAATAAAGCCTGCGACTCCATTAATGTCACAACCTGTTCTAATAGATCGCGAATATTCACCCATTCTTCCTTATGTTTCCCAGGCTTTGCGAGCACGAGCAATTCTTTTAAAATGGCTTCAATTCTTGTTATTTCTGAATCGATGATTTCCAAGAACACCCTTTGATTCTCCACATTCTCTCGCAAAATCAATTGCAAAAAGCCTTTAATCGCCGTAATTGGATTGCGGATTTCATGTGCTAGACCTGCAGCAAGCTGCCCCGCTATTGCTTGCTTTTGTGAGACCAAAGATAACCTCCGATTTTCACTAATATCCTTTACAATAAGATGACAACCCGGCTCACCATTATAGATGGTCGGAAAAGCAGTCATTTCAACAATTAGGACATCTCCGTCAAGACGAATCATTTTCTGTTCAAACGGCTCAGGAATATCTGCATGAAAAACTCGCGAAATCTTCTGTTTGAATAATTCTTGCGACTCTGGATGAATAAACTCTAATAAACTACTGCCTGTCCACTTATTTTGCTCATTAAAACCTAGTAAAGAGATCGCCCTTTTGTTTATTTTTTTAATTTCAGAGTTTTGAATAATAAAAATAGGTTCTGGTGAATGTTCAACTAGTTGCCAAAAGTGCTTTTCTTTTTCCGCTTTAAGTTCTCTTTTTACTTTAAAAGATGTTACGTTTTTTAATACGATGTAAGAGCCAAGAAATTCCTCTTCGAAATAAATTGGAAAAGAGGTGATATTTACATTTAAAACTTGCTCGCCACGAGTTACAACTTGAACATCAAAGTTATTCAGCGTTTCAGGGTCCTTCCCTTCAAAAAAATCCCCATATTTATTCAGGCCCTTTTCACCGAAAAGATCACATAATTCCATTGAAAGCAATTCCGTTTGACTATAGTCAACTAACTGTTCCAATAATGGATTCACAAAAACGAGTCTCCCGCATAAATCAATAATAAAAAAGGCGTCTTTTCTACTAGATAGTATGAAGAAGTCTTTATCCATATTTGATTCAATATACACATTCAGGAGAACACTTTTCCGGCTATTTTTAAGAATACCCATCAGGATTTACTCCTCCGCTTCTCAAATTAAAAGAGCCAAAATAAGAGTAGAGCTTTCCTACACCTCATCTTGGCTTTAACTTCCTGCATCACCTATATCTAGAGAATCTGAATCCTATCATTCAACTATTACTTATTATTAATAATACTTTTATCTTAGGAACTATTCAATATGAATGAACCATTTTTAATCAAATTTTCGAAAAGATTTGAATTGATTATCCCATTTTACTGTTCCCTTACTGTTTTTAAATGAATGATGTAACCTATTAAGTCATGCAAATTCTAATAATAGATATAGATCCATCGTCCTTTTCTTATTATGTGTATACGAACTTATTTCGTGCTTTTTAAATTTGTTTTTATGTAACCGATAAACTCTGTTGCTTTCTCTATTGGTGCTTTTGTGAATAGGCTAACACCAATGAACAGAACAGTCGAAAGGAGCAGGCCCCAAACACCTGAACCTAATCCAAAGGGCTTTAGCTGTAAAAACTCCATCAAAAGAACGAAGACTCCACCAACTGTAACACTTGTAATGACACCAGCCGCCGTTCCTCTTCCCCAAAAAAACGCACCGATTATAGCCGGTACCGTTACTGTTAAGCCCGCTGATGAGGCAACAGATAACACGGCAATCAGGTCAAGTTGTAACTCAGCAAATGCAAAAGCGAAAATCGCAATAATTGGCATAACTAACTTTCCAATTCCTAATTGACGTCTTTCATCCGCATCTTTACGTAAATTCCCATATACATCACGAGCAAACAAAGAAGCAAGTGTTAACATAATTGAATCAATTGTTGAAATCGCCGCCGCAATGATTGCCACCATCACAATTAACCCTAATAACGGCGGAACGAGATCTGAAGCTAATAAATTTGGTGTAGCAACATCTGGATTTTCCAATCCTGGAAACAGGATGATTGCTGAATATCCCCATAGAACAGAAACCATTGTATAAATAAAGCCAAAGACTAAAAACCCCATCAACATCGTTCTTAAGCTTTTTAGTGAGGATGGCATAAACAAACGTTGACTCACTTGAGGATTGGATAAGCTAAAGAAAAGCCAGGGAACAGTCATCGATATAAACGTGGCTAAACTCCAAAATCCATTCCCAGGTACGGTCAATGTTTCAGGATGATTCGCTTCCAGTGTCTCAAAGAAACCACTAAATCCACCTAATCCTTGAATAATCAACAAAACAACCGCTGTTGAAGCGATAATCATCATCAAAGCTTGTAGTGAATCGGTCCACATAACAGATCTAATCCCAGCAATAAAGGCAAAGACAATGGCAAGAATCGTCGCAATGATCATGCCAGTAGTAAAAGAAATTCCCCCTCCAGACATCCCTTCTACTAAATAACCGACGCCTGCTAATTGTACAGCGCTATACGGAATCAGGAAAATACAGGTTGCGATCGCAATCACTACGGCAACCAACTTATTTCCATATCGGTCTCCAAGCATTTCCGATGGAGTAACATAGCCGTATTTTTTTCCCACTAGCCAAAACCGCGGCCCAAAGAAAGCAACAAGGGTGACTCCCGCAAAATAGATCATTTCAAAACCAAGAGCACCTACTCCACCTCGGTAGGTTAGACCGGCTAATCCAACCATCATAAAAGCACTATAAGTTGTCGCACTATAGCTTAATGCCGACACAAAGCCATTCATTTTCCGATTTCCAAGAAAAAAACCTGACATGGTCGCTGATTTGCCACTTCGGGATAAATAAGCGATATAAAGAGCAACGATCGTATAGATGGCAAAACCTGACCAAATAAAACTATTACTCAAGGCTTAAGACCTCCAATCTTTCGTAATAAGGATGTTGACAAAGATAATCACGACTCCCAGTAAAACCCATAGCAAAAAGCTTCCGTACCATTTCGCGACATCAGTTAAGATTGTATACGGAATCAAATAAGCGAGTAAGATTAAGATTAAACTAACAATTGCCCAAGATAATTCACGCTTCGTCATTTAAACCCTCCTCTATTAAATTTTGTCCGCAAGTAAATCTTTTTTTAATATAGCGTAGTTTCTACATTTATTGCCACTTTCGTGCTGTTGAATTTATCATCCCCAACCACTTTGCTGTTTAAAAGCCGATTTTATTCGCGCAATAAGAATCAACCTGTTTGTGATCAACCCACTTTTTAATCCGAGTACTGGGTAAAAGCAAAACTAATTTTGTATGTTTTTACTAAAAAAGGTCATTTATAACCAATTGACAGAAGCGACAAGTAGGGTTTTTAGCGATAATGCTGGTAACGGGTTTTTTAATCCAAGTACTCGTATTAAAAACAGCAAATTTCGTTACTATATTGCTAGTACTCGTAATAAAACGCTGTAAAAAGAGGTGTTAATCCGAGTACTAGTAATAAAACGAGGTCTGAACACTGATATAATCCCTGTACTAGCATTAAAAAAAGGCCAAAAATCTCTTTAATCCAAGTACTAGCAATAAAACAGGCTCAGAAACTCGGTTAATCCAAGTACTAGCATTAAATATCAACCTATTTATGTTCAACCCACTTTTTAATCCGAGTACGGGGTAAAAGCAAAACTAATTTTGTATGTTTTTACTAAAAAGGGCATTTATAAACATTTGAGATTCGTAGGGTTTTAATATTTAATCAACACTAACTCAGCTAAAACGACAAATGTACTTTAAAACTTTAGGCTAGAACTAGATTAAAAGCCATTCCCCTTGACGAAGGCACCCTTTTTTTATATAATTCAAATTAGTTAATTTTAATAACAAAGAAGCACAAAATGGGGAGCACCACCGAAAGGGTGTTTACTTCGTTTTGTGCTTTTTTTGTGAAATTTTTTAAAGGAAGTGAAGAAATGAAAGTAAATGGAAAAATGATAGCATTAGAAAAAGAACAAACTTTATATGATTTTTTAACAAATCAAAATTTCGATTTAACGACAATTGCCGTCGAACGCAATGGGGAAATCGTTCCTAAAACAACCTTTAAAGATGTATGGCTCGAAGACAAAGATAAATTGGAAATTGTCAGGTTTGTAGGGGGAGGTTGAACAATGAAGTTAACAGTAAATGGGAAGGAAATGGAACTAACTTGTCAAACAGCTTTTGAAGTACGTAATCAAGTTGGCAATCCAACAGACATTGTCATTTTAAATGGCTTTCAAATTAGTCAAGATAGCCCAATTTCAGAGAATGATGTCTTATCGGTTATTCAAAAAGGGGTAATGCCAAAAGAAGAAGAACTTGAAAGTATGATGATGGCTAGACATACCCCTAATGTTCATAACAAACTTAAAAATGCGAAAGTCGCGATTGCTGGCTTAGGCGGCCTTGGCTCAAATATTGCAGTGATGCTCGCGAGAATTGGCGTCGGAGAACTGTTTCTAGTAGATTTCGATATAATTGAACCTAGTAATCTCAATCGGCAAAACTATTATGTTCGTCATCTAGGAATGCCGAAAACAATTGCGCTTAAGGAACAGATTGAAGAAATTAATCCGTTTATTACGGTCAAAACCGAAACAGTAAAAATTACGGAAGAAAATGTGAAAAGACTTTTTTCCGATTATGACATTCTTTGTGAGGCATTTGATAAGCCCGATCAAAAATCGATGCTCGTCAATACTGCTTTGGAACAATTACCGAATGTGAAAATCGTTGCAGCTTCAGGATTGGCCGGATATGAAAGTTCTAATTTAATCAAGACAACAAGACCAATGAGTCGATTATATTTATGTGGTGATTTAGAAAATAGCGCAAGAATTGGAAACGGATTAATGGCACCAAGAGTCCAAATTTGTGCAGGTCACCAGGCAAATATGGTTTTACGATTATTAGTTGGACAAGACGAAATATAAGGGGAGCTTCTAAAATGAGTGATAAGTTAATAATTGGTGGACATGAATTTAATTCTAGATTTATTTTAGGTTCAGGAAAATTTTCGCTGAATCTCATGCAAGCTGTCATTGAACATGGAGAGGTAGAAATTGTTACACTTGCACTAAGAAGAGCAAATGCTGATGGCGAAGAAAATATTTTAGACTATATTCCGAAGGATATTACTCTATTGCCGAACACTTCAGGCGCAAGAAATGCCGAAGAAGCGGTAAGAATTGCTAGGCTTTCAAGAGAGCTTGGCTGTGGAGATTTTGTAAAATTGGAAGTGATTTCTGATTCTAAATATTTGTTACCTGATAACTATGAAACAACTAAAGCAACCGAAATACTCGCCAAAGAAGGCTTTATTGTCATGCCTTATATGTATCCCGACTTATATGCAGCCAGATCATTAGTTGATGCAGGGGCTGCAGCTGTTATGCCTTTAGGGGCTCCAATCGGAAGCAATAAAGGTTTGTGCACGAAAGATTTTATCCAAATTTTAGTCGATGAAATCAACTTGCCGATTATCGTCGATGCTGGAATTGGTCGCCCGTCCCAAGCATGCGAAGCAATGGAAATGGGTGTCGATGCAATTATGTGTAATACTGCAATTGCCACAGCAACTGATGTTGCTTTAATGTCAAAAGCGTTTAAACATGCGATTGAAGCAGGTCGTGCCGCTTATCTTGCAGGCTTAGGACGTGTATTAGACTTTGAGGGAGAAGCATCTAGTCCATTAATAGGATTTCTGGAGGATTGATGATGAAGAGAAAAAGCGTCGATCACATGCAGTATTTAGATGGAATGGAAAAGATTGATTCTGACCTTATGGAAAAGGTCTTAACAGGTATGGAAAAATATAATTATGAAAAATATACAGGCCGGGACGTAGAAAATGCCTTAAATAAGGAAACACTTTCGATTGATGATTATGCAGCGATCCTATCTCCTGCTGCCTTGCCTTATTTAGAAAAGATGGCAAGAAAGGCAAAGGTTGAGACAAGAAAACACTTTGGAAACTCAATCAGCCTTTTCACGCCATTATATATCGCAAATTACTGCGAAAATCAATGTACGTATTGCGGATTTAGTGCGACAAATAAAATTCATCGCGCTACCCTTACGATGGAAGAAGCAGAAGATGAACTAAAAGCGATTGCCGCTACCGGTTTAAAAGAGATTCTCTTCCTTACAGGGGAATCTCGCCACAAATCAAGTGTAGAGTATATTGGCGAAACAATTAAATTAGCAACGAAGTATTTCTCAACGATTGGGATTGAAATCTATCCCTTAAACATAGATGAGTACGCCTATATCCAAAGCTGTGGGGCAGATTTTGTATCCGTCTACCAAGAAACATACAACACGGATACATATGAAAAAGTTCATTTATGGGGTTCGAAACGGATTTTCCCTTATCGTTTCCATGCGCAAGAACGGGCGTTATTAGGAGGGCTCCGCGGGGTAGCCTTTGGTGCATTGCTCGGTTTGGATGATTTCCGCAAAGATGCTTTTGCGGCTGGATTACATGCCTTTCTCATTCAGCAAAGGTATCCTCACGCAGAGGTATCCTTCTCTGTACCGCGGATGCGTCCATACATTAATAATGCTGAAAATAATCCAAAAGACGTCCATGAAACGCAGCTTCTTCAAGTAATGCTTGCGTATCGACTATTTATGCCTCACACCGGAATCACGATTTCAACTAGGGAAAGACAAGGATTTCGTGACAATGTAATTGGCTTAGTTGCAAACAAAATGTCAGCCGGAGTCAATGTCGGTGTCGGCGGCCATAACGAAGAGCAAAAAGGCGATGAACAATTTGAAATTTCCGATGAACGATCAGTAAGTGAAGTTCACGATATGATTTTAAGCAAAGGGTTGCAGCCTGTCTATTCAGATTACATTCGGGTTTAGGAGAAACGGCAATGCTTATTTGTATCACCAATCGAAAGTTATGTAAAGAAAACTTTTTAGATCGCATCGAGAAATTAGCGTCAGGAAAACCAGCTGCAATCATGTTGAGAGAAAAGGATTTAAGTTTAACAGATTATGAGACTTTAGCCATTCAAGTAAATGAAATTTGCAAGAAGAAGAACGTCCCGTTAATTATTAACCAAAACATTTCTGTTGCAGCAAAACTGAACATTCCAGCGATTCAGCTATCAATGACTAATTTAAGAGCCAATCAAAGGAATTTACAGCCGTTTGAATTTATCGGCGCTTCTGTTCATTCGCAAGAAGAGGCACTAGAGGCTCAACAATTAGGGGCGACCTACTTAATCGCAGGTCATATCTTTGCTACAAATAGTAAAAAAGGAGTCCCACCGCGAGGGCTCCCCTTTCTAAAAGAAATATGCGATTCTGTTTCAGTTCCTGTATTTGCAATTGGTGGCATAACGAAGGAAAGAAAAGAAATGATCGTGAAAGCAAGGGCATCAGGGGTCTGTATTATGTCTGAGGCAATGACAAGCCCCTCCCCTGAATTATTACCTATGTGGTGGGCCGATTTCAATTGAGATCCGCCCCCTTTTTTTCTACAATCATCACCATCTATCAACTTGCATCCAGTTTCTCTTCTACTTGCTTCAACTTCCATAATCGATAAATATGTGTTACGATCACTTTTCCAATCGCATAAGTTGGAATCGCAAGGACCATCCCTAAAATACCTGCAAATCGACCAGCAACAAGAACTAAAAACAAAACAGTGACGGGATGCATCGATAACTTCTTCCCCATCACTTGCGGCTGGATGAAAATACTTTCTATCTGTTGAACGATCACAACAATGGCAATTACGAGTAACGCCATTAACGGAGAGTGAAGCATGCCGACAATGACAGATGGAACGGCTCCAATCCAAGGACCTACATATGGAATCACATTGGTCACCATTGCGAAAAGAGCAAGAATTAACGCATAATCTAAACCGATGATGGTAAAAGCAGTATAACAAAGAATGCCGATGAACGAACAAACGATTAAAACACCTTGTATGTAGTTACTGATCATCGTATCCATATCACTTATGATTAAGCGAACTTCCTCTTGCTTCTCTTTTTTCGTAAAGCGAACGACTCTTTTCGGTAGTTTTTCCCCTTCTTTTAACAGATAAAAAAGAATAAACGGAACGACAAAAATGAGAATTAAAATATTAAAGACAGCACCTAAAAAACTAAGTGTATTCGTAGTAATCTCCCTGAAGAGGTTATTAATAATTGTACCGACTTGATTAATCTCATCTTCCCAACCAAATAAATCGGTTAAATCAAAACGTTGAACAAGTTCATACTGCTGAAGCTGAATAAGGAGTAATTGTATTTCTGAAATGATCATTGGAATACTATTAAGTAAACTATAAAATTGAGTTTGGAGCTCAGGAACAATGAGCGCGAGAAGACCAACAATGAGCGCAGTGAATCCAAAGTATAACAGTAAAATCGCAAGCGTTCTCGGAATCTTTTTACTCAAAAGACGGACAATTGGGCGAAAGATGTAAAAAAGAACGCCAGAGAGGATAATTGGCACAAATAAAGTTTGTACGAACACGAGCAGAGGGCTAAAAACCCAATCAATAAGCGTACCTAAATAAATAATGAGAAAAACAATAATAATTGCTAAACCAAATTTAATAAATTTATTATACATTTCATCCTCCTGCTTTTAAAAAACTTATAATCGCCCTCTATTAAGTTAACTATTAAATAGAATCATTATGTAAATGAATGTGATGTGATTAACAATGAATTTGCTAGAAAAATTATATACTTTCATTATTTTTTTAGCCGTTGTGATGGGGATCTTTATAGGAAAAATAGAATTCATACAATCAAATGCAGAACGTTTCATCGTTCCTTTATTAATGGCGATGTTATATATTATCTTCCTACAAATTCCTGTTGAAGATATTAAAAAAGCATTTAAAAACATCAAGTTCACCCGTACATCGGTGCTTATGAACTTCTTATGGACACCTATTCTAGCATGGTTTTTGACATTATTGTTTTTAAATAATCATCCTGCCTTAGCAATCGGATTTATTATGCTGATGGTCACACCATGTACGGATTGGTACTTAATCTTCACTGGAATTGCCAGAGGGAATGTGGCGTTATCGACCGCCATCTTGCCCTTAAATTTAATCTTGCAGCTAATTTTATTGCCCGTTTACCTTCTGATTTTTGGTGGAACAACATTAGTAGTCGAGTTCGAATTTCTAGTGGAGAGCATTCTAATTGTTTTATTCCTTCCATTTCTGTTAGCTCTTCTCACTAAAATTGGTTTAAGAAAGAAACAGCAAGTAAGAGAACATCTCATTGCTAAACTTAGTATGTTGCCAATTCTTTTCCTTAGTCTTGCGATTGTAGCGATGTTTGCTTCTCAAGGAAACTTATTGTTTGAACATATTGAAGTAATATGGCAAATCACGCTTCCTATCCTATTATTTTTTATAATAAATTTTATCGTCAGTCAAAAGATTGGACAGCTCCTAAAATTCTCTTATCCAGATCGAGCGAGTTTAAGCTTAACTACTTTAGCTCGAAATTCGCCAATCGCCTTGGCAATTGCCATGACTGCTTTTCCAGATCAGCCTTTAATTGCACTAACATTAGTCATCGGCCCACTGCTAGAATTGCCGATTCTTGCGATTGTTAGTCAACTTCTATTGTTTTTTTCAAAAAACAAAGGTAGATAAAAGAACACATTCGCTCGATGTGTTCTTTTATCCTCTTTTTATTAAGTACCGCAAAAAGTTTGATATGGTTGGGCTGATGGTTTAGGAGGTTTACAATAATCTTCCTGGTCATCCGTATACTCGTAAGGTCTTGAGAGGACCTTAAGGAGTTGACCCATTACCTCGAGGTCCCCTTGTTCAACTGCAGCTTCAAGTGCCTCTTCGACTCGGTGGTTGCGCGGGATAACGGACGGATTGTTCCCCTGCATAAGCTGATATGAAGCTTCTCTCGATTCAGGTTGCTGTCCAAGCCTCAATTGCCATCGATCATACCATTCTGTAAATTCCTTTTTCCCGTGTAAAGTTGTATCCTCCGGCTTTTCTAAAGTAAGGGCACGGAACGTATTCGTATAATCGGCCGAATGCTCCTCCATCATTCCTAATAGCTCTTTAATAAGCGTTTCATCCTCTTGATTTTCATGAAAGATTCCTAATTTTGCACGCATCCCGGCGGACCAATTCTGTTGAAATAACTTAGAAAACACTGACAGCTCGGCTTCAGCAATTTTAACAGCTTGATCTTGATCTACATGCAGTAACGGCAAAATTGTTTCCGCGAACCTTGATAAATTCCAAACTCCGATATACGGCTGATTCCCGTAAGCATAGCGGCCTTGCCTGTCGATTGAACTAAATACAGTCGCAGGATCATACGAATCCATGAAAGCACAAGGTCCGTAATCAATCGTTTCCCCACTAATCGTCATATTGTCAGTGTTCATTACGCCATGAATAAAGCCTACTAATTGCCATTTTGCAATCAAATTTGCCTGACGCTTAATGACCTCTTGAAGAAGCAAAAGATATCGATTTTCTTCTGCTACTATTTCTGGAAAATGCCGCTCTAATGTGTAATCAGCAAGCACTCGAAGTTCCTCAGCTGTTCCCCACTTAGCTACGTATTGGAATGTACCAACACGTATATGACTTGCAGCCACACGAGTTAAAATCGCACCTGGCAGCTCCGTTTCGCGATAAACAGGTTCACCTGTTGTCACAACAGCTAAACTACGAGTCGTCGGAATACGCAGTGCATGCATCGCTTCACTAATTATATATTCTCGCAACATCGGTCCAAGGGACGCACGACCATCCCCTCCGCGTGAGTACTGGGTTCTCCCTGCTCCCTTTAGCTGAATATCGACTCTTTCCCCTTGTGGAGTAATCTGTTCGCCAAGTAAAACCGCACGACCGTCCCCTAACATCGTGAAATGTCCAAATTGATGACCTGCATATGCCTGAGCAAGGGGAATTGCACCTTCGGGAATCTGATTACCAGCAAAAACGGCAACACCTTCTTCACTTTGTAACGATTCAACATGTAATCCTAAACTTGTGGCTAATGAAGAATTGAAAATAATAAGCTCCGGTTCAGATACTGCTGTTGGCTTTTGCTTCGTAAAAAAAGATTGTGGTAAATGAGCATAACTATTATCTAAATTCCATCCTATTTGTTCCATCCTCTTTGTCATCGCCTATCCTTTCTTGTTTCACTACTTTTAAATTTTTACACTTCAAAAAAACGCAGCCTATTTATATTTTATCAGTTAGCATTCCTTTTACCGTTATATTTGCCTATTAATCATTCACAATACATAGATTGTTCATTTCCTTAAGAGTGGGACGTTAACTTGCTGCACGCGTTTGTTTTCAATTCCCACACTTACTCCTTTCACCTATAGGCATCTGTAATCATAGACTAATTCAGATATCTTTAGAAGGAGGATTCTTAAATGGCACAATATTATCATCAAGAGTATAGACATAATTATGAGAATCAAGAGCAGATGGCCCCTACACAGCATATGAATTTTAATCAACCTTATATCTACACTGCATTTGAACCGTTTTTGTACCACACACTCCGCTCGATGTTGAATCAAAATGTGATTGTTGAAGCGATGAAAGGAACTATTCGTGGAGTATTGTCTGATGTTCATCCTGATCACATCGTACTCCATGTGAAAGGCAATCATTATTATATTCGGACACAGCACATCAATTGGGTGATGCCGACTCATGCCAAGACATCTCTTCCGCAACTATCAGGTATGGAGTAAATTGCCTAAAACATAACATGAAACAAACTTCCCTAAGCATAAGCTGAATAAGTACACTACGAACATGGAGGGGACAATCATGATTAGGCGTTTTGATCGCATTGCTATAGAGTTACCGAAACCTGATCATCCAGACCCAAATGCTGCAGCTGCTGTGCAAGAGCTGCTCGGTGGCCGCTTTGGTGAGATGTCAACATTAAATAATTATATGTTCCAGTCTTTTGGTTTTCGGGAAAAAAAGAAATTAAGGCCGTTTTATGATCTTATATGCAGCATTAGCGGCGAGGAATTCGGTCACGTAGAATTGGTCGCCCATACAATTAACCTCATGCTTGTCGATGCTACTTATCCAGAAGATCCTGACCAAACACCGATGCGAGATGGGAAGGATAAGCGTAACTCCTATCATTTTATTGACACTGATCAGACAGCCAAACCATTCGATTCAATGGGTGCTCCTTGGACAGGTGATTATGTGTTTAAAAGTGGCAATCTTGTCCAAGATTTGCTCCATAATTTCTTCCTGGAAATTGGGGCACGCACCCATAAAATGCGTGTTTATGAAATGACTGATCACCCCGTTGCCCGAGAAATGATTGGGTATTTACTTGTCCGTGGAGGCGTTCATATTAATGCGTATGCTAAAGCACTTGAAGTGTTAACCGGGGTAAACATGACGAAAATGGTCCCTGTACCTGATGTAAGCAATCGGAAATTTGATGCTGCGAGAAAATGGGAGGATGCTGGAGAACACCGAAGGCTCTATACATTTAGTGATCATGACTACAAGCAAATTGTCCACATCTGGAAAGGAACACATCCCGAAGACGGATCGCCTTTGGAAGTCATTCAAGGCTCGCCGAAAGGGGCACCTGTTCCAGAATTACCGGAAGTACCTGAAACCTTTGCACCAGGAATCTCGCATGAAGATTTTCTCGAGATATCAAAACGATTGCAGAAATTAGCAGGAATGTAACGATGAGAGGTTTTAATCTTTTTGGTTTATATACTTGTTCTAATAGATGAATAGAAACGAGCTGTCCGAATAATGGTTCGGACAGCTCGTTTCTTACTTTTTCGTTCTTTCTTCATTTATAATCGTCGAACAACAATTCATCTCTTTAAGATTTTTAAGAAGCTACACTTCGTTTCATTGATTTATGCCCGATATCTTTCGCTGTGCTAGCCGAGTGTTGATACGCACAGTAGATTAGGAAAATCGATACGAATAAATAAGCCATTGAAAACTGTGGAGCTGCGTTAAATGCTAATTTAGGTGCATGCATAAATCCAGTGAAAGACAAAGCAGCGCCTACGAGTGAAAAAATACTCGCCTTTACAAATTGTCGATCAATAATAAACACCGTAACGGCCCCTAAAATAATTCCCGTAAACATCGCCCCTTGTCCGAGTGGGACGATTCCTGTCGATATATTGGCAACCGTCTCACCAGCTGACGAATTAAAACGTGTCATCATATAGTTTGCAAAGTAAGGGAGCATCGCAATCACAATCGCGATGAAATATTTTGATTCATTCGCCTTGAAGGCTGTTCCGACCATTGAAGCCCCAGCATATACAAGAATTGGTGCAACAGCAGCAATCGGAATAAGAGCTGACAATGCAGCGATTACACCTGTCAATGCTGCAATTCCAAACACAATCGCATTTAAAATACTATATCCGCGGCCAGCACCCATTGTTTTCGAACCAACGGTCGCAGTATAAACGGTCGTAGGAAATAGCCCACCAAATATGGCCCCAAGCATTGTTCCAACCCCATCTACTGCCTGACACTCACGAACATCATAAGAATCACCGGCTGCAGCCATTGCATCAACATTATTCATCGTTTCAATTGCATTGTATATCGTAATCGGTAAAATAACGGCAAGCAACCCTACCAAAGCAGTAAATAATAAGCTCATTCCTTCAAAAACAGCGAAACTAGGAAGCATCGGATAAAACCCAACATTTGCAAGGCCTTCAGCTATTTTTTCTGGAGATTGATACCCTAATGTGAAGGCTAATATCGTTCCAATAACAATTGCAAATAACGAAGTGGGAATATTAAATGGCATTGCCATTTTCCCTACAACCCCAACAATAATAATAATAAATGTAACAAGACCGACAACAGGAATCGAGAACACATTAAATAACATCTCACCGGCAATAAATGTAAGTGCAACACCGGCAAGGGCTCCTAACATCGCAGGTCGAGGGATTCGATTACGAACCCAATTCCCCGAAAAGCTTACTAACGCTTCAATCAGTCCACTTAAAAATGCAGCGGCAACCGCCACTTTCCAAGCAAGCTCATAATTATTTGTTAACGCATAGGCTGGCGCAAGAACACCGAACAAAAACACAAACATAACAGGTGTGCTAATTCCATAAGTAAGCGCCGTGACATCGGTTCTGCCCTCTTTTTTTGCAAGACGGTTGGCCATATAGGCATAATATAAATTACCAACCATTACGGCTACAGCGGCACCAGGGATTACTTTTCCAAAGACGATACTCGCTGGAAATCCCATTCCAAGCATCGTGACCACGATAATGACAAAGTTCGCTAGATTGTTTTGAAATAAGGAAAAGAAAGCATCTGTATCTTCCTTTTTATACCAAGGGTAATGAACCACTTTATCCATAATGTCCAATCTCCTATCTGATGTTTATTTAAACTTCTTTTAAAAACGTCACTTTATGATCTTGTAAAGATTGAATACGTGCGAGTGATTCTACTCGATGTCCTTCTTCTTCAAGTTTTGCTCGTCCACCCTGGAAAGACTTTTCAATCACAATTCCAACCCCGGCAACGGTTGCTCCTGCTTGTTTCACAATATCTGTTAAACCAAGTGCTGCATGACCAGTAGCGAGGAAATCATCAATGATTAACACATGATCTTCAGGCGTTAAAAAGCTTTTAGAAACAGTGATGGTATTCGTTTCTTGTTTTGTAAACGAATAAACACTACTCGTATAAACATCATTCGTCATCGTAAGTGATTTCCTTTTCCGTGCAAACACAAGTGGGACGTTCAATTCATTCGCTGCCATAAAACTAGGAGCAATCCCAGACGATTCAATCGTTAAAATTCTTGTAATTTTACAATCTTGAAATCTTTTAACAAATTCTTTCCCGATATTTATCATTAAGTCTGTATCGATTTGGTGATTTAAAAATTGGTCTACCTTTAAAACACCATCCGCGATCACCGACCCTCTTTCTTTAATTGCAATCTGTAATTGTTCCATTTTCGTACCTCCTGCAACCTGATTTAAAAGGAAAACTGTTCATAAACAAAAAAAGCCGAATGTAAGAAATCACATTGACTAAAAGTGATTTCCACATTCGACTCCATTGAAAGAAGTACGAAAGTAGTACAAAAATAACAGCAAATAGATGCCTATTATTTTCTACTAAAGAGATCACTTGTAGTCAAGTCATTTACGGTAACTTGGTAGATACTTTTGGGCCATATCCCCATGATTATACAAGTAAGGTTATTTTTTCGTTCGGTTATGAATGTGATTATATATTAAAACGCAGATAAAAAAAAGCTTTTTCTTCAACAAAAACGAATGAAAATAATAGTAAACATTATTTAAGTTCGTTTTTTGGCATTTTAGCATTTTTAGAATATTTTATTAATTTCAACTAAAAAAAGCTGATTTACTTGAGAAGGAACCTTCTAAGTAAATCAGCGCTTGAAACAATAAAGCGAAACTTCCATCAGTGGGGGTTTTACTGCCAGTTAATCTGCGACAAACGATTCTTTAGACAAGCGCACCTTCTTTAATCACATCGTTGATGACGTATGAAGGAGCTTCGTTATTTAACATTTTAGCGATATTTCCTGCAGCGATTACTGCCATATCATCGCGCGCTTCAAAAGTAGCATTACCAATATGTGGGGTTAAAACGACATTTTTTAATTTTTTGAGCCCTTCGCCAATTTCCGGCTCGAATTCAAAAACATCAAGTGCGGCTCCTTCAATTGTTTGTTCCTCTAAAGCCTTTATAAGTGCAGCCTCTTCCACAATTGGTCCACGCGCACAGTTAATCAAATAGGCTGTTGGCTTCATCATCTCAAATTGTTTCGTGCTGAACATATGTTTCATGCTTGGATGATACGAGCAGTTAATTGTAATAAAATCTGACTTCGTCAGTAACTCATCAAATGAAACATAAGTTGCATTTAATGCTTCCTCTACCTCTGGACTAGCTTGAGTTGGTTTAGTATATAAAATTTCCATGTCAAACGCTGTTGCTCTTTTTGCAACTGCTTGTGCAATTTGTCCAAACCCAATAATACCAATTGTTTTCCCTGTTACTTCACGGCCACGGAAATAAAGTGGTGCCCAGCCGTTGAAACCGACTGTTCGACATACTTCATCCCCTTCAGCGACTCTTCTTGCAGCCGCTAATAACAGGGCAATTGTTAAGTCAGCCGTTGCTGCAGTGGATGCTATTGGGGTATTGGTAACTGGAATTCCTTTAGATCCAGCATATTCGAAATCAATATTATTAAAACCTGCCCCGTAGTTTGCAATAATTTTTAAATTTGGAGCTTGATTAATGATTTCTTTCGTAACCGGGGTTGAAAGTAAACTTAAAAGTGCATCTTTATCTTTGATGCGTTCCTTTAATTCCGCTTCGGAAATTAGTTTTTCACCTGCAAACACTTCCACGTCGTGCTCAACAGTTAACATGTCTAACCCTTTTTTTGGAATTTCCCCTGCTACTAAAATTTTTGCCATTTTTTTTATACACCTCTTAAATTAATTATTAATAGTTAGAATGATTTTCACCAATAGATTATATTGGAAAACCATTAACTATCTAGATTGCTAAAAATCAAAAATGCCACTGAAAATAAAATGGTCGATATCAAATTTATTTAAGTAGACATTCTTGTTTTTGCACAAAACAAATAAATTATGAGTAATTACTAATTATTATATTTAATCATAACATTTAATTCCCATTTAAGTCATTGGATAAAGTGGATAAATTAGTTGTTCCCTTTTAGTGAAATTTGCTAAAATTCTGCATACAATTATTATTTAGATATAAAAATATTGGTATTTTTATCGTTTTCGTAACATTTTACTCTTTCATTTCCGCCAAAAAGTAGAACAATTTGCCTTGTCCCAAATGTTAAAATCGATCATTTTCTCAAGTAGCGAATATTCAACCGGGCCGTTCCAAGGAATACGTATCAACTCCTTTGTATATTCATAGCCAGCCTTTACAATATCATCCTCTACATAAGTAATAGTTACACTTTCAGGGGCAACAGCTAAATGTTTTTTAGAAACACTAAACCCAATTATAAAAGTACCATGGTCCGTAAACATCGGTTGTTTCCATTTAATCTCTGTCTTTAAATTTGGATATTTATTTTTTATCCAAGTTAGCACTTCTTCCATTCTTTCTCGGTGTGAAGGATTATCCATCCCTACTAAAAACTCAGCAAACACTTCCATGTCGTTCCCTCCCAAAATACTTTGTACTAAATTTTCTTGCTTTCGTATTTCTCAATTTTAACATTATTAATTATTGTTTCCCTGTAAACATAGGTCTTAAAGGCGTGCAGAAAATTTTTGGAGAAAATAATCGAAGTCAGTCAACCTTTTACTTAAAATAAAAAAAGCTGATTTACTTATGAATTAGTAAATCAGCTTACTATGTAATTCAAAATCCTTTATTCATTCTTTTCCGGTAAAACGATATCCATTGGAAGCGGTCCGGCAACTCCAATACAAACAAAACGTTCATTTCCAGTGTTCCGCATTCCGTGTTGTTGCCCAGGATAAGAGATGATTAAATCTCCTTTCGTAATTTCCACCTCTTTACCATTTCCAGGATAGAAAGTCCCCGTTCCCTGAATACAAATCCACAAATCATCTGAAGTTGTATGAGAGTGTTTAAAAATTTCCTGCCCCGGTTCTAAACACCATACAGCACCTGCGGTATTTTCTGTTTCGTAGAAAACAATTTTTTTTCCTTGATTTGGATCGAATTGGATAAGTTCCTCAAGTTTAAAAAATCTTTTATCGATTTCCATCGTCGCGTTTGCCATTATCGATATCTCCTTTCGAATCATCATTGACATACAACTTAAAACATCAAATTATCTCTAGAGAAGGACCCCTTGTTTAATCACATTGTTGATGACGTAAGATGGAGCATCGTTATTCAATACTTTAACAATATTTCCTGCTGCCATCACAGCCATATCATCACGCGCTTCAAATGTAGCATTGCCGATGTGTGGGGTTAAGACAATATTCTTTAGCTTTTTAAGATCTTCACCAATTTCAGGTTCGAACTCAAAAACATCAAGTGCTGCTCCTTCAATCGTTTTTTCCTGTAAAGCCTTTATAAGAGCAGCTTCTTCCACAATTGGTCCACGTGCACAGTTAATCAAATAGGCTGTTGACTTCATCATCTCAAATTGTGTAGTGCTGAACATATGTTTCATACTTGGATTATATGAACAATTAATCGTAATAAAATCCGAACTAGTCAGTAATTCATTAAATGAAACATAAGTTGCATTTAACGAGTTCTCTATCTCTTGGCTTACTCGATTAAGGTTATGGTATAGAATTTTCATATCAAAGGCTGCCGCTCTTTTTGCAACTGCTTGTCCAATTTGTCCAAACCCAATAATACCAATTGTTTTCCCCGTTACTTCACGGCCACGGAAATAAAGTGGTGCCCAGCCGTTGAAACCAACTGTTCGACAGACTTCATCCCCTTCAGCGACTCTTCTTGCAGCCGCTAATAATAGAGCAATCGTTAAGTCAGCCGTAGCTGCAGTAGAGGCAATTGGGGTGTTTGTAACCGGAATCCCTTTAGTTGCAGCATATTCAAAATCAATATTATTAAAACCGGCTCCGTAGTTTGCAATAATTTTTAAATTTGGTGCTTGATCAATGATTTCTTTCGTAACCGGAGTTGATAGCAAACTCAATAGTGCATCTTTATCTTTGATACGTTCCTTTAATTCGACCTCGGAGATTAATTTTTCACCCGCAAACACTTCCACTTCATACTCGGCAGCTAACATGTCTAAACCTTTTTGTGGAATTTCCCCAGCTACTAAAATTTTCGCCATTTTTACACACACCTCTTCAGTAATTTATTTAGAGCTTATTATTGAGTTCATGGTAATGGGTAATACCAGGAAATCATCAGCCCTATATTTTGTGAAAAAATCACAAACATTCTGCGTTTGCCGAAACAAAATAATTGTGAATAAGTACACAATTTGATGATACGTTAAGCATATCCTTTCGTAACGTTTTAATCTTTAGACAAAGTAGATAAATTTAGCGCTTTCATTTGTTGAAATTTGCTAAAATCCTCTAACCCACCACCACTAATGTAGTAGTTACTCTCCCATTCATCTTATTGCGAGTGGTTTTCTTAAACGATAAATAAGTTAGTGAAAAACACTATAAGCTCAGTGGTTTTCTTGTTTTGTCACAAAGTTGTCAATAACAAAAAACATTTATTATACAACAGTTTACAGGTAGTACACCTGTTATATATCATGGAATTACAACACTAGTGTTATTATTATTAATTGTTAAATTATTCATTATAACTAGGAGGTTGCTATGAGAGGGGCTATTCAACAGTTAAGCAGTATATTGTGGGACATGCATGATGATTCAAAAAGGAAGTTGTCATCATTATTTACTCTTCAATCATCAGCTCCGGAAGTCGGGATGTCTTCTTCACAACCGGAAACAGCCAGGCCAGGGACTGGAAAAAGACCAAAAAGAAACAAAGGTCAAATGATTGGCTTATGGTTGGGGCCGTTATTATTTCTAGCTATCATGCTTTTTGCTTCTCCGGAAGGAATGTCTAAAGAAGCTTTAGCTATACTGGCCAGTACGGTCTGGATAGCTGTATGGTGGATGACCGAAACGGTTCCTTTAGCAGTTACATCTTTATTACCAATCGTGTTATTTCCGCTTACAGGTGCAGTTGAGGCTGGGATAACGAGTTCCTATGCTGATTCAACTATTTTTCTTTTCCTCGGTGGCTTTATCATCGCGATTGCCCTTGAAAAATGGAATTTACACCGCAGGATTGCATTAAATATTATCTTAGTTGTAGGTACGAGTACACAAAGGATTTTGCTTGGTTTCATGGTTGCAACTGGATTTTTATCCATGTGGATTTCAAATACAGCTACTGCGATGATGATGATGCCGATTGCGTTATCTGTTATCTCTCATGTCAATGATTCATTAGCTCCAAAAAAACTAAAAGAGGAAAACTTCGGAAAAGCAGTAATGTTGGGGGTTGCATATGCTGCTTCAATTGGCGGGCTTGGAACACTTATTGGAACGCCTCCGAATATGATTTTTGCCGGTGTCGCTCGTGAACTTTATGGTATTGATATTTCATTTGCTGGTTGGATGCTGTTTGGGGTTCCTCTTTCGCTTATTTTACTTGCAGCCGTTTGGTTCTATTTATTTAAAATTGCGTTTCCGATGCAAATAAAAGATATCCCTGGGGGAAAAACGATTATTAAAGAACAGAAATTTGAACTAGGACATATGAGTACGGAAGAAAAATTGGTAACTGTTGTTTTTGTGTTAACTGCATTTGCTTGGATCACAAGATCATTTATTTTAGTGAATTTTATGCCAGGTCTGGATGATACAATTATTGCCATTGTAGCAGCATTTGCTCTTTTCTTGCTCCCTTCTCAAAACACAAAGGATGGAAAATTATTAAATTGGACAGATGCTAAAAAAATACCGTGGGACATTCTATTATTATTTGGCGGTGGCTTAGCAATTGCAAAAGGGTTTAAGGAGTCTGGTCTTGCTTTGTGGATTGGAGAACAATTAACTGTTCTGCAAGGTGTTCAGTTAATTATTATTGTCGCAGCTATTACTGGACTTGTCATGTTTTTAACGGAAATTACTTCAAATACAGCAACAGCAACGATGATGTTTCCAATTATGGCAGCGCTTGCATTAGCGCTTGATGTTCATCCATATGTGTTAATGGTTGCAGCCGGAATTTCAGCCTCATGTGCATTTATGCTCCCAGTTGCTACTCCACCAAATGCCGTTGTATTCGGTACAGGAAAAATAAAAATTATTGATATGGCAAGAGCCGGATTATGGATCAATATTTTTTCGATACTCGTTATTACACTGTTAGTATATTTTGTACTCCCATTCGTATGGAATATCGATTTAACAATGTATCCCGAAAGTTTTAAGTAACGAATTTTGACTGGATTCCTTTTAGTGGACCCAGTCTTTTTATATCATTTAACAATATGTTGTAACTCCTTGGGTAGGCGCCAATTTCTTTTTGGAATTGGCGGGTGGCACCCTTGAATCACTAGCGATTCTCCACTCTAGCAACTGAAAAGAAGCAGGAACCCTTATTGGGAACCTGCTTCTTTTTTAAGAACGATTTGTGCTATACTCTCAACCTGTGCAGAATGTATGTGGCAACACATCAGATGTTGGTGAGTTTTTAATCTTATTTATTTGTAATCCCGGCCCAAAAATTGGGAGAAAGATAATTCACCCATATCCTAAGAAGTTTATCCAGTAAATAATTATCATCTTTGGTTTAATTATTTTCTTTTATCAATGCTTTAATTTCTTGTAGAGTTGGTAGGGCGCTAATTCCGCCTTTTTTTGTAGTGGTTAAAGCACCGCTTGCATTCGCAAAAGAAAGCAATTGGGTGCCATGTTGTTCTACGAAAGCCTTTAGGTTTGATGTATCTACTTCATGCTTTAAAAGGATATATAAGAAACCGCCAATGAAGGCATCCCCAGCCCCTGTTGTATCAACCACATTAATTTTGTACCCATGTTGAAAATACTCAGAATCCCTCGTTAATACTAAGGCACCTTTTCCTCCCTGAGTATAAACAACTACTTCGACGTCTCCACGGAATAATGATTTCAATGCTTCTTTTTCATCAGATATTCCAGTAATAAATTCAAGCTCTTCATCTGAAATCTTCACAATATTAGCCAAAGGTAAAAATTCCAAAATGGTATTGCGGCAATCTTGTTTATTATTCCACAAAGGTAGACGCACATTTGGATCAAAGCTGATGATTCCTTGTTTTGAATTCATCAGGTCAATCGCTTTCTTATGGGCATATTTCATCGGGGACTCGACCAGATCGACCGAACAAAAATGAAGATAGTCACCAATCCCAAAAGTGTTTTCATCCAATTCGTCTGCTTCTAGCAGCAAATCAGCAGATGGATTTCGGTAAAAAGAGAAGTCACGTTCACCATTTTCCTTAAGTGACACAAAAGCCAGTGCGGTATTTGCTTTATCTGTCCGCAAAATTTTATCCGTTTCAACTCCAGCCTCTTCAAGCTTCTCCACTAAAAAGTCTCCAAAAGCATCGTTACCTAGTTTAGATATCATCGCGGACTTCTGACCGTATTTGGCAACAGCAGCTGCCACATTTGCTGGTGCCCCCCCAGGTGCTCTTTCAAAAGACACCACATCCTTTAATGCAACTCCTTTTTCAAGTGGAATAAAATCAATTAATACCTCACCTATTGAAAATAGTTTTCCCATTCTGTCACCTCTTAAAATCCTTTTTGATTCTCATTTATCCAACAATTCCCCATTTGACTGCCTTCACATTTGTTTGCCCACCGCAGGAAAAAAAGCGTATCCCTGTGCTATCTTTGGAAGGAAAGATTCTACCAGTGAAAACTTCCTCTCCATTATTGACAAATACTTCGACTGAGGAGACGTCAACAAAGATTCTAAATGAAAGCTCATCAGTATTCAGACTGCATTTTCGCACGGAGCCATACTCCATAGCAAAGGACTGTCCTGATTCTGTGCGATCGAACACAACCTTTTTTGTAACAGCATTATACTTAATCACTGTTTTCTCATCCGCTCCAACACGGAGCTCAATCCCGAATTCCTGGGCAGTATTAGCTGAGAATTCTACAAATAGTTCGTAAACCTCGCCTTCAAATCCTTCGAATACAACAGATTCATTTTTCACTAGTTTGTTAGCTTCTGTTTTTTCTCCGCGAAGCAATTCTAGTTCTGATACTGGTTTTTGAATAAGCTTCCCATCTTTAATTGATAATTCCCGCAGCAACGTTAAACAATGGGCCCAGCCATTTTTATCAGTTGGATAGCCGATTTCCGGCAAACCCATCCAGCCAACCAAAATTCTTCGTCCTTTAGGGTCTTTCATTGTTTGTGGTGCATAAAAATCAAATCCCCTATCAAGCTCATGAAAGGCATCGTGAATAAATTGGTTCGTCTCTAAATCGAGTGGACGACCTATCATATACCCAGACTGATAAATATTTTGATAAAAATCCCCCTCTGGTTTCAGGCCCTGCGGAGAAAAAATGAAAACCCCTTGGTTGTCCAACTCGAAATAATCCGGGCACTCCCACATATACCCGAAATTCTCCAACTCTGTCTTGATTTCTCCAAGGAACTGCCAATCTATTAAATTAGTTGATCGGTATAAAACCACACAACCTGTCTTTGTTTCTCTTTGGGCACCAATAACTGCATAAAATTCATCTCCTTGTTTCCAAACCTTTGGATCACGAAAATGATCGGTGTAACCGCTTGGAACCTCTTGTATAACAGAGGAATCATTTTTCGTGATGCATCCGTTTTGTTTCATGACAGCCAAACATTGATACGGTTTTCTATTCCAGTTAACATCTCGAGTATTTCCGGTGTATAAAAGAAAAAGCTGCCCATTTTCCTCAATGGCGCTGCCTGAATAGGCACCATGACTATCAAACTGATTGGATGGCTCAACCGCCATACCCGCATTTTCCCAATGGACAAGATCCTTTGATTTCGTATGATACCAGTGCTTTAGCCCATGGACAGGGCCGAGCGGAAACCATTGGTAAAACAAGTGATATTCCCCATTATAATACGCAAACCCATTAGGATCATTTAATAACCCTGTAACTGGTTGAATATGAAACGTTTGTCTCCAGGGACATTGATTTACAATTTTAGCTAAGCCTTCGATCTCTTCCTCTGTTACCTCACTCAGCTTCCGGTATCTTTGCTCTTTTGTCCATTCCATGCTTATCCACTCCCAATACAGAAAGGAGAATCACTAGATTCCCCTCCTCATTTGTTTTTTCAATTATGATGCTTGTTCTGACTGAATAGTACCTGTTTTTTTAGCATCTCTTTTTGCTAAAACAATGGTTACAGTGAAAGCTGTTGCGAAGGCAATCGCCATTCCGATAATATAAGCAATAATTGTATCCGGACGAATAGAGATGATTCCCGGAAGACCGGCTGCTCCTAATGCAGTCGCTTTTACCTTGAACAATGTCACAAAACCTGAGCCAACGGCAGCACCAATAATCGCACCAATAAATGGATAGCGCAGTTTTAAGTTAATCCCGAACATGGCTGGCTCCGTTATCCCTAGTAAGGCTGAAATTCCGGCTGCTGAAGCAGTTCCTTTAATCTTGCCATTTTTCGTGGTCTTCAACACCGCAAGTGTGGCTGCACCCTGCGCGATATTTGACATCGCCGCTATAACGAAAATAAATGACCCGCCTGTCTTGACGACGTCAGCTAGTAACTGCGTTTCAACGGCAATGAAACTGTGATGCATTCCCGTAATGACAATTGGCGCATATAATAAACCAAAAATAATTCCACCGATGACACCCGTTGTGTCATACATCCAAACAATTCCGTCGGTTAATATATTTCCTGCTGAACGTGTAAGCGGTCCAACGAAGGTAAAGGTCAAAATGCCAGTAATAAAAATCGAAAATAAAGGCGTTAATAGATTATCCAAGGCGGATGGTACAACCTTTCGTAAGGAAGTTTCTATTTTTGCCAAAATATAAGAAGCTGCAAGCACAGGAAGAACCGTTCCTTGATATCCTACTTTTTCAATCTCTAAGCCAAATAGATTCCAAACAGGAACCTCATTATTGAGTAATGCCGCACCATACCCATAACCATTTAATAAATCAGGATGGACCATCAGCATCCCCAAAGTTGCTCCGAGAAAAGGATTCCCGCCAAATCGTTTCGTAGCTGAAAAACCAATTAAGATGGGCAGAAAAACAAAGGCTGCATTTGCAAATGTATTAATGAGGGCAGCTAAATCGGCCATTTCTGGATTTGCATCTACTAACGATTTTCCCTCAATAAACAAGTCAGGCGCCGTTAAGATATTGTTTATCCCCATCAATAAACCGCCTGCAACAATCGCCGGGATAATAGGTACAAAGATGTCTGACAGCATTTTCACAAATTGTTGAAGCGGATTAAGTTTCTTCGTTGCTTCCCTTTTTACATCACTTGTGGACATTTCATTTTGTCCGGTCAGCTTTGCAAGGTGCTTATACACCTCGTTCACCGTTCCAGCACCTAAAATAATCTGAAATTGACCGCCTGTTGAAAAAGTCCCTTTCACTGCATCCATATTTTCCAAACTTGCTTTGTCAACGATTGATTCATCATTTAACACCAGTCTTAAGCGTGTGGCACAATGAGCTGCAGCTGAAACGTTTTCTTGCCCGCCAATTGCATTTAGTAATTCCTGAGCAATTTTTTTGTGATCCACCCTGATTCCCCCTCTTTATTCTTTATTGCGGAACCGGTTCCAATTATAACCAAAGAATATCCACCGATTAGGAACCGGGTCCAATTTAAGATGAAAAACATTACGGAACCGGTTCCATCGTTTTTATTATAGGGCATGATTTGCGTTAATGTCAACGCTTTCTCTCTCCATAATTTCAAAATTTGATATGGTTAGTTTTTCTACCTGCCGCTCATTTACAAGATTCACGATATTTCTTGCTGCCTTTTCTCCAGCTTCTTTGTAGAAAAACTTCACAGTTGTTAGGCCTGGGTTAATAATTTCTGTTACCTCATAGCCACCAAAACCTGTGACCGCTATATCCTTAGGAATCGACAAGCCTTCAGAGTAGGCAGCCTTAAGAACACCTAGAGCGATATTATCAGTGGCACAGACAATAATAGGCGGACGGAATTCGCTAATTATTTTATGGGCAGCTGCCTGCGCTGCTGGAATTTTGAAATCAGTCTTAAAAAACTGCAC
The DNA here is from genome assembly GCF_016879755.1 of Bacillus sp. B15-48. Classification (GTDB taxonomy): domain Bacteria; phylum Bacillota; class Bacilli; order Bacillales; family Cytobacillaceae; genus Mesobacillus_B. The sequence goes on from NZ_WOFU01000007.1 coordinate 62,878, forward strand.
CTGACATTCTTCTGCCTCTTGTATCGCTTTTTCGAATCCTTGCTTGCGCTTTACCCCTACTGCAATATCTCTTTCCGTTACTCCCAGATAAGCAATGTTTCGATACCCTTTCTCTAGGACATAACGCCCCATTGCATAGCCGGCATGATAGTCATCATGGATGAGGCTGTGAATTGCCTCATGCTCTTGACCAATCAATAGGACAGGAATTTTAACCTTTTCAAAAGCTTGAAGGTGTTGGTCCGTTACCTCTGTTGCCAACAAAATAATCCCTGCGACCTTTTGGTTTGCGAAGCTATAAATACTCTCAATTTCACGTTCTAAGCTTTGACTTGTATTAGAAATTAGCATCTGATAATTCATTTCCTTTAATTGCTCATCAATTCCAATCAAAGTTTGCGAAGACGCATACGAGTCAAGCCTCGGTACTATCGCCCCCATTATATTCGTTTTCTTGGCTTTTAAGCTTTGTGCAAACGGGTTTGGTGAATAACCAGTTTCATTAATGGCTTGTTCAATTTTCTTTTTAGTGGCTTCACCAACTGAGCCGCCATTTAAATACCTAGATACGGTACTTTTGGCAACCCCGGCAATTTTAGCAATATCTAAAATCGTTTTGCTCATTTTATCATCTCCATCGTTACTAACCATACATCATTTTACATATTCACAAGAATTGTTATTGATATTGACTGCCTAACGTATTACGTTATATTATGATAGCATAACCAAAAGTTATTTGACCAACTTTTCTACCTCAAAACGGAACCGGTTCCGTTAAATTCTTATGATAAAAAACAAGGGGGAATTTTTATGTTTAAAAATTTTTTTAAGAAGAAAGCAGATAACGACCCTTCCATCCAAATACCTTTAGAAGGTAAAATTATTTCCATTGAAGATGTTCCGGACCCAGTATTTTCTCAAAAAATGATGGGAGACGGATTTGCCATTCAACCTGTAAATGGAACAGTGGTTTCACCTGCTGAAGGAGAAGTAATCAGCGTTTTCCCTACAAAACACGCCGTCACCTTAAAGGATGTTTTCGGAAGAGAGATTTTAATCCATGTGGGAATTGAAACTGTAAATTTAAAAGGTGAAGGATTTACTTCATTTGTAAAAGATGGTCAAAAGGTGAAAAAAGGACAAAAACTGTTGGAAGTGGATTTTGATTTTATTAAAGGAAAAGTCCCTTCTATCGTAACCCCGGTTGTTTTTACGAACCTAAAAGAAAACGAAAAAGTAGTGATAAGTGAAAACAGCGTTACCATTGTTTAAATCTTTGTAAAAAGGGAAATGGCGTCAAAATTAATAACCAATTGCAACTTCGTAAATCCTTTCGAAGAACAAGAATAGGCAACAACCACAAGGGTTAGTTGCCTTCTTTTAAAATGAGTTGCGCTACACACTCGACGTGACTCGTATGCGGGAACATGTCGACTGGTTGGATATAGCCAACTTTATAGTGTTTGCTGAGCGTTGCAATGTCTTTTGCTAATGTAGATGGGTTGCAGGATACGTAGATGAATTTTTTTGGCTTTATTTTTAACACGGTATTAAGAAATGTTTCATCACAGCCTGTTCGGGGTGGGTCGACGATGATAACATCCGGTTTCCAACCTTCCTTTGCCCATTTCGGCAGCCATTGTTCCGCTTTGCCAACTTCGTACTTTGCATGCTTAATTTCGTGTTTACTGGCGTTTTTGCGCGCATCTTCAATTGATTCTGGGATCACGTCCATGCCTCTTACTTCACTAGCAACATTTGCCAACCATAATCCAATCGTACCAACACCACAGTATGCATCGACGATTTTTTCTTTCCCTGATAGATTCGCTGCTTTTTTCACTTCATCGTAAAGCCTTACAGTCTGTTCAGGATTGAGTTGAAAAAATGTCCGTGCAGATAACTCAAACTGAAGATCACCGAGCGTTTCTTGAATAAAGGCATTTCCCTCTAGAGTCTCCGTTTCATTTCCGAAGATGAGTGAGGTCTTGACACCATTAACGTTCTGGACGACTGATGTCACTTCAGGCAACCGTTTTTTGATTTCTTGGAGAATCAGCTCTTTTTTCGGTATGTCTTTTTTCGTTGTAATTAACACAATTTGCAGTTCTCCTGATTGTACACCGGTTCGTGCGACAATCGTCCGGACGAGCCCTTTTCCTGTTCTTTCATTATAAATTTGGATTTTCAGGTCTTGCAAAATCGCTTTAACAATATTCGTTGCTTTCGTTGTTGCCGGATGTTGAACCGCACATTGTTCAATGTTTACCAACTTATGGGAATCCACTCCGTACAAACCAGCAAGAATTTTCCCCGATTGATTCATACTAACTTGAAACTGGCTTTTGTTTCGATACTCCCACGGTTCATCCATTCCGATTGTTTCACGAATCTCAAGTTCCGCTACCGGCAGCTTCGTATGACGTTCCAACGCCTGAACAACGATATCACGCTTTTCTTTTAACTGTTGTGAGTAATCCAAATGCTGCAGCTGACACCCGCCGCATTCTTCATAAACGGGGCATACAGGCTTTACGCGATGCTCGGAAGGCCTTCTGATTTTTTTAATGCGGGCCTCCGAATACTTCGGATGGACCTTCGTAACTTCCGCAACAACCTCTTCCCCCGGAAGAGCTCCAGGGACAAACACCACATGGCGTTTAAAATAACCTACTCCCTCCCCATTAATTCCTAGCCTTTTGATCGTAAGCGGAAAGGTTTGTTTTAGCTCCATTTTTACGGATTGATTTTGTTTCCCCTCCTGCTTTTGTTTCATACTTTGCGGATGTTGTTTATTTTCTTGGCGGTATTTCTTCAGTTTCTTTTCGTCGTTTTTCAAATTGTTTTCACTCCATTATTCGATGCTTCTCCATAAATATAGCGAAGCATAACTTAAATACGGCTCCCACGGTTGTTTAAGCTTTCCCATCATTTCCTGTGACGGTTTTTCCTCAAGTTGATAATACTTCTTTAAGGCGTTTTGCAAGCCAATATCTGCCATTGGAAAGAGGTTTAGCCGGCCTAGTCCAAACATAAGGAAATTTTGCACAGTCCAAGGCCCAATCCCGCGTATTTTAATTAATCGTGCGGTAATTTCTTCATCTGACATCTTTTTCATTTCAGCAATATCAACTTTACCTGATGCAACTATTTCTCCAAGCCCGATAATATATTCTGCTTTTCGACCACTGAATTGCATCTCACGCAACTGCTCAACATTTAAACTTGCGACTTTTTCTGGTGTCGGATAAAACCAGACTCCATCTCTTTCCGTTCCGAATTCTTTTACAAAACGCTCCGACAATTTATAAGCAAAGGCAAGATTGAGCTGTTGATGGATAATGCATTTTAATAAGCAGCCGAACGGATCAAAATCAAGTACGAGTGGCGTTCCGTAATGTTCTTGGAACAATGCTTTTAAATCAGTAGTTTGAAAATGCTCATGAACTTTATCTATATGAGTGTTCCAGGCGAAAATTTCATGCAAGCGGCTAAGAGTCTTTTCCTTTTCACCCGTTCCTCTAACAATAAATAAAGGTTCTTCTAGATTTCCGTTTCCTTCTACCTCTGCAATAATCGGCTGATTCATTACATTTGAAATTGGAACTTTCACTTGTTTATTTTCAATATCGACTGAATGCAGTGGATCTAGCGCTAAACGTTCTAATGCCCGTTCAAAATGATAAGGTCCATTTATCGCAATCGTTTCTTGCCACATAAAATCCGCCCTTTATGGATGACCTTAAACATGCTCATAAAGTACTCATACGATTCTCATATGATTCACCATGGTCATTCCTGTCCATTTTCCCGTATTATAACATGATTACGATTCCTTTTCTTAAAATTCAAGTTTCAAATACATTCAAATGACAAAGCCTCTCTTTAAGCTCATTAATTTTAAAAGCCCGAACCCCTACACAGTTCGGACTTACCAGGCGATGAGTTTCTTATTTTTTGTGCAACATCGGATGATCTAATTCTTTCGAAGCAAAAAGGTCATCCAAACTTTTAAATGTGTAACCTTGCTTTTTCAAATCTTTAATCACTTTTTCCAAAGCATCGGCATTGTCTTTTGAGACTGTGTGCAACAACAAAATTGCTCCAGGGTGAATTTGTTTCATAATATTGTTATAAGAATACTCCCAACCTCTTTGCTTATCTGTATGCCAATCAACAAATGCGAGCGACCAGAGCACATGTGTATAGCCGGCCTCTTTTGCCAGTTTTAATGTCCGTTCACTAAATACACCACGTGGCGGCCTTAAATAAGACATCTGTTTTTGGCCGGTTATCTCATAGGTTAAGGCTCGAACCTTTTCAAGTTCCCTTTTCACCCGTGCATCATCGACTTGCGTTAAATCAGGATGGTAGTAGGAGTGATTCCCGACAATATGCCCTTCCTCCACCATTCGAACCACTTGATCTTCGGCACTTTCTAAGTAATGTCCCGTCACAAAAAAAGTAGCTGGTACTTTCTCTTTTTTCAAAACATCTAAAATCTGATTCGTATAACCATTTTCATAGCCATTATCAAAGGTTAAATAAATCTCTTTCTTGCTTGTATCGCCCATGTAGACAGCTCCATATTTTTCAAGTAGCTGTTCAAGCACATTACCCGCATCTGCCGGCCGTCCTTCTTGCCCTTTCTTAAATCCCCAATGAATCGGAGTATTCGGAACTGCCGACTGCGCGAACGGACTTGCGATAAAGAATAAAAAAACCATTGCTAATACGATTTTGATTATCTTTTTCATTCTGCTCCTCCAAAGATGTTTTTTTATATTGTTTGTTTAAAGGTGAAAAATAAACAAAAAGCAGCGCGAATATTTTCGCACTGCTTTTCCTGTTATTTAAAAACGGGTTCTTTAAATTGTGCTAGTTTTTCAAGGGAAGATTTTTCTACATCTTCATGTAAACTGTTTCCATGAGAGTCCATCGTTACAACGGCAGTAAAATCTTCTACTGTTAAATGCCACATCGCTTCTGGAATTCCAAAATTCATTAAGTCAACGCCATCTACACTTTTCACACACTCAGCGTAATATTGAGCCGCACCGCCGATTGCATTTAAGTAAACACCGCCATGCTCTTTTAAGGCCGCAAGTGTTTTAGGTCCCATTCCACCTTTTCCGATGACTGCACGAATGCCAAATTTCTTCATTATATCTCCTTGATACGGCTCCTCACGAATACTAGTTGTTGGACCCGCAGCTTTTACATGCCAGTTGCCCTCTTCATCTTTTAACATGACTGGGCCACAATGGTAGATGACTTGACCATTTAAATCAACAGGAGCATCGTTGTCCATTAAATATTTATGAATGGCATCACGGCCTGTGTACATTCTTCCAGTGATTTTTACAACATCCCCAACCTTTAATTGACGGATTTGTTCTTCTGAAATTGGGGCAGTTAGTGTAATTGCTTTTTGAGCCTTTTCTTCCGCAGATGCAGCTGCTACTTCTTCCTGTTGTTTCTCTTCTGCAAAATCAACATTTTCACCTTCTTGGTAAAGCCAGTCTTGAATTTCACCCGTTTCTGGATTCACATTAACTCCAAGGCGGCGGAACGCCCAACAGTTGTAGGCAACAGAAACAAAGAAGCTTGCCGGGATACGGTTCATAACCCCAACTTTACAGCCAAGAAGGGTTGTTTCACCACCAAAACCCATCGTTCCAATTCCAAGTTTGTTCGCATTTGCCATCACATACTCTTCAAGTTGACGTAGTTCTTCATTTGGATTGACATCATCTACAGAACGGAATAATTGTTCCTTCGCTAAATCATAGCCAGACGAACGATCTCCACCAATTCCTACACCGATAAATCCTGCACTACAGCCTTGACCTTGCGCTTGGTATACAGAATGCATGACGCACTTGCGAATCCCATCAAGGTCACGACCCGCACGACCAAGCCCCTCTAATTCGCATGGCAAGCTGTACTGAATGTTTTTATTCTCACATCCGCCGCCTTTTAAAATTAAGCGAGCATCAATATAGTCTTTTTCCCATTGTTCAAATTTAATGACAGGCGTCCCGCCACCTAGATTATCGCCGCTATTCTCCCCAGTAAGCGAGTCGACAGAGTTTGGACGTAATTTCCCGTCTTTTGTTGCTAAGGCGATTGCTTCTTGAATGGCTTTTTTCATTTCAAACTGGTTCGCCCCAACTGGAACTTTAATTTTAAACGTTGGTAACCCTGTATCTTGGCAAATAGGAGAAACATTATCATCAGCCATTTTAATATTATTTGTTATGGTCGCTAAGCTCATCGCTGACCTTGTACCAGCACTTTCTTGTTCTTTTGCACGCTTAATTTCTCGGCGGACGTCCTTTGGCAATTTTGTCGATGTTTCTACAATCAGCTTGTACATGCTTTCTTGAAACTTCTCAATATTCATTGTCAAATCCCTCTCCTTTGCTCCCTTTGCTCATTAAGTAATTTGTGTGAATTTTCTATAACAATACCGCTTTCATTATACTCCTATACGGTTTTTTTTAAAAGATAAAAGCAAAAATCCATTATTGGAATTATTCGTTAATAGTCAAATCACCCTACAAACGAAAAGAGACCTCAGAATAGGCCTCTTCCTAACAGAACTATGAATCACGATTTTTAAATTCGCGGCATTTAGCATCCATTTCTTCGACGATCGCAATCATACGGTCGATATCTTCAAGGTCTGCTTCTTCAGGGTTGATCGCATCCAATAAATCCATAAATGCGGTCAAGCGGTGTTTCAAAAAGACAACCTGTGTGTTTGAATCATTAATCGGACTTCCCAAGCAACTCTCTCTCCTTTCACTTTACCGTTTTTATCCTACCGAAATTAAAGAAATCTTGCAAATTTAATTAAACGGTTGATTAACAAAATACCACTTCGTTCATTCCGTTAAAAAGCTGATAAAGAAAACTCGCCGATTGGCGAGCCCTTAAGGGTGAAGACAGAGGCGTAGTCGCGCTGTGCCCGATTGATGTTCCTAAGGGCTAAAGCCCAAAGAAAAACTTTATTGCCCTTATGCGTTAGGAAAGTATAAATTGCAAAATTTATACTTTCCATTAGCCAACAAAAATCGTAACCTACAACCTTTTACGCCAGCCTTTTTTAAAACTTATCTTGGACGCTCGCTAGCAACAAAGCCGAACGACACATGGTCTTGAATTGGAATCCATGCTCCAATTCCTTGTGAAGTAACATTTTTTACAACGATTGTTTTCTTATTTCCTTTTAGCATTAAATACACTTCACCAAAAGTGACTTTTCCTTTTTCGTTAATCGCTGGTGCATAGGCATATAAATACCCTAAACGTTTAGGTTGGATATTATATATTTGATCTTTTTTCGTCCCTGCTCCAACAATTGTTTCAAAAGCGAGTGGCAACCCTGTTTTTTTAGCGGCTTTTAACATCATCATTTTTTGAACTTCTTCAGCATTTTTAATTTTTGCCGTCAGTCCACCTCTAACCACTTTTTGCTGCTCTTGAACATAATGAATTTGATACGGTGATCTACCACCACGATTATCATAATAATTTGTATTTATCTTTTGGTATTCCCAATTTGGAGAAGTCTCTGTCGACTCATAATTTAACGGCCATTCCCCTAGATAAACAATTGCCCTGTATCCGAATGCAAATGGTGTACTATTAATGGTTGTTTCGTTTAACATTCGAATTAAATCAGGGTTTTCAATTTTTACCTTTGATGTAGAAATCAACTCTTTTGATAAATCACTAGGTTGAAGAAATGGTAAATCTTCTGTTGGATTTGGATAAGTATTCTCCTTCGTTACATTCATCACTGAATTTGGAATGGCATATTTTGCTTTTGCCTCTTGTTTTACTGGTGCTTGTTTCTTTTCATCCTTTGCTGGATCCTTTTCAGCTGAAACAGATGGGAAAAATGAAAACATCAAAGCTAAGGTTAAAAGGATGATTACATACTTTTTCATGATGCTGGACTCCTTTCAAATCTACAAAATTTTGCATTTGTTTGTAGTTTTTTCGTTGTCCGCTCATATTATCCATTCGAATTAACTAATCTGTATAGTCAGTTTGTTTAATAGTCGTTCAAAATGGGGCGAGAAGAGTTGAATGAGTGGCCCAATACCAAGAGTGACGATGATTGTTCCAATCCCAATTGGTCCACTAAAGATGAGGGCCAGAACTAACGCGATCACTTCCCCAATTGTTTTTGCGACCATTAATTTTAACCCGAACCTTTTGCTCAGTGCCATCATTAAATTATCAATTGGACTTAGCAGCAGTTTAGCCTGAATATAAATTGAAATTCCTAACCCAATTAACAAAATCCCACTTAACAGGACGATGATCATCGATAAAAATTCATCTACATTTAGATGAACAAACACTCTCAGCAACCAAAAGTCGATAAACAACCCTGTAATAAATAACGTAATGATTGCGCCGAAATCAGGACGATTTTTCAATAAAAGGGAATTAACAAAAATAAGTGCAACCCCTATGATAACTACCCAAGACCCCGGGGTAAACGCAATTGTTTCTGAAAGTCCAACATTTAAGGCATCCCATGCACCTGAACCTAAGCCAGACTTAATTGTTAAGCTGATTCCAAATGATAATATAGTTAGGCCTACTAAAAAAAAGACCATTCGATAAAGCAATCTCATTTCTCGTTCTCCTTCTATCCTTAATGCCGATTCCCCTATTTTATATATAAGAATGAGTACCTGTCATGTTTTATATGAGGAAATATAGTTTGTTTTCTATTTCCCTTGCTTTATTGAATTCTTCTCGGTTACCATCAAATCAGGTTTCAAACTAGGAGAATAGACATGAATCAATCTTTTCGCTTTTGGATTTTAGTAAGCATCGTTGCCATATCGGGGTTTTCGCAAGGAATGCTTCTACCATTAATTGCGATTATCTTCGAACAAGATGGTATTTCTTCAACATTGAATGGATTAAATGCAACTGCTCTGTATATCGGTGTATTGGTAGCTTCACCTTTTATGGAAGCACCATTAAGGAAATTTGGCTATAAACCAATTATTCTTACAGGGGGACTGTTAGTTGGTGCCGCCCTAGCCTTCTTTCCTGTTTGGAAGTCCTTTTGGTTCTGGTTTTTGCTTCGTTTTATCATCGGAATCGGTGACCAACTACTTCACTTTGGAACGCAAACATGGATTACTTCCTCCTCACCAAAGAACCGCTTAGGACGAAATATTGCTCTTTACGGTTTGTTTTTCGGAATTGGCTTTACAGTTGGACCGATGGTTGCTCGTCTAGTTGAAGTCAATCCATCGCTTCCGTTTATCCTGTCCTCTTTAATTAGTTTAACAGCCTGGGGGTTCGTTTGGTTCTTAAAAAATGAACTTCCTGAAAAGGGGAAAGAAACGACATCCTTTTTAGGGACAATGAATCGATTTGGAAAAGTTTTTAAATATGCGTGGGTTGCTTTCCTGCCACCATTCGGCTACGGCTTTCTTGAAGCTTCTCTCAATGGGAATTTTCCGGTTTATGCCTTAAGGAATGGGCTTGAAATTAGTGCTGTAGCGCTTATTTTACCGGCGTTTGCGGCCGGGAGCATCGTCTTTCAACTTCCGTTAGGAATTATCAGCGATCGGTATGGACGCAAGAATGTACTAGTAACTGTTATGCTGTCAGGATTTATTTGCTTTACAATTGCGGGAATCATCGAAAACTCTGTAATCGGGTTGCTTGTTTGTTTCTTTATTGCCGGAATGCTCGTTGGCTCAACTTATTCACTTGGGATTAGTTTTATGGCTGACTTACTTCCAAGGCAGCTTCTTCCAGCAGGAAATTTAATGGTGTCTATTTTCTTTTCATTTGGAAGTATAACAGGTCCATTTATTGGCGGTCTAGCCATTCAATACTTAAAAGGGGCTAGTTTTTTCTACGTTATAAGCTCGATGTTATTCGTTATTTTCTTAGCCCTTATCATTTTTAAGCCGCTCACAAAGCAAGAAGAAATGCATTCGATATAAAAAGGAGCTGAGACGACTCAGCTCCTTTTTATATCTATTATCTAGTTAATGGTAGCTATTTGACTTATTCGCTGAACTAGAAGTTTTATGCTTTGGGCTGTCTTTACCTTTTTGCTTCGTGCCGCCGCCTTTATTTTTGGCCATTGTTAAACCCCCCTTCTCCCTAGTTAAGGATTAACCTCTTCCTTAGCTTTTGCGAAAACGTACTTTTATCTCAAGGAAAGAAAAGGGATTTGGTTTAACATTTCTTATTGGCCTGTTCATGAAAATAAGCATTTATTTCTCCGCCAATAATGATAATAAAAGCTGCTAAGTAAAGCCAAAGCAAAAGCGCAATGACCCCTCCGATTTGACCATAAATGAGCGTGTATTGAGCAAAATTATTTACATAATATGAGAAAACCCATGAAACGATCACCCAGCCAATTGTTGCAAACATAGCACCGATTAAAACACTCCTGCACTTCATTTTTATATTCGGCGCAATCCAATACAAGCCTGTAAACACAATTAAAAGAACTAAAAAGGATGCGAACCAGCGCAACGTCTCCCATATATTTAGAAATTCACTTTTCAACCCAAATAAAGTAAAAAGAAATTCACCGACTTCCTTACCAAATACCGGAAGCAATAACGCCATCACAAACACGAAAATCATCGCTACCGTCAAAAGGACCGATTTCAATCGGGCTACGAGTGTAGAGCGTGTTTCCTCGACACGATAAGCTTTATTAAAAGAGCGAACAATCGCATTAATTCCATTTGAGGCAGACCAAAGTGTCGCAAGAATACCAAAAGAGAGCACGGTTGTATTTTTCGTCAACACTTCTTCAACACTTTCATTTATGAATTCCGAATGTTCCACAGGTGTATATTCTTGGATAAATTCAATTAAATCGTGATGAGTGAGTGGCAAATAGGGCAAAAGTGCGACAAGGAAAATCAATAATGGAAATAAACTTAATAATAAAAAATAGGCTAATTGTGCGGCCAAGGCTGGGACTTCATCCTCATGGATCCTGCTCCAAATTCTTCTAAAAAAAGAAACATCAATCATTTCCATACTCCTTTGCTAAAAATGAATCGTCGCTCTCCCTTTTTCTGATCATACCTTGGAAATCTTGTCCCTCTTAACCCCTTGCTTTTCAAGCCTATTCAAAATGACTTTCTATCATGCACAATTTTATTGTTTATTTTTATCCTCTTCTGCTTGTGCCATATTTCCAAATACTTCTTTCGTTTCGTGAACAATTCCCGCAACTTGTGGTGGAACATCTTTAATTTCTTCTACCTTTTCTGCAATAAACGAAACATCCTCAGAAACTTGTTCGACTGTCGTTCTTACCTTATTTACAGTCTCCTTAACTTCCCCGATAAATTCATCCGGGTGTTTTACTATGTATGTAACACTTCCTGAAACTTTTTTGAAATCTTCTTTTACCGAATGCCTTGTCGCTTTATCAAATAAACTAATTACCCCTCCTGCAAGTGCTCCAAGCGCCATCCCAAGCCAAAACTTCCTTGAACCTGCCATAAATTCCACCCTTTCTATTTAATTGTTTTACAATTTATGGTTCGCTTTAATCGATGTAAGTAAGGCTTCACACCCAGCTTTTACAAGTTCGTACGTCTCATTAAAATTACCAGTAAAATACGGGTCAGGAACATCTTTATTTTGCTTTTCATCAACAAAATCAAGTAGCCTTTTTACGACAACAGTTGCTGTACCTGTTTCTCCTATCAACTTCTTTATGTTTTCAATGTTTTGCACATCCATTGCGATAATATAATGGAATTCTGAGAAATCATCGACGGAAATTTGTCTTGCCATTAAGCCTTCTGAATTAATTCGGTATTGCTCGAGGATTTTCCTTGTTCCTTCATGTGGTGGTTTACCTACATGCCAGTCACCTGTACCGGCAGAATCAACAATTATTTCTTGGTCTAGCCCTTCTTTTTTCACTAAATCACGAAACATAGCTTCCGCCATTGGCGACCGGCATATATTTCCGAGACAAACAAATAATACTTTTATCATGTGTAACTCCTCCTCAACCTACATTTTCGTCGATATTCTAGCTTATATGCAAGCCCTTGCCCGATTTCTTTTAAAAATTTAAGCTGTTTATTAGAAAGTATCCAGAATTGATTGACTTTTTACCGAGAACATGGAAAGATATTTGTACAAAGTGTGAGAGGATGAAGAGTGTGGATTTATCCGTAAAATCAGCTGGAAATATTGAATACATGCTTGATAAAATTAAAGAAAAACTAAATATCGTCAATGCTGGTGCCATTAAGCCTTCTCACTTCGATGAAGACATGTATGAAGAGCTTAAGGACATCTATGAGATGATCATGAAAAAAAGCTCTTTTAGCATTAATGAGATGCAAGCGATTGTAGAAGAGCTCGGTAGCCTGCGCAAGTCCTAAGCAAAAGACGGCCTTTGGCCGTCTTTTACATTTGTTCTTGGTCCGTCAAAATCATCGTCCCTTCTTTTGTTACAGCGATTGTATGCTCATACTGAGCTGAAAGTTTGCCATCAATCGTGCGTGCCGTCCAACGATTTGTATCCATTTTCGTTTTCCATTCCCCAAGGTTTACCATTGGTTCGATTGTAAAAACCATACCCTCTTTAATTCGAGCTCCCTTTCCGGGAAGTCCATAGTGAGGGATATCTGGCTTTTCATGAATCGTTGCACCTATTCCGTGTCCGATAAATTCACGAACGACTGACATTCCTTCCCCTTCTACATACGTTTGAATTGCATGACCAATATCACCAATGCGATTACCAGGTACCGCTTGTTCAATTCCTCGATATAACGCTTCTTTTGTAACCTCAAGGAGTCTTTTTGACTCATCAGAAATATTTCCGACACCGTAAGACCATGCAGAATCTGCGAGTGCTCCATTATAATTCACAACCATATCAATCGTGACTATATCGCCATTCTTAAGAGATTCCGTTCTTGGAAAGCCATGACATACCTCATCATTAACACTTGCACAAGTTGCATATTGATAGCCACGATACCCTTTTTGTTCTGGTGTCGCTCCATTCGTTTTTAAAAAAGTTTCAACAAACTCATCAATTTCCCAAGTCGTTATCCCTGGTTTTACTAGTTTGGCAATCTCTCTATGACAAGCAGCAAGCAATTTCCCTGCTTCCTGCATCTTTGCGATTTCTCGAGCTGATTTTAAAACAATCATACCTTCATCTCCCTGAATTTCATTTCCTTTCTCTTATATTAGCTTATACGGGGCATCCTGTAAAAAATACCTTAAAAAGCCAACTAGAAAAAGCCTTTTGTGATGGACAAAAGGCATGCAAATAACAAAAGGTATGAATCCGATTAAGAAATTAAATCATACAAACCATTCAAGAAATATGACTTATTACATATACAAATTCTATGGTAAGATTATATAATAATAATATAAGAAAGAGTGGCAAATGGTACTTCCTATTGAACTTTGATTCAGTTTGAATTTACATAGATGATAAATAAGGTGGTTGAAGCTCTTGATAGGTGAACGCGTAAAAAAGTTACGGCAAGAAAGGAAAATGTCCTTATCTGAGCTTGCCGAACAAGCTGGTGTAGCTAAGTCATATTTAAGCTCCCTAGAAAGAAATCTACAAACAAATCCGTCAATCCAGTTTCTTGAAAAAATTGCAGCGGTATTTAATATCCCCGTTGATCGATTGATTCTTGATGAACCTGAACAAGAAGCGGTCGATTCTGATTGGATAGAACTTGTTCGCGAGGCAATGGACTCTGGAATATCAAAAGAACAATTCAAAGAATTCCTCGAGTTTAATAAATGGAGAAATAACCAAAGTAAATAATTTACAAATGAAGATTGCCCTTAAGGTAATCTTCATTTATTGTTTACTAGCACCTCTACCAATCCTCTTGACACTCCTACAGCTAAAAAAATGGACTTTCCCGTTCGGGAAATTTGGTACGCTAAGCAAGTATTGCTTTTATGTAAAAAAATGCACAAAGATGTTATTCCTCTAATACGAGTGGCAGCTTTCCCTCCCCTTTTAAAAATTTGCGAATTTCCTCTTTCGCAATACCAATCTCAATTGCTTCTTTTATTAACATCATCCATTCTGCATCTAAATCCCGATATTTCGGTTGATCCATACGTGCTTCTCCCCCTAAAATACGCTCCCCGTATTCCAGGCAGTCCGGCTATCATAGTTTCCCTTAGACCCGTGACTTTGCGTCCATGTCTTTCAACAAGTTTGCCTTTTTCTGTAAAAAGCCGTTTAATTTATACTCCCTATCGTGATTTTAACGATTTCATTTGGATTTTACTGTAAAAACGTGTCGTAGCTCTAAAATATATTAATAAAAAATGATTGTTAAAACTGACAAAGAACTTCAAAGTTTTAATAAAACTGCGCTAATTAAGAGGCCAAAAAGTTGCTTTTTTGTCAAAAAAGGTAAATATTTAAGGGATAAAAAATATATATATACCCCCACAAACAGAATTCATATTAAAAGAACATAGAATTATTATCAGAAACACTTTAAAGCAATGATAAGATTTAATGCCATCAAACGACCGTTATTTATTCAGAAAATTCAAAATATATTGTGTCTATTTGTGACGTTTAGATTATAATTATTTTAAAAATCGAGTTATCTTTTTGAAAGGAGCAAATTCCATTGACCATTGTTCATGCATTAAACTTTATTATCCCTATAATATGTTTAGTATTTATTGGCTATAAGGTCGATAAAATGTGCCAACCAGATCTCATTCAAAAACAAGATAGAAATGATTGATTACAGTGATAGACCTGAAAGTCAACAGGCATTTTTATTTTTAGCTTTTAAATGCCAGCCATTATTTTCGTTTTGATAAACAGGCCTTTTTTGGAGAAACTATTTTGAAAAGAAAGGAGGTCATTTATTTGGGAAGAGGTAAGAGTTTTGACCATAAACGTAAAGGACATCCAGGGGATTTTCCAAAAGGGACCCTTGTTGAAAGACATACAACTGAGGCACAAGAGGACGAAGAATTTTTAGTCGTACAAGAAGCGTTTAAAAACCGAGTCGAAGAAGAAGAAGCAGAATAGTCATCAAGCTGGCAGTGGTGTTCACTGCCAGCTCCTTTTAAAAAGTCTTCCGCTGAAATCCAAAAGAAATTTGTAAGTTTCATTCTTCTTTTTGATTGATATTAAATATTCCCAGACAACCAACCATTTCGATCAATCCCTCTCCCTCGAAATTTCACTTTATCTGTTAATATTTTTGAATAAACAACTCTTTGCCAGGAAGGTATTCGGCGAAGCATATGTCTTCTGGTTTACCAAGTCTCTTTTTATTTAACTCATTATACAGCCACTCTTCATTCAAGCCGGCCTCTTCGAGATTTTTAGTTAATACTTCTCCATCACTTATAAATGTATATGGTACTTGTCTTTTTTCCCCTGTTATTTTTAACTCACTAATTGTTGCTTGATCGGCTTCAGCTTTCCTCAATACACTTATTCCCCCATTGTTCTCAAGAATGGCATATTCGACATCTTGGATTGAAAATACACCTTTATCACGGAGCAATTGCTGTAATTGGTCGATATCGACTTTGTTTTTCTTCATTTGCAACCAGTCTAACTTCCCCTTTTTAATGATCAAAGCGGGCCTACCCTCTAAAATATAACGCATTTTTCGAGATTTTTGTGTTAGAAATTCTGTAAAGTATATAAGCAGTCCCCAAATGGCACTTGAAAAAATAATAATAATAAAACCTGTCTCTTTATCATATATAGCATTTCCAACTAATTCTCCGAGCACCAAAGCAGAAATAAAATCGAAAGGAGTAATTTGACTAATTTGGGTTTTCCCTAAAATACGAACAACGATAAAAAGAACGATAAAGCCGCCAACAACCTCTAGTAAAATTGAACCATATAACATATTACCTCACACCACCGCTAAGAATTCTTATATCTTCTATCGGTATTGACAACCTAAAAAATTCTATACGTATTGCCCATTATCAAAACAATAAAAACTCACTACTATTTTTAGTGAATAATAATAAAACTGTTAACAAAAAGAAGCACTAGGTACGTCCCCGTGCTTCCAAAAAAAAATTCGAAAAATTTTCCACAAGCAAATGTTTATTGCAGTCAAATATGGGTATAAAGTGTGTGTGTGTTTATACCATATATTCCCTTTAATGGATGATTAGGCAGAACTTTAACTCTTTTCTGTGACATAAACGACTTAAAGCAAACATAGGAATATACCAGAAGAAATTTTTACAAAATTCCCTATATTACGCAGGATAAGTACTTATTTTAATAGAAAAGAAAAATGAGGTGGTTAAAATTCAAGAGGAGACGTATAAAAACCTTGTCGAACACTCACCCGATGCAGTCTTAATCACAAGGTGTGGAATTATTTTGCATATAAATGACACAGGGGTTGCCCTCATAGGCGCTTCGACGAAAGAAGAAATAATTGGTAGGGGAATTTTCGATTTCCTTGTTGCCGACTCTTTTGAGGCATATCACAAATATATTGCTGAAGTGAATAAAGGGGTACTTAAGGGATTTACCAACCATAAATTTTATCGCAAAGACGGAACCATTTTTGAAGCTGAGGTAAAAGGAATTCAAACATCTTTTGAAAATAGTTCAGCCATTCATTTAATCGTTCGAGATATTGATAAAAGAAGAAAAGCAGAAAATTTCCTTCTTCAATCCGAAAAACTACTCGTTGCAGGGCAACTTGCCGCTGGAATTGCCCATGAGGTCCGCAATCCATTAACAGCCATTAAGGGCTTTCTCCAATTAACAGAAGGGAATTTTAAAGAAAATAGAACTTATTTCGAAATCATTAACGATGAAATTAATCGAATTGAAGCCATTTTGACCGAGTTATTGACATTGGCGAAACCGAAAGATATGAATTTCCAACAAAATAATATCACCAATCTTATTGATGAAGTCACTACACTTCTTGATACGGAAGCTTTAATGAATAATGTTGAAATCAACACAATCATTCAGCCAGAAATCCCACCTATCTATTGCGATACCAACCAATTAAAACAAGTTTTTATTAATTTTATAAAAAATAGTATTGAAGCGATGCCAAATGGCGGGCTGATTACGATTCATATGGAGCGACATAATTGTGAGCAGATAAAGTTGCTTTTCAGTGACACTGGTTGCGGGATTCCAGAGTCATTACTAAACCGAATTGAAGAACCATTTTTTACTACGAAAGAAAAAGGGACTGGCCTTGGACTAATGATTAGTAAACAGATCATTGAACGTCATAACGGCAGAATAAAATACTATAGCAGCAAAGAGGGAACCACCATCGAATTGTTGCTGCCTATTAGCAAAACGGAACAAAAATCAAACCATTACAACCATCATCTGCAGGAGTTAACACAGTTAACATTTGCTATGCGCTAACGAACAACTTAAAGCCCTTGCTCGCCCCCCATTAAAGGCGAACCACCAACGTAACAACTTAACGGGCTTGGAATAAAAGGTTTTCACGTCAGTGAAGACCTTTTTTTCCATTTAGGTACGTCATTTTAATGTTCATTACAAATATGAGCTAATTTCCGATATACTAATGAGTGATCACAATTTGAAAGGAGCTCTTAATGAAATCATTAGTCCTTGCAGAAAAACCGAGTGTTGCCCGGGAGCTTGCTCGAGTCCTTGGCTGCAATCAAAAACATAAAAGCTATATCGAAGGCAATCAATATATTGTCACCTGGGCTCTTGGTCATTTAATTGAACTTAAGATGCCTGAACATTACGATTCAAAATATACAACGTGGCGGCTTGAAGACCTCCCAATTATTCCTGATAAAATGGGACTTAAAGTAATAAAACAAACAAGCGCACAATACAAATCTGTTGAAACCTTACTAAAGCGTAAAGATGTAAAGGAAGTGATCATTGCCACGGATGCTGGTCGTGAAGGGGAGCTTGTCGCTCGCTGGATTCTTGAGCGTGCTGGCTGGAGGAAAACGATTAAACGACTTTGGATTTCTTCTCAAACAGATCGAGCAATTAAAGACGGCTTTAAACAATTAAAGCCAGGAAAGCAATTTGAAGCATTATACGAATCCGCTGTTTGTCGAGCAGAAGCTGATTGGTTAATTGGTCTCAATGTCTCAAGAGCACTGACGACGAAATACAAAGAGCCCCTTTCGGCAGGCCGAGTTCAAACGCCAACTTTAGCGATGATGATTGAACGGGAAAAAGAAATTAACAGCTTTATTCCGAAAGAATATTGGACAATTCAAGCCCAAATCGGTCCACTTTCATCAGAATGGAGTCAAGCAAACGAAAAAAGAGTATTCTCAGCGGAAAAAGCAGAGGAAATTAAGCAAAAACTTGCGAATAAAAAGGCCGTTTTACAGACAGTGGATCGTAAACAGAAAAATGAATCCCAACCATTGCCGTATGACCTAACAGAATTACAACGAGATGCAAATAAGCGGTTTGGATTTTCAGCGAAAAAAACCTTAAATGTTTTACAGGGCTTATATGAACAGCATAAGCTTGTGACCTATCCACGAACCGATTCACGTTATTTAACAAAGGATATGGAAGCAACGATGGTTGATCGTCTTCAAGGGATCTTATCAGGATATAAAGAGGAAGTTCGCCCAGTCTTAAACCAGAAAGGGAAAGTTCTCGCTAGACGCGTGTTCAATAATGAAAAAGTAACCGATCACCACGCAATTATTCCAACGGAAGAGCGTCTTAATTTAGCTGATCTTGAGACTGATGAGCGGAAACTATATGATTTAATTGTCCGTCGCTTTCTCGCCTTATTTTACCCAGCCTATGAATTTGAGACGATTCATGCAATTTTTGATGTTGAAGGTGAAACATTATCTGCACGTGAAACGAATGTAATAGAAGCTGGATTCAAAAAAATTATTGGCAAAGAGGAGCCGAACGAACAGAAGCATAGTCTCGGCCAGTTAGTAAAAGGCAAAACCTTTACCGTTAATGAAGTGACCTTATCCAAGAAGCTTACCGAGCCACCATTACGCTATTCCGAAGCGGATATTCTTGGAAAAATGGAGAAATTTGGACTTGGGACACCGGCTACACGCGCGGATATTATTGAGAAGCTAATTTCCTCTGAAGCGGTTGAAAGGCAAAACAGTCGTCTTTATCCTACTAAAAAGGGAAAACAACTGATTGACCTTGTCAATGATGAACTTACCTCACCAGAACTTACTGCTAAGTGGGAAAAAGAACTAGAACTGATTGCTCGTGGAAACGGCAACCAAAAGGTCTTTAAGGAAAAAATCCGTAAACAAACTTCTCAACTCGTTTCTGAGATTAAAGCGAGTGAAAAATCCTATCGTGCTCATAACTTAACAGGCTCAAAATGCCCTGAATGCGGCGAGTTCCTGAAAGAACGGAAAACAAAGGACGGAAGGATTCTCGTCTGCTCGAGCAGAGAATGCAATTTCCGTAAACATAAAGATCCAAAGCTATCAAACCGACGCTGTCCTCAGTGCCATAAGAAGATGGAAATTCATAACGGGAAAGCAGGAACCTACTTCCAATGTCGGCGTTGTAATATTGTAGAAAAAGCAGAAGAAAAGAAAAAGAAAGTATCCAAGCATGAGGAGCGGAAACTGAAACAACAATATAGCGCTGATAATTCAAATTTCGGTACATCTCTCGGAGATTTACTAAAAGCAGCGCTCGATGACAAAGAATAAGAAGATTTTAAAATTCGAATTGCCTTTACGAATGAAAATACAGAATGTAAATATACTCATTTATATATGTTATTATATAAGGCTCTTCGTATCTTTTTAGCTCGGAATGGTAAAATGGGAAGGAAAGAGACTGAATAAGGAGAGTGTGTTCATGAATGAATTCCAAAAGAATTTAGAAAAATATGCTGATTTAGCTGTAAAGGTTGGCGTTAACATCCAAAAGGGACAAACATTAGTTGTTAACGCAACACTTGACTCAGCAGTGCTTGTGCGTCTCATTGCCAAGAAAGCATATGAAACTGGGGCGAAAAATGTAATCGTAAACTGGCAAGATGATGTAATCAATAGAACAAAGTATGAACTTGCCCCGGATGAGGTTTTTTTAGAATATCCTGAATGGCGTGCTAAAGAGCTCACTGAGCTGGCTGACCAAGGTGCAGCTTTTATGGCGGTCGTTTCTTCAAGCCCTAATTTACTAAAAGGAATCAATCCTGAACGCATTGCCAATTCGCAAAAAGCGTCCGGAAAAGCCTTATCAACTTACCGACAATACATAATGTCAGACAAAGTCAGCTGGACGGTCATCTCTGCCCCATCCGAAGGCTGGGCGAAAATGGTCTTCCCTAATGAGACTACAGAAACAGCTGTACAAAAATTATGGGCCGCCATCTTCACAGCGACTCGTGTTGATACAGCTAACCCGATTGAAGCTTGGAAGCAACATAATGAAAACCTCCATGAAAAAGTAGACTATCTAAACGAAAAGCGCTATAAAAAGCTTCATTACAAAGCTCCTGGAACAGACCTCACGATTGAGCTGCCTGAAAAACATCTTTGGGTTGGGGCAGGTAGTGTCAATGTGGAAGGTCATGACTTTATGGCAAATATGCCTACAGAAGAAGTATTTACCGTTCCATTAAAAACCGGTGTGAATGGGTATGTTTCAAGCACAAAACCATTAAGTTACGGTGGAAATATCATTGATCGTTTCAAAATCACCTTTGAAAACGGTCGAATTACTGATGTTCAAGCAGAAGAAGGAGAAGAAATTTTAAAGCAGTTGGTTGCAACCGATGAGGGCTCACATTATCTTGGTGAGGTTGCTCTTGTTCCATTTAACTCACCAATTTCTCAATCAAACATTCTGTTTTTCAACACATTATTTGATGAAAACGCCTCTAACCACCTTGCAATTGGCAGCGCCTACGCTTTCTGCCTTGAGGGTGGAAAAAACATGTCGAAGGAAGAACAAGCTAAACATGGTTTAAATGATAGCATTACACACGTTGATTTCATGATTGGCTCTGCAGAAATGGATATTGATGGGGTAAAAGGCGATGGCAAAACAGAGCCTGTATTTCGTAATGGTGACTGGGCATTTTAATTTACATTTTCGAAGTGTTAAGCACATTGTCGATGTTTACATGTTGGTTGGAGCGGAAGGCACGAAGACCTCTCGGAAAGCGAAGTACCTTTAGCGAAAATCAACACCAAAGTTTCTTCATCAATTGACTATGTTAAAATCCAATATCTTTGAAAAAGGCAGCAAGCACGATGACCTGCCTTTTTCTCACTCCTAACTATACTCTTTTAAATAAAGTTGCTATAATAAGAACATAGGTCTATTTTCTTATTTGATTAAGACCTACTGATATATTTTGAGAAATTAAGCTGGGGGCGAAGCCTTGTTACAATTACACATTATTGTTACAGGAAGAGTTCAAGGTGTTGGTTATCGATACTTCACCCAAATGAAAGCAATACAATATGGCATCACAGGCTGGGTCAAAAATCGAGCAGATGGATCAGTTGAAATGATGACCAGTGGTACAAAGGAAAAATTGAGTCAATTTGTCGAAGATATTCGTCGCGGCAACCCTTTCTCTATCGTAGAGAACGTGGAAATAAATGAAACTGAAAATAAAGAAAGGTATCAATCCTTCACAATTAAATATTAAAAAAGCTTGCATATCCACTTTATGGAATGCAAGCTTTTCTTTTTAAATCCGTAATCCCTTCTTTACATACGCCAAACTTGAGCCAAGAACAACCTTTGCATAAAAAATCCAGATCATTTGCATCCACTTTTTCGGCTGTTAACTTTATGAGGTCTGATTTGAGATAGCTCCCTTCAACAACCAATTCTAGGTGCTGGATGACTTTATAATCCATTGAAAGGACATGTGCATTCGATTCTTCCCCCGCTTCACATTCGGTATTTCCCTGATGTGGACAGGTCATGCAGGCATCATCAAAAGCGGCCACTACTTTAATGGTAAAATCTTTCTCAGGATTTCTGACGTCTTCGACAATCTCTTCCATCTTTTTAATAAAGTCAGGGCTATACCCCATCCCTTTAAACCCGTGAACACATAAAAGATGATGCCCACGTAACACTTTATTCATTAAAACCACACCCTAGCTATACTTGTTCTGCTACTATCTTCGCTACAAAGGGATCTATTTCCTCTAAGTATTTTTTTCAGACGTCCTTGGCCCAAATGTGACCCCAATTTTCTTACAGACAGTCAGAAAATGCATAAATGTCATTAACATGGCTCCCGTATTCATGCCAATAATTACTCCTGACATTTGCCACTCTGGTCTTGATCCTAATAAATAAATCGTTGCAAACGACACGACCGTTGACCAAACTGTATGATAAAACGCATCTTTCATTAAGCCTAAACCTAGTAGATAAGCCTGCATGGGGATAACAAAGAAATGCAAAAGGAAATAGGGCCATAAGATTTGTAAATAGTAAGCCGCATTTTCAGAGTAAAAAAACATACTCGTTAATGGTTCTGCAAAGAAATAAAAAACAGTTACAGCTGGAACACCGTAAAAAATCGTTAAAAGCATGACATGCTGCAGCAGTTTTTGTAGTTTGACATACTCTCCATCTGCATGATGCTTAGCAACCGTTGGAATCAGCACAATCATAAATGAATGAGCGATAAATGCCGGAAAGAATCCGATAGCCATTGCTACACCGGCAACCATTCCAAATTGTTCATTCGCGGTCTCCATCGGAACCCCTGCATGAACGATCGCTGCTTTAATTAAAAAAGGCTGTACAGCGTGAGTCAAAGAATGAAAAATCCTTAATGCAGTAGTTGGTCCTGATATCGCAATCAGGTTTTTTTGCAATTCTCTGCGATTAATTGATTGTCCTGGAACCTTTTTTAAATTTTGATAACTTATAATAAAAAAGTAAAATAAATAAAGAAAAACAATAAGTTCACTAGCAGCTAGTGTGAAAATGGCAATGAGAACAGCTGTTGATCTCTCAAATTCGAAAAGTTGATAAACTCCAGCTAACAACAGCAACTGAACGAGTCGGCGTACTAAATTGGCCGTCGCAATTTTCCCCATTTGCTGCTTTCCCATAAAATAACCTCGAGCAATCGATGTAAAAGACATGAGCGGAATCATGAAAAGCACAAGCCATTTGATAAACGGATGGTACGATTGAAATATCGGAACATTAGGCAGGATAATCGCAACAAGTACAAATAAAACAGCCATTAAAACAATCGTCAGATGCAGGACATCTCTTAACATTTTCTGATGATATTTAGGATCCTTCTCCGCAACAAGCTTTGATACAGACACTGGTAGTTCAAAGCTTGCGAGCATCATAATTAAGAAAATAAGTGGCAAAATAGTCATATAACTCCCCATACCACTCTCGCCAAGTTCCCTAGCCAATATCATATTAATTAAAAGTTCTGCCATTTCCCCAAAAAACGCAGCAAAGATTAGGACGAGTGTCCCTCGTAAAAATAACTTCATGCTGACTCCCCTCTATACATTTCCTACTTCATACATATGAGGCAAGTCCAGAAATTATTTTCGTTATCTGTTAGGAATTTTTTTCGTTCAAACGAAAGAAATCCCCAACCTCTTAACATTTAACCAATTATTCATGTTCGCTATTTTACTAATGAATGCTTAAATGCGTAGATGACAGCTTGCGTACGGTCTTGTACGTGCAGCTTACTTAAAATATTACTTACATGCGTTTTCGCTGTCTTTAATGCAATGAAAAGTTCATCAGCAATTTCTTGATTGCTTTTCCCTTCAGCCATTAACATCAACACTTCCATCTCACGATCAGTCAATTCTTCATGTGGAAGTACGGACTGTTTCTGACGCATCTTCCTCATCATTTTGCCAGTTACTTCTGGCTCTAGAACAGGCTGGCCGCTGTATGTTGCTCGGACTGCATTCGCAATATCACTTGCTTTCGATGTTTTTAACATATAACTAGTTGCACCAGCTTCAAGAGCAGGATAAACCTTCTCATCGTCTAAAAAACTTGTTACAACAATGATTTTTGCCTCAGGCCATTCTTCCACAATTCTTCTCGTTGCCTCAATTCCGTCCATTTCTTTCATCACTAAATCCATTAAGACGATATCCGGTCTTAACTTTAAGACGAGGTCCACCCCTGCCCGGCCATTATCTGCTTCTCCAATGACTTCAATATCAGGTTGGGCTGACAAGTAGGATGCAACTCCGATCCTGACCATCTCATGATCATCAATAAATACAACTTTAATCATCGCCATCACCCGCTCCACTTAAAATAGGAACCTTTACTTCTAGTTTCGTTCCTTTATTTTTCAAACTAATTAATTTTAGGGAACCGCCGATTTCCCCTGCTCGCTCATGCATGTTTTGCAACCCATAGGAACCTGCCTTTGATTCCTCTACGTTAAACCCAATGCCATCATCAGAGACCCTCATAATCACCAATTCAGCTCTTTTTATGAGTAACACTTCTAACTGAGAAGCTTTAGAGTGTCGGAGTGTGTTCGAAACCGATTCCTGGAGGATGCGGAACAAATGGTCTTCCACTCCTTTATCTAGCTGAAACGACTCAACTTTCCAAACAATTTTCATCGTTACTTTTTGAGACAGCTCTACAAGTAACTCCTCAATCCCTTCTTGCAATGACTTCCCTTTTAACGCGACCGGTCGCAAATGCAAAAGCAGCGCTCGCATTTCAAGCTGGGATTGATGGATCATTTCTTCCACCATTTTTAATTGTTTCGCTTCTCGCTCTTCCACCGCGTTTTCCTTACTTTGAACATGGACATTCGCTTTTGTTTCATTAATTGCGGACATCATCATCGAAGCGGCGAATAGCTGTTGGCTGACAGAATCATGCAACTCACGTGCAAGGCGGTTTCGTTCTTGGGAAATAATTTCCTGAATTTTTGTTTCCTGTACTTCTGCCTTTTCGGTTGCAAGTCTTTGGGAAAGCATCGCCTTTTCTGCGATTTGTTTCTGTATACGTTGAACTCTCATTGCTATCGGTTCAACTTCAGCAGTGAAGGTATTCGAATCCGTCTCTGTATATCGCCCTTCCTCTAATTGAAAAAGCCAATTTTCAATGCTTT
Source organism: Bacillus sp. B15-48 (assembly GCF_016879755.1). Taxonomy (GTDB): domain Bacteria; phylum Bacillota; class Bacilli; order Bacillales; family Cytobacillaceae; genus Mesobacillus_B. The sequence continues at coordinate 88,026 of NZ_WOFU01000007.1, forward strand.
GTATTTGTCTACGCCAATAAATCCCAGTAAAGCCGCCGAATAGTAATCCCAAGCCTAAACTCACTGTTGCTGTTAATAAAAGAAACGGGATATCCATCAGCTCGCGTTCCCATAATTCGGACCAATGATTTAATGGATGAATATAAAAATAGGCTCCAGTCAAAAAAAGAAACAGCAAAAAACTAAAAGCTGTCCCCCATAGAATTTGTCGTTGAACTGAACTCATATCCGTCTCACCTCGATGTCACCAATTACCATAGAGGTGAAAATCTTAATTTTCTTGTCTGCCTTTTCATAATCCGCTGACTTTACTGAGAGCATTTGATCAAAGGAACGTTCTTTCCGAAAATCAAGGATCTCAGATTCCCCAATCAATGCAGAGTGCCTGACATTCACTTCAATATCATATGGAACAAAGACTTTAATATTGCCGATAAAATGACGAATAAAAACAATTGTCTCTCCTTTCGGCAAAACAGTATAACTAAAATCAATCATCGTATCGCCAATTCCAGTAATGATATTAATATCATTCCACTCATAAACATGCTGCGGTGTTTTCTGATTCCCAAACATCGTATTTTTAAATATGGAGGATTCTACAATGACTTCCGATTCGGCAACGATTGGTTTTGGTTCTTCGAGTGTTGGGCGAATCATCTCTGGCTGCTTTTTTGATCGTGCAAACCGAATAACTACATAAAGCAAAATTGCTAATAAGAGTAGCCTGAACGTCATCATCCCGATGATACTGCTAATAAAAAAGAATAAGCCAACCCAAAACAGCAACTTCCCTGTTGAGCGTTCATATAGTTTCCTGCCAAAATAAATCATCGTTCCCGATACAAAGAGGGAAAAGATCAGTCCATGATTAAAAAATGTCACTTCTAGTAATAGCAACATTGCACCAATTAAAAAAATCCAGCTGTAAGAATCACTTTTTAATTTATTCAACAAGATCTTTTCCTCCTTTCTAGCGACAACAATATAGACAAGTAACAAAAGGCGCGAACAATTGCTGCGCCTCTTTTAGGATACCATGTTTCGTTTACGAATTAGAATGAGTTTCATTACTTTTCATTGCTTTTTCAATTACAGCAATTCTGTTATCGATTGTACTGTGATAATAAGAATGATTCACTTGCTGCTCGACCCGGTCAAGATAAGCCTCAATTTCATTAAAATAGGAGTATGATTGATTGGAAAAATCATCATTATCAATTACTTTATCCATTTGTTGATGAGCTCTCGTGACGTTTTCCCTTCCCATTAATTCCATACGACGAATCTGCATATCTTTAAGTTTATGCTTCATGACCTCATACTTCTGTTCAAGCTCATTTTGTTGCTTCGCTGCATTTACTAAAGCTTCTTTTAATCGTTCGGCTCTTTCCGCAAAATGTTGTTGTTCTTGTGCAGCAAACATATATAACTCTGTTTCCCCAGCCTTTTGAGCGATCTCAGCTTGATGACCACGCTTTTCTGCCATATTCAATGCTTGACGATATTCGCGTGTAAATTGTTCTTTCAACTGGCACTGTCGCTCTAGGAGCCTTCGAGTTTTTTCTGTTTCTCCTTCGCATTCACGAAGATATTGATTTAACATCGCAATTGGATTTTTTCGTTCTTTTTTATCAACAGCCTCGTTAAGGTCTGCCATAATCGTGTTTTTAATACGAGTCAATAAATTTGCCATTTTTACTCTCTCCTTATCTTCTTTTATTTGTTCAACTCTGACCATTGTTTCTCAAAGTTCACGAATGGATCGTTATCCTTATTTGCCACTGCTTCTTCGTCGTTCCACTTTTTATAAACAAGGTAAAGGACATAGGCTGCGACAATGGCTAGAATGGCAGGAATGTTCGATGCAGCAGCCAGCAGGATGAAAAGACCGAAGACACCCCAAGCGATTTTTTGAAGCGTTGTGTCTGCTTTTAAAAATTGCTTAAGAATCAAATATAAAAAAAGTAGACTGACAGCCAAACCGAACAATGAACCTAAGTTTGAAATCAACACGAACGCTGCGATTCCTCCAATAACTAACAAACCAAGTTTTTTCATTTTCCGTTCCTCCTTTCTTGATTTCATCTTACCTCGAAAAAAGCTAAATCATAACGAGCCCTAGCTTGATTTCCAGCTAGGGCTTAAGACCGAGAGCATATAGGACCTTTAATAGGGGGTTGTTTCTTAATATGGAAAAGGAGGCGGAGTTATCTGATTACTGGTGGCATTCAGACAGAACACTGAGGAAATTGGGTGAAGTTGTCCGAGGCTGGCGGCATTCAGATAGAACACTGAGGAAAATGAGCTAAGTTGTCCGAATGCTGGCGGCATTCAGACAGATTTCCGAAGGAAATTGGCAAAGCTGTCCGAATACTAGCGGCATTCAGACAGATTCCTGGAGGAAACGTAAAAATCTGTCCGAACTCTACCGCCATTCAGACAGATTTGCAAGTCAAAGGATTGAATCTGTCTGAAAGTGGTGCTTCTTCAGACAGAATCGCGAACCAAAAGAGCGAATCTGTCCGAAAGCAGCCGTCCTTCAGACAGAATCCCAAGCCGAAGGAGTGAATCTGTCCGAAAGTAGCCGTCCTTCAGACAGAATCTCAAGCCAAAGGAGTGAATCTGTCCGAAAGCAGCCGTCCTTCAGACAGAATCCCAAGCCGAAGGAGTGAATCTGTCCGAAAGTGGTGCACCTTCAGACAGAATCCCAAGCCGAAGGAGTGAATCTGTCCGAAAGCACCCGTCCTTCAGACAGAATCCCAAGCCAATGGAACGAATCTGTCTGAAAGCACCCGTCCTTCAGACAGAATCCCAAGCCAATGGAGCGAATCTGTCCGAAAGTAGCCGTCCTTCAGACAGAATCCCAAGCCGAAGGAGTGAATCTGTCCGAAAGTAGCCGTCCTTCAGACAGAATCTCAAGCCAAAGGAGTGAATCTGTCCGAAAGCAGTCGTCCTTCAGACAGAATCCCAAGCCGAAGGAGTGAATCTGTCCGAAAGCACCCGTCCTTCAGACAGAATCCCAAGCCAAAGGAACGAATCTGTCTGAAAGCACCCGTCCTTCAGACAGAATCTCAAGCCAAAGGAGTGAATCTGTCCGAAAGCAGCCGTCCTTCAGACAGAATCCCAAGCCAAAGGAACGAATCTGTCCGAAAGCACCCGTCCTTCAGACAGAATCCCAAGCCAAAGGAACGAATCTGTCCGAAAGCAGCCATCCTTCAGACAGATTTGCAAGTCAAAGGAGCAAATCTGTCCGAATTCTACCGACATTCAGACACATCCTTATGGGAATATTTTTCAATTCAGAAATTTATACTTTTCTTTTCTCGGCACAAAAAAAACACCAGCTTTTTTAACATGAAGCCGGTGTCTCTCTTGTTTACTTCGCGATAAACATTTGCGTCCAATAATGCCCGTATGATCCGCCTGATGCGTGGCCTACACCAATATGTGTATAATTCCCATTTAAAATATTCGCGCGATGGCCTGGACTTTCCATCCATGCCTTTACTACCTCTTGTGGAGTGCGTTGTCCCGCCGCGATATTTTCTGCTGCACTACGATAAGTAATCCCAAAACTTTTGATCATATCAAAAGGAGTACCGTAAGTGGGACTGTTATGCTGGAAGTAGTTTTTATCCCGCATATCAACAGACTTGTATCTTGCAACACGTGATAATTGCCAATCGGCTGCAAGCGGTTTTAACCCGTGTTTCGCTCTTTCTTGATTGGTTAGTTGAATCACCTGATTTTCAATATTTTTCGCAGCACTTATATCAGGAATGGTCACCTTTTGTCCAGGATAGATCAAAGCTGGATTTTTAAAGTGCGGATTCGCTTGGATAATTTCCGATAAGCCTACTTCATACCATACAGAAATTTTCCAGAGAGTGTCTCCTGATCTGACAGTATGGACTTGCTGGGCAAATGTTGACGTTGGGATGACGATAAGTAAGATTAAAGTAAATAAAATTTTCTTAAGCATTTTTTCCTCCTCCTTCTCCTCGATTAGGATGAGAAAAAGCGGGAAAAATATACGAAAAACATTTAAAATTATTTAAAAAAGTTTTCTGTCTGAAACAACTACACCATCTTGATCAGCGTACACATACGATCCTGGTTTCCATTCAATCCCACCGAAAGTCACCTCGACTTGCTTCTCACCTTTTCCTTCTTTTTTACTCTTCAATGGAACACTCCCGATTGCAAAAATGCCGACATTTAATTTTTCTAAATCCTCGACATCACGGACACATCCATTAATAATAACCCCTGCTAACTTTCGGTTTTGGGCGATTTCAGCCAGCCTGTCTCCCATTAGAGCACGTCGCCTTGAACCCCCACCATCGACAACAAGTACACTGCCTTCTGGAATGGACTGTAAAGATTCCAATACGAGCGCATTGTCCTCAAAGACCTTTACTGTACAAATGGGCCCAAAAAACTTCGGCCTTTTGCCATATGACTTAAATTCTAGTTGGCAAATGGCTAACTCACTCGCAAAATCATCACATAAATCAGCTGTTTTAAAATCCATCTCTCTATTCCCCCTTTTCTTTTTATAGTAAAAGAGTTCTCGATAAAAAATAGGATTCCTCTTTTAAAAATGAAAAACCTGCAGAAGACTTTGCAGGTTGGTTAAATAAGTGAGCAATTCAATATAAAAATAGCATTATGTTATTCAAGAGAAATGCGGATTTTCACAATATGGTTTATGAGTTAGTCGCGTCTGGGTCCAATAAATCCCAAGGAGTGATAATCGCTTTAGGCTTGCTGTTTCGATTTCCTGTCTCAGTAAGAATGACAGCCTGTAACTTTTTATCCTCCATATGGTATTTGTCAAACAGTTCCTCGACTTCATATAAATTTGTTGATTCAGCAATAAAATCAACATAATATTTTTTATTAGGTCGTAAAATATCCTGAATTTTTACATTTGCAAGGGAGATAACATTGCTTGTTAATTGCTTCGCCATCCAGCGAATAATATCAGATGATGTCAAAAGTCCTTTATACTCATGGTCTCGGCTGTAAATAGGAAACCGAGTAAAATCGAATTTATTAATTGCCTTTAGCACATCCTTTAAATATGCATCATCATAGTAGTAAAAAACAGGAGCAGAGGCAATCGACGTTGATAATGGAGGTTTCTCAAAATGAGTGGCAATTTCCCCAATCCGGTTAACCACTTTTCTATGTGGCTCCGCAATATAATAATCGACATCGACCTTTTCATGGACGATGGCATTCCTCAACTTTGCAAATTGATACAGTTCATTTTTGTATTTTCGAATAATTGAATGACTTTTAAATCCAGTGTTAAGCAGTTCCACAAAGTGATCATTATTAGCATCCTTTACCATTTCCTTTAAACATCTATGTATACGGTTAAAGGCCACTTCAAACTGACCAGCTTGAGTTCTTTCTGTCTTTTTCTCCAAAACATTCCCCTCCAATAATGAAGTACATGTTTATTTTACATGAAAAGGACATAAAAACCACAAAAGGTGCTCCGACATTCACGAGAGCACCTTAATCATTTACAATGTTAGTCGGCGGGATTACTAGGTTCATTCTTTTTCTTCTGACTTGTTGTCCATTCAACTAGTTCTTCACTTACTTTTTGATCTCTTTTTCGATTATTATTGCGCTGCGCACCCGGATTCCCCAGTTTTTGCCTACCCATACATTCGACTCCTTTACCTATTAGTTTTCATTGTTAGTATGAGTAGTTAATCCCCGGAATATGCTTTCGCTTTTATCCTAAAGTAAATTGCAGGCTTCTAGATTTACATGTTTATCGCAGATTAACTGGTAGTAAAACCCCTTCTGTTGGAACTTTCGCTTCATGCTTATGAAGAAAAGATAACAAAGGATTATCTTTTCTTCCAATCAACAATCTGCCCGTGATAAAAATCTTTCTGTTCCGGTACAAATCCAAGCTCTTTACAGTATTTTTTCAAATCTCGTTCTTCTCGCTCATTCACAATTGATATGACTATGCCTTCTGCTCCAAAGCGTCCTGTTCGACCAGAACGATGGATATATTGTTCCCGGTCTCTTGGGAAATCATAATGGACAACATGAGTTACACCTTGAATATCAAGGCCACGCGCAGCAATATCGGTGACGAGTAACATCTCCTGCTTCCCTTCGCGAAACTGCTTCAAATTTGCTTGACGCTGCTGCTTTGTTAATTCACTGTGTAACATGATTGCCGGAATATCCTTATAATTAAGTCTCTCAGCAGCGACTTGTAAGCTGCCAATATCTTTCATAAAAACAAGAGCCTTAAGCGTCTCAAGCCGAGATAGCTTCTCTACTATTTTTATTTTATCGCGTTGTTCACTTATAAAATAAATATGTTGAACTTCTCCACTTACAATCGTTGAATCCTTCTTAACCTTGATGATTTCAGGTTGTTTCGTTAGCTCTTTCGCAGCTCCCTCGGTATGAGGCGGAAGCGTCGCAGAAAATAAAAGAACTTGGCGATCAGCAAGCGTTGATTTCACTATGTTTTCAATCGTGCTCTTATGCTCAGCTGTTAATAACTGATCTCCTTCGTCTAGGACAATCGTTTTCACCGCATGCATCTTCAGCTTCTTTTGTTTGATGAGTTCATTCACTCTTCCAGGTGTACCGATAATTAGGTGAGGGCTTTTTTTCAGTTTTTCAAGTTGACGCTTCGGATTAGCTCCGCCAATGATGGATGCGGAACTTATCCCGCTTCCTTCTCCCCATTTTTGTACTTCTGAAAGAATCTGCATAACTAATTCCTGGGAAGAGGCAAGGATAACCGCTTGGGCATTTCGTTTATCTGGATCAATTTTATTTAAAACTGGCAGTAGATAAGCAAGTGTTTTTCCTGTTCCTGTTGGCGACTCAGCAATTACATCCAAACCTTCTAAAATTAATGGAATGGCTTTCGTTTGTACGTCTGTCGGTGTTGAAAAACCAGCCTTGCTCCACGCTTCTTGCAAAAATGGTTTCAATTGATTAATCATCTGTTCATTATCAGTCATTTCTATCTCCTTTAATCCGCTTTCTTTGTTCTCTAACAAATACTAGCTTAAAAACAGCCGTCAAGTCTAGTTTACCTGTACTTTTGTTTTTCTAAAATAAAAAAATAAAGTGCCAGGGAAAATTTTCTGGCACGTTCAAATGAGGATATGAATGTGCTGCTAAATTATATTCAACAAACACTCTTTTTTTTAATGATTGAGACGGTATTTCTTTGACCAAGAATAACCTAACAAGCCAAAAATAATCACAAACTGCAAGAAAAACACGATTGCATCCCAGAAGAGGATACTGCTAAGCGGTTCTGATAATCCAGGACTTACAAGAATACTGGCATGAATAACCAACGGAATACTATAGAAAATTAATACTGCAAATGTAATTAAAATACCTATTAAATATAAGATTGCATATGGCCTAATCACTTTATCTTCCCCATCAAAAGCCTTGCTAGTATTAACATCAGGAATAAATGGGAGCCAACGTCTCAAAAAGTTTTGTCCGTTTTCCATTAAATTATAGCATCCTGTCCAGTTTTCAAGCACATAATACAAGTCTGTCTTCATATGAACGCAAAATTGATAAAGAATTCGAATAAAAGTGCTAAGGACCGCCATTTTTCCAATACCGACTACAATCATCTGACTCGAAAACATTATTTGTATTAATAAAGCCACAAATAGTACTACTATATCAACATACATCCCAGCTAAATAGAAACGATATCTTCGAACGGGTGGGATTGACCAAACCCGGGACATATCAGTTTCTAACACAACTAGAAACAAACGATGACCTATCTCAATACTAGTCGGTAATCCTTCCGCACGTACCGCAAGTACATGACCAATTTCGTGGAGTATAACAAGCAAGAAAGTTAAAATGAGGAATACAATGATGTTGTACATCATTAAGTCAAACAGGAAGACATCCTTGTAACTTGGGAATAATTCAGGGTTAATAATAAAGGTTAAAACTGTAGCAATAAAGGTTAATAAGTAGATAATGGAAGAGTAACGATTAAAGAAGAATTGGCCAATTTTTGGAGAAATCGAAACGAACCCATTCGATTGTATTCTTTTCTCTACATCCTTGGATACAATTTTTCCATCTATGCTATATACAAGGCCAAACTCAAGGAGATCCTCTACGAAACCAATCATATCCACTTCTTCATTAGGATAGCTTTTTTTTAGGATCTCCTCTATTGTATCAAGTGCATGGCCTTCATTAATCATAGAGATAGCTTCAATACATAACTTAGGCATTTCATAAAACTCACTTGATCTTATGTCTTCGACAATATAATTTTTCGTATCCTTCCTAATCGTTAAGGGATAGAGAGTAAGTGTTGATTGTTTATTGATTACCAATTTGTAATACCCCCACTGAATTAGGGATATACAAACTTAATCAAATATCCCTCTCTGAATTATAAACGTGGAAGAAAAGCACACCACCAACAAGTAGTTTTTATCTTTTTTAGTTTACGAATTTTCATGATGTCACCTCCTTTCAAATTACTTATTTTGAAACGAGAGATTCTTTGACCAATCATAGTTCTCATGATATTTTACCCAATCAGGATATACCGTTTTAAACAACTCCACTAATTTCGGGTCAAATTGAGTACCCTTTCCATCTATAATTCTTTTGTACGCTTCCTCGACTGGTAAAGCTGAACGATAAGACCTAGAAGATGTCATCGCATCAAAAGCATCAGCGATGGAAACAACCCTAGCTAGAAATGGAATATCCTCACCTATTAATTGTTCAGGATATCCTTTTCCATCCCACCGCTCGTGGTGAGACTTAATCACATCTATACTATTTTCGAGGCTACTTACCTTCTTAATTGCCTCAACACCAACTTGTGGGTGAGTCTTAATAATATCGAATTCTTCATCAGTAAGCCTTCCAGGTTTCATTAATATCTTATCTGGAATATTGACTTTCCCAATATCATGAAGTAAACAAGCATAATGAAAGGCATTTAATTCTTCTTTTTTATATTTTCCCGTTGCGACTGCTAACGAACAAGCATATTTTGCCACCCTTTCACTATGACCTTTTGTGTAAGGATCTTTTAGTTCAATTGTAGCAATAATCCCTTTAACTATACCGCTTAATTGCTCGTCATAAGAGCTTTTAAAGGCCTGTAAATAACCAATAAACCTGTTCAGCAATACATAGGCAATTGCAGAAAGTACTAAAAGTAATGTGACAGGAAATAGAACTGCGCTAGTTTGTAATAGTAACCCAATAAATAAATATTTGAGAATCATTCCTAAAAAAACAAATTTAAAAAAGTTAAGATTAACAAACATGGGCGTAAATAAAACAATGAATATTTCCACAACATTGCCAGTTTGATAGTCTAAGTCTGTACCAAGGTAATATATACTGTCATTTACGATAGAGAATATTAAATAAGCAGAAATGAACATGTATTTAATAGAACTTGTTTTTCCGCTTTTTTTAAAGAAATAAGCAGCAGGGAGAAAAGCAAACATTAAAAAATAATAAACGTAACCGAAACTCCCTGGTAATCCTGGTTCGAGATTTAAAATATACTTTTTATAGAAAAAATAGTAAAATAAATCGTAAAAAACAGAAGAGAGATAAAACAAAATAAGGAACCATTTTACTGCTCGTTGCTCCTCATGAATTAAACTCGAACTAGAGCTATTTGCATTTCGCATGTAAATTCACCATTTTTTATTAGATTTAATAAATCCAGCAAAGCTCGGTTTACTATATTTATGTGTTTGAAGTCTAAATTTAAAATAAGACAAAGTACCTATTACAGACGCCAAATATCGACACTTACTAACATTATAAATCAAAAGGTCTATTCTTTTAATAGACCTTTTGATTTATTTTCAAAATGATTATTAACTATTATTGCTATTGGGGAGAACAACCTCAATAATTGTACCCTCTTTACTAGTTTGTTTAATGACAAATTTCCCACCATGTTCTTCTATAATTTTCTTTGTTACCATTATACCAAGACCCGTACCATTTCGTTTGGTAGTAAAAAATGGTTCACCAAGTCGGTCGATCATGTCTTGGGGAATTCCTTCTCCCTCATCCTTGACGGTAATAAAAAACTTATCATCTCTAAATCGTGTAGTAACCAAAATCCTACCGCCATTTTGCATTGACTCTACAGAGTTTTTTAGCAAATTAATAAATACCTGCTTTATTTGGTTTTCATCACAATAAAACCCAGGGAGATTGTCTTCGATATCCATTTGGATTTCAATCGACATACGTGAAGCCTGGTGTTCAATTATTGAAACTACATAATCAATGATTCCTTTTATACTTGTTCGCTTTTTTGTCGTAATATTTGGTTTTCCAATTAATAATAGATCGGACACAATTAAATTAATGCGATCAATTTCATTTAGCATAATTGGATAATAGTTCTCCTTCGAGCCATCCTTTTCCTGTTGAAGCTGTGTAAATCCTCTTAAAGCAGATAACGGGTTTTTAATTTCATGAGCAATGGAAGCTGCCATTTGTCCAAAAACAGCTAACTTTTCTTTTTGTTTAGATTCTTCATATATACTAACCATCCCATTTACATAGGAAATGAACCGTGAAAGCAAAATGTATCCAAATAAAGAAAAAAAGACAATTAATACAATCGGTACCACTACGTTCATACTTTGAAATAATAAACCAAAAAATACATATTTTAGCGTCATACTAATTGAAACAACCCAAAAATAACATTTATTAACAAATATTGGTGCGAACAACAATAAAAAGATTTCTACAATATTCCCACTAGAATAGACTTTATCAGTACCCGAATAAATCAAGATATTATTTATCAAGTCAATGATTAGATAGGAGAATAAATAAATATACTTAATTAGATAAGGGTCTCCATTTTTAATTAAATATATGGTAACAGGTACTAATAGTATAAAAATAATATGCATATAAAAGCCTAGACCTTCCGAGGGTAGACCTCGTTCAACATAAAAAAAAGAAGGATAAATATAATAATAAATAATATCAAACCCAACAAAGACAATATAAAATAAAAAGATAAATAGTTTAATTGCCTTTATCTCTTCGATTTTCAACGATTCTTCTCTTGAACCTTCACCCATTTTGCTTGTTTCTCCTTTTGAAGGTGGTATTAACCCCCATTATCCACTTATGTTTTTTTAATATAACATTATTTTATGTTGGGAAATACCCTTTTACTCTTATACTCTCATTATAAACTCTTTCATTATTCAAATGTATTATTAGAATATTAAGATAATTTTAATCTTAATATCAATAAAATGCAACTTTTTTGGGGAAGTAAGTATTAATCAAATCCTTTCCATCGTTCTTTTGTATTAGGAAAGAAATATTAAAAAGCGACAAAAGGGAGTGAAGGGGGAGAGCATATATTCAAATAATAGGGAGAAGGAAATAATTCCTACTCCCTATTATTTATAACTTGACTCAAATAGCTTTTGGATATCTACTTCAAGGGCAATAGCAATTTTTATTAGAATTGAAATCGAGGGGTTGGTTTGAATATTTCTTTCAATACTGCTTAAATAAGACTTTGATATATTTGTCTTCTTGGCTAATTGAGATAGAGTCATATTTTTACTTTGTCTTATTCTTTGGATAGAAGAACCTAACATTAAATTCCCTCCTAAAAAAAATCAACTCCTACTAGAAGAAAACATGTATTTTCTGTTAGGTATTCACTATAGAACTTAGGATATTAATAGATATACATGTTTTTTCAGTTGCAGATGTCTTAATCACAACTCCTAACTATTATGATTAAGAGTTTTTTTACTAACAAAAAACGAGAAGTATTTATTCAACAAAAATAGGGCTGTTAAGATTCCCATTGAATCAATTAGCACATCATACAAACGCCCGTCCCTACCGAAGAATAGTTGTAAAACCTCCGTAAAAACTGCAAATATAATAGAAATGGTTGTAGCCTTTAGCCTATTTCCCATCCATAAATACAGAAGAAACGCGAAAATTGCAAAACCTAAAAAATGCCCAAATTTAACCAATAACCACCATGTATGAATCAATGCAATATCATTAATGATAAAAAGCGATGAAAAATCAGGTGAGGAATTCCATCTAAATTCAACATTTTTATGTACTAATAGGGAGTATAAATTTTCTGTCAATGTGAAGACCATTAAAAAGCTTCCCCAAAGTATAGCCAAGAAACATTGAAAATACTTAATACACCTTAATTTAAATTTTCCATAATTTTTAATCTTATGCCCACCTCTCCCCACTTCATGAAAAGTTAGCTAACTTAATACCGAAAACTAAGGTAGGTCCGTTCAGGTATCATACAAAATTCAGTAATTCCAATTAATCACGAATCTTTTTCGTGACATCTCATTTATAATGTGAAATCTGATAGCATACAGAATCTAATTGGTTATTTAGCTATCACGCTTTGTCTTTGTTGAGCTTCTACTATCATTCTCTTTAAAAACGGAATAATTTCATCTTTAAGATTTTCGTGTTTCAAGGCAAATTCAATTGTTGTTTTAACAAATCCCAATGTTTCCCCGACATCATAGCGTTTACCCTCAAAATGATAGGCATGGACTCGTTGAATTTGATTTAATTGCTGGATAGCATCTGTAAGTTGAATTTCACCGCCCATTCCAGCTTTTTGATTTTCTAGAAGCATGAATATCTCCGGTGTTAAAATATATCTTCCTAATATGGCTAGGTTTGATGGGGCAGTGCCTAACTTGGGCTTTTCTACTAGTCTGTTCACTTGATAGAGTCTGCCTGAAGGAAGTCCTGGATCAATAATCCCATATCGATTTGTTTCTTCTTCAGGTACCCGTTGGACCCCAATAATAGATGACTGAGTTTCTTCAAATTTAACCATTAATTGCCTTAAACAAGGTGTTTCACTTTGTACAATATCATCTCCGAGCAGTACAGCAAATGGCTCATTACCAATAAATTGACGTGCACACCAGACTGCATGTCCAAGTCCTTTTGGTTCTTTTTGTCTGATATAATGAATATTCGCTAAATTAGAAGAGTATCGAACCTTATCTAACAAATCAAACTTTCCTTTATCATGTAGATTCTGTTCTAATTCCCATGCAAGATCAAAATGATCTTCAATTGCTCTTTTTCCCTTCCCAGTAACAATAATAATGTCTTCAATCCCAGATTCTACGGCTTCTTCGACGATGTATTGAATCGTTGGCTTATCTACAATCGGTAACATTTCCTTTGGCATAGCCTTTGTTGCTGGTAAAAATCTTGTTCCAAGACCAGCAGCAGGGATAATCGCTTTTCTAATTTTTCGCACACTAACTCCTCCTTGTTTTAGGTGAGTATCTCTAAAACGGGTATCAATTAATAGACAAATATTAAAAATGATGAGTAATTAACGGATTTTAATTAAACACTTCCACCCATTCGTATTTTCCATTTCTAAGCTTACACAGGTATACCTCATCACCTAAAGGTGTCTCTATCAAAATCATTTTCCCTCTCCATTCTTCTGTTGGCTTTGGAAGAGAGGAGAAAGACTGAACACCCATTCCATCAAAAAAGCTCTTATCATTAAGCCTTGTCAAAACCGGTATCCCATTCTTATTTAAGAGGTTAGAATTTTCCAACAAAACAGAATGATCCGTTTCAAGCCTTGTCAAATCTAATCGACTTTTCTCAAGGTTTTCTCCATAAAGTAATTTTAACGAACCTTGTTTTTCTTCATTTGAATCTAAATTGAAGGTATCTACTGAGACATCAGAATACCATTTTAATGTGAACACTGAAGAGTCTGCTTCAATTTCATTATCATACGCCCGCCCGCCTATTATCTTTACATTTGAATCGTTTATATCAAAGAAAGTGCTATTATTCTGTCGTAAGTTATTACCTTCAATATGTGGACTAATAACAACAACATTGAAGCAATAATCAAACTGGAATGCTTTTTCAATATTAGCCCATTCAGCATTTAATTGAATGAGAGTCATTTCACTCGCTCTTTCGAATACAAATGGAACAACATCTTGTTCATATCTTTGGTACCTTAATCCATTTGAAGTATAAACATTCTCTATGACGCTCCCAGTATTTCCACCAGATGGCGGGACTAAGTGAATTGCATTTTTCGCATAATAAAAAATGTAAATATTTCTCATGTTCACTGAGAAAGCAAAATTTACTGCTCCTTCTGCAATATAAAAACCTCTATAAACGGATACAAAATTTAGGTTCTCAAATATAGAATTAGCAATCTGATCTTCAAATTGAATCGCATTCCTTTTTTCAAAGTCCCTTTGGTCCCAACCCTCATACTGGAATCCCAAATTTCGTATATCACTTTTCCCACCTATTATTTTTAAGATCGGAGCATTTGCTGTACTATAGAAGACAGAATGTTCCATTCCGGCCCCTTGTAATTTTTTCTTACTTACCTCCAAAGAATCCGTTATTAAATAGGTCCCTTCCGGAAAATAAATGTCATTACCTGCTGCCAGTGCCTTTTTAATGGCTTTTGTATCATCGTGCTTTCCATCACCAATGGCACCATAATCCTTAACATTAATAATTGGTACAGTGCTTTTTTCGGGATGAATTTCAGTCACTTTCTCCCTACAACCTACAATGAAAATAGTAAAAAGAAATAGAAAGAAACTTAACTTTTTCATTAAACGATTGCCTCGTAGTCATTTATCGCTTTATTTTTTATTTCCTTCCAGGCTTTAAGTGCTAAACTATCTGGAATAACAACATCATCCATTGTTATTAATTGACCTTCTTCTATATGATTGGTAATTACAGCATTAACCAATAAACCGATTGGAATGTGTTTAGGGTGTTCAATTATTTTTAAAGCTTCTCCTCTCACTAAAAAGCTACCAATTCCATGTGAAATCTTAGTTCCAGGAGCAATTTTTGTTTTCGCAACCGCTCCGACACTAATCGATGGGGTAGAGGAATTATTTAGTAGAACTCCTCCTCCTGTTAATACTCTTCGAATCGTTTTCATAATTTCTAAATGACAAAGGTGGAAATTTTGAGTTAACGTATAATATGGACCCTCACCCATTTTAAAGTAATTTAAGGCTCCTCTTTGATTTTCTTCATGTTCCGCTGTAATGAATACACCAGCAGGACCTTTAGGACAGAGCAAATAATCACTAATAACGGACCCATGTTTTTTCGCTTGTTCCGCTAAATATTTGCCACCACTTTCCACATCATCCGAAGCTGGTCCTAATAAACCTGTTTGAACGATGTCACCACCTAATCCATTTGCTACTAAAGCCTGTTCAAATTGGACTTTTGTCCCATCTGTAAAAGAAGTCACCATTTGTAAACTCAAATTATTTCGTTTAGACCAGTATTCCATTTCCTCTTTTTTGGGGGTTCGATTTAAAAAACCTTTAATATTCCCATAGACTAATGGTTTAAATCCCATTTGAACCACATTTTCCTTTAGAGCAGCTATACAACCTGGTTGATCTCCTTCCGCTTCGGTAATCATTCCTCTTCCCGCAAAATATGAACCGGTTGTCACTTGAAGCTCAGAATTCATAGTAATAACAGGTAAATTAGCTAAAAAGGCACTATTGATTATTTCTGTTCCATAAATGGTGTCTCCACTGCACTCAACAATAATCTCTGAATTTTCAATTAATTCATTTACGCTATTTGTTATTAACTCCTTATCTGGAAAAGACTTTATATCACTGATCTTTCGCCGTGTTAATACTTTCGAAACAACTAAATCATCTTCATTTTTAATTGCTTTGATCAGACCTTTAGAAATAAATCCTGTTCCAATAACACCTATCTTCGTTTTTGGCTGCATAACTGCACTCCTATCAATTTTTAGTAAATTATTTTATTTCTTGGTTATTATTAGGAATAGTATCTATGATGTCCTTTTCAATCGATTTTGTTTAAACGTTTCTTTTAATAGATGACTAGTTTTAAATACATCCACATACGCACGAATATTTAATAATTTAGAAGTAGAAAAAATTAGATAAATTTGCGAAATCATACTTGTTATTAAGAAACCAAGAGCAACACCAAATCCACCATAGAGATTACCTAATATGATTGCCAGAACAATGGAAGCGAAGCCTGTCAAAAATGTTACTTTCATCAACTGTTTTTGCCTCCCTGCCATTGCCAACACTGTACTCGTTGCTCCCCCCCAAGCGCTAATTAAATACTTTAATGCTAAAAGAGTTAAAATTAATGCACCGCTTCCATATAAAGATGAACCAAAAATAAATGATAAAATAAATTCTCCCCAAAATAGAAATAGGATGAATAATGCTAGAGTTGGATAAAAAGCTAATGTAGCGATTAAGCGCAGAGTCCTTTCAAACCCCTTTATTTCCCCTTGGGCATATTTTTCAGCAATTAGCGGAGGCACCACTGAATTTATTATGATAAGCGGCATTGACATAAGAACTGCTAATTTTGCAGCAGCGCCGTAAATTGCAATATCCTTTTCAGTTCCAATTCCACTAATTATCCATAAATCGCTTTGACTCATGAAATACGTACTAATTGTTATTACCATAAAAGATAATGTAGTTGAGAATGTTTCTTGAACATGAACCGTTCTTTTTAGCGATGGTTTCGCTTCTTTCATTAGCAATTTTACTTTTCTTGCAAGTATGATGATTCCAACTGTATTTGAAAGGACTAATGAAACAACCCAAAAGAGGACAGTTGTACTTAATGTAACTGGTATCCACATCCAATAAGCGTTTACACACAATAAAGTAATAAAGAGGACCGTCGATAACAATCCTCCAAAAATAGAAGCAAAGCGAATATCTTGAAAACCTCTAAATGTCTCTCCAAGCAATATTTGAAAACTATTGGCACCAATCCAAGCAATCACCAAAATTGTAATGGAGGATAACCCGACTGATTGAAAAAGGGTAATAGAAATCCATTTAGAGCTGTAATAATATAAAATCCCTACAACTGCGAATCCAATAGTTGTGACAAGTAAGGAAAGATTAATAATAAACGAGACATTTTTGAGCTCATTTTTTCCAATACTATCTGCAACAAAACGTACTACGGTTTGTTCAAAACCTAGTGTTCCTAAATAAGCCCCAAAAATCGCAATATTAAAGGCTAAAAAATATACTCCTAAATCCTCCGCAACTAACATTCTTGCTAATATTGCATTGATGAACAAAGTCATAAAGGATGTTGAGAATTTCCCAAATATTGCCCAGACTCCTCCTGACCTGAGTGAATTTTTATAGTTAAGTGATATAGCCATTATTCCTCACCTCTTTTCAATAAAAACCTTGAATGTTTAATAGACTGTTGTTTTTATATTTTTATAGATTAATGGCTTTGTGAAAAATTCTTTTGTATTGACTCATTTTTTGCCCATTTTTCCTTTCGAACATCTTCTGATAATAAACGTTCAGCAGCAAAAGTCCCTAAAATAAAGCAAATAAATACCGTTGTTGACTGTAATAAAGAGGCTGTTAAGAAGGAATAATTGATTAATAAAGCAAACAATAATATTCGATTTTTTGTTATGGAAAAAAACGTATAAATAATAAAAATAGTAAAGAACAAACCACCAAGTACTCCATACTCAACGAGTAATTTTATATAAGCGGTTGGGTGGGCTGTATTAAACACTCTTGAATGTTCATCAAATGTATACTCTCTCCCATAATAATTCTGAACTGTACCCGCCCCTGTTCCAAATAATACGGTACCTGTATCCTCTATTGTGACAAATTCTTTATAGGCTAACCATGGAGCGACAAAGCGAACATGACCGCTTGTTCTAGGTGTATTAAACTCATTTAATCTCTCAATAAAAATTTCTCCATACCCTTTTTCAAAGAAGACAAACACGGATATACCGATAAGAATCGTTAAGGCAAAAACTTTTATCGGCTTTAAATTAAAAAGTATTGGTACAGCAATAACTGCAAGAATGATAAAACCTGTTCCTGAAAAGGAAAGTAACATACCTATAAAGAAAAGAATCATTACCTTTAATCGCTTCTTTGTTAAAAATTCGATAATAATTCCCGTTGCCAGCATTTTTGAATAAAAAGAAGGCTCTAGCATGATCATTCCGTTTGCCTTAAAAAAAGGTGAACCAGGAAATAAAGGATTATAAGTGTAATACCCTGTTAATAAAAACTGTTCAGGCACCCCTTTTAATGGATCTATAAAATTGATGCCAACAAATTGCAACGAAAATTGAATGATACCCAAAATAGCGACAATCATCATCATACCTTGGTAGGTTGAAAGAATATACTTGAGACTTCCTTTACTCTTATTAACAAAAATAAAAGGAAGATAAAAAGCTATAACTGATAATAATGAAGCAAGCCCTACTGCTTTTGAATGGATGAGGGCATATAAACTTGCTAAAATAAGAGCACTTATCGCACCTAAAAATAGTAAAAACCTTTTCTGATCGATTTCAACCTCATTGAAGAAATAAAGGATTATGACCGATAATAAGGATAAGAGAAACACTGGGGAAAGCTGTAAATCTCCTATCGTTATCGCGGTTCGTTGCAAAAAGATTAAACTAAATAGTATCAAGAAAATGAATATTTTTTCCCTTCCACCAATTCCGTTTTCTACCATAGAACTTCTCCTTTATCTTTTACCATTCCCTCTCATTCACACCACTTAATTAATGTATTGTCCTTTTTTGTTTTTAATCCCATGGATTGCTCCCTTTATAATCATGCTGCTTCTTTTCAACTTATTATCACAATTTAAAACATAAAGGATGTGAAACTTTATTATTCTAATAAAAATGTACATAAAGGCAAGCCATTTATATTTAGCATTATTTCGACAAACCATTAAATAACCATTTCTCATTAAATAGTAAGCATAATATGGAGACAGGTCAGCTGACTTCGTTGAACTAGATTCTTTATGGTGAATAATTGATGAAGGAACATAAACTATTTTCATCCCTGCCCTTTTTGCCTTTAAATTCCAATCTGTATCCTCATAGTAAATAAAATAGTCTTCATCCAAGAATCCAATCTTTTGAATTAATTCCTTCCGAAATAACATGCTGCAACCTACGATAAAATCTACTTCCTTCATTTTGTCGTACTGGCCGTAATCTTTTTCGTTTATTCCTATTGGTCTACTCGTGCCTAAATAAGGGTTAATTGTTCCGCCAGCAAACCATAGTAAATTATTGTTAATATTATAGATTTTCGAACCGACAATCCCAACTTGCTCGTCATCATCAATCACTTCAACGAGTTTACTCAATGCTTCAGGTTCTACATATGTATCATTATTAAGCATCCAATAGTAATCAAATCCCTGTTCATACGCCGTTCGAATTCCCACATTATTACCACCAGCACAACCTAAATTACTACCCGACTGAATAAATGTTAACGGAAGCTTGAATGTGTCACCTTCTTGATCTTTTATGAATTTAGAATATGAATCATCGGTTGAAGCATTATCAACTACAAAAACATGAAAATTTGGATATGTAAGACACTCTAGTGATTTTAGACATTCAAATGTATCTTGATAACCATTCCAATTAAGAAGAATAATAGCAACTGAAGATGGGGAGTTCATCTATAACGCACCTCGGTTTTTCTAAATTTCACCTAATTAACATTAGAGGAATAGTCCTTCACTCTCTCTCGAGTAAAGGACCTTGCTTCTTTCACTTTAAGACACAAGTGTAGGGGTACTAGTTGTGTTTTTCTTTATCTCATCAATTGCTTGAAAATCAATTTCAATATGCTCCACTATTTTATGAGCTCGTGCCAGAGATGCATGAGTCCCTGCATCAATCCAGTCACCAGAAACGACACCAAACCTTAATTCATTTAGCTCGATATAAGCATTGTTTACATCCGTAATTTCTAGTTCACCTCTTCCTGATGGTTTCAATGTTTTAATAATGTCAAAAACCCGATTGTCGTACATATAAAACCCAGTGACTGCAAACTTAGATTTTGGATGTTGAGGCTTTTCTTCTATTGATACAATGAGATCATTTTCAATTTCTGCTACACCAAATCGATGAGGGTCATGGACCTCTTTAATTAAAATCTTTGCTCCACCACCCTGGCGAATATAATCATTGATATAAGGTGTAATATCGTCAGTAAAGATGTTATCTCCTAAAATCACAGTCATTAAGTCATTCCCTACAAATTCTTTTGCAAGATCCAACGCCTCGGCAATACCTCCGGCTTTATCCTGAACCCGGTACGTTAACTTAATACCAATTTCAGATCCACTTCCTAGAAGATTAATAATATCCCCAGCATGGTGACGTCCTGTTACAATGAGAATTTCATCGACTCCAGCTTCTTTTAGTTTTGCAATCGAATAATAGATCATTGGATACTTGCCTACAGGCAGTAAATGTTTATTTGTAACATTTGTTAATGGATTTAACCGTGAACCAGTACCACCTGCAAGAATAATACCTTTCATTTTAGCCACCTCATTTTTTAATTGAAAATCATGACCTAAGGCTTAACAGTTCCCAACAAAGTACAATTAAGTTCTTAAAAAAGAACGAATGGGCATTACAAATTATTAAAGTAAGGATAGAGGATCTTATTATTATTAAGATAAAAGCAGACTCTTTTTGGTCTTCTTATCATTGAGCACAGCTCCTAAAAACTTGGCCTTACCATTCATTAAATTATTTTTTGCTATTTCCACTTTATTCTTTTTCGTTTTGCCGCTTTTGATGACGATGATTGAACCATCACAAATATTGGCGAGAACTTGTGAATCTGCAATCTCTACTATTGGTGGACTATCGATTAATACGATATCGTATTTTTCCTTTATTTTCTCAAGGAAAGAAATCATTTCTTTTGAACCTAATAAATCAGACTCAATTGGAGGTTTAGGCCCACTAGTAATGAGATCAAGATTTTCTATAGCGGTGGATAATACCAACTTCTCCAGTGAATAATTATTCAGAAGGATATCAATTAAACCACTAAAATTATTTTTTGAAAAAAAATTGTGTAATTCAGGTCTTCGAAAATCAGCATCTATTAGCAAGACCCTCTTTCCTTGTTGTGCAAATACAATTCCTAAGTTTGCGACTGTTGTTGTCTTTCCTTCACCACGCGAAGCGGATGTAACAAAAATCGTCTGAATCATTTCATGATTGTATAGGTACTGAAGATTTGTACGAATAATCCTGTATTGTTCGGCGTACCTAGACTCAGGATTAGTTTGTGATATAAGCGGTTTTATTGCACTCGAATTTTTTCTACTAAACAATCTACTTATCCCCCTAATCCTTTATTTTGAGAGAAAACTACTTTTTCTTTAACATTGGGTGTCTTGTTGTTTGTATCTTTTGATTGGACATGTGAAACTACACCAATTACAGGAATATTTAATAATTCCTCGATATCTTCTTCATAAATAATTGTGTTACGGAAAACTTCTAAAAATAATGAAATCGTGAAAGCAATAACTAAACCAGCTAATAAGCCAATAACCATAAAAAGAATGGGCTTTGGGTAGATAGGTTCTGGATTAGCCTTTACTTTAGTAGGAGGAAATAACTGTACGTTATCAATCTTGATTATTTCCAAAACTTGTTTCTCAAAAACAGTTGCAACTTTATTAACAATGTCTACAGCTAACTCGTAATTAGCATCTTTTACAATGATGGTTATTACCTGTGATTCATTCTGGGTATTTACCACAATATTCTTACTTAATTCTTTATAGGTTTTATTCAGTTTTAAGTCGTTAATAACTTGTTCAATAACCACATCTGAATAGATAATATCCTTATACGTGTTGGCAAATTGAAAGTTCGTCATCACCGTATTAAAATCAACAACCTCATTCGGAGTAATATTATTAACAACAATCTTCCTGGAAGCTTCATAAGCCGGAGTCAACACATAAGTAGCTATAGCCCAACTAACCCCCGCAAAAATTACCCCTAGAAATGTGATTAACAATATATGTTCTTTCAGGATCCTCCAAAATTGCCTAATACTTATCGTTTGTTCCATTTAATAAGCTCCTTTACATAGCCAAGGTTATTAATTTTAGAAAAACTTGCAGTGCTTCCACTGTTTTTTCCAACAGATCTTAAAAAGCGTTTTTTGAACCAAATAGAACAAACACAGTGAAGATAATAATTTTAAGATCTACCATGATTGACCTTGTTCGAATATAGTATAAATCTAGTTCTACCATTTCTTTAAAGCCAATATTGCTTCTACCACTGACTTGCCACAACCCAGTACACCCTGGAATAACATACAATCGCTGTAATTCATATTTAGAATATTGTTCTACCTCTCTTGGAAGAGGAGGGCGTGGTCCCACGAGACTCATGTCTCCTTTTAAGACATTAATTAGCTGTGGAAGCTCGTCAAGACTTGTTTTCCTTATAAACCTACCAACTTTTGTTACTCTTGGATCATTTTTCATCTTAAACATATGTCCACTGACGTCATTGTACTTCAATAGGTCATTAAGTTTTTCTTCAGCATTTGATACCATAGAACGGAATTTATACATAATGAATTCTTTTCCATTTAACCCCACCCGCTTTTGCTTAAAAAAAAGAGGACCTTTAGGATCTTCAATCTTAATTGCTAGAGCGATAATAAGAAAAACAAAGCCAAAAATTAAAATTCCTGTTAGAGCTCCGAAGATATCTAGCCATCGTTTTGTCCTTAAATAAAATGTTTTATTGTTTACTAGAATCTCATCATTCTTTACCTTCAATAAAATATTTTCAACGGGATTAGACATATTAGCCCCTGCCTTTTTAACCTTGATTTACTTTCTTCCTTAGATTATGTGATAGCAATAATCAAAAATCTTAGAACTCATCTTATTTTGAACTCTAACTCAAAGGTAGTTTTGGATATTTTTGTGAATTACAGGTATTTTCAGGATGTTTCCCCTTTTCATAGATGGTTTGATTCCTATTTTCATTTGAAAATCTCACAAAGAAATGAGTAAGTGCCTTCCTCCAATTTTCCATTTGCGGGAAACCATTTTCCCTTAATGCAGTATTATTTAATACAGAGTAATGGGGGCGTGGAGCCTTTCTAGGGAATTCATCTGTCTTACAAGGTACAACATTCATTTCAATATTTGCTTCTTCAAATATCGCTAATGCGAACTCATGCCAAGAACAGCTTCCCGAATTTGTTACATGATATATGCCATATTTATCGGTGGAAATTAAGCGTAAAATACATTGCGCCAAATCGAACGTGTAGGTAGGACTGCCAATTTGATCATCCACAACCATAACCTGATCGATCTTATCCGAAAGCTTTAACATTGTTTTTACGAAGTTTTTTCCATGAACCCCATATACCCACGATGTTCTGACGATAAAATATTTGCCTAGATATTTTCTTACGTAATTTTCACCAGCAAGTTTTGTTTGTCCATAGACACCTAGTGGACATGGAGTTTCGCTCTCCCCAATCGGCTTTTTACTATCACCATTAAATACGTAGTCAGTACTTATAAATACGAACTTTGCCTTTAACTTAGAGGCTGCTATTGCCAAATTCTTTGTACCAATCCCATTCACTAGAAATGCGGTATCAGGAACATCCTCGGCCATGTCTACATTCGTATATGCTGCGGCATGAATGACGACATCGGGCATTAATTCATAGATTTTTTTTTGGACTTGAGTGGGATCAGTAATGTCTAAATCTTCTCTACTTAATCCAACAACTTCGACTTCGTTTTCCTCATTCAAAATGGAAACTAGCTCAGTTCCTAGTTGTCCTTTCGCACCAGTAACGACTACCTTTAAAGGAGACATAATTGTTCACCATATTGCTTTTGGTAATAATCTAAATAAGTACCAAGTTTAATATTTTCCCACCATTCTTTATTATTTACATACCAATTAATTGTCTCGACTATCCCGACATCAAAGGTATAATGTGGCTTCCAGCCTAATTCAGTTTCAATTTTAGTAGGGTCAATTGCATATCTTTTATCATGCCCAGGACGGTCTTTTACGTATTTAATTAGATTTTTCGATACACCTAATTTTTCGACAATTAAATTTACAATTTCATTATTCGTTTTTTCATTGTGACCACCTATGTTATATATTTCACCTGGTTTGCCGGCATGAACGACTAAATCTATTGCGGAACAATGATCTCTCACATGAAGCCAATCACGGGTATTTCCCCCGTCCCCATAAATTGGAAGTTCTTTCCCTTGCAGAGCATTCGTTACCAATAATGGGATCAGCTTTTCAGGGAAGTGGTATGGGCCATAGTTATTTGAACATCTTGTAATATTTACATTCATGCCATATGTTTCGTAATACGCACGGACTAATAAATCTCCGCCTGTCTTACTTGCCGAATAAGGACTATTAGGGGCTAGCGGTGTACTTTCAGTAAAAAAGCCTGTTTCTCCTAAACTTCCATAAACCTCATCAGTAGAAATTTGCACAAATTTCTTAATATTATTTTCTTTAGCGAGATCTAATAAACATTGTGTTCCAAGTACATTGGTTTTCACAAACACACCCGGATTAGTAATGCTGCGGTCAACATGTGATTCTGCTGCAAAATTAACAATGACATCGATTTGATATTTTTTTAGAAGAAAATCAACGAGCTCACGGTTATTGATATCTCCTTTAACAAAGGTATAATTCTCATGATTTTCTACGGCTTTTAAGTTTTCTAGATTCCCTGCGTAGGTTAAAAAATCTAAATTAACCACCTTGTCGTCAGGATAGGTCGCCAATATGTAATGAATAAAGTTACTGCCTATAAAACCAGCACCACCTGTTATTAACAATTTCATATCTTTACGCCCTTCCACTCAAAATTATTTACTGCATGTTTTAATATTGGATGGTTTTTATCTTTTTCAGATAATATTGGATTCGATTTCGGCCATTTGATGCCAATTGCAGGATCATTCCAAATAATTCCTCTATCATGCTGTGGAGAAAATAAATGATCAACTTTATATTGCACTTCTGTGTTCTCTACTAAAGTACAAAAACCATGAGCAAATCCCTGCGGAATCAATAACTGCAGCTTATTTTCAGCTGTTAAAATAAAAGCTTCCCATTCTCCATATGTAGGGGATCCCTTTCTAATATCCACAGCGACATCGTAAATAGCACCTCTCGTAACACGAACAAGCTTTGTTTGTGCCTTAGGATTAAGTTGAAAGTGCATGCCTCTAATCGTTCCAGCTTTTTTGGACAATGAATGATTATCTTGAATAAAATTCAAGTTCATTCCAATCTCTTTGTATACCTTTTCGTTATAGCTTTCATAAAAGAAACCACGTTCGTCTTCATAGACAATCGGCTCAAGTAGTAACACATCCTGAAATTTTGTAGGAATGATATTCATTTTTCCAACTCCTAATCACAATCTAATTAATTAACAAAAGTTGCTTTGTTTCCATTTGTCTATGGGGTATTTCAAATATTTCAAAAAGCCAAGAATCAATTGAATATTTGTCATATATCTCTTTAGGTACTTCTTTAAAGTGATTTCTAATAAAATCCAGACTGATCATTGGATGTTCCCGATCAATAACATTGATATTTTCCGGATGATATATATCGTAGTTTCTAATAGATGAATTAGTAGTTATCAACTTTTGTTTCGCCCCAAAAACTTCGATTGTCCTTATCGTTAAGCCGTTTTGCTTCGGTCTTTCAATATCGATAATGACCTTCGCCCTCGAGAACAACTCGAGCACCTCATTCTTTGGGAGCCCCTTAAACTGAAGTTCTTTTTCCCCAAACATTCTCAAGTCTTTGTTAAAGAACCTTTTAATATGGAATAGGAGTTTACTAGGATAATATTTATAAAAGTGATAATTTAAACCATTATCTATTAGCTGTTCTTCAATCTTTTTAAGAATTGTAAACCGGTCAGTATGTACCGTACCGACAAAAAGTACATCAATGTCCTTTTTTCTTTTAGTAGCAGCAAGTTCCCTATAATCATCAATGTAAAATAATGGTCTGAATTTTAATTCACTGTACGTTTGAGCATCTTCCCGATCAAACGTATAGACAAGATCAAACATGTCTTTAATTTTTTTTGAATGTGGTGAATAGTTGAACGCATCCCACATATAGAGGATAAACTTGGCTTTTTTATGAAATTCTTTCAATTTTCTGATGTTATTTTTTGATATTACTTCCCCTCTAATAATAAAAACTGCGTCGTAATCCCTGTTCTTCGTTTTTGCAATGATTTCGTTATAATAGTTGGCATTTCTTCTCGCCAGTAAATTCCTATTCACTCGAATCAGAGCTTTTGTAAGAAAATCATTTTTTGGACGCTCATCATAGAAATCAACTACACTGCCAAGAGACTCTAGCTTCATCTTGATTTCTTCTTCGTAACCAAAAAACTTCGGTGAAATAAATAGGATTCTCTTACCACTAAATTCATTCATCATTTATATAATCCCTTATCTTTCATTTCCGTCATTGCTATATCATAGTTGTCTTCTTCAATTTCCTGCTCATTTACCCATTCGACAAAATGTTCGATCCCATCTTCAAAATCATATTGAGGCACAAAGGTTAACTTATTAAAAACATTGGATAAATCTGCAAAATTATGTCTTATGTCACCAAGTCGATATTGACCGGTCACCAAAATTTTGGCATTTGACTGATATTTTTCAACTAAAGTATTGGCAACTTTTAAAACATCTGTAGCTATTCCTGTTCCTACATTAAAAATTTGATCGTTCGCTTCATCTAATTCAATTGCTTTCATAGTTGCAGCAACGACATCATCTATATAGACAAAGTCACGACTTTCTGTTCCATCCTCAAAAATGTTTAGATCATTTCCATTTTTAATTCTCGTTGAAAAAATAGAAAGAATACCTGTATATGGATTCTTTAAAGATTGACCAGGACCATAAACATTTTGATATCTTAATCCTACTACCGGAATTCCTAAGGCTTTCCCCATAACCATGCACATGTTCTCCTGCCCATATTTTGTAAATCCGTAAATAGAAGAAGGCTGGATTTGTGAATCCTCTGTTGTACTAGTTGCCTCCACATTCTCATCACATTTAGGGCATTTTACATTAAAGTCTCCTTTAGATAAATGCTCCTCGATTCGCTGTCCTGGAAAAACTTCTCCATGGGTATAGCAAAGATATCTTCCTTCTCCATAAACAGCTCGAGACGAAGCAACGACCAGTTTTTTCACTTCATTCGGTTCATTTGCTATTAAATCCAACAAATTAGCGGTCCCTTTTATATTTACTTCTATGTATTTGTCAATCTCATACATAGATTGACCTGTACCTGTTTCAGCAGCTAAATGAACGACTACATTTACCCCATTCAACGCCTTTCTTAAGTCACTCTTGCTCCGCACATCACCATAAACGAACTCAACTTTATCCTTAATTCTCATATATAATTCCGATTGCTCTGGGATCTTCCCGTGAATTTGGGGAGAAAGATTATCTAATACCTTTACTTTATATCCACCATCCAAAAGTTTTAAGGCAAGAGAGCTCCCTATAAATCCTGCACCACCTGTAATCAATACATCCATTTGCCACTACCTCCTATGTTGAAGATAACACCTACGCAAGTGTTTCCTATAACGAACATGGAAACAAAAAAAATTCAAGCAAGTCTTTTATATATAAATTTAGAGGTCTTCGTACCACTTGTTCTTTGTAAAGAACGATTTATTTTAAGTTTAAGTCCTTTAAATTAGGAAATCAAACCTTTTTTTTCTATTTTTAGTGACCTTTTTCGCTATGTTCCAAGAAAAATTGTCGAGATAAATTAATAGAATTGGGTTTTTCTATGCGTTATAATGAACAACACAACCAAGAAAGCATCCGTGTGTATTGGTACTCTAAACGATGGAATAAACAAATGAACGCGAAATGAAGGAAAGAAAAAGAAGGAAAGTGATGAGATGAAAATATTATTAATGGGTGTTCAAAAACTTAAGTTTATGCCCTATATGAATTTTTACCTATCCCAGTTAGATTTGATTCATAATGATGTTCACTTATTGTACTGGAACCGTGATATGAAAGAAGAAAAACGACCGGATTTCAATATTACCTATCATGAGTTTAAATGTTATCAAGAAGATGAGGTCCCAAAGGTAAAAAAAATAAAAAGCTTTATGAAATATCGAAAAGCGGCTAAGCAGTTAATATTAGAGGAAAATTTTGATTTAATTATCGTACTAAACACGGTCTCTGGATTTTTGCTACAGGATTTCCTTTGGAAAAATTATTCTAAAAAATATATTTTTGACTATCGTGATCCTACTCTTGAAAATATTCATTTTTATAAATTTTTAATTGGAATCATTGCGAAAAAGTCGCTTGTTACATTCGTAAGCTCTGATGGTTTCAGAAAATTCCTTCCTAAAATAGAAAATATTTTTACTTCACATAATATCCTTTTAGACTCGTTACATTATAGAGATGTACGTTTGGCTGTTAGTAGAGAGGTTTCACCAATTAGAGTTCGGTATTGGGGAATGATTCGTGATGAATCAATTAATAGGACCATTATTGATAGGTTAGCAAATGATAAGAGATTTGAACTTCATTACCATGGTAGAATGCAAAAAACCGGAAAAAATCTCGAGGAATATTGCCAAAGTAATGGAATTCGTAATGTGTTTTTTCATGGTGTTTATTCACCAGAAGAACGTTATGAATTCGCAAAAGAAACAGACATTCTTCATAACATTTATGAAAAGCATAAATTATTATCAAGGGCAATGGGGAATAAATTCTATGATGGCATTGTTCACTATATCCCCCAAATTTGTAATGAGGATTCATATATGGGGGAAAAAGTAGAATCAGAAAAAGTTGGGGCTGAATTGGATCCTAATGACCTTTCATTCGCAGATAAGCTTTATCATTATTATTTAAATATTAATTGGAAAGAATTTAACGAAAGATGTGATTCTCTCCTTAGTCATGTATTGCAGGAGTATCAGTCAGGTAATAAAATAATTAACGATATTATCCATAAAAATGAAGTCTCTCAAATTAAAGAGCGTAGACAACATGGGTAACTTCGCTTTTCATGTTCCTTAAGTGATTCTTCACCACATGTTCATTGCAGACTTATACTAATTAGTTGAAACATACTATTGGAGGAATACAAGGATAATGTTAAACGATTATATAAGGGGTAGAGATAATAATCTCGATATCTTAAGGTTCCTAATTGCTACTTGGGTTGTGTATGTTCACTCATTTCCCCTATCAGGGACAGATTATATGAGTGAGAGATTACGAGTGATGACATTCTTTATCATCAGTGGATTTTTTATTACGTTGAGTTTGATGAGAAATAGTAATTTGTTTAATTTTTTTAAGTCTAGGATCATTAGATTATATCCAGGGTTAATTTTTATTGTTATATTCACAATATTCTTACTAGGACCGCTTGTATCAAGTATGAACGTTACTGACTATTTCTTGCATCCAGAAACCTATCGTTATTTTAAAGTTTTATTTATAAAAGGACTAGAAGGACATAGCTTACCCGGAGCCTTTGAAAATAATATTTATCCTAATACCGTTAATGGATCCCTTTGGACGATTTATTATGAAGTCATTTTTTATATAGGTATTGCCGGGCTATCTTTATTAGGGTTATTAACAAAGCGGATCATGTTATTGTTATTTATGCTCTCTTTTATATTATTTTTCATACCGATTACGTCAGGGAAATTATTAATTGAACTATTTATCTTTTTTTCAATTGGAAGCGTGTTTTATCTCTATAGGAATAGGATTCCTATTAATATCGGATTAGCTCTCATTGCTCTTGTCTCGTTATTAATCTGTTGGAAATTAGAATTTTTTGTACATGGTTACGCCTTATTTGGATCGTACCTAGTGATATTTTTAATTTTTTATAAAAAAATTAATATCCCCTTTTCAACTCAACTAGGCAACTATTCTTATAGTTTATTTCTATTCGGGTTCCCTATTCAACAAACAGTTACTCACTTTTATGGGGGAAGTATGAATCCTTTAACCAATTTCCTAATTTCGTTTCCGATAGCATTGGTTTTCTCAATGATTTCATGGAATTTCATAGAAAAGCATTTCATCAAATATAAGAATAAACCTTTAAATAAAAAGACTAAAACGATCAAATCAATGAAAGCAGCAAATCAGTGAAAGCAGCAAATAATCCCCAACTAGTTTCCTAGATGGGGATTAATTATGACGTTTCTACAGTTGGACTGTGGAACAATTTCTGTGAAACAAGATTTTTCGGGGCGTCACAGTGACGAAAGCAGCCATACACAATGAAGCATAAAAACAATTGTATAGAGCAGCGAAGCAAAGACAGCAATCGCTTTGACGATTTGCGTAGAAGGAACAGCTTTAAAAAAGATAAACAGGAATAGTAACAGAGATAGTGAAAGTTTTATTAACACAAACAAAACAGAGTTTGCTTCATATACATTATTCATAAGTGGGTTCATTTCAGTAATATAGCCTTTTTCAAGTCCATAATAAGTAACAAATGCATCAACTATATTTAGGAGCGAAAGGTAATAAAACAACCTAGTCATAAATGCCTCCTGCCAAGTAACTCTTTAGTAAACATTCAATATAACGAACGAAAAGATAAAAATGCTCCTAGTCTACTCTCGTATATCCATACTATGACCCACTAGTTTATTTTTATGCCAAAATGACTATTCATCATGTTTCAATCTATAAATTACTTCCCTAATTTGCTGCAGTTTTTCTGGACTCATTTGTTCTTCAGTAAATTCAATTTCTACTTTAAACATCGTTTTTACGGTTTGTTGCGAACTGCCTAATTTTATCTCTTCCATTCCTTCTTTCTCTCTTTTGACTAACTCTTCTAATTCGACATTTAATGTTTTTGCAATTCGGTATAAGATATCGAAACTTGGATTCTTCTGAATATCTCGTTCAATCAAACTTAGATAGGATTTGGATATCCCTGTTAACTCACTTAATTTGCTTAATGTTAGCCTGTTTTTCTTCCGTAGTTCCTTTAATTTGGTTCCTTCCACTATATCTCTCCCCTAACTCAAGCCATTAACAACAATCCTCCCCAAATCCCTCAACAACACAGCTTTAACCTCCAAGCCCTTTTGTCATCAGTGTAATAACAAGCGGTCCTAAAATTACGATAAATAAAGAGGGAAAGATAAAGAAAACCATTGGAAACAACATTTTTACCGGAGCCTTCATTGCTTGTTCACGTGCTGCCTCTCTTTGCTGTTCCCTTATCCTCATCGTTAAATTCCCTAAAACTTTAGCCATGCCGATACCAACTTGATCCGCCTGGATTAGCGAGTTAATTACACTTTGGAACGAATCGGATGGGACACGCTTCCGCAGTTCATAAAACGCCTCTCCTCTCGACATCCCTAGTTTCATGTCCTCTAACGTTTGCTTAAACTCATCTGCTAATGGACCTTTTAATTTTCGAGAAACTTCAGCCAGTGCTAAATCAAGACCCATTCCAGCCTTAAGCAATAAATTAACGGTATCAAAAAAGTCTGGCATCGTCTTATTAATCGCTTTAATTCTTGCTTTTGCCTTTTTCCCTAAGTAAAAAATCGGTAAGCGAAAACCTAGAAATGCGATAGCAAATACGAGTAGCCAACCACTTGTTTTTTCTTCAACAAAAGGAAGAAGAAAAAAGAAAACGGCGAAACCGCTGCCACCAGCAAGCACCAGTTGAAAGAGGCGAAAATCAATCGCTGATTCAAATGGATAGCCGGCATCACGAAGGAGCAAATCAAGTTTTTTCAATTCTGAGCTTGATATTCGGTTCGTTAAGTACGCTGTTCCTCTTGCCCAATACTTTTTTGTTAAGCTCGACAAAACCCCTTGTTTGTCTTTCGGACGATTATGCTGGTCCTCTTGAGAAAGACCTTCTCCAAAATATTTCGTTACTCGTTGATTCATCGCAATTTTTTTTTTAAATACGGTCATTAGAGTGGCCGCGATGATAAAGGTGAAAAAAACTGCAGTTAAGAGCAAGAGGGCAATATTCGCCAATTTTCTACACCTCAATTTTGATAATTTTTTGAATGAAAAACCAACCAATCATAATTGAAATCGCCGCAATCGATAACATCACTAAACCTAGCGGGTGTTCAAGCATCGGGGCGAAATAATCTCGATTCATGAGCGCTAAATAAAAGCCCATCCCTACAGGCAATAAAGTAATCACCCATGAAGACATTCTCCCTTGCGCAGTTAACGTGTTCAACTCTTCCAAAATTCTAATTCTCCCTCTGACCGTCTCCTCCATCGTCTCCATAAGAGCTGCGAGATTGCCACCGCTTTTTCGCTGGGCAAGGATTCCACGAACGACAACTTCCAATTCCTTATTAGGAAGACGGTTAACCATTTCAGTAAAGACTTCATCGAGAGGAACACCTAAACCAGCTTGCCTGATGACACGATCAAATTCAGGCCCTATCGGATCTGGCATTTCTTTGGCAACAATTTGCATCGCCTGCATAAAACTAAATCCGGCCCGCATAGAGTTCGACATCATCCCCAAACTTTCCACAAGCTGAGTAGAAAGGAGTTTTAAGCGCTTGTCACGTTTCCGCTTCATCAGCATCGTAGGCAAGAGATAGCCAATGACACTAGCAATCCCCAAAATATACCAAGCAAAACCAGAGATAAAGGCGACAAGCCCTGCTAAAACAAACACAACAACGCGAACAACGAAAAATTCCTCTGGTTTTAACGAACTGCCCGCTTCAAGTAACAGCTTTTCCGTCCGCTTACTAAAGCGGAGATGCTGAAACAACCTCGAAGCGGTAAAAAAGAGCCCTTTTAATGGACTTTGTTTTTGTTCAACTTCTTGTTGTTCGACCTCTTCTTCGATACCAGCAGGTAAAAAGCTCTTCATTCTCGATTCGATTCGTTTTCGTTTTAAAGCTTTCACTAAAAACAAATAGCTTAATAGACTAGAAAGGAGAAAGATACATATAATCGTGAAAATCATCGTTTGAGCGGACATTACCATTCACCTGCAAACCAAGAGGCCGGAAGCTTATATCCGTTTAACTCCAACTGCTCTGTGAATTTTGGTCGGATTCCCGTTGAGATAAATTTGCCATCGATTCGTCCATCTGTTTGACCAGTTTCACGGAATAAATACAAATCTTGTAGAACAACTGTATCTCCTTCCATGCCGAGTACCTCTGTAATATGAGTGATTTTCCTCGTTCCATCTTTCATTCTTGCTTGTTGTACAATCAAATTAATCGCACCAGCAATTTGTTCGCGAATCGCTCTTACAGGAAGATCAAACCCGGCCATCATGACCATCGTCTCCAAACGGGCAACAAGATCGCGTGGAGCATTTGCATGACCGGTACTTAAACTGCCATCATGACCCGTATTCATCGCTTGTAACATATCTAAAGCTTCAGCTCCCCGTACCTCACCGACGACAATTCGGTCAGGCCTCATCCGCAGTGAGTTTCGCACTAAATCACGGATAGAAATATTCCCCTTGCCTTCAATATTTTCTGGACGGGATTCAAGTGAAACGATATGTTCCTGGTTCAGTTTCAATTCCGCAGCATCTTCAATCGTAATAATCCGATCTTCATTCGGAATAAAAGAAGATAATACATTTAATGTCGATGTTTTTCCTGATCCAGTTCCACCACTAATAAAAATATTCAGCCGAGATTTTACACAAATATCGAGAAATTCCCCCATATCTTCACTTAGCGTTCCAAACCGAACTAAATCTTGAATCGTAAATGGCTTTTCCGAAAACTTTCGAATCGTCAATGCTGGACCTTTTAAGGCTAAAGGTGGAATAATTGCGTTTACCCGGGAACCGTCTGGCAGACGAGCATCTACCATTGGCGAGCTTTCATCCACACGGCGACCAATTGGTGAAACAATCTTTTCAATCACGCGCATGACATGCTGGTCATTTTGAAAAACGGCATCACTGCGAATAATTTTTCCATCTTGTTCACAATAAACTTCCTTCGGACCATTCACCATCACTTCTGAGATCATTGGGTTTTCTAGCAGTGGGGTAATCGGACCATAAGCTAATAGCTCATGTTTTATAGAGGAAATGAGTTCCTGCTTTTCTTCAAAACTTAAACGATGGTCTTCTTCCTCAAAAAACGTTTGACTAAGATCATCGATAATTTTTGCCTCTTCGTCACGAGTTTTCCCTTGATGTTTTCTTAGTTCATCAAGTAAATGCGTATGCAATTTCGGTTCCACTTCAAGAAAATGTTTTGAATTTCGGTTTAATTGCTTTTTTAATCGACCACTTTCAGCCTCTCGCTTTTCTTCCTTATTTCTTGTAAAAAGAGACATTCCCTTCCCCCTCCTTACTGACTAACTAAAAACTTCCGCTTTACTCTCTTTTTCTCGTTCTGCTGCTCTGGTTCTTCCTTTGCCATGATTGTTTCAGCTAGCTTTAATACCTTTTTACTTAACTGGTTTCGTGGGTTTGATAAAACATACGGGAGACCTGTTGAAATCGCTTGTAAGGCGACCTTTCCTTGCTCAGGAAGAACACAGTATAAAGACAACCCAATGATTTCTTCCAATTTCTTATGGTTTAACCCTTGCTTTTTTAACTGTTTATTTACGACAACCTTTACCTTGTCTTTTAAATTAATTGTTTCGAGTGTTTCAAGATACAGTTTACTTAGGCGAATGACAGATAAATCATTGGTCATCACTAATAAAATTTCATCTGCCAATTCCAGGCAACTCATATGAACTTCAGAAAGATAATTAGGCATGTCAATTAAGACAACATCAAATAGCTTTTTTACCTCTTCAATCGCTGTTTTAATATGTTCTTCGCCAATTCCTTCGAAAAACTCCGGACGAGAGGGGGCTGCTAAAATCGCTACTCCGCTTTCGTGATGAATCATGTATTGATCAATCGTATAATTTGAACGACCATAGGCCTCTTTTACCCATTCATAGATGGTGCGTTTTGGTTTTTCATTAAAATAAACGGCCATATCACCGAACTGGATATTCGCATCAATAACAGCAACCGATTTCCCCTGCTTTGCCAAGGAAATGGCTAAGTTTGCTGTTAACGACGTTTTACCGACCCCGCCTTTAGGACTGCTAATTGTCAAAACTTTGCTTTCTTCCTTTGGCAACTGGCCGTAAACACGATCTTTCCCCTCTCGTTGTTCCATATATTTGATTGCTTGATGAACGGACTCGCGCATTTCTTCATTTGTATAAGAAACTCTTAAAAGATCTGACGCACCCATATTCATTGCTTTTTTAATGTTTTCCATATTATCTGGAACAATGAGAATAATATAAACATGTGGATATCGGACTGAAATCTCCTGACAAAGATCATAAATATTATAGAGAGAATTTGCTTTTAAAAATAAAACAGAGTTTTGGTTCTCAACCAATTGTTTATGAAGGCTTTCCAATTGGTTCGTGCTCACTAAAGAATATTCGCGTTTATCTAAGTAGGAAGAAAGCTCCCCGGCATCTGAATTTGTATCTGAGAAATAGAACCAATATACCCCCATAATCACCCCTCCTTAATCATCTTTCTCGTTACTTTATACCCTTGTTTCCCTGTTTCGGTTTCTCCTTCGTTACGTAACATTAAATAAAATCCATCACTGTCTAAGGCAGCAAGGCTAAGCGCCACTCCATCTTCAGGAGTAACTTCTAAAGTGACCGTCTGATAATGCAATGCTTCTTCTGGGCGATCCGCTGATTTCCCAGCAGCTAGAACTTTGATATTTTCAAGTACGATTACGGCCGATTTGAATTTTTCGTCCTTCTTTTTATCTTCCGTCGTTTCATAAGCAATGACATCGACGAATGCTTCTGGTTCGATATACCCTGATACACCTGAAGCTGTCTCAACATCAATCGAGATTGCCCGTTTCCCTTCCGCTAAGTCTGCGATTGGATTGGCGATTTCACGCTTAAAATTAGGTTCTTCCTCAACCTCAATTTCTTCTTCCATTTGTGAAGCTTCTATATTTACAGTTGTTGCTTGCTCTTGTGGCAGAACCACGAAATAAGCGACAACAGTTACAGTCAATCCTAAAAATAACGACCAAAGCCAAATTTTTCTTGTGTTCAAATGGATGCCTCCTTTCAATGAAGAATCCTTTTATATTTTTTTATTACTTAATAGTCTTTAAGCTTTATTTCTTGGTTATTTATTTCAATATTCAATCTTTATTCAACACGCATGACCGTCGTATTCGTGATCGTAAACCCACTTGCAATTGGAGTGATGAATTCAAACGGGTATTTAATGACAACGGTTGCGTCCGTCCCAGGTCCTGAACCTGGATTGACATTGACATGACCAGTCGCCAGCCCAATACTTCCTCCAGACTGAACCGCTACTTGAGTAGGATTGCTGTCGCTAAGACTAGCTGCGCGAGCCGCTTCTCTCCCCGCATGGTCA
The DNA here is from genome assembly GCF_016879755.1 of Bacillus sp. B15-48. GTDB lineage: Bacteria > Bacillota > Bacilli > Bacillales > Cytobacillaceae > Mesobacillus_B. The sequence continues at coordinate 124,579 of NZ_WOFU01000007.1, forward strand.
ATAACTAAATACGCATGAAACGCTCGCCCAAAATCGACGATTCCAAATAACAGCAAAACCAACATTGGAATAACGAATGCAAACTCGACGAGCGATTGGCCTTTTTCAGACTTCATTAGAAACCACCCCAAACATAAGCACTCAAAGTTCCGATTGTGATTGCTACACCGTAAGGGAAAACAATACTAGAGTTTTTATCGGCATTTTTTAATGAAGTGAAAATTCCTTTTAAAAAAACAATGTTGATTAAAAATGAACGAAGCGAATACACGAAACCATATTTCTTAACGATTAAGATGACAGAGATGATTCCGCCGATAAGTGCAGTAAAAACAAATGAATAAAAAACAAAACTCGCTCCCATTAAAGCTCCAATCGCAGCCATTAATTTCACATCCCCAGCTCCCATCCCTCCTAAAAGGTACGGAATCAATAGAACGAAAAATCCAAGAAGAAAACCTAGGCCGCTAAATTGAAATCCTTCCCAACCCAATGTCACACTGTAATAAACGAAACCAATCATAATTGCCGGTAGAGTGACGATATTTAAAATCTTTCTGTTCTTTAGATCCGTTACTAATGAGATAACTACCGTTATCAATAGGATTATTTGAATAAACATAATGATTACCTCAGCTTTTAAGAATGAGCGCCCTACTAGAATAGTAGAGCGCTTGGGTCATAAACTTAATTTCGTTTATCCTTATAATGTAAGTGCCGCTACAATTTCATCGAATAGGTCCTCAATCGCATCGCTAAATAATGCTAATGCTGCAACAGCAGCCAATACTACTACCCCTAATACTAACCCATACTCCGATAACCCTTGTCCTTCTTCTTCCATTACTAAATTCTTCATTTTTTCTAGCATTCTCGTTTCCTCCTAAAAGTTTATAATTTGTCGTTTTGTTCATTTTAGTGAACTTTTATAGAGAAGTTTATTTCTCTATTGAATTAAGTTATCCTATTTCGTTCTTTTTAATGAACAACCCTTACGTAGATAATACGATGATTGTTCGTTAAAGTAAACTATTTTCTCTGAATTTGTTCTAAATAAAATACGACAAAACTCTACATTGTTTCCTATTGAGAATGAAACAATGATGCTTTATATTCGATATATAGAACATTTTATTGAAAAGAGGTTAGTAGAAAATGATTACATATAAACGAACCCTTCCCTATTCTATTCAAATTGCCGATTCGTTTTTTAAAAGGTTAAGAGGGTTAATGTTTCGAAAAACACCACTTGCGAAAGAAGGGTTATGGATTACGCCATGCAATTCCATTCATATGTGTTTTATGAAGTTTGCCATCGATGCTGTTTTTATTAATAAAGAAGGGAAGATTATTAAAACTGTCGCAGAGCTTCAGCCATGGAGATTTGTTAAACCTGTTAAAGGGGCATATTCTGTTATTGAACTTCCCGCAGGAACGGTTCAAAAGTTAGAATTAAAAGAAGGAGAATTTATTGAACTTTAGGGACCAGTAAACCGGTCCCCTTTCATTTAAGTCAAGTTAAAGCCTAGCATTCCGCAATACGTTGATCATCATTTCCTTATTTGGATAATTAGATTGATTAAACTGGTGAATCGTCTTCTCCACATCATATCCCACTCTGATAATCGATGATTGGACACTAGTACCATCCACTTCAACTAAGGCGTAAGCAGACTTTGCTAACCCATCGAATGGCAATCCGACACTGCCAATATTGATGATACATTTTCCATTTATGTAGCGAATATAAGGTCGATGGATATGTGCATAAACAAACAGTTCCGCTTTTTCTCTCATCATTTTCGCTGTTAAAGTATCCTCATTTTCATCAGGTAAGACAATATCAAATAAACTTGATGGTGTTGCATGAAAAGCATGGATGTTCACACCATCGACCTCAAGCTTTAATTCCGTTGGCAAATGACGAAGATAGTCAATCGCTTCATCGTTCAGCTGCGAACAAATCCACTCACGTTCTTTATTCATCATTTCAAGTGCATGATCAGGTACTTCACCGCTATTGACACCACGGACGACCCATTCATCGGCATTTCCTTTAATTACATCTGTGTTTAACGACCTTACAAGCTCTAATGAGCGCTGTGGTTCCGGTCCACGATAACAAATATCCCCAAGTACCGCGATTTTATCAACTTTTCTTGTTTCGATATCTGCCAGCACCGCATCGAGTGCATTCGCATTGCCATGGATATCCGAAATAAAAGCGATTTTCATCCATTCATCCCTCCAAATTCCTTTGTTACCCATATTATACTCTTTACAATCAATAGAATAAAACTAACTCAATAACTGTAATAGAATTTCAGAATACTAATTGCGTTAAATCAAAAAATGTTTCATCAAATTATGATGAAACATTCTCGTAACTTTATAAAATCATTTTCGAAGTGTACGTCCCATATTCATTGCTTCCTCCACCAATATCTCCCTCGAGAACTTCCTCAAGAAATTGAGCTTTTACGGTTTTACTGCTTGTGTCATAATCAATGATTTTCATTGCCGCAAATCCTAAAACAGTCACCGTATTGCTAGTGATTTCACTTACGATTGGAACATAAACGATCTCCCCTATTTTAGCTGTGATTGCAGTATTCACCGGCCCTGTCATTACCCCATTTTCTGTTTTAATTTGTTGGTTAACCGAAATCGGTACTTGGGCACCATTTTCGATATAATACTTCACCCCATTTGCTCCATTAGGCCCGCTTTCATGAATGCTTGAGAAGTCTAAAAAGCTGTAATTCCCTTGAAACCCTTCTCCTGGTGAATCGGATATATCCCAAATAGTACCAAACTCAAGTCCTTGTGCTTCTTCTTTTTTAATCCCGATAGGAATAATATTTCCAGCGTATACCGTTCCAACCGAGCCAATTTGAACCTCTGCTCTTGCTTCGACTGTAACAGTACTACTAATCCCCAAAATTGGCATTAAAACGAGGGCAACTTCTTCCCGCCCATTTACTTGAATCACATTTGCAGTCGCATTCATCCCGCTGCAATTTGTTTCTGCTTGATTACGGAAACAGGCAGCATACGAAATACCGGTCCCGTTATAATTATTTCCACTTATTTTCATTGCTTCTGTATTTGCAGTTGGGTGATTAAAAGATCCACTATCCGCTTTGCTTTTTAGCATCACATCTCCGCCAGCTAAAGCCCCTGCATCTACAGCTTTCTGAAGCTGCGATTTTGCCAAATAGAGCTTCCCGCCGTCAATGACTAGGCCAGTAAACCCTAGTAAACCAGTGAGCAGTAAAGCAGTAAACACTAAAGCTTGCCCGTTTTCACTTTTTAATAAATGTTTCCATTTCAACCAGTTTCCTCCTCTGTTCTATATATTTAAATATTTATCTATTTTTGTTCTTTATTAAGAATTATAGTATCATTCTCCCTCTTTTGCTAGATAAAATTATTTTTATTTTGAAAAAAGGAAAACAAAAACAAGATTCTCTTGCTAGTAGAAATTTTATGACGAACCCTTTAAAATCACTAAAAAACCGCTTTATCGCAATTTCCTGCGACAAAGCGGTCTACTTAACTTTCACTTGGCTTCGTTTTAATTTTTGTGAAGAAATAATAGTATTTATATGCGATAACCAAAAGTAAGAATACTCTTAGCCAATTGTTATCAAGAATAATAAACGGAATGAGAATCATGGCATCTGCAAACAGATTGATTGAAAGCTTCTGTTTCAGTGTCATTGAACGATCGCGGACAAAATCTTCAAGGTATTTTTTATAAACATTCGTGCCTCGGAACCATAGCTCAAACCGTTTGGAACCTTTCACGAAAAAGTATAATGCGAGGAGAAGAAACGGTGTAGTAGGTAAAACAGGAAGCACAATCCCTATCATTCCTAACCCCATAAAAAAGAATCCTAAGCCTATATATATAATTTTAATTAATTTTATCGTCATTCCCTCCAATCCAAAAGCTATCGATTCTATTATACCATCCAAATGGAATGTGAATAAACCTTCAATATAGAACTGGGAACAAGATGAACAAAGAAAAGCCTGATAAAATTAACTCCCGGTCTTTTTGTCCGGTGCAGTTCCGTGTTAAAAAGACCGAAACAACCGATTTTTTTATTAAAATGGTTGTTCATAAATTTAATAGTCTATGTTTTATTCCTAGTACTTTGATTAAGCGTGATTATGAGGCTGGTTTTTTGCTAGTACTTTGATTAAGCGTGATTATGAGGCTGGTTTTTTGCTAGTACTTGGATTAAAGCGATTTTCGGCCGTTTTTTATTGCTAGTACAGGGATTATATCGACCTTCTGACCTTATTTTATTGCTAGTACTCGGATTAACCCCTCTTTTTACTGTGTTTTATTGCGAGTACTAGCAATATATCAATGAAATTTAGTGTTTTTAATCCGATTACTTGGATTAAATAACGCGTTACCAGCATTATCGTCCAAAAACTAACGATTTCATCGGTAGCCTTAATTGGAAAATGTATTGCCTTAATTAAAATTAGGAAATAATCCAACATTTTAAACAAAACAACGAAAAAGTGCCTGTTTCTCAAAAACAGACACCTTACATCCACATCATTAATTCCGAAAAATAATAAACACTAGATAGGCAACATAGACAGCGGCTAAAATTAGCCCTTCGATTTTTGATACTTTATACTTTGTTCGTGAAAATATTAATAAGATTAATGTTAAGATGATCATAAAAATCGCGTCAAAGGAGATTTTATCATCAACTGCTAAAGGGGTAATCGTCGCAGACGAACCGATGACTAATAAAATATTGAAAATATTGCTGCCGACAATGTTTCCAAGCGCAATCTGCGTTTCCTTTTTAATAGCCGCGGTAACCGAGGTGATGAGCTCAGGAAGGGAAGTACCTACTGCGACAATCGTCAACCCAACTAGTGTCTCACTCATCCCAATTGCCAGTGCAATCTCGGTAGCATTGCTTACAACCATTTCACCACCGAAAATGATTGCAACCAAGCCGCCAATCGTGAAGAAAAGGTTTTTCCTCCATTTAACCTCTCCTTTTGGCCCTGCTTCCGCTTCGGTCTTGTCATTTTCACGGCTATTTCTGGCCATTTCAAAAATATAGTATAAAAATACGGCAAAGAACAATAACAAAATGATTCCTTCACTTCTCGAGATGACATTTGAACCTCCCCCTTGTAGGAGAACATCACTTATCATTATGTATAAAGCAACGCTCGCTAGTAAAGTAAAGGGAATTTCTTTGCGAATTGTATCCGTTTCAACCGCTAACGGATGAATCATTGCTGTGATTCCGACTACTAATGTGATATTAAAGATATTACTCCCGATTACATTCCCTAATGAAACCCCGCTGCTTCCTTCTAATGCTGCTATAATACTTACTGTTGCTTCCGGAGAACTTGTCCCTAACGCCACAATCGTTAATCCAATTAGTATCGGCGGAACCTTAAGCAATGTAGCTATATTAGAGGAACCTTCTACAAAAAGATCGGCCCCCTTCATAAGCAAGACAAATCCAACTATTAGCAAAACGTACGACATGAGCTCACCTCTGCTTATCTAGAATGGACAAAGTTATTGGTAGATTATAACAGACTTTTACGTAATTTATAAAATGTTAAATATGTACTTGCCTAAAAAAAATATAAAAAAGAGTGCGCCATGATGACTCACTCTTACTGTTCCCTATCGTAAGATCAAATACTATTTTCAATACGGAATGAAGTAAATATCTTTAACTGCTCTTAAGTTAGTACAGGAATCTCACGTTCTAGCCCAGAAACCTCTTTATTATTGAAACAATTAGCGAATTCCTTGATTGCGTACTCATCAATCAACGAAATATCGGCTGACATCCCACTAATCTTTGTGACAATTTGCCTTTCAAAAAAATTCATTTTTGAAAATAAAAACTCTCCGCCAAAAAGACCTTTTGCAATCGCCCTTTCACGCAAACTCATCGGGAAAGCGCCTTCAAATTGTTCCTCCGCCACTTCGCCATCTCGCATACAACATAGAAACAAACCAATTTTCTTATCGTATAAATTTTCTTCATGTTGTTTAATAAACTTTTTGATTTTCCCTTGAATTCTCCCCACACGAATAGATCCTCCAATAATGACCGAGTCAAAAAGTTCAATATCAGAGTGGAGTTTGGCTTGATTTAAGTTTAAAACGATCACCTCACCATCCAACTGCTTCTTTAAAGATATCGCTGCTTTTGTTGTCGTCCCATGAGATGTGCAATAAACAATCAAAGTATTCATCCCACCGCCCCCAAATGGCAATAAACGAGATTTATTCTTATGCTTAACTAGATGTGCTGAACATTTAATATTTTGTCTTTGTCTTTGTCTTTGTCTTTGTCTTTGTCTTTGTCTTAAGTATATTCTCACATTTTGTTCAAAAATTAGAAATTTAGTGACAGTATTTCAACAATTATTTGTCTGCTTCATTTCGGTAAAACGAACTCCACTTAACAAACTCGATAAAAATAAATCGAACAACAAACCCCAGCCAAAATGACTGAGGTTTGTTATTTATGATTCAACCAATGTTTTTTGAAGCATTGTTCCATGGTTAGCAAAATTCGTATGCCAAGAAAAGGCCTTTTCTAATACATGAGGGGTTTGGCCGCCTCTAGTTAATGCCTCTTGATAGTATTCACGAAGTTGATCCCGATACATAGGATGAGCACAGTTTTCAATGATGAGCTCCACTCGTTCTCTCGGTGCCAAACCACGTAAATCAGCATAACCTTGTTCTGTGACAATCACATCGACATCATGCTCTGTATGGTCGACATGGGATACGAACGGCACAATACTTGAGATATTGCCGTCTTTTGCAATTGACTTTGTAACGAAAATCGCCAGCCTTGCATTTCTTGCAAAGTCTCCTGAACCACCAATTCCGTTCATCATTTTCGTTCCAAGAACATGCGTCGAATTAACATTTCCATAAATATCTAACTCTAATGCTGTATTAATGGAAATTAAGCCGAGTCGGCGAATGATTTCCGGATGATTGGAAATTTCTTGTGGTCTCATAATTAATCGATCACGGTATTTTTCAAAATTTGAAAATACTTCTTTCATTTTTGATTCTGAGAGTGTGATTGAGCAACAAGACGCAAATGAAACCTTGCCTGCATCCATTAAATCAAAGACCGCATCCTGTAAAACTTCTGAATAAACTTCTAAATCCTCAAATTCAGATTCAATCATTCCATGAAGAACCGCGTTGGCCACGGAACCTATACCGGATTGAAGGGGGGCAAGACGTTCTGTCAGTCTCCCAGCGTCAATTTCTTTTCTTAAGAAATTCAATAAATGTTCTGCCATTACTTTCGTTTCACTATCAGGTGCGACAATCGTTGAAGGTGAATCTGCTTGGTTTGTAAAGACGATTCCCTTAATCTTATCAACATCTACTTTTATTCCTTGAGTGCCAATTCGATCATTCGGTTTTGTTAAAGAAATTGGGTCCCGATTCCCTTGCTTGCCTGGTTCATACAAATCATGCAGCCCTTCTAACTGTTCTGTTTGTGATAAATTAATTTCTACGATAATGAATTTAGCATTTAATGCGAATGACAGCGAATTCCCTATGGATGTTGTCGGAATAATCATTCCATCTTCGGTTATCGAAACCGCTTCCAAAATTGCCACATCGATCGGCATTACATCGGCGCGAATTAATTCAGCTGTATGTGATAAATGCTGATCCACAAATAGAAAGTCCCCATTATTTATCCCCTTACGCATTGTTGGGTCTGCTTGAAATGGAAGTCGCTTACCTAAAATTCCTGCTTCAGCGAATAACTTATCTACATCAGATCCCAATGATGCTCCTGTATATACATTCACTTTCAAAGGTTCTTGTTTGGCACGATCTACTAGAGCAAATGGTACCGCTTTTACGTCCCCCGCACGTGTAAAGCCGCTTAAGCCTAGTGTCATTCCATCCTCAATCCACGATGCTGCCTCCTCAGGACTTACCACTCTTTCCTGTAAAAGGTCATTTCTAACTCGTTCGTATTTTTTTCCCATCCCTTTACCCCTCGCTTTAGAAATGTTTTACCATTATTTTACCTGTAAAACGAAAGGGCACGGAATTTTCGGCACACAACACTTGAAATCTTTGATAAAACAGCGAAATTTTGGAATAAAACAGAAAATTTTTTAAAATCCCAATAGTTTTCTAAAATAACTTGAATACGATTGACTTACAGGAACTTTTTCCCCATTAGCCATTGAAAGAACAAAAGTGGAATGGGAATCAGGGAAGATTTCTTTAATATGATTTACATTCACAATATACGATCGATGACAACGGATAAATGATTCCTTCGGTAGTGAATATTCGAATTCTTGTAGAGAGTGTTTATGCGTTCCAATATTTCTTTCGGTATATACATGCGTTTTCTTGTCTTTCGCTTCTAATAAAACGACTTCTGAAAAGGGAACGGGAATCCAACTATCATTTGTTTTAACAGTTACAACCGATTTCCCCTCAGTCAATGAAGGATATATCGCCGTCACACATCCTTCAACCTTTCCCTCATGAAGGAATGGTACTGCCATCCCATTATAGGGAACGCCAAATACATCCCGATTAATAAATTCAGAGACTTTTTGTTTATTATGGATCGCCTTATAAGCAATTGTACCTTGTTTAAGCGGGTCCCCAGGCTTGATTTTTAAATCAATCCGTCTACTCGGGCGGTAATAAATATATTCCTTCGTATTTGAAACAGCAATAGAAATTTCATCTGAAAACAATTCGCCGATTACGTCCAAAAGGGAACTAAGCTTTATGCTTTCCATTTTCCTCTCCCCCTTAGTTTCTATACCATTTATTTTAGCCTTTTTATCTCTAAACTTCTATTGAACACTCCCATTAGAAAGGGAATTTATCCTACAGGTTCACATCTACTTTTATCGGATGCCCATCCTCTTTACTAATTCCTATATAACGTAATGTTTCCGTCGGTGTTTGGTGATTATATATCGATTTCAAAATCGAAATGGCTATTCCTTTCCGATAAGCATGATATCCAAATGTTTTACGCAGCGTATGCGTACCAATCTTCCCAGGTATTCCTACTTCTTTTGCAGCCTGATTAATGATTCGGTAAGCCTGTTGCCGGGTAATCGGTTGATTGTTTTTTTTAGATTTAAAAAGATAGTCACTTTGGGCAAAATCATTATTTTTCATATATAATTTAAATTCCCTTTTTACACTACTATTAATATAAAAAGCTTTTTTCTCCTCACCTTTTGAATCTGTAATATAGAGGAATTCTTTACATGTAATCCCATCCCATAAATCTTCTACTTTAAGCGATAAAAGATCGCTTACGCGAATACCTGTATTAATCCCTAGCACAAAAAGCAAAAGGTCTCGTTGTGAATGCTGCCTTAACACCTGTTTCATTTCATTGATTTTTTTCACTTCTCTGATGGGATCAACATACTCCACGAACGATTTTCCTCCTCTAAAAACATTCCTTAATTATTAATATTATCAAATATACCTAGAACATAATAGTTAAAAAGTCACCACAAAAAACAGCGAATATCATTACCTAGAAACTGTTCGTTATTTTTAAATTTTTATGTATAAAAATTAGGATTCTCGTCAATGATGTTAAAGCATTCCCCCAGTATTGAAAAAAGCATCTGCTCTTTATGAGCGGATGCTTTTTTCGTTTATTCCTTTTGTTGAACCTCTTCTGGATTCTCATCTAATGCATCAGGAAGAATTTCAACTCTCACTTTTCGGATCCGGTGATTTTCCACTTCTTCAACGGAAATAAAAAGGTTTTCATATTGGAATCCATCGCCAATTTTAGGGATTCGTTCAAGTTCTTCAAAAATCCACCCACCAAGACTATGAGTAGAAGAGGATTCAGGAATTTTTATATTTAATAATTTTGAAAAATCATCCAACTGATATTGGGCATCAAATTCATATAAATTCTCACTTAGCTTCGTCATGATATTAATTTTCTCATCATGCTCATCCCAAATATCACCAACAATTTCTTCTAAAATATCTTCTAACGTAATCAAACCAGATGTTCCGCCATATTCATCAACAACGATTGCCATATGACTCTTTAATCGTTGAAGTTCTGGCAATAATGTCGATACCTTCATGGACTTCACGACAAACATCGGCTTTCGCAACAGCTTATCTATCTTCACTTCATTATGTTGGACGAGCTCTGCAAAAAAATCTCTTTCAGATAAAATTCCAACAATATTATCGATATTCTCTCGATAAACGGGAACTCTTGAAAATCGCTCGGTTAAAAAGATTTGCTTAATCTCTTCAATCGGCTGATTTACTTCAATGGCGATCATATCCATCCGATGTGTTAATGCTTCTGCAACAGAGATTTCATTAAATTCTAGAGAACGATGAACAAGTTCTTTTTCGTCTTTATTAATAACGCCTTCTTCTTCGCTAATATCTACCATAACTTTGATTTCCTCTTCTGTTATGGACGGTGCTCCATCATTTTTAGAGAATTTTTTTGAAACAAAGTTTTTCAGTTTCCCAAACACGAAGTTCACTGGCGTTAATAACTTAATTAGGAATAGTAAAATGCCAGAAATTTTCATTGAATATGTTTCAGCATTTTCTTTTGCCATTGATTTCGGTAGAATTTCACCGAAAATCAATACAATTACAGTCATTACAAATGTGCTGGCAATAAGCCCTGTACCTGCACCAAATAATCCTGTAAACATGCTGGCAGCAATACTAGATGCTGCTATATTAACAATATTATTCCCAACCAAAATGGTCGAAAGCGCATTGTCGAAATGTTCAGTAATATATAATGCCTTTTTACTTCCGGGCTTGTTTTCACTCACAAGATTCCGAAGCCTTATTTTATTTACACTTGAAAATGCTGTTTCTGCTGACGAGAAGAAAGCAGATAAAAAAATTAAAACCACTAAAAAAATAATCAAACCTATGGGCACTTCAGCCAAAAAAACTCACACTCCGCTAAAAAAATTTTTATATAGTCTAATTTTACAGATTAGGAATGGATAAATCAATTATTGCCACTTCTTTTATAACTTGCATTTATAAAGCGAAACTTCCATCAGAGGGGGGTTCTTCATAATCTGCGATAAAAACAAAATACATGAAAAATTACTTTTTCGTAAGTGCATTTAACTGGCATTTTACACCTTCAATTAAATCATACGGCATGACACCGTAATGCGATAAACGTTTTGCCTGATCTTCTCCGGCCTTCGCATGCAGATAACTTGCTGCAAGGAGAGCATGAAGCGGATTTGCTCCTTGCGCTAGAAAGGAAGCAATTAAACCTGTCAAAACATCGCCACTGCCACCCTTTCCAAGAGCATCATGACCGTGTGGATTGATGAATACTTCTCCTTCTGGTGTCGCAATAATTGACCGATGTCCCTTTAATAGCAGAAACACATGATGCTTTTCGGCAAAAAGTTTGGCTGTTTCTAGACGATTTTCCTCGACTTCTCTCACCGTTTTATTTGTTAGGATCGCCATTTCTCCGGGATGGGGTGTTAAAATCACTGATCCATTGTACTGTTGGAGAATGTCAAGCTGGTTGCGAAGCATGAAAAGCCCATCTGCATCAACAACGACAGATTGTCCTTCTAGCGAATGAATAAAACGTTTCATCCATTCTTCCCCTCCAGGGAACCTGCTCATTCCAGGTCCGACAGCAATACTATTAAATTGTGGTAATTTCGGAATTAATTGATTTAAGCTTTCCTCGGAAAAATGGCCATCCTCCTCCGTTAGCGGGAGAAAAAGGGATTCAGGATTTTGGGTTGCAACCATATGATAAATACTTTCCGGAACAGCCATCGTAACAAGACCTGCACCACTATGTAAAACAGCCTTTGCCGTAAAAATTGGAGCCCCTACATATGACCTCGACCCTCCTACAACGAGCGCATGGCCAAAAGTTCCTTTATGACCGTTCTGTTTCCGTTTTGGTATGGATTCTTTCACTATTGATTCTGTTATCATTTGTGGTAATTTTAAGTTTAATTCATGAACAATTGAAGGTGGAACAGAAATGTCGACAGCCTTCCAGTCACCTACATAGTCTGGCCCCTCTTCCAAGAAAAAACCTTTTTTCGGGAACACAAATGTAACAGTCTTGGTCGCTTTTACAGCAATCCCACCGATTTTCCCATTGTCGCTATTCAACCCTGAGGGGATATCGACCGCGATAATCATTTTCTGATCCGCAAATTCATTTACAAGAGAGATTACTTGTTTTAATGGATCGCGAACTTGTCCTTTCACACCTGTACCTAATATCGCATCGACGATAATATCTGCCTGGGTTAATGCCTTGCATAGGTATTCTAGTGAATGTTCCTCTAAAGAAGATATTGGCAAACCCCTGTTCATATATACATCAAAATGGCATTTAGCATCACCGGTGATCTTTGTTTGTTCTACTAATAACCATAAGTCCGGCTTCCACCCTAAATCAACAAGTCGACGTGCAATGACAAACCCATCTCCGCCATTGTTTCCGCCCCCTGCTAAAATAACGACCTTGGCGTTTTTACAACCTACAGAACCAATGATTTCCTCGACAACTCGTGCTCCTGCATTTTCCATTAATACGACCCCTGGAAGTCCGATTTGCTCTATTGTATATCCGTCCATTTGCTGCATTTCCTTTTGCCCAGCTACAAACATGGCATATACCTCCAATTCAATTCCTTACTTCTATTATAATCCCAATTGATCACCTATGCAGGTTGAGCAAAGACACTCAATGATTAAGTGCGAAGCCATTTAATCAAACGTTTGATTAAAGTTAACGCTTAAAATCAACGCTAAATGACACTAAAGTCAAACTAAAAAGGCACTTTTCAGTGCCCAACGGGTTCGGTTTTGAAGTACAACATACGAATGAACATTGCTGTTAGTATAGTAATTCGCACTAAAGTTAAAAAGCAATTTGGCAAGTAAATCAGCAAAGAAAAATGCTTGGAGACATACCATCCAAGAATTTTATACCAAGATAAGCACCCCGGTTAAGCGGTTTTAAAATCTCCAAGAATCGCCAGGAAATAAGCTACTAATTTATCCATCTACATGACAAACTAAGATTTTGATAGCGATACATCCTCTTCTCAACTATTAAAGAGCGAATCCTCACGAACTTCGAAGAGCGATTCAACTTGGTTTGATAAATAGACGGAGAAATTCCCCTTAATGTGAAAATAGCACGAAAAATAGCTTAAATAGGCGGAGAGATTCCGCCTATTTAATCGAAAAACATGAAAATGGACCATTTTGCTTTGCTTAACCGGAAAATCTCCCCTTATATCCCCCGAATCGAGTTCTATTCTGCATTTAACCGGAAAACCTCCCCTTATTTAAACGATCACTGGTTACTCAATTAAGGATAAGAAAGAATGTCTGCTTCATTTATCCGCCTCTCAGACATCAACACCCACTCCCTAGTAGTTAAACATCATTTTTAGCACACCAATTGGCATAACCATTAGCATGCGAATTTTCATGCTGACAAAAACTTATGTCACCATGATAAAAAGGGTTTCGAAATTCAGGGCGGATATACCGTTCATTTTATTAAACCCCATATATATCAACAAAAAAGAAGCAGTCTAATTCAGTTGCGAACAGGACTGCTAATTGGTGTGCTAATTTAGTTTTTGTATTCGAAAACCGAACCCGTTAGTCAATGCCGAGTGTCTTTTTAAAACGACAGTTGATAGATTAAAAAACGCTCATTTTCGTTTTTTTCGTAAAGCCCAGGCAGAATCACTTCTTTTTTCAAGTGGAAAACGCCTTGATTTTCAAGGAAAAGAATATAATCTTCAGACGGATAATAGAGGACTAACTCCATTTCTCGAGGCGCTTGCTCTAACGATTCGAGAATATTGCTAATTATTTTTTCAAAAATATGGATTGAAAAAGGATTAAAGAAATAAAAACGGTTAGCTAACGGGCCGATTTCGTATTCTTCCGCTAAGCAGCAATGAAAGTGAATTTTATCCTTTGCCTTCTTCTTCGCAAGCATATATCGTTGTTGGTTTTCAACGGCATCATGATAAAATGACTGATTCATTTCTATTCCAACTACAGTAGCATCATAAAAATGATGGAGGTAGAAATTTAATCTTCCTTTCCCACAGCCAAAATCGATAATATAATCACTGCTTTTGACTTCGTAATTTTGAACGAACTGTTCTAACGCACTATATGGAGTCGGTTCGTATGGATGATAGTGAAATGGATGATTGGAACTTTTGGGTTGACCACCCGTTTTAATATTTAGCAGTTTATCATAATAGTACTCTTTCATTGATTTTGCTGCTCCCGTCATTTTCTTCTAAATCCTTTTTCTTTTAAGAATACTGCATCCATAATCAAAAATAAAGCAAGCAAAAAAGGCGATTATAAACCACCACTCACACATGAACAATTTTTCGGTCATTTTTTGCTGTTTCATTGTTTTGTAGTAAGTAAGTGATATATAAATGAAGGTCAAAGTGTTCATTATAAACAAAGTCAGTTAATTTCTTCTCTTTCATCACGCTCTCCCCCTATAAAAATACTGTTATCTCTATCCTTCCCTTTGATTGCCAAATCTATACATTAAATTATTAAACTACCCTAAATAAATTGAGGAAGATTGCTATATTCAGTGTATAAACTTCGTTATAGTTGGCGATTATATTAGTGTATTCCCCCTCATATTAAAAGCATCTGCCAATTAGCAGATGCTCTTTTTTTGCTCTTTATTCTATGTCATCACCAAATAAGAAACTTCTTTGATTAATTCAAGTTGGCTTTTTAATGGAGCTGCCTCAGGAGCCTGTACAACATAATGATAGGTTCCCGATGACGTTAATTCGCGGGCCTTTGTATTATCATTTAAATGCAATTGTAAAATATGTTTTATCCTTTGTTTTAATCTCCCCTCAAAAATAGGGAATAGGATTTCAATACGCTTATCCATATTTCTTGTCATCCAATCAGCCGAAGAAAGGAACACCTTTTCCTCGCCATTATGATGAAAATAGAAAATTCTGCTATGTTCTAAAAAGCGCCCAACAATACTAATCACTCGGATATTATCACTTACTTTTGCAATACCTGGTCGCAGACAACAAATCCCTCTAATAATTAAATCAATTTTAATTCCTGCAGAGGAAGCTTCATATAATTTTATAATAATCCTCTTGTCTGTTAAAGAATTCATCTTCGCAATAATCCGTCCATTTCCATATTTTTCATGAAAATGGATTTCCTCATCAATCAATTCGATAAATTTATCTCTTATATCGTATGGGGCAACGACTAAATGATGGTAGTCAGGCTTTTCCATATACCCGCTAAGGAAATTAAAAAAGTTTGTTGCATCAATGCCGAATTTGTGTTTCGTTGTCATATAACCGATATCGGTATAAGTTTTCGCTGTTTGATCATTATAATTTCCAGTACCTAAATGAACAAAGCGTTCAATTTTTCCATTTCTACGGCGAACGACTAGGGTAATTTTGCTATGCGTTTTCAGATGGGTCATCCCATAAATAACATGGCATCCCGCTTTCTCAAGCTCCTTTGCCCATTGAACATTATTTTCTTCATCAAACCTAGCTTTTAGTTCGACTAACACCGTCACTTGCTTGCCATTCTCAGCCGCTCTCTTTAAGGCCTCAATGACAGGAGAATCCCCGCTTACCCGATATAACGTCTGTTTTATAGCAAGAACATCAGGGTCATCTGCTGCTTCCGAAATAAAATCAATCACAGGCTGAAAGGATTCGTATGGATGATGAAATAATAAATCTTGCTTTAAGAGCTTAGCAAATAAATTCTCTTCTGATCGTAAATCAAGCGGCGGCTGGGGGATAAATGTTTCATAACGCAAGTTTTCGGTCCTGCCCGCCAAACATTTATAAAAAGAAAAAAGAAACGTACAATCTAAAGGCCCATCAATTGAATAGAGGTTATTATCACTCACTTCTAACTCGTCTTGCAAATAAGCAACAACCCTCTCATCTAATTCTTCTATACTAATTTCTAAACGAACAGCAGCGCCCCATTTACGTTTCTTCAATTCTTTTTCAATTTCTAACAGAAGGTCTCTTGCTCCCTCCTCATGAATGGTTAAATCGGCATTTCTCGTGATTCTAAATTGAGTTACGGAAGTAACCCGAAATCCGCAAAACAATTTCTTGATAAAGTGGCAAATAATTTTTTCGATAAGAATAAACGAGTGGACATTTTCGCTAGGCAATTCAATAAACCGCTCAAGAACAGATGGTACTTGAACAATGGCAAATTTACGTGTAGGATCTGCTTCAGGCCCCTCTTCAAGCTGGACAGCTAAATTCAAGCTTTTGTTTAGAAGAATTGGAAAAGGACGATAAGCATCCACTGCTAGAGGCGTTAGGACAGGGAAAACTTGTTCATCAAAGTACTGCTCAATAAATTGAAGCTGTTTGGAATCTAAATCAACCACTTCACGGAGTTGAATATGATGTTGATTTAATTCTGGGATTATTACATTCTTTAATGTATCTGTTTGTATCTGCACCAATTCATGTACCTTAACCGCAATCGCGTCGAGTTGTTCCTTCGGGGTGAGTCCTGCTTTATTTTCCGGCTTGTTAAAGCCAGCTTTTACCTGATCCTTTAGCCCAGCAACTCGGACCATGAAAAACTCATCTAGATTTGAACTCACGATCGCTAAAAATTTGAGTCGTTCAAGCAAGGGGTTTCGCTCATCCATCGCTTCTTGTAGGACTCTTTCATTAAAAGCTAACCAACTTAATTCTCTATTGATATAATAATCAGGCAAATGAAAGTCCATTTCTTCAGCCATATTTTTTACCCCTTTTACCCTTTTTCGACTATTTAATTCGCATTTTATAAACAAATGTGAAAAATGACAATTATTATGTCATATTTTATCAAATTAGGATAAAAGAAAGGTTAATACTTTGTAAATATTTCGTAAAAATCCTGTTAATTTGTAAAAATTAATCGAATTTCCTTTTCAATCGCCTTCTCAAGCTGGCGAGTATGTTTCTCTGCTTGGTATTTTTCTACAAAAGCATTTCCTTCATAACGCAAAGTCATTTTAAGTCCATTTGTCGCTTTTATTTTTTCTAAATAAATTTCCTTTATTATCCCCCGTTTAGAGGCATCAAGTGAAGCTGCTAATTTTGTAATTGCACCAGCAATTCTAATTTTCTGTAATTCTTCCTTGCTGAATTGGTCAACAAATGGGGCAATATATTGTTTGAATAATTGATAATTTTTAAATGAAGCGACTAACGCTAATATTAATCGTTGCCTATGGGTGATTCCATTGATTGACTTATTCGCCAGCAAATAAAACGTGTGTTGACTGCTTACATCAGAGTCAATATACTTTCCTAAGTAATAAACTTTTGCCCCTACTTCTAGAATTTTTTCATATTCATCGCTTTCTTGAGTGCCATAAAGTTGCGACAATTGTGTGGAAATTTGTTTTGTTAAATTGGCAACTTGTTCGGAATGTTTCTGGTTTATTTGGTAATCATTTATTAACTCATCCATACTTCTATTAAGAATATGATTTAAATTTGGACACTCTCCTCGGCCCTCATATTCCTTCATAAAAATGCCTTCCCGTAATCCTTTTCGGCTGAACATAAACGTTCCTGATTGAACATATTCACTTAATAACACAAAAACTGTTAATGCCGGTTGGATTAGATCGGCACGATCTTTTGACAACCCTTCAAGCTTTTCTAGTTCCTTCATACTTGAGGTTTCAACTAAGAGAAGGATATTTGTTAAATCTTTTTGCGTCATCGTATATTGATGAATCCCAGCTAAAGGATCGTTTTTTAAGTTTTGATCGATTTGAGCAACGTTTCTGGCGCTCCCACCAATCGCGATAATTGGAACCTTTAAACTCTTTAACCACTGAAGACTTTGAAATGACTCCTTAATATAAGCAACGAATCTCGCTTTTTCCGTTGCGTTTATTTGTCCTCCGCTAATAAACTGCTCTTTTAATGAAACGACCCCAAATGGAAAACTATGTGAATGAATTAATTTTCGCTTTTTAAAATAAGTGATTTCTGTGCTTCCGCCACCGATATCGATTGTAACTGCTTCATCAATTGGAGTAGTATGACTAACGGCAAAATAGCCGTAATATGCTTCCTCCTTCCCAGACAAGATTGTTATATCGAATCCTGTTTCAGCTTTGACGATTTTTAAAATTTCCTGTTTATTTACCGCTTGCCTTATAGCTGCAGTGGCGACACACTTAACAGTATGAAGTTGGTGATAATCAAGGACTTCTTTAAATCCTTTAAGGATATGTAGTAATAAGTCAATTCCTTTATCCGCTAAGTCCCCTTGATCAGTTATATGATTACGCAACCTTGCAACGGTTTTAATATTTTCTATTTCCCTATATGTACGATTTTTATTTCCTTCATATATAACAAGACGAATCGTATTTGAACCGATATCAATAATAGAGCGTTTTTCATTTCTCTTTTCCATCGATAACTCCTTCTTTCTTTGCTTTAACCATTATACTATTTCTTCCAATATTCACTACTTATTGAAAAAACGAGGTTGAGTGTTTTCATTTACTTAAAAAAAGGCCAAATCGGCCTTTATTTTACTTTTTTATATAATTTCTGATTAGTGATTATTCCTTCATAACTGTCAGCTAACGATGTAAAAGCGATTGTCTCTTTATCTCCTAAACCAAGAACGCCTAACATGACTAAACTATCATAGAAAAGGCGATGCACCTTTTCCTGGAGAGACTTATTAAAATAGATTAAAACATTCCTACAAAAAATCACATGAAATTCATTAAATGATTGATCCGTTACTAAATTATGTTGTGCGAAAACAACATTTTTTCTAAGATCACTGTTCATTTGAACCTGATCCCCTGAAACAGAATAATAGTCAGAAAATGCTTCCTTTCCCCCAGATTGAAAGTAATTGCTCGTATATTTCCTCATTTTATTTATTGAATAGTGTCCTGATTTAGCAATTTTCAATCCTTCAGAATTCATATCGGTTGCATAGATTTTTGTTTTATCATAGATTCCTTCCTCATGAAGCAAAATTGCCAGCGAATATAGCTCTTCTCCAGTCGAACAACCGGCTATCCAAATCCGAATCGATGGATACGTTCGTAACATAGGAATCACTTGTTCACGGAAATTCAGGAAAAAGGCTGGGTCGCGAAACATTTCCGTCACATTAATCGAAAAGTCTGCTAACAGCCGCCTTAAACATGCAGGATCATGTAAAATCTTTTCAAGCAATCCAGTGATGCTCGTAAGTTTCTCGGATTGAATTCGATGCCATACTCTTCTTCGAATCGAATGATAGGCATAGTTTCGAAAATCATATCCATACCAGCCGTACAATCCTTCCAGCAATAACTTCATTTCTAGTTTTTCAAGCTCCTCATTATCGACGGAAATTTGTGCGTCCTTGTTCCCTTTTTCACTCGAAGACATCCTTCCATCCCTACTTCCCTTTCTGACTATACAGCCACACAGCCATTAATGAAATAAGCCGATCCGGATCTACTGGTTTCCTTATATAATCAGACGCTCCGGCTTCCATGCATTTCCTACGATCTTCTTTCATTGCCTTTGCTGTAAGGGCAATGATTGGTAACTGTTCAAATTGTCGTTCCGTTCGTATCGTTCGGATTGTTTCATATCCGTCCATTTCAGGCATCATAATATCCATTAAAACGAGGTCAAAATTGGGATTTTCTTTAAGGATTTCTAAGCATTCTTTTCCATTTTCTGCGAAAGCAATATTCATTTCATATTGTTCAAGAATACTTGATATCGCATAGATATTCCTAACATCGTCATCGACAAGCAAAATATCCTTTCCTTTAAGGTCAGAGATATTCACCGGTAATTTGGTCTCTATTTCTTCGATGCCTTCAAGCTCGTCACTGTTTGAAGATAGGTATAGTTCCAACTCTTCAACTAACCTTTGTGGTGAATGGCCATCCTTAATAATAATCGTATGCGAATACTTATTTAAATACATTTCTTCTTTTGAAGTTAAATTTCTTCCAGTATAGATAATTACCTTTAAATCAGCATTAAATATATACGGTTTAATCTCTTCGAGTAAGTGAAACCCATCCGTATCAGATAATCTTAGATCAAGTACTAAACAGTCCACTTCATTGACTTTTAACTCCTCAACCGCCTCTTTTCCAGTCGATACTGCTTTAATGATTACATTCATATTGCCGATTAATTCCATTAAGCTATTCCGTTGTTTAAAATCGTCATCCACAATCAATAGACGCTTAATCTCTTTGTTTTTACTAGGTTCAGTATTCACATTTGTCCTTTGTTCATCCTTCACTCTCTTGTTTGGTTCACTTCCTACAGCCACTTCATTAACAATGGGCTCTGATTCATATTGATTATCCAAATAGAATGTAAATTCACTTCCCAATCCTTCCACACTTTTGACCTTGATTTCCCCTCCTAATAGACTAGAAATCTCACGAGAAATGGATAACCCTAAGCCTGTGCCTCCATATTTGCGACTTGTTGTTCCATCCGCTTGCTGAAACGCTTCGAAAATCAATTCTTGTTTCTCACTTGGGATCCCAATTCCAGTATCCGCAACCGTAAAGGCGAACCGTTCATGATAATCAATTTCTAATTTCACTTCGCCCTTTTCTGTAAACTTAAAAGCATTGGCTAAAAGATTTTTCAACACTTGCTTGATTCTTTGTTCATCACTATAAATAAATGCCGGGATAGATGGCTTAACATCAATATAAAATTGCAAACCTTTTTCATTCGCAAGCGGTCTAAACCTTTGTTCAACAAACTTTATTAAATCCTTTAACGAAACTTTGCTAATAACAACATCCATTTTCCCTGATTCAATTTTTGTTAAATCGAGAATATCATTAATCAACACCAATAAATCTTGACCAGATGAATAAATCGTTTTTGAGTACTCGATTTGCTTTTCCGATAGATTGCCACTCGGATTATCAGCAAGCAGTTTAGAAAGAATTAACAAACTATTTAACGGTGTCCGTAATTCATGTGACATATTTGCGAGAAACTCAGATTTATATTTTGAACTAATCGCGAGCTGTCTCGCCTTTTCCTCTAATTCAGCATGTGCCTTTTCTACTTCTCGGTTCGTCATTTCAAATTTTTCATTTTGTTCTTTTAATACATCCGCTTTTTTCTTTAACTCGACATTTGTTTCTTCTAATTCTTCTTGCTGGGCTTGCAGCCTTTCTTCTGATTGGCGCAACGCTTGCGCTTGTTCCTCTAATTCTTCATTCGTAACTCTAAGCTCTTCTTGTTGAGATTGCAGTTCTTCAGACTGCGCTTGGATTTCTTCCATTAATGTCTGCGATTCTTCTAATAGTTTTGCTAATTGAATTCGTCCTATAACACTATCAAGGATGATTCCAAGTCGACTGACGATTTCTTCTAAGAATGTCTGCTTATTTTCATCAAACGGTTTAAACGAGGCAATTTCGAGAACGGCTTCGACATCATCTCCAAAGATAATCGGCAACACATAGACATTTAAAGGTGGAGCCTCACCTAAGCCTGAATGAATTTGCACATAATCGGCCGGCACATTTGTAAGAATAATCGGCGTTTTCTCTAACACAGCTTGTCCGATAAGACCCTCACCAGGGGTGAATGTGGTGGAAAGATGTTTTCTTTCTTTATAACCATAGGATGCAAGCAATTTATAGGATGGTTCTTTCTCCTTAGTTTCATTCAAGTCTTTCACATAAACGACCGCATGTCCTGACTCTGTTAAAGGAACAATTTTTGAAAGCAATGTACGGCTTAACGTTTCTAAATCATGTTTCCCGTATAAACTTGTGATAACATCCGTAATACTCGATTTACTCCATATAAGATTTTGTTCTTTTTCTATTTGCTCTTCTAATGAGTGAAGCATTTTATTAAACGAACTAGCAACCTCATCAATCTCATCACTTGAATGGACTTCAACCCTAGTGCTTATTTCTTCTTTCCCATTGGCCACGCGGCTCATCACACTTGAAACTCCATTCAACCGTTGAACAATTGACCAAATGTTTTTAGTAATAAGGAACATGACGACGATGATAATAATAATCGCAATAAAACTAATCCATTTGATGCTTTGCTCAAATTCATGTTGATATGCTTCTAATGACGAATTCATATTTGTAGCAAAATAACGGGTAATGTCAGCAGTAACCTTAAAAAACTCCTCATGTATAGGATGACCTGTGCGATTAATTAACTCAATCGCTTCTCCTTTTTTCCCTTCAGTTATGAGACGAACCACTTGATCTTTATAAACGGTAAAATTCGCATTTAAACTTTTTAAGTTGTCCACCATTTCCTTTTCTTCCGCGGTATCAACTTGTGAACCAAGAGCAGCGATGTTTTGCGTAACCGCATCGCTTTCCTTTTGCAATCTGCTTACCTCTTTTTCTAATGAAGCCTGTTCCTCCCAAATGACAAGATTACGCATACTAATTGCTTCATTCTTTACTCCTATGTGAATGGATACTGCTAATTCTTTTAAAGTATTACCTTCTTGTGAGGCAGTAATAATCTTTTGCATACCTGAAAATTGGAACCATACAATTGCTAGTAATAGGAAGATAAGAATAGGAAATATACTAAGCCCTAGTAATAACTTAGTTTTTATTTTCATAGTTTTACTCCTTGGCTATCTGCTCTCATGATTTGGTGTAAATTGATGTTTGCCTCGGTCGTTTTTTCTTCGACTAAATGAGGGTTTTCTTTGTTTTTCAGTAAAAATTCTTCAAATTCATTTGCAAGAATTGGAGGACTAAATAAGTACCCTTGAATTTCTTCACAATGTAAATCAGTTAAAACATTTAATTGTTCCGTCGTTTCGACTCCTTCAGCGACCACAGACATACGTAAACTATGCGCTAAAGAAATAATCGCCTGAATAAACGCAATGCTTTCTTGTGAATTATTTGAAAGGTCTTGAATAAAGGATTTATCAATTTTCAAGGAATGGACTGGGAAATGCCTTAAATAGTTTAATGAAGAGTAGCCGGTGCCAAAGTCATCCATACTTAAATAAATTCCCAATTCCCTTAATTTCTTCAATGTTTGTGTCATCGCTACTTCGTTCTTGAAAACAATCGATTCGGTGATTTCAATCTCCAATAAATCGGCAGTATTCCCTGTTTCATCAAGAATTTGAGCAATTGTCTCAACCAAATCTTTTTGCAGAAATTGCTGGGAAGAAAAGTTGACGGCCATTCGAATCGGTGACAAACCCGCTTGTTGCCACGCACGATTTTGCCGACACGCTTCTTGCAATACCCATTCACCTATCTCAACAATTTGACCTGTTTCTTCAGCCAATGGAATGAACTCTGCAGGGAAAATGTTGCCCCAACTTGGATGTTTCCAACGAATTAATGCCTCTGCACTCGTTACTTTGCCTGTGGCAATATTAATTCGTGGTTGAAAAACTAAGAAAAACTCGTTCTGTTCAATTGCTTTGCGCAAATCATTTTGCAAATTAAAACTCCGAAACGATTGTAGATTCATTCCCGAATGGTACACCTTATACATATTTTTCCCTTGCTCTTTTGCTCTGTACAATGCTGCATCCGCGTTCTTAATTAATGTCATTGCATCTTCGCCGTCAAAAGGAAAGACACTGATTCCAATGCATGCCGTAATAAATAATTCAAATCTATCAATAAAGAAGGGCTGTTTAAACGCTTCTAGAATTACCTCAGCGAACTCTAAAGCTTCGTCTCTATTTGTGTTGGGCAATAAAAGATTAAACTCATCTCCGCCAACTCTTGCGACAAAGTCATCTTCACGCAAGCAGTTCATTAATCGCTCTGCCATTTCTTGAAGCGCGCTATCACCAATTAAATGGCCTAAGGAATCATTAATAAACTTAAAATGATCCATGTCTACATACAGCAACGCAAACGGCTCTTGCACTTTTTTTGCCACCGGGATGATGCGATTGATTTCATCATTAAAGTTACGTCTATTTGGAAGATTTGTTAACCAGTCATGATAGGCCATATGTGTAATGGTTTCTTCATATTGCTTTTGGTTTGTAAGGTCCCGAATTGTAATAGCAACAATACATTTATCTTGTACAAAACGTTTCCCTACTTGGATTTCAGCTGGGAATAAACTTCCGTCTTTCTTAGTAGCCATCAGTTCCTTTAGCTTTCCATTCCTTTGAATCTTTTCTGCCTGACTAATCATTTCCAACATGCTTTTAACAGATTTAAGGGAAGAGGGTTCAGAAAATAATAAGTGAATGTTTTTACCTAGTAATTCCGCCTCTTCAAACCCAAAAGCCATTTCTACTGCTGGGTTTGCCTTTAAAATCGTGCCTTTTTCATCAATTATCAGCATTGAATCAATCGAGGTCTCACTAATTACATTAGATAATTCTTCGGAAATACGAAGCTGTGATGTCGTTTTTGAAAGAGTTAAATAGGAATTTTCTAATTCGTCTCTTTGTTTCTTTAGTTCTTCTGCTTGCTTCTTTAATATTTGGTTCACTTTGTAAATTTCAACAAAGGCGTCTACTTTTGCTTTAAGGATAATCGAATCAAATGGTTTTAGGAGATAATCAACGGCTCCCATGGAATATCCAGTAAAGATATGCTCAGATTCCATATTATTTGCTGTAATAAATAAAATTGGAACGTTTCTAGTTTTCTCACGTGCTTTAATAATTTCTGCTGTCTCAAATCCGTCTATGCCAGGCATTTGGACATCTAGCAAAACCGCAGCAACCTCATTTTTTAATAAAAACCTTAAAGCCTCCTCACCGGAGGAAGCTTTGATAATATTTAATTCTTCTCGTTCAATAATCGCTTCGAGTGCTAATAAATTTTCAGGGCGATCATCGACTATGAGAATATTTACCTTTTCATTAAAAGTCATATGGAAATCATTCCTCCAAAGTAAAAGCTAGTTTCCAGCTTTTACAGCATCAATTCAGTTTGCTTCACCTGTGTACGACTAATTAGATAACAATTCACATATGGTGCTATTCCCATTATGACAAAATTTTTCAATAGCTGATATAGTTTTTTAGAAAAATAAAAGAGTGGGAAATACTACATTTTTAAGGAAGTGTCCGTTCATCTCTCAACAAAAAAAAGAGTGCCCCGTATTAATAACCTAGGTACTCTTTTTTTTAGATTTAATTTTTATTTAAGATCATCAATTGAATCGATATCCATATAGCTTGGTACGACAAGGCCTGTTTTTGCACCTTCTAGATTTACTCCGAGATTTTCCATGTCCTCACCGTATTCAGCTTCATAATCTGCATGTGTTAATGGCAGCCAAGCAGCGACCGTTGCATCCGCATTCCCTCTTGCTACTGATGCAAACATCGGACCCGCTTCAAGTTGAACTAATTTCACATCATAACCAATACTTTCTAATGCAATACCAACTACATTTGTACTAGCAATCTCAGAATCCCAAGCAACATATGCGAGTGAAATTTCGTCACCATCCACTTCTTCGGCGCCTTCTACCCATTCAGCAACTTTGTCGCTATTTTCTTCAACCCATTTAGCAGCAGCCTCTGCCGGATCGGTTCCTTCTTGAATCTCAACCATGACAGTAGCCATATCATCTGGAGTCCAGAAAAATTGGTCTAACACTGTGTAGGCACTTGGCTGATCATCCTTCAACCCTGGACGTACAAATGTTTCAATTGTTTCTTCTTCACCATAAATTCCTTTTGAATCTTCAAGATATTTCAAATCATACTTGGCAAACTTCCAGTGAGGTGTCCAGCCAGTCACAATGATTGGTTCTTCCCTGTCATATGCCTTTCGAAGCTCTGAAGCCATGGCAGCTGAAGATGACTCTACTAGGTTCCAATCTGCTAAATTTTCATATTCTACTAGAGCAGTTTGTGTCGCTTGCATAATCCCCGCTCCTGGTTCAATTCCGATAATCTTATAATCTACTTGTTCACCAATTGATTCTGTGCTGTTAGTATCTGTATCCGTTCCTTCCTCATTTGCATCCCCTGAACTTTGCTCTGAATTTCCACATGCTGCTAACAGCAAGGCGAGAAGCAATACAATTGAAAGTACTACCCTTTTCTTAAACATAAAAATTCCTCCCTATTTTTGTTTTGGTTTTCCTATATTTTGAGAAAGTCGATCTAACACAATGGCTAAAATAACGATTGCGAGACCAGCCTCAAACCCAATTCCAACTTTAACTTGAGCTACGGCGCGATACACATCCGCCCCAAGCCCAGGCGCACCAACTAATGACGATATAACGACCATAGATAAGGAAAGCATGACACTTTGGTTAATTCCTGCCATAATCGTTGGGGTCGCTAATGGTAGCTGTACTTTAAACAACCTTTGTGTAGTGCTTGAACCAAAAGCGTTCGCCGCTTCCACTAAATCTTCAGGTACTTGGCGAATCCCTAGATTTGTTAGTCGAATCGTTGGCGGCATCGCAAAGATAACAGAGGCGATAACGCCGGGAACCATCCCAATTCCAAAGAAGAGTATCGCAGGGATTAAGTATACAAAGGCCGGCATCGTCTGCATAAAATCGAGAATCGGTGTAATCACTTTTCTAGCACGGTCACTTAATGACATCCACACCCCAATTGGCACCCCAATCACAATCGAAATAACAACTGAGGTTAGCACGAGTGCTAGTGTGTCAATCATCCCTTCCCAATAGCCTAAATTATTGATTAACCAAAGCCCAACTCCAGTAAATAAAGCCGTCGTCCATCGACTTAACCATAAAGCAAGTCCTGCAAAGATAATAATAAATAAAATCGGTGGAATAGAGGCTAAAATGAAGACAATAAAATCAACAAAGTTGCCAATTGCTTCAGAAATCAAATCAAATAACGGCTCCAATTTGTCTGTTAGAAAATCGACAAACGTATCAACCCAGTCAGCTAGAGGTATTTTCGATATCATTTCATTTTTCCTCGCTTCCGTTAAGTTGAATTTCATTTCCCGCTAGAGCTGCAAGAACAGCACCGCGAACAATGATTCCTAACAGGCGATGATTTTCATCAATAACCGTCAGCGGTATTGAAGTCGTAGCTACCTGTTCCAGCAAATCAGCTATCAATGTATCTGGGGATACAGTAGGGATTTCACGAATCATTACTTCTCCAAGCGTCTTGCCATTTTTTACGGCTTCAGATGCATCTTGGGCCGTTACAGCGCCAATAAGTTTTTGTTTTTTATCAACTATGTACACACTAGAAATTCCTGCATCCTTCATGATTTGCAGCGCAACTCTCGGACCACGATCAAACAATATTTTCTCTGGTCGCTTCATAACATGTGATGCGGTCAAGACTTTAGACAAATCAACATCTTCGACAAAACGTTCCACATAATCATTCGCTGGATTCATTAAAATTTCCTCAGCCGTACCTACTTGGACAATT
Organism: Bacillus sp. B15-48; assembly: GCF_016879755.1. GTDB lineage: Bacteria > Bacillota > Bacilli > Bacillales > Cytobacillaceae > Mesobacillus_B. The sequence goes on from NZ_WOFU01000007.1 coordinate 152,132, forward strand.
GATCCATCTTTCATTAAGGCAATACGGTCGCCGAGTCGTAATGCTTCATCGAGATCATGCGTAATAAAGATGATCGTTTTTTCCATTTTTTCCTGAAGCTCTAATAATTCATTTTGCATATCTTTACGAATCAACGGGTCAAGAGCGCTAAATGCTTCATCCATTAATAAAATATCTGGGTCGTTCGCAAGAGCTCGTGCTAAGCCAACTCGCTGTTGCATTCCTCCACTTAACTCACTTGGATAACTATTCTCATACCCTTTTAAACCGACAAGTTCTAAAGCTTCCATCGCTTTTTCTTTACGCAAATGTTTTTCAGTACCTTTTATCTCCAAACCATATTCCGTATTATTAAGTACCGTACGATGTGGAAAAAGAGCAAATCGCTGAAAAACCATACTCAACTTTGTTCGGCGGACTTCTCTCAATTGCTCAGGCTTCATTTTAACGATATCTTGGCCATCTATTAAAACCTGGCCATCCGTTGGATCGGTTAACCGATTAAACATGCGAACTAAGGTAGATTTCCCACTGCCTGAAAGACCCATAATGACAAATATTTCTCCAGGCATAACTTCAAAACTGGCCTTACTAACTCCTATAGTCATCCCCGTTTTTTCCAAAATATGTTTTTTCGTCATGCCTTCATTCAGCATTTTTAATCCTTGCTGTGGTGATTTACCGAATATTTTTGTCACATTACGGACTTCTATTTTTGCCCGACTCATATGTTCACCTCCATTTTTCAGTAGAAAGTTATATAAAAATAACGTTCAATTGCTCACTCTTTTTAAGTCTAGCGATAAAAAAATTGTTTCACAAATTGGAAAAATGACCGTATTCTGGAAAATAACCATCTAAACCCTAACTTGAAGAGTATAACTAGAACGTTCTCAAGAATCATCTATCAACCTCCAAAATCCGCCATTTTTCGATAAGTATAAGTATGAATCGTCATAGTTTATTAACATTTAAACCTATAATTTTACAGATATATCTTATTTGTTTTTACATAAAACTTTCATGAGTAGAAGAGAAGATGCCTTTCCTTCTAGTTGAAATAAAAAAAAGCAAGCCTGAGAGCTTACTTTTTTTGTGAAATTATCAACCGGTTCTTATTGTCCTACTTTTTGATTTTGAACAAGTGATTGACATTGTTTGATTCGCTCTTCTAATAGCTGCTTAATTGGGCCAATTGTATCAGCATAGCAACTTCCTTTTTCTATTTCTTCGGCAATTGCATCCGATAATTCTTGATCTTCATACATATTTTCAACCCAAGTTCTCAATTTAGTAAAATCTAAGTAATGTATCGTTCCTCCTCCACCAAGAGTCGTTAAACTTTCAACTGAACTAAAATGCAAAAAATCTTTCGCTTCAACTAGCCCTGTAATATAAACTGGGGTTCCACCTGACATTGCATGATATTTTACCCCTTGTAGATGATGAGTAAAATCAATTTCAGATAAAAGTTTAGTTGCCATTTGTGTAGATATTTCTGAGAATCTCCCCATCTTAATTACCTAGCTTTCCTTGTTTTTCTAGTTCATCCGCAACATAGCCTAAACCTAACTCTTCTAGCGTACTGCGTTTTGGCCACCCTGTCTTTGGATCCCAACCTTCAAACGAATAATACTTCGTTTTCCATTCCTCATATTTTTCTTCATCTAACACTCGACCGATTCCATCATCATACGACCACTCACCATCGATGAACATTGTCGCTTTATACGGTGATTCATTCGGTACTTTATACACATAACCTGATAAAACTTCCATATCCCTATGTCTACCTTGCAATATATAAATCGCTCGGTCCAAGTTCCATATTTTTGACCCGATTTTCATTCCGTCTTCAAAGGTGATGTTCTGTCCAGTCACTGCATTATAGAATAATGGTTCAGCATCAGGAGTAAACCCTTTATAATCTTCTTGGTTAAGGTTAATTAAATCTGGCCATGCCCAATCACAGTATCCAAGTGAATTCTTCCAGAATAAGTTATAACCTTTTATCCATGAAATCATTTTCACTTTATTCTCTGAATAAATATTCTCTTCACTATAATCCAATAGCATCGGATCTTTATAAGGGACTAACGCTTCTGCTGCCAGATTTACAACCTGTTCAGCTGACATGAGCGGTTCCTCCCCAAGGAGCATGCCAATAAACGGAATCCAATGAATGTACCAGTTCAATGCATGGTCATTGAAATCCCGGTCGCCCAATATTGACGCATAACTCCATTCCACTTCGATTCGTGGATCATAATGTTCTGGATAACCCCAGAACGTAATCCGAAGCAATCCAGTTTCAATATCTTCTAACCGGCCCCATTTTTCTGCAGCTTGATACAATCCTTCTGCTAAGTCAGCTCCGATATCCTCGCGATTAGCAATCGCTTTCATTAAAGCATTATAGAAGTCTGGACTATCTTGACGATCGAACGGTAAATTTGTATGGATTTCTTTTCCTGGCCCTAATACACCCATCTTATAAAGGTTTTTCAGCCAAGGAAAACCAACACTTAAAACGAAATTATTAATCCCTAGCCTTTGCATCGATTCTGTTGCCGCATGCTGTGCCTCTGGATTAGCTCCAGCAAAAGCAATATCAACACAGGTTGATTCATTCGTTCGGCCAGACTCGCTATTTCTTCTACAGTTAACAAAGCAACCTACACAGCCTTTAGGTCTCGATTTTTCATTTGATTGTAAAAAGAAAGCGCCGGGACCTGCAAAGCCAGGAGAACGATACGATAAGTTTGTCAATGCATACGGCATTCCCCATGGTGCAATTTCGGTTGGATCTTCATGAGTGCTTTTTCTCAATGGCTTATCGACATCGTATCTTCTTTTTTGTAAGGCGATACGCGCTTCTAATAATACACTTGGATCGGCCACTTCTACACTTCCGGTCCCTAATACACTAATTGCCTTTAGGTTTTTCGAGCCCCATATAGCACCAAATCCTCCTTGTCCAGCGCCATTTCCAGAACCATGCACTAAGGAAGCATAGGTGACTAGATTTTCACCGGCTGGTCCGTTTGCAAGTACTGCTGGTTTTTGTGTTGTTCTGCCTGTGTCTCTAGATGTCCCTACTTCATGCCATTGATTAAAATTCTTTTCAACTTCACCTTGAATTAATTCTTGTGTTTCCCAAGTATCCTTTCCCCATAAACCATTTGCATCTTTAATCTCAATGTTATTATTTCGAATATCGATCCAAACGGGCTTATCAGCTTTTCCCTCAATCACTATGCCGTCCCATCCTGCGAATTTTAGCATTGCTGCAAATTGTCCGCCAAAATTAGATCGTGTGAACCATCCCTTAGGGTGGGCTTGCACACCTATTCCCTGTACTTCTGTTCTTCCAGCAGCAGCAGGGGCGATCGTTCCGACGAGAGGTGAAGTCATGATGGTGACAACATTTTTCGGATCTAACCCATCAACTGTTTTATCCTCACATAAATCCCAGAAAAGGGCAGACCCAATCCCATGTCCTCCTCCCCATTGCTCATATTTCTTCGTATCTATAATAGAAGTTTCTTTTGTCGTTAAATTGATCCTTAAGATTTTGCCTGTATAGCCATTCATCCTTTTGTTCCCTCCATTATGTTGTTTAGTTTATTTCCTCCTTTATTCAGAAACAATTCCTAAGCGGCCCCACTCTTTTGTACGGAGATTCACGTCATAACCAGAACTGCCGTTTTGGATTGGGATTTCGCTTGTAAATTTAATTGCTTGCATAGGACAAGAGGACACACATGCTTGCTTACCACTTGGACCACCTTCCTCATTCCAGTAAGGTGTATTTACACAAAGATCACATTTCTGTGCATGTCTATCCTCAAAATTCCATATAATCCGACTAGGAGTATACGGACATGCTTCAATACATTTTTGGCAACCGATACACTTTTCTTCATCAATAAGCCGAACATTCGCATTTTTAGGATCAGGATGGTTGGCCAAGGTTGGGCAGACTTCTACACAAGGAGCACTTGGACATTGTCGACACATGTTCATTGCGATATCATTCGGATAGTGGGCAAAGTTATCCTGGGTAATTTGAATACGTGATAAAGATGGGTTTGACCTGCCTTCATGAGCAAGTGAACAAGCCATCATACACGTCATACATCCAGCACATTTTTTTGTATCGACGACGATGTAACCTTCGGAAGCTGCAAAGGCAACAACACCGTCACCGAGATCAAACCATCCTCCAACTAATGTTCCAATCCCTAAAGCTGCAAGGGTCGAACTACCATATTTAATAAAGTCTCTACGGGAGAATTCCTTGTTACTCATTTCTCCACTCCTTCCATATCTTGTTGTATCTATTTCACTTTGACAGGATATTAACTTGCTGAATCCTTTTGTTTTTGAATTTCTTCGTACCATTTTTCATGATGATGCTTAACATATTTTTCAGTAACTTTTCCTGTAATCATTGAACGCAATAGTGGCCAAGAAGGAGGAATAATTGCTGCTGCAAATACATGAGCAAGTAACATTAACGTCATGTAGATGGCAAAAACACCGTGGAAAAAGGTCATCACTCCCATTAAACCTCCTGGTAAAGACCATAAATGCGCGAATGTTTTTACAATTCCTGTAAGTGTTATTCCACCTATGCCGATAATCCACATTGGAAAAACAACACGTTCGGCAGCCAAAAATTTCTCTTCTTTAGGGGCCTTACCTTTAAAAAACATCACTTTATAGTGGCCAATCATCGCCTTAAGGTCGCCTTTTTTAGGCATCATATGTTTGATTTCTCCTGTAAACAATCCTTTTGTAACATAATAACTGGCACCAAAAAGGAAAAATAGAACTCCGATAAAATGCATATTCATGGCAAATCCAATCATTTCGACCGACTGAACGGTTCTTGGGATAAATAATGTTCCTAGTACTAATCCAGTAATAATTAAAATCACAATCCCAAGCGCATTCGTCCAATGTTGTAAAAACATGACTTCATCATGTCGTTCAACTTTTCCATCCTTGAATTCATCTTTTCGTTGGTAATGATTCAGTGTTCCTAAAAACACACCAATTAAAGCAGCGACTGGGAGTGCCACCACTGACGTATCAAATAATAATTGATACGTCTCTGTTCCTGACAGGCCCGGACGCAAAACATATAATTTAGCCGCATCATAGGCCCAGTATGTAAAGGCTGCTAAAACAGCGAGTATTGCGAATGCAATTTGTAGTCTCTTTCCCACTTTCCCCACCTCTTTCTTTCTATTTTCTGCTACTCTCGATTGCCTTCCCCTACTATCTCCCCCTAACACACACCGATTGCGTTTACATTCATACGTTAAAACTTAACTCTATCTAAACAATAAAAAACCAATGATTTAATAGAATGACAGAAAAGTTGCCATTCACTAAACCATTGGTTTTTATTAGAGCTACCTATAGGTGTCTCCTTTAACTACCAATCTATCGATTTATTTACTTCTATTAATAATTGATCAAAAATCATGATGTGAATCCAAAGATCTTTATTAGAATCAATGTCATATGTTTGATGAATACAACGTGACCCTAACTGCTCTTCGAAATAAGTGACATTTTCCACCGCAAATTGTTTGGAAAGCAGCTGGCGTGATTCTTTAATTAACTTACTTCCTTTTGGCGTCTTCGCAATATGTTTTTCAGGGCTTGTTAAAAAGCCTTGGCCACGGATAATGACCATATCATTCCATATAATCACTTTCGTACTATCGGCACCTTTTCCGATAATGCCTTTAAAATACTTTTCTAAATAGATCTTAAACTCATGCTGTAGATGTCTTCTTTGTTCGTATGATAACTTACAATTTCTAACTTTCTTGTCATGCAGGTAATTTTCAGACGCCAATTCTCCTTTTTCTTGAGGATAAACTGTATATGTCATTTTCCCCCTCCTACCACTATTGGTAGCCCTTCCAAAATACTGCTTTGACATTTCTAAGCTCGCCGATCGGCTAGTTTTCTTTATGTTCATTCTTTTCTATATATTTTCATCCTAATATGAAGAAGGCTTTTGTTCAGCAATATTAATCACTCTTACTGAAAGAAAATTACCGAATCCGTTCATTTCAAGCTAATTTTTTTACATTTTGTTAAATTTTTATGAACCCGGTTCGAATATTTGATAACTGTAATCAAATAATTCCTCAAAAAAAATAGGCTGCTTAAGCCTAATCTGATTAAAGAATATCAATCCAAATGTTCATTGCTGTAGCAAGAATCAGTACTGCTAAAATCACTTGTAAAACCTTCGTATTTATTTTTTTGCCAACTATTGCTCCAAAGGGAGAGGCAATTAAGCTTGCTATAACCATAATTCCTGCCGGGAAATAATCTACTTGACCAGTTGTGATTTTCCCTACCGTTGCTCCAATTGAGGATATTAACGTAATCGCTAAAGAAGAGGCAATTGTCATCCTTGTCGGGATCTTTAAAACAACCAACATAATTGGGACGAGTAAAAAGGCGCCAGCAGCACCGACAATTCCTGCTCCTACACCGACAACTAGAGAAAGCGAGGCAGCAAGCCATTTATTAAACGTAACTTGCTCAAGCGGAATCTCATCAATTCCTTTCTTAGGAATAAACATCATCACCGCCGCAATTAACGCTAATATTCCATATATAAAGTTAATTCCACCTTCTGACATCATTTTTGAGCCGTATCCACCGATAAAGCTTCCAATTAAAATACTTATCCCCATATAAGCAATTAATGATTTATTTAAATAGCCGCCTTTTCGGTAGGCCCACACCCCGCCAATTGTCGCAAAAAAGACTTGCACGGCACTTATTCCTGAAACTTCATGGGCAGTAAACGCCGCAAACCCAAGTGCTGGTGGAATATATAGCAGCATTGGATATTTAATAATTGAACCGCCTATTCCAAGCATACCCGAGATAAAGGATCCGATAAATCCAATCAGAAAAATTGTAAGGATAAATCCAAACTCCACCGCCATAGTAACCTCCCCTCCTTTAAAAAAAGGAACCGAGATGGTTCCTCTATAAAATCATGCTTTTTTTATCCAAAACTTTAAAACATCACCCTCAACTTCATGTTTTAAAAGTTCGTGTCCACCTGATTTTGTCCAGGCGACAAGATCACTTTTCGCCCCCTTATCTGTAGCGTGTACTTCTAAAATTTGTCCTGTATGCAATCCATCGATTGCCTTTTTTGTACGTACAATTGGCATCGGACATGCAAGTCCTTTTGCATCCAATACTTTAGTAGCTTCCATCTAAATACCTCCTATTCTATTAAATGAAAAATGACTTAACGTACCGCACAGCGGTTTGGACCAATTTCCATTTCACGTTGCTTTTCAACATCTGGTGCTATTTTCCCCATATTTGTTTCACGAATTTCTTGATACGCATTTGGCTGCGGCGGTAAGTTTTCTGTCACGAGTTTTCTGAATTCATTTTCGTCTTCGATGTTTAAGCCATGGTTATGAGCAAATAAGTTACCTAGCTTCTCGGAAACACTTCCGTCCTCATTCAATTCCTCAATAATCATAAAGTGAGCTGGTAAAACAATTAGGTCTTCTGATAATTCTCGGTAACGTTGATAAAGTGTTTCTCTTAGGTCGCCAACCCAATCTTGTGCCAATCCAGCTAAATCCGGTCTTCCAATCGAATCAATAAACAAGATATCGCCTGAAAGTAAAAATTTCTCATCTACTACAAAAGAAGTCGAACCAATCGTATGTCCTGGAGAGTACAAAGAGTGAATATTCATTTCTGTTTCTCCAATCGTTACATTAATGCCGCCTTCTAACGGATGATATTTAAAGGTAACTTCCATTGCATCCTTTGGAGGAAGCCAATATGTGGCACCTGTCATTTCGGCAATTTTTCGACCTCCAGAAATATGGTCAGCATGTAAGTGTGTATCAAATACATGTCTGATGTTCACATTTTTACTAGTTGCGAAATCAAGAAAAACATCCGTCATCCGCGTTGCATCAATAACCGCAGCCTCTCCGTTTGAAAGAACCATGTATGAGAGACAGCCTTTTCCAATTCGGACGAACTGATATAACTCTCCACCATTCTTTAAATCTCCTACTTTAACTGGCTCGAGATATTCACTCCATGCTTTCATTCCGCCTTCAAAATACGCTACAGTTCGGCCGGCTTCAACAAGCATCTCTGCCACCATCACGGACGATCCTTCTTTTGCACATACGACCAAAACCTCTTGATCAGTCGGAATTTTATCGAGAATCTCATCTACGCCATCCAATAATTCAAAATATGGAATATTTAAATATTGAAAGTTCTTTCCTTCAATTTTCCAATCTTGGAAATCATTTTGATTACGTACGTCTAAAATAAATAACTTTTCGTTATTAATAACCTTTTTCGTTACCTGTTTTGAATTCATCGCTTTTAGAGTCACTTCATTACCCCCATAGGTATAATTTAGATTAAAAAAAATTTAAAATGTGAGTGTTACTGCTGCATCTTTGGCAAACTCCAAGAATGTGACGGCGCCGCCTACTTCTATTCCATCAACAAATACTTCCTTATCCAGACCCATCACATCCATCGTCATTTGACAGCCAATTAATTTCACACCTAGATCTTGAGCCATTGTAACCATATCTGGAATGGCTGGAACATTCGCTTTTGCAAACCCTTCGGCATAATGCTCTTTCCCTTCTGGCATTGAAAGCTGCTTGTTTGCTTCTTTATGAATCAAATTTAAACCTTCAAAAGTAAAGAAAATCACTACCTCTTGATCAGTTGCTGCCGCTGCAGTTGCAATATTAAACACCTTATATGCATCGAATAATCCACCATTACTTGCAATAATTGCTACCTTTTTACTCATGTTCATTCCTCCATTTTTCGAAAATTTTTATTTATGAAAAGTTGTCGTTTTTCCATTCCAGTCACTCATTCCTGGTACCACATTTGTTACATTTTTGAATCCATTTTCAGCTAACTTCTGAGCAGCAAAATCGCTGCGACTTCCAGTGCGACATACGACGAAAATCTCTGCTTGTTTATCTAATTCATTAAATTGCTCTTCTAATTTCCCTAAAGGAATACAAATGGCATTCGGTATATGATTAAATGCATATTCTGCTTCCTCTCGTACATCAAGGACAACGATGGATTCATTGGCATCAAGCTTTGCCTGAAGTTCTTCATTGGTTGCTACAACAGGATGCTTTTTCTCTGTTTTTATTTCATCATTCGTTGCCTTTCTTAAATAATGTTTAAGAACATTTTCATTTTCAATCGTTCCTAAATATTGATGGCCCGTACTTTCAGCCCAAGCTTTAATATCAGCCTTTGATCCTTTATCAGTAGCTTGAACTTCAATCACCTCACCAGCATTCAATTGATCCATCGCCTTTTTTGTTTTGACGATTGGCATCGGGCATGCTAAGCCTTTTGCATTTAAAATAAAATCTGTTTTTAATGTATCCATCTCAATCCTCCCTACCACACGGGGTATTTTTTGGTTTGTATTTTAATACTATTACCGCTATGGGTATAACATTAACCGAAAATAAAAAGGGTGTCAACATAAGAGCACTTTCTTTTTTAACCTTTCATGTTTGTTTTTTCTGTGTTATCTTCTTACAAGTTTATAATATACCCTAATAGGTATATCGTCAACGTATTAACACTAAAATCAAAATGAAATAGGACTAGTTTCAATACACCATTAGAATGAAAAAACACTTGTTGTGCAATACATCAAAAGTTTTATCAGAAAACGGGGCCACCGTTAATCGAGTTGGATTGCCACCTGAATGCACAGGGGTCTAATTCGGATGATACAAGTGATGGTTTATTTGGCATAAACGATCACCCCTAAAAACTTCATATTTTAGGTGAATGGTATCGGAAACCAAGTGAAAATTTTAATCGGATGACAAAAGTACCTGAAGAACTCGCACAAATGTTAATACAAAAGACAGTAATCTCCGAGGCACCAATCGAGAAACGCTATGCAATTTATTTATATTGTCGTCAGCAAGGGAATTGGCTGCAATATGCAACCGAATTTCAATCGATTATGGACGCTCCGAAACTTCATAAGTTCTGCCCGATTAAGAATGTAACATCAGAATACCCAGCAACCTTACTTTTACATGGCGATGATGATGAAGATGTACCTTATGAGGAATCCGTGGAGATGAAGAGAAAATTGGATTCAAATGGCGTTTATAATAAACTTATAACCATCCCAGGTGGAAAACACTCTTTTGATCAAAATATGGAAATTCCAATCGTTAACGATGCTTTTAAGGAGGTGATTGAGTTTCTGAAAAGGAAGTTATAAAAACAACATTTCGACTATTGAAATTGCAATGAATAAATTACCGAGTGAGTAAAAGGATAACCTTTAATTACCCTTGGGTTGAGGCAACTATAGAAAAAGTCAGAAGTTGTTTTAGTGGTCGAGTGCCCTAGTAAACTTGTGGAGAAAGTAGAAGAGGTGCTTTGGGAACATCTAGCATTGGGAGTTGCTAAAGTTGGTGAATGATTTTTTCTATGCATAATCATTAAACTCCCAATCACCCTAAGTTTTAAGAAAAAGGATAGAATTGCGCGCAGCTCATAATCTAAATATGATAATGACTTCAGGGACTTCGTAATACGCTTCTATATGAAATTAAACCAGTTCCCATTGTGGGGACTGGTTTTTGTTGTAGATTTAGTATAAACTATAAACTCCACTGCACTTATTAAAACCCTTGGTAACGGGGCAAATTAAACGAAACTGGAATAGAAATAAGTCTTGCTTGATAGGCTTTTTTTTATTAACTATTACTAATTTTCTTCTCCGCAATTAAATCTTCTAATCGTTCTTTCTGAGCGATTAAATCTTCTAGTGCTAGTTCCTGTCTTGGTGCTGGTTGTAGTGATTGCAAAGTAGTTGCCATTGGGTTATTTTGAATCAACTGGGATAATTGCCCTTGATTTTGTTCATAAATGCGATACCCTACTGCTCCAACTACAGTTCCTGATACAAACCCCATTAAGAAATCTTTATTCATAATCATATATAATTCCTCCATTCATTTTTTAAGCTAGCATTTTGCTTTTACTGGCATCATTTAAAAGTTCGATTACATTAACTCCCCATGTCACTAAGGCAACATGTAGAATATTACTAGATCCGATTGAAAGCATACTGACAATCCCAGTTATCACATCCGGATGACCTAGTTTATTTTCCCCATGTGAAAGAACGGTGTAAGCTGTTGAAATGACAGCGGCATAATCTAAAATCCCTGGTACTTTCCCCGATGTTTTATTAAGATAGGCAAGCAATAGGATAAACCCTGTTAGAATCGATCTAAAAAAATCTTTTCGAAGTTTTGGTTTAAAATTGAACATTATATAATCCAATGTATTTAATTTTGAATGTTTAAAAAATAGGTTAACAAAACGTACAATTATATTTTTCCCAATCTTTTCATGATTATATGAAATGACCATTGACTGAATGATTGGTTCAATCCGCACATCATGAATACCTTTAATAGAAGAAAACATCTGCTTAATTTGGTCAAAGTCTTTTTTCTCATTTAATGCAGGTATAATTAAGCGGAGTCGACCAGGTATGTCGTGGACAACGGTGGCGACGGATTGTTCCATTTTATTCGCTCCTCTTTAAAGAGTATTTTCATACTATTTAACACGACACCAATTGTAGCAGCATTATGAATAGCCGCACTTATAATTGGGGCGATCGTTCCAAATGCTCCTAAAATAATAGCTGCACTATTCACTGCAATCGTAATGATAAAATTTTGTTTTACTGTGTTCATTGTGCTTTTCGATAGTTTGATCACATCTGTAATGATAATTGGATTGTCTGAGGTTATGACGACATCACTCACTTCGACTGCAATATCTGTACGTTTGCCCCCCATTGTTACACCTACATCTGCATATGTTAGAGCTGGTGCATCATTGATACCGTCACCCACCATCATGACGGTATTTCCTAATGCTTTATAACTCTGTACATACTCTAATTTATGTTGAGGAAGGACTTCGGCATGATAAGCATCTAAGTGCAACTGTTGATATACATCTTTTGCGACATCTTCCTTATCCCCAGTAATCATGACAACTTCATCTATTCCCTCGTGTCGAAGTTGATTGATTGTTCTCTTCATTCCATCTCTTATCGTATCCTCTAGCACGATAACACCAGCAACTTTGCCATCTAGCGCAACATATACCGTATTACCCTTTACCGCTAACTTATCAATGAACTTCAAGCCTCTTGCTTGCACTTTTTCATCTAATAACAACTTCTTATTCCCAATCAGCACTGTTCTGTCAGCTACTTTGGCCTTTACACCATGCCCTACAATTTGTTCCATATGGTCGTGATCATGCTCTGGAAGTTCAAGCCTCCATTCCTTAGCTAATTTAACAATTGCTTCTGCTATTGGATGAGAAGAATGCTCTTCTGCTGAAGCTACATATTTCAAAATTTCTCTTTCAGTAAAGCCATTAAAAGGAATAACTTGCTTTACAACCGGTTTTCCAATCGTAATCGTTCCTGTTTTATCTAGAATAGCAGTATCAATTTTTGATAGTTTCTCTAAATATTCACCGCCTTTAATAAGGGCTCCGCCTCTCGCAGCCTTGCCAATGGAAGCCGATATTGCTGTGGCTGTTGATAGTTTTATCCCGCATACAAAATCAATGACCAGCATGTTTAATACACGGTCCCATCGTTTTGTCACTATATATATGAAACCTGCTAGTAAAAATGATAAAGGTACAAGTCGTTCCGATAATTGGTCAGCATATGATTGAATTGGCGCTTTTTTCTCTTGTGTTCCTTCAATGAGGGAAACAATTCGTGAAACGGCTGTTTGATCTCCGACATTTTCAACCTTTATGCATAAATTCCCTGATTTCACAATCGTTCCTGCATACACTTTTTGATTGAACGAAACATCTTTAGGCATGTATTCTCCTGTCATACAGGATTCATCTACATTTGCCCAACCTCTTACAACCGTGCCATCAACCGATATCTTATCCCCTTCAAATACAGCGATGTAATCCCCTTTTTGAACTTCTTTAATAGAAACTTTCTTCTCTTCTCCGTTACTGTCTACCCTCCACACATAGGAAACATCAAGTTTCATCATATCTCTAACATAATTTCTTGTTTTATTTGCTGTAATTTCAGTAATAATTTCACTTAAAGTAGACATAAATAAAATGACCAAGGCCGATCGGGGACTACCTTTAAGTATCGAGGCAAAAATGGCGGTTGTACTTAAAGTGTCTGCGTTCGGCTTTTTCGTTTGGATAAGTCCTTTTGTTCCATTTACAATCATGCCCCGAGAGGCTATTAATGCGGCAATTGCACCTGGGCGTAAAAGCTGTTTAAAACCAAGCAAGCCTTTTGCTGGAAAAACGAAATCAATGAACATTGCTGCGATACTCATCGTAAGTTCTTGTTTAAAATTCGTTTCTCTCTCTTGTTTGGACATTTCTTTCGGGTAAACGACATGGGCCAACTGCTCAGCCGAAATGGAGGGATCATGGTGAATTAAAACAGACTGCGTTTCTTTTGTATAGAGAGCTGAATAAACGCCTAGTATAGAACGGTAAAGCGCTTCTATCATCCCTGCGTGATTATTGCATTTTAACTGAAGTCGAGTTCTTCCAGGTATGCAATGTAAAATACGAGCCTTATACAACTATCTTCCCCCCTCCTTTTTAATCATCGTGTATGCCCAATAAAGCAAACTACTAGCAAATGCTGGATTTTTTGTAAAACCGGTAGCGCCTTTAAATAATAACCAAATAATAAGGATCGAATCTATATCAGCAATACCACCAGATTGTTTTTTTATGACTTGATCAACAGAGTTTACCCCGTTTTTCATTGTTTTCATCATTTTAGAATCAATGTTTGGATAATTTTCAATCGACGTATTTACAGCTAATTGCACAATTTCGTTAAATTGTTCAGGTGTCAGGTGTTGAGCATTAAATTCTAATAATAGACTCCCGGTAATACCTGATGCGGCAACATTTTTTACGATAGGAAGAGCTGAGAACTTTTCTTCTAATGCCGTTGCGATTAGATTTTCTTTCCAATGGTTACTTTGTAATCTTACGCGACCTGGCATTGCATGTAGTACTTGAACTTTTTGGTCTTTCAATTTTTTCATTATCGTCGGAGCAAAAAAAGACGCTCCTAAGCCAATTAAGGTCTGTATCATTTTCTAGTCACTTCTCTCGTAATCCTGTCATTATGTACTCGTTGAACAATCTGAATCCATGTCTCAATTTGCTCTTCGCTAACTAGAGAGGAGTTATCAAATTCGACTAAGACCGTACCCGTTTCTGATGTGTGTTTTACTGATTGAATTCGATCCTCTTCATTGAGGATCGGCAGCAACTCTTTCACGATTTTCGAGTCTCCTGCCCAATACGGACAAGCTAATCGAATTCTGCCAGGAATATAATGCATCACCTTTATTTGATAACGGGATAACATTTTTTCAATTCGCTTAAGAAAAATGACTTGCTTTACTTTTGTCAGCATATCAAACTCCTTTTATATGACCCTATTTAACTTATTTTAATTTACAAATAATTTACAAATTACTACAATTTTACAATTGTGGAACTTTAATGTAAAGAGAAAAATTGTTGCCTTTAGTATGAACGGGGTCAAAGTCCATCCCTCATCTTTTATACTCATTTCTTCACTGGCCTCCAATAACATATTCACACTTTTAGTGTATTATTAAACAAATGGTCCACAAAACTAAAAAAAGCATGTTTAAAAAATGGCTTCTTTATTGTGTTAGTCATTCTGATTGTTTAAATAAAAAGTATTACTATCACGCCGATTGAAATCTCCGTAGGAATAAAGGTAAAATAACATTAATATGTAAATTTGATAAAATTTATTCACTTTGCATTTTATTAGTACAAATAGATAATAATAGTATAATTAACTTAAATAGTTTATATTTAACTTTTATAGAGGTGGTTTTAAAATGGATTTTAATAAACGAGCGTCAGATGCAATGAAATTAGCTAGTGCAATGCAAGGTGGTTCAGTTAATGTAAAAGAAATGTCTTCTATTGCAAATACTGCAAGCAAATTTAAATCTAGTATTGTGTTGCACGCAGAAAACAAAACAATTGATGTGAAAAGTTTTCTTGGACTAAGTGTATCCTTAATGTCTGATCAAACTCATTACAAATTGGAGATTCATGGAGATGACGAAGAAGAAGCAAAAGAAGTAATGAAAAATGCTTTTAAAGACTTTGGAATTCATGTAGAACTAATTTAGTCTGTAGCTTAATTAAAATGGAAAGGAGTTCGTTCTCCTTTCCATTTTTTTGTATTTTTGAATCTATTGTGGGACTTGTTACTTTACTTCCTAACTATTAGTGAGACACACTCCACGTGCGTCGTTTGCGGGAACATGTCGACTGGCTGGACTTCGAGTGTTTGATAGCCTCCGTCTTCTAAGATACGGAGATCTCTTGCAAGGGTGGCTGGGTTACAGCTGACGTAGACGACCTTTTTTGGCTTCATCGTGATGATTGTTTCAAGCAAAGCTTCATCACAGCCTTTACGGGGTGGGTCGACAACAAGGACGTCGGCGTTGACCCCTTCTTCATCCCATTTTGGAATAACGGTCTCTGCTTTACCAACGGCGAATTCAACATTCGTTATTCGATTTAACTGTGCATTCCGCTTGGCATCTTCAATTGCTTCCGGGACAATTTCGACACCATATACTTTTCTCGCTTTTTGCGCAAGAAACAACGATATCGTTCCAATTCCACAATACGCATCAATGACGGTTTCATCTCCAGTTAGCCCAGCATACTCCAATGTTTTATCATAAAGCACCTTTGTTTGAGCAGGGTTTACTTGATAAAAGCTCAAGGCTGAAATCGCAAATTTCACGTCACCAATATAGTCGTAGATGAACTCATTGCCCCAAAGCACCTTCGTTTGTTCCCCTAAAATGACATTCGTCCGCTTCGAGTTGATATTATGAACAATCGATTTTATTTTTGGTAAATGTGCAACGATTTCCTCAATCAGTTTATTTTTCTGAGGAAAATCTTTCGTTCTCGTAATAATAACTACCATTAACTCGCCTGTTTGTTTTCCATAACGAGCCATAATGTGGCGAAGATCACCTTTGTGTGTTTCTTCGTTATAAGCTTTAACTCCTAACTCACTGCAAATTTCTTTCACCGTCTGAATCGCATCATTAACCTCAGGAAGCTGAATTACGCTTTCGTTTGTGTTAACGATCTCATGGGTCCGTGGCTTAAAAAATCCTGAAATCAGCTTTCCATCTTTTTCTCCTACAGGAACTTGGGCTTTATTACGATACTCCCACGGATGCTCCATGCCAAGCACTGGATGTACGATAATATCATTAAGCTTTCCAATTCTCGTTAACACCTGTCGTACTTGGTTTTCCTTAAACTTCAGCTGACCTTCATAATTAAGATGTTGAAGTTGACAGCCACCGTATTTATGACGATCCTCTTTTGCAATATCCACCCGAAAATGACTCCGCTCTAAAAGCTGCATTAAGCGGGCAACACCGTAGCCTTTGTTCACTTTCACTATTTTAATTTCCGCCTTTTCGCCGGGCAAAGCACCCTGGACAAAAATTGGATAGCCATCTAGTTTTGCCACACCTGCTCCATCATGGGTTAAGTCTTCAAACTCAATCTCTATACACTCGTTCTTTTTTATCGGCACTGTTTTACTCAAAATAAATCTTCCTTTACAAAGAATTCACTAGCCAGATTTTATCATAATGAAAGTCGGATTGCGAAACCACATCCACCTTTAATTATCTATTGCCGTTTCTTGTTTTCTCATCCGATATAGAAACACTTTAATCATAAAATAACTCACTTCATCAGGCAGCAATTCTTTAATTGGTTTTAACCGGTCACGTCCAGCCTCTGAAACCGCCTTTTCTAAATCAGGGAGAAGCTGCTCCGGGAGAAGCAAGGAGGAATCTAGCTCCATTCCGTTTTGAAGGCATTGAAGCAAGTGATTCTCAATTGTACTAACAGCTAGATCACGCTTAGCCGCAATTTCTGTAACCGATAACCGCTTTTGATGCAGCTCATATGTTTCCAAGTGAGAATCATTTACCCCTTTTTTCTTTCGTTTAGTTGGTGCAGCTTCTGATGTAACGATTCTTTCCCTGTCCGGATGAGTTTTACAAAATGTAACGATGGCTTCAATAAACTGTTCCCCATATTTTTCAAGCTTATGCTGGCCAACTCCACTAACCTTTAAAAATTCCTCGACTGATTGTGGCAGCCGCGCACACATGTCCTTTAAACTAGCATCAGAAAAGATCATAAAGGGAGCAACATTTTCCGTTTCAGCAACTGACTTTCTCAGGTGGCGTAGCTCCTCAAATAATGGATCTTCATTGGAAACTTGTTTAATTTGAACGGCTTCTTTACGAAACACTTGTTGCTTTCCAGTTAAAACATCTTTTCCAGCTTGGGCGACATAAATGGTCGGGTAGGAACCATGTTCAACGCCAATTAAGTTCGCAGAGATTAAATAATCAATCAATTCGGTCACTTGCTTCGCACTATGATCTTTCATAATTCCGTACGTTGAAAGTTGATTAAAACCAAGCTCTAGCACTTTTTTGTTTCGTGATCCGGTTAAAACAGCTGAAGTGAGGGCCTTGCCAAATTTCTGTCCCATTCGAATGATACAGCTTAATACCATTTGTGCTTCCTTAGTAATATTAATGGTTGCGCGCGTATCTGTGCAATTCCCACAACGGCCGCATGGAGCCACTTCAATCTCACCAAAATATTCAATGATATGTGCTTGAAGGCAATTTTCAGTATGACAATAGTCAACCATTTGCTGAAGCTTCTCCAACTCCTGCGGCACTCGCTCCTGTTCAGCAGATTGATCAATTAAAAACCGCTGAATTTGGACATCTTGAGGAGAATAAAGTAAGACACATTCACTTGGCAGACCATCCCTGCCGGCACGACCTGCTTCTTGGTAATAACTTTCCATATTTTTCGGCATTTGAAAATGGACAACGTATCGTATATTCGATTTATCAATGCCCATCCCAAATGCTGAAGTTGCAACCATTACATCTGCTCGGTCCATTAGAAAACGTTCTTGCTCCTTTGCTCTGTCAGAATCACTCATTCCGGCGTGATAGCGGGCAGCATCAACCCCACCTTTATGCAGCCACTCGTAAAGCTGGTCGACGGTCTTTCTCGTTGCAGCATAAATAATCCCGGCCTCTTTGTGATTGTTTTTGACATAGCCTTTTAAGAAGTCTTGACGGTCCTGCCCTTTAATCACAGAAAAGGATAAATTTTTCCGCTCAAAGCCAGTAAGAATTGAATTTGTTTCATTAATATGAAGGGACTTACAAATATCCTCTCTAACGTTTGGTGTCGCAGTCGCTGTCAATGCGAGCACAATCGGACGGTGAGGAAGCTGATTGACCAATCGGGCTATTTGTAAATAACTTGGGCGAAAATCATGTCCCCACTGCGAAATACAATGTGCTTCATCTACAGCTATAAGTGGAATTTCGATGTGATTTAGCATTTCCTGAAAATCGTACGAATCAAGCCGTTCGGGAGCAACGTACAAAAGCTTGTACCTACCATGAATTGCTTCTTCCATTGTTTTTGCTGCCTCTTGTGGACTAAGCGAACTATTAATATAGGCAGCCTTAATTCCTAATTGAATCAATGTATCCACTTGATCTTTCATAAGTGAGATTAAAGGGGAAATCACAATCGTCGTCCCTGGTAAAAGCAGAGCTGGTATTTGATAAACAATCGACTTTCCACCACCAGTTGGCATAACACAGACGGTATTATTTCCTTTGAGTACAGATGAGATTGCTTGTTCCTGACCAGTGCGAAACGATGAATAACCGAAGTGAGTTTGCAGGAGTTCAAGGGCTTTTTCTAGCATAAATGTGTAGCTCCTTTCTTCATTTGAAGAGTATGAGAGGGGAATAGTGTATCGTTTTATTTTAACATGTTTAACCTTAAGAGTTTACTAACCTCTTAAAGAAGAATCGAGCAAAAACCACTAGTCCTACTGTCTGATAACATATGCTTTAGTTTACGCGCTTTTAAGTGTTGGCATTAAGATCCGTTATGCCTTCTTGTTGCTTTTATTCCTAGTACTAGCATTAAGCACGTTAAATCTTGCGAATCTTTATTCCGAGTACTAGGATAAACTGCAGAAAACATGCAGATTTATCCCGAGTAATGGGATAAAATGGAATTTTTGCCGTTTTTTAATGCGAGTACTAGCAATAAACATTGAAAAATAATGCTAGTACTCGTCATAAGAGGGTTAATTTAACGAAAATAATCTTAGTACTTGGAAAACCGTTGTTTTGACCACATGTAACAGTATTATTTTAAAAATATATTCCTACTACTTGCAATAAAAAGGCGATTACTAGCATTATCTCTTAAAAAAATCATTATTATCCAAGTACTAGTGATAACAAAGGTCTGTTTTCCCTCATGTCTTATGAATCAATTTCTTCTCTCTTTAATATGATTCGTTGTTTCCAATTGCTTTAACGGTCTTTCTCACTTCCTCAAGATTTCGCCTCTTGTTTTCCCAGCATTTTTCACTCAAATCAACAGGGTATTCTTCCGGATTTAGCGATCTTTGGTACTCATCCCATAATAGATCTAGCGAATCTTTCGAGTACTCCCTAACTTCATTCAACTCTGGAAGCTCATATACAAGCTGCCCCTCGACAAAGATATCGTGATGGAGCTCCCTCGCTTCGAAATTAGTTACAAACTTACTAATATACGTATGAATAGGATGGAACATTTTTAAACGTTCCTCCTTTTGCGGATCTTCTTCTTCAAGAGTAATATAGTCGCCTTCTGACCGACCATTCGTTTCATTAATAATTCGATAAACTTTTTTCAATCCTGGAGTTGTCACTTTTTCTGGATTTGAAGAGATTTTAATCGTATCATTCATTTTTCCATGGTCATCTTCAATTGAAACAATCTTATAAACAGCTCCAAGCGCTGGCTGGTCAAAAGCAGTGATTAATTTTGTTCCGATTCCCCAAACATCAATTTTGGCATCTTGAGCTTTCAAGTTCATCACCGTATATTCATCAAGATCACTTGAGGCCACTACCTTTGCATTTGGAAATCCAGCTTCATCTAACATCCTTCTTGCTTCCTTAGACAAGTAGGCAAGGTCTCCACTATCTAAACGGACACCTATAAAGTTTATTTTATCGCCAAACTCTTTTGCTACACGGATGGCATTCGGAATTCCCGAACGAATCGTATCATATGTATCAACTAAAAAGACACAGTCCTTATGTGTTTCTGCATATTTACGAAATGCAGTATACTCATCACGATAAGCTTGAACCATTGAATGCGCATGAGTACCAGATATAGGAATTCCAAATAACTTCCCAGCTCTCACATTACTTGTAGCATCAAAGCCAGCGATATATGTGGCACGAGCGCCCCAAATCGCTGCATCAAGCTCTTGCGCACGGCGAGAGCCGAATTCCAATGCAGAACCATTAGGAATGACATGTTTGATTCTTGATGCTTTCGTGGCGATTAACGTTTGATAATTAACAATATTCAAAAGCACAGTTTCAATCAGTTGTGCTTCAGCGAGAGGGGCATCAACCATCATTAACGGTTCACTAGCAAACACGATTTCTCCCTCTTTTACAGAACGAATTTTCCCTGTAAACCTAAGGTTTGTTAAATATTCAAGGAAATCCTCTTGATATCCTTCTGTTCGTAAATACTCGATATCGCCTTCAGTGAATTTGAGGTTCTTCATAATTTCGACGATTCGTTCTAGTCCCGCAAAAACTGCATAGCCGTTTCCAAAAGGCAATTTTCGAAAAAACAATTCAAATACCGCTCGACGATTATGGACTCCGTCACGCCAATATGTCTCCACCATA
Source organism: Bacillus sp. B15-48 (assembly GCF_016879755.1). Lineage (GTDB taxonomy): Bacteria > Bacillota > Bacilli > Bacillales > Cytobacillaceae > Mesobacillus_B. The sequence continues at coordinate 173,164 of NZ_WOFU01000007.1, forward strand.
TTTATTTGGTAAAGATCTGTATGAATCATAAAACTATCATCTTTATATTTATAAGCCATTACAAAATACCTCCGAATACATATCTATCAGTCCCATCGTTAGATGACTGTAGCACCTATCACCTTTTTAAAATGCTCAAGCGCCCATTCGTGACCAGTCTGATTAAAGGATGCACATGCATCCTGATAAACGACAATATGAAACCCCCGATTATACGCGTCCACTGCCGTATGAAGGACACATATGTCAGTACAAACGCCAACTAAATGGACCTCGGTAATTCCTCGCTCACGAAGCTTTATCTCCAAATCTGTTCCTGCAAAAGCGGAATATCGCGTTTTATCCATAAAATAAACGAAATTACGGTCCGAATAATTGTTATACAATTTTTCTAAACTTCCGAATAATTTTCGCCCCTTTGTACCGCGGATATTATGCGGCGGATAAAGACTCGTTTCAGGATGAAAATCATCCCCTTCATTATGGACATCAATTGCAAAAACAACAAAATCTTTTCTGGCGAGAAACTCTTCAGTTAAGCTGACAATTTTCCCTTCAATTCTTTGTCCGGGCTCTCCACATGTTAGCGCACCATCATTGGCAACAAAATCAAATGTATAGTCAATATTGATTAATGCTTTCTTCATGATTCCCCCACTCCCAATTCCCTGCTATTTTTACGATTTTTCCTTATCTTACTCTTTATTATGTATATTTCAAGAGAGACAGGCAAATTTTCTACCTCAAAATTTAGAAAAGCCGTTCCATTTTGGAACGGCTAATCGCTAATTATTCTCCCTTTGATGAATTAATATAATCTGGTCGGTCTTCTTCACGTAGTTGAGCAAACGGAACATATACTTCAACATGGCGATACAGATTTTCAAACTCGGCAGGTAAATCTCCGCCGTATTCACCATCGAGATTTAACTGAACTTTGTCCTCCGACATTACTCTTATTCGATTTGCCTTCGTATAGATCACTTTCGGATCATGGATATGTTCTCCCCGAATCGCTAACGTGGCAATTCGAATAAAGTCAGCAAGGTTTGTTTTCTTTAAGATGAGCAATGAAAACATACCGTCATTTATTGAAGCGTTTGGAGCAAGCTTTTCGAATCCCCCTACTGAATTCGTTAATCCAACGAGAAACAGCATCACATCGCCTTCATATAACTTCCCATCATATTCAATCGTCACTTCTGTTGGCCGAAACGATGGCAACATTTCAATTCCTTTTAAGTAATATGCAAGTTGACCAAGCATCGTTTTTAATTTGATAGGAACATCATACGTTAGTTCAGTTATTTGGCCTCCGCCAGCAATATTTATAAAGTATTTTTCATTCATTCGTCCGACATCGACCGGAATTGTTTCACCAGCTAAAATAATATCAACCGCCGCCTCGATATCACGTGGGATTCTAAGCGCCCTTGCAAAATCATTCGTCGTCCCTGTTGGAATAATCCCAATTTTCGGACGATATTCCTGTGCAGCAATTCCATTAACGACTTCACTAATTGTCCCATCTCCGCCAGCAGCAATCAAAAGATCGTATTGCCTTTCTACTGCAATCTTCGCTGCATACGTCGCATCTCCCTCACCAGTTGTTGCATGACAGGAAGCCTCATAGCCGGCACCCTCTAGTTTCATTAAGACATCCGGCAAATGCTTCTTAAAAACTTCACGCCCTGATGTAGGATTATAAATAATTCTCGCCCTTTTCATACCCATCATCCTAAAGTAATGATTTGTCTTTCTATTCTTTCCTTCTTTCCGTCTCTCTTCATCATATCGTAAAAGCGAACAAGTTAGCAATTTACAAGTCACCCGCTGGTAAAAAAAACCTTATCTTTCTTCACTGAATAAACTTCACCATTAATCAAACGTTTGATTAATTTCCCCTTGATAAAACAGCGTTACTCAGTCTTCTTCTCCAAGTAATTGGAGATTTTAGAAGAAAAAACGGCAGAAGTTTCTACCGTTTTTTCTAATGGATTTTTATGATTTTAATAATCTTAAGCCATTCAGGATAACCAAGATCGTGCTGCCCTCGTGGCCAAGCACACCAAGCGGCAAATCAAGAACTTGCATAAAGTTGGACGCAATTAATACCATGATGACACTAATCGAAAAAACGACGTTTTGTTTAATGATCCGATTCATTTTCCGGGATAGTTTAACCGCCTCGGCAATTCTTGGTAAATCATTTTTCATTAATACAACATCTGCCGTTTCTAATGCGACATCCGTTCCTTCCCCCATCGCAAAGCCGACAGAAGCTGTTGCTAATGCAGGTGCATCATTAATCCCATCGCCAACCATTGCAACGGTCCCAAACTGTTCTTTTAACTTCTTCATTTCATCTACTTTTGTTTCCGGGAGACATTCAGCATAATAGGTATCAATGCTGCTTTCCGCAGCAATAGCTTTTGCTGTTTTATCACTATCACCAGTGAGCATGATTGTATGAATTCCTTGTGCTTTCAATTCGTTGATTGCCTTAATTGTTTCTTCACGAACAATATCCTTCAGTGCTAACACGGCAGCAATCCCTTTTTCATCTTTTGCAAAAACAACCGTTTTCCCTTGTTCTGCTAAACGTAAAGCAATCCCATTTTGGAATTTTCCAGCTGCTTCTCGGCCGACAAAATCTGCTTTACCAACTTTCCACTCGATATCATTGATGCTAGCTTGAACACCAAACCCTGCAATGTCCTCCATATTCTCAGGTTTAATCAGGCCCTTTCCATCAGGAGAAACAAAACGAACAATTGCTGATGCAAGTGGATGGTTTGAATACTTTTCAATTGAGGCGACATGACTCAAAAGATCATCCCTGTTTAGATCCTCCCGGACATGAACATCTGTCACTTCTGGTTTACCTTTCGTTAATGTTCCTGTTTTATCAAAAGCAATCGCCTTTAAATTCCCAAGGTTTTCGAGATGAATCCCGCCCTTGAAGAGGATTCCATGACGTGCTCCATTGGAAATCGCCGATAATGTTGCCGGCATAATAGAGGCAACTAGCGCACAAGGAGAGGCAACAACGAGCAAGATCATGGCCCGATAAAACGTCTCAGTCCACGTCCAGCCAAGCGCATAATGAGGAATAACCATCATCAGGGCAACAATAATTAAAACTGTTTTGACATATTTTCCTTCAAAACGCTCAATAAATTGCTGTGAAGGTGATTTTTCGCTTTGTGCTGTTTGAACAAGATTAATGATTTTCTGAAAAAGCGTCTCACTCGTCGGCTTCGTTATTTCAACCGTAATACTTCCTCTTAAATTTACGGTACCAGCGAATATCTCGTCATTTAAAGATTTACTTACCGGAATGGATTCCCCAGTAATCGCGGCTTCATCTAGGTTTGTTTGTCCTTCAATGATTTTTCCATCTGCAGGGACCCGCTCACCTGGTTTAATTAAAATTAAATCACCGACCATCAGTTGAGAAACAGGAACAATTTCTTCGATTCCTTTTGTTACACGCAACGCTTCCTCCGGCTGAAGATCCATTAATGCTGATATTTCTTTATGACTTTTATTCATCGTATATGTTTCAAGCGCGCCACTAAGTGCAAAGATAAAAATTAAAATAGCTCCTTCTGCCCAATAACCGATGATAGCTGCTCCAATTGCTGCTAATATCATCAGGATTTCAACATTTAATTCTTTTTTGGCAATCGTATCTTCGATGCCCTCTTTTGCCTTTGCAAATCCTCCAATAATATAAGCTGTAATATATACAATAACCGCCGCTGTTGCTCGTTCATTGTTCATTAAAAACCAGCCAAGCGCAATTAACACTCCACTAAATAAAGCTGCAATCAATTCAAAATGTGGGGTTATTTTATCAATTTTAGTTACTTTCATCTTTTCAGGCTGATTGATCGATTTTGTCTCAGCTAACATGATTATCCCTCCTCAGATTCATTCTCAAAATATATATTCTCATTTGCAATTCGATTAATTGAAAATGAAAATCATTTGTTTTCTACTTTAATTTAGTAATAAAAGTTCAAAATCTTGTATTATCATAGTATCATAATCTATTGGGAAAATAAATAATAATAATTTTAATTTTGTAATGATTATTGTTAATAATTCTCATTCTCAATTAGATTGATAAATATATACTTATCGTTAGTTAATCATATTTGTGTGTTTATCATATGTATGGGGATAGGAGATTGACGTTATTTAGAAGTTTTTTTAGTAATGGATTTTTTACCAGTTGTTCATGCTGTCGAATCCCCCCCATTTTTCCGTTTCCCGGGAAATTTTTTGTCGAGGAAAAGCGAAAGTAAGGTGTTTTTGAAATTTATTTGCACACAAAAAAGGTTGGGATCAAAAGAAAATCCCAACCTTTTTGTTTTAATAGAAATATGCTCTTTGTAATATTAGTTAAACAAACAAAATAACATTCAATTTATCACTTGAAACGGAAACTCAAGTGAAAATTACCGGCTTTTTTTATCTTCTATTCAATTCTTCTACAAGAAGCTTATTAACGAGAGGTGGATTAGCTTGTCCTTTCGTTGCTTTCATAATTTGACCAACAAAGAAGCCTTTTGACTTTTCATTTCCACCTTGATAATCAGCTAATGGTTTTGGATTAGCATCGATAATTTCATTGATGATTTTAGTCAATGCTCCTTCATCAGAAATCTGCACGAGGCCTTTTTCTTTTACGATTTCCTCGGCATCTCCACCGTTTTCAACCAACTCTTTAAAGACGGTCTTGGCAATTTTGGAAGAAATCGTCCCATTAGCGATCAGTTTAATCATCCCAGCCAAACCTTCAGGTGTTAACGAAATGTCATGAAGTTCTTTTCCCTCTGCATTCAAGTAACCAGAGACATCCCCCATCACCCAGTTTGAGGCCTGCTTCGCATCAGCTCCTGCCGTTACTACTGCTTCAAAGAAATCGGACATTTCCTTTGTCATCGTAAGGACGTTTGCATCATATGCAGGCAGTCCAAGCTCTTCGATATACCGTTTTTTACGAGCATCTGGCAATTCAGGGATTTCTGCACGAATTCTTGCTTTCCATTCTTCGTCAATAAATAAATCAGGAAGATCTGGCTCTGGGAAATAACGATAATCCTCTGAACCCTCTTTCACACGCATTAACAGAGTCGCACCGGTAGCTTCATCAAAACGACGTGTTTCCTGCTGGATTTCCCCACCTGCCTGAAGGACTTCCGCTTGACGCTCCACCTCATACTCTAATCCTTTACGGACGAAGTTAAAGGAATTGAGATTTTTCAACTCCGTTTTCGTGCCAAACTCTTTCTGGCCAACAGGACGAAGGGAAATGTTTGCATCACATCGTAAAGAACCTTCTTCCATCTTACAATCCGAAACACCCGTATATTGGACAATTGACTTTAACTTTTCTAAAAAAGCATATGCTTCCTCAGGAGAGCGAATATCCGGCTCGGAAACAATTTCAACAAGCGGTGTTCCTTGACGATTGTAATCAACTAAGGAATATCCTCTTCCATGTGTTAATTTCCCGGCATCTTCTTCCATATGGATTCTCGTAATCCCAATTTTCTTCTTTTCGCCATTAACTTCAATTTCCACCCAGCCGTGCTCGCCAATTGGTTTATCAAATTGAGAAATCTGATATGCCTTAGGGTTATCAGGATAAAAATAATTCTTTCGATCAAATTTTGTTTCTGACGCTACTTCACAATTTAATGCAATACACGCTTTTATTGCATAATCGACGGCTGTTTTGTTAACAACTGGCAGAACCCCAGGGTAACCAAGGTCAATGACGGTTGTATTTGCATTCGGTTCAGCACCAAAGTGGTTTGGGCTGCTTGAAAATATCTTTGATTCTGTTTTTAATTCAACATGGACTTCAAGTCCAATGACCGTTTCAAATTCCATTGTTTCTCACCCCTTACAATTGTGGTTTCTGTTTATGGAACTCTGTTGCCTGTTCGAAGGCGTGCGCGACTCGATAGACAGAGCTTTCATCAAAATGGTTACCAATAATCTGCAAACCTAATGGCAGTCCCTTTTCGAATCCACAAGGAACCGAAATTCCAGGTACGCCTGCTAAGTTTACTGGAATCGTTAAAATGTCATTGACGTACATCGTCATAGGGTCAGCCAAGTTTTCACCAATCTTAAACGCTGGTGTAGGTGTAGTTGGTCCAATGATGACATCATAATTTTTGAAAACATCATCAAAATCCTTCTTGATAAGTGTACGGACCTTTTGTGCTTTTTTATAATAAGCATCATAATAACCAGAACTTAAAGCAAATGTTCCTAGCATTATCCGGCGTTTAACCTCTTCCCCAAAACCTTCCGCACGGGTTTTTTTGTACATATCCATTAGATTTTCAGCATCTGGTGTACGGTAACCGTAGCGAACACCATCAAACCGGGATAGATTTGCTGATGCTTCAGAAGAAGAAAGTAAATAATATGTAGCCAAAGCATACTTCGAATGTGGCAACGAGACTTCTTCCCATACTGCCCCTTGTTTCTCAAGTACCTTTAAGGCTTCAAAAACAGATTTTTTTACTTCTTCACTCACACCTTCACCTATGTATTCCTTTGGAACAGCAATTCTCATTCCTTTAATATCTCCAGTTAAGGCATTTACATAGTTCGGTATATTTATATTTGCAGAAGTTGAATCCATTGCATCGTAACCCGCGATTGTTTGTAAAAGGAAGGCATTATCTTCAACCGTCCTTGTAACTGGCCCAATTTGATCAAGCGAAGATGCGAATGCCACTAAGCCATAACGGGAAACGAGGCCGTATGTCGGTTTCATACCAACCACGCCACAGAAAGAGGCAGGCTGACGGATTGATCCTCCTGTATCAGAACCAAGTGAAAATAACACTTCTCCTGCAGCCACAGATGCAGCTGAACCACCTGATGATCCTCCTGGTACTGCATCTAAATTCCAAGGATTTTTTGTATCTTTATATCCTGAATTCTCCGTTGATGAACCCATCGCAAACTCGTCCATATTTAATTTTCCGATTGTAACCGTCCTTGCATTATGCAATTTCTCCATTACAGTCGCATCATAAATAGGATTAAAGTTTTCAAGAATTTTACTAGCGCAGGATGTCCTTAAATCTTTTGTAACGATATTATCTTTAATACCGATTGGCATGCCGAAAAGCATCGCTTTTTCGTCTGCTTGCCCTACTTTTTCATCTAATTCTTTCGCTTTCGCACGTGCCCGTTCTTCATCTAACGTTAAGAAAGCTTGGACCTTGTCCTCCACTTCATTGATTCGTTTAAACGATGTATCAACTAAGTCAGAGACCGTTATTTCTTTTTTATGTAAAAGCTCTTGAAGGTCTGAAACTTTATGATCGAATAAGCTCATAACTCCTCCTCCTTACTCAATAATCGGTGGTACTTTGATTTGTCTGTCCTGATGATCAGGAGCATTTTTCAACACTTGGTCAATCTCTAGTCCTGGCTTCGCAACATCTTCACGCATGACATTCTTTATTTCGAGGACATGTGAAGTTGGCTCGATATTTTCAGTATCTAGTTCATTTAACTGTTCTGCATACGTAATAATTTTATCCAGTTGCTGAGTAAACTTATTGACTTCTTCCTCAGTAATTGCCAGCCTTGCCAAATGGGCAACATGTTTAACTTGTTCTGCCGATATTCTTGACATAAAAAGCCACCTCCTTGAAAAATACACAACATAGGCAATAATATTGATAATAGCAAACTTTCTCACTCTAAAGCAATATACTCAGCAAGATAAAACGATTTTATCAAGTTCGATTGGTTAAAATAATAACAATTGGTGAACACAGGGGAGTGCTCTTCTGTTTTAAATAAAAAACTCTCGGCCTCTTAATAAAAAAATGACCGAGAATAATTTGGGTGATCACCTTTTACGAAAGAGCGTCTTTACAAACGAGCCGAAACCTTTTCCCCCTGTTGACGTTTTAATCGGGAAATTTTTTTTCGCTTTCGCAAGTGTAATGTCCTCCTTATCAATCGCATAATCATAAGCTAAGACGAGTCCATATTCTGAGTCATGCTCCTTATTCGTAACAATCTTATAACCAACCGACTTCTCTTCCGCAAGTTGAATGTATTTTGATAAAGCAGGGTAATTCATATTTCCGTTTAAATAAAGTTTCGCTTCTTTGTTTTCCTCCAAGATTCGTTTGAATTCTAGTTCAATTGTATCCTGTCTAACTTGCGCCTTCGTAAGTGCTACAACAACCCTTTCTCTTAATGATCCTAAAAAGCGTCGCCTTTCATCTGGCTTAATTTCCTTAGCTCCATGAATTCCTTGTTGTAAATATTCCTCAATATTTTCCTTCACCATTTAGTCACCCCCAATAAACCTTCTTTTAACAATGATTACATGCCAAAATTAAATATACTCTCACAGTATTTGCTTCTCTTTAACATCCTATGTTATTCACCCTATAATCCTACCTATATTTAACCACAAATAACAAATAACACACCTAATAATGCAAAAAAAACCTTCTCTCAGGACGAGAGAAGGTTCAAATAGGAGATTTATAAGGTAAAAAAATTACAACCAGTAAAAAATGAATAACAAAACAAGCTTCAAACGAAATAACCTTAACAAATAATACTCAATTTATTTTGAAGTTGTGAACTGCTCTTCTTCCGTTGACCCTTTAAGTGCAGTCGTTGATGATGTACCACCAGTGATTGTGAGTGCAACTTGATCAAAATATCCAGTTCCGACTTCACGCTGATGTCTTGTAGCCGTATAACCGTGTTTTTCGCTATCAAACTCAGCTTCCTGAAGTTTTGAGTATGCAGCCATACCATGGTCTTTGTAACCACGAGCTAGTTCGAACATACCGTGATTTAGTGCGTGGAAACCAGCAAGTGTTACGAACTGGAACTTATAACCCATTTTCCCAAGTTCTCTTTGGAACTTCTCAATTGTCTCGTCATCTAATTTCTTCTTCCAGTTAAATGAAGGTGAACAGTTATAAGCAAGAAGCTTCCCAGGGAATTTTTCATGAATCGCCTCAGCAAAGCGACGTGCTTCTTCAAGATTAGGTTCAGAAGTTTCACACCAAATCATATCTGCATATGGAGCATATGCTAACCCGCGGGAAATCGCTTGATCAAGACCTGCGTTTGTCCGGAAGAATCCTTCTGGAGTACGCTCCCCAGTGATGAATGGTTCATCGTACGGATCCACATCACTCGTAATTAAATCAGCCGCATTGGCATCTGTACGAGCAACAACTAGTGTCGGAGTTCCCATGACATCAGCAGCAAGTCTTGCTGCAATTAGGTTTCGTACAGCTGTTTGAGTTGGAAGCAATACTTTTCCGCCAAGATGCCCACATTTCTTTTCAGAAGAAAGCTGGTCTTCAAAATGAACCCCTGCGGCTCCTGCTTCAATCATGCCCTTCATTAATTCAAACACGTTTAACTGTCCGCCAAACCCTGCTTCTGCATCGGCAACGATTGGAGCAAACCAGTCAATCGAATCGTCCCCTTCTGAATGGGTGATTTGGTCTGCGCGTTGCAGCGCCTGATTAATTCGTTTTACAACAGATGGAACGCTGTTTGCTGGATACAAGCTTTGGTCAGGGTACATTTGACCCGAAAGGTTCGCGTCGGCAGCCACTTGCCAACCACTTAAGTAAATTGCCTTTAGTCCTGCTCTAACTTGTTGAACAGCCTGGTTTCCAGTTAACGCTCCTAAGGCGTTAATAAAGTCTTCTTTATTGACAAGTTTCCATAGCTTTTCTGCACCCCGGCGTGCGAGTGTATATTCAATGTCAATAGAGCCACGTAGTTTGATGACTTCTTCTGCTGTATAAGGTCTTTCAATTCCCTTCCAACGCGAATCCATTTCCCAGTTTTCTTGTAATTGCTTTACTCTTGCATCTGTCATTTAAATTCCTCCTAACAATATATAAGTCTAGTAAAATTTTCAAAAGCAAATCCCCTTGATGAGAAGATACTTTTATAGCTTGCACCGGTTGTTGTAATACAGTTGACTAAGTTGATAATTGTATTATATAACAGAGAGAATATATTGCAACTGTTTTTACTAAATTTTTTGAATATTTTTTCGACAATAATTTGCTCACAGGAAAAAAATACATACGATATGACTAGACTTGATGTTTAACATCTACGAAAATATATCCTTGAACTCTCACGATGAAGTAAATCAATTTAAAAAGCGATGTACAAATCAATAAAAACGTGCAGGAATCCTGCACGTTTTTTCTATTGATTATTTGTTTCCTTCACTTACTTTTCTAATTCAATTAATAAATCGCCTGGTTCGATTGAAGCTCCATTTTGGACGACAATTTCCTTTACAATACCTGTGAACGGGGCTTGAATCGTCGTTTCCATTTTCATGGCTTCTGTAATGATTAAATGATCCCCTTGGGTAACTTTCTCCCCTTTTTCAACAAGAACTTTTATAACCGTTCCTGGCATCGTTGCTGCTAAATGACTTTCATTTTTCTGATCTGCTTTTATTTTCGCAGCAACGGTTGATTTGATGCTTTCATCCTTAATAATCACTTCACGCTGCTGACCATTTAGTTCAAAATAAACAACTCGGTTCCCATCTGCCTGAGGCTCACCAACTGAAATGAGCTTAACAATCAACGTTTTCCCTGTTTCAATTTCAACCTCGATTTCTTCCCCTAGTTTCATTCCATATAAGAATGTAGGTGTATCAAGCATAGAAATATCCCCAAATTGCTCATACGTTCTAATATAGTCAAGGAAGACTTTTGGATATAAAGCATAAGCAACGACTTCATGTGAAGTAACTTGACGACCAAGATCTTTATAAAGTTCATCACGAAGCGCTGTGAAATCCACATCCTCCATCAATTCACCTGGACGAACAGTGATTGGTTCTTTTCCTTTTAAAATCACTTTTTGCAACTCTTCTGGGAAGCCTCCAGATGGTTGACCTAGATAACCTTCAAACATTTCAATTACTGAATCAGGGAAATCAATTTTATCTCCTTTTTCAAGGACATCTTCCTCTGATAAATCATTTTGCACCATAAATAAAGCCATATCGCCAACCACTTTGGATGATGGTGTCACTTTAACAATATCGCCGAACATTAAATTCACACGACGATACATATCTTTTACTTCTTCCCAGCGCTCGCCAAGGCCTACCGCTTTCGCTTGTTGTTGAAGATTGCTATACTGACCTCCAGGCATTTCATGCTTATATATTTCTGTGTGTGGTGCGTTCATTCCGCTTTCAAAGTCTTGATAGTATTTCCGTACACCTTCCCAATACTTCGATACTTCTTCGAACGACTCTATTTCCACAGATGGTTCCCTTTCAGTCCCTTTAAGAGCATAACAAAGAGTATTTGCACTTGGCTGCGAGGTTAAACCAGACATGGCACTGACAGCGACATCAACGATATCAACGCCAGCCTCAATGGCCTTTGCGTAGGTGTAGACTCCATTGCCACTTGTATCATGGGTATGAAGGTGGATCGGAATTGAAACAGTGTCCTTCAATTCTGAAATCAAGCGATAAGCTGCTTCCGGTTTTAACAACCCAGCCATATCCTTAATACCTAGAAGATGTGCACCTTGATTTTCTAATTCTTTTGCCATGTCTTTATAATACTGAATATTATATTTAGTACGAATCGGGTCATCGATATCTCCTGTATAACAAATCGATGCTTCCGCAACCTTTCCTGTTTGTCGTACAGCATCAATGGCTACTTCCATTCCTTGTATCCAGTTTAAACTGTCAAAGATGCGGAATACATCGATCCCAGCATCGGCAGATTTGTTTACAAATTCGCGAATGACATTATCAGGGTAGTTTTTATATCCTACTGCATTGGAGGCGCGCAGCAGCATTTGGAATAACACATTAGGAACTTGTTCTCTTAAAGTGATAAGTCTCTTCCATGGATCTTCCTTTAAGAATCGATAGGATACATCAAAAGTAGCTCCGCCCCACATTTCAAGTGAAAAAAGGTTAGGTAACAGCTTGGCCGTTGGTTCAGCTATTTGTGATAAATCATTCGTTCGTACCCGAGTAGCCAGCAAAGACTGATGGGCATCACGGAAGGTCGTGTCCGTTAATAATACTTCTTTTCTGGATTTTACCCACTCTGACAAACCAACTGCGCCTACTTCTTCCAAAATTTGTTTCGTACCAGACGGGACACATTCAATTGAATCAACATTAGGAATGTACAGCGGGTCAAATGTCGTTTTTGGCTTATTGCCTATTCCCGGAAAACCGTTGATTGTCACGTTTCCAATATAATTTAGCATTTTTGTTCCGCGATCTTTTCTTACTGGGAAGATAAATAACCCCGGCGTATTGTCAATAAAGGATGTATCATAATCACCATTAATAAAGTTCTCATGTTGCATGACATTTTCTAAGAAGTGAATATTCGTTTTTATTCCGCGAATACGGAATTCCTTTAAGTTTCGCAGCATCTTAGACGCCGCTTGCTCAAATGTCAACGCATGTGTCGACACTTTTACGAGTAGGGAATCGTAAAACGGGGTGATGACAGAACCTTGGTATGCATTTCCTGCATCCAATCTCACGCCAAAACCACCACCAGATCGGTATACTGATATTTTTCCTGTATCCGGCATAAAATCATTAAGCGGATCTTCAGTTGTTACACGTGATTGAATGGCATAGCCATGAACATAAATATCTTCCTGCTTCGGAAGCCCAACTTTTTCTTCATGTAAAGAATAACCTTCGGCAATTAATATTTGGGACTGAACAATATCGACACCTGTGACCATCTCTGTAATCGTATGCTCAACTTGCACACGCGGGTTCACTTCAATAAAGAAAAATTCACCGCCAGATACGAGAAACTCTACTGTACCTGCGTTTAAGTAATCGACGTTTTTCATTAATTTGACTGCTGCTTCACATATTGCTTCACGTAATTCGGTCGAAAGGGATACACTAGGTGCAACTTCAACTACTTTTTGATGACGACGTTGAACAGAGCAATCGCGCTCATATAAATGAATGATATTTCCTTGGTGGTCACCAAGTATTTGAACTTCAATATGTTTTGGATTTTGAACTAACTTTTCAACATATACTTCATCGTTTCCGAAAGCAGCTTTTGCTTCTGACTTTGCACGGTCATAGGCTTCCTTTATCTCTTCCATTCGATTGACAATTCGCATTCCGCGGCCTCCGCCACCGAGTGAAGCTTTGATGATGATTGGAAAACCATGTTGTTCACCAAAGGATACGACCTCGTCCAAATTTGATACTGGACCGTCTGTACCAGGAATAACAGGAATATCAGCCAGCATCGCTTGTGTTCTCGCCTTTACTTTATCGCCAAACATATCGAGATGTACCGATTTAGGGCCGATGAAAATAATTCCTTCTTCTTCACATCTTTTCGCAAACTCAATATTTTCTGACAGGAAACCATAACCCGGATGAATCGCATCGACATCTGCCTGTTTAGCGACGCGGATAATATCTTCAATATCAAGATAGGCATCGATTGGCTTTTTTCCTTCACCAACGCGATAAGCTTCATCTGCCTTATACCGGTGGAGAGATCCAGAATCTTCCTGAGAATAAATCGCTACCGTGCGAATGTGCAACTCTGTACAAGCCCTGAAAACACGAATAGCAATTTCACCTCTATTTGCGACTAACACTTTGTTTATTCGATTTATTGAGTTACTCATCTTATCCCGCCTTCCAAAATAATTGGTATCAATCTATCGTTATGTCGTTAGTATGACATAGATTGTCACTTAAAATAATCGTAACATTGTTATGGTTGTGTTGACCTTTTAAAGATAATTACTCCTATTATATTTTACAGAGGTCAACCATTCAATATATTATTAACTTTCAGATTAGTGATTGAGCTGTTTTCTTCTTAAAGTTTTCATTTTTTCCTATTAAAACAACCATTTTTATTCTCAATACGAGAATGATTAAACCAGATTCAATCTGTTTTTTATATACAAAAGAAGAGCCAAAGCTAGGCTCTTGGTGATTATTGATAGACATGAACAAAAGGTTCACTCTGGTTTGGGTTTCGAACGATCAAGGCTTCCTGTCCATACACAGAGGAAACGTTAACTTCCACGGCGACATAGGAAGGAAAATGCTCCATAACAAGTCCTGTTACATATTGCGTAAACCCAATCGCTTCAGACTTTCCATAAAATTGAATTGGGATACTGATGCTTAACTTTTGAAGCTGGTCATCTAAATAAAACCCTTTCCCAACAACTCCATTGAAGTTCGGGAAGTACTCTTCGACATCCTGTTTAAAGTTTTGAAACCAAGTCAAATCATCCCGATGTGAATTTTGAGCTTCAGACGATGGAAAAAGAACATATTTTTCCTTCACATTTTGCCAGCTACTAAGTTCACTGCTCCCTCTTGAAGCAGCAGCATAGGCAATAAAGTTCCCTGGAACAATTGAAGACCGACTCTTCTGTTCAAACAAAGCAATGGCAATTGGTACATCCGCTAGTTCATCCATCTGCCTTAATCGGCTAACAATTTCTTGAGCGATTTTCTTTCCTTCGTCAGCAAGTGTTTCATGACTAATTTCTGTCTCGAACGTTGCCCCGAAGGCCTCTTTTTGATAATAGTGAATTGAATTAAGCGCAAGCCCAATAACTACGCCACCCAATTTATACGTCCCAGCCTTACCATCTACTTCTTCAAGGTAATTATGTTCAAGAATATGGGATAAATAGATTGGATTTTCAGCGTTACGAGCGTCAATATCACCAGTACCAGGATCAGCCGGATTCAACCCAATATTCTCCTCTTCCGTTAATTTTCTATCCTTTAACTGCGCTTCTGTATATTTACGGTTAAGCCAAGACGAAACAGTGTGGCCGTCAAGGTATTGGCCTTCTTTAAATACATATCGATTTGTATCAAAGGTATTTTGAGCAATTCTCATCAACCCTGTTTCAAATTCATAGATGTCATATCTAGTATTCAAATTATTCACGACTAATCCGCGTGCTTCCCCCGGCTCGAACGGCATGAAAGTCCGATAATATTCATCAGATATTTTATACTTAGGAATAATCGCTTTCTCATTTCCATGTTCGTCCTCTTCTTGGACAACCTGATCTTCTTTTTGAAAATTAGGTGCACATGCCGTTAGAAGTAGAAGCACAGATGCAATTACAGTTAACATTTTCTTCATGCATTCCTACCCCCATTCTCGGCCAATCTATTTATTTAATTCTTCTAGCAAGCGAGCCTCATCCCATACTTCAATACCAAGACTCTCTGCTTTTGTCAATTTAGACCCTGCATCAGCCCCAGCCACAACGAGATTTGTTTTCTTGCTCACGCTGCCAGCGACATTCCCGCCAAGTAACTCTATTTTTTCTTTCGCTTCAGGCCGACTCATTTGTTCAAGCTTCCCAGTTAACACAACGGTTTTCCCTGCGAAGAAGGAATTCGATTCTTCCACAGCAACTGGTCGAGGGCCCTTATAATCCATGTTTACCCCTACTGCTTTCAACTCGGCTATTAACTCTCGTACCTCATCACTTTCAAAATAGGTCACGATTGAGTCGGCCATTTTGTCACCAATTTCATTAATGGCAATTAACTCTTCGAAAGTCACATCTATCAAACCTTCCATCGAACCAAACTGTTGAGCAAGTGTTTTAGCTGCTTTAGCACCAACAAGACGAATACCGAGCCCAAACAATAGCTTCTCAAGTGAGTTTTGCTTTGAAACCTCGATAGCATTTAACAGATTACTAACAGACTTTTCACCCATTCGTTCGAGACCGAATAACTGTTCTTTTGTCAATTTATATAAGTCAGCAACGTCTACTATTAACTTGTTTGCAAACAGCTGGGAAACAACTTTTTCCCCTAAACCGTCAATATTCATTGCCCCACGGGAAACAAAATGAATGAGACCTTCTCTTATTTGTGCCGGACATTTTGGATTAATACACCGAAGCGCGACCTCTCCTTCAATGCGGACAAGGTCACTTTCACATTCAGGGCATTGTGTTGGCATGAAAAACTCTACTTCGTCTCCAGTACGCCGGTCTGCTAGAACATTAACGACTTCTGGAATAATATCGCCTGCTTTTTTTATAACTACTTGGTCACCAATTTTAATATCCTTTTCTCTAATTAAATCTTCATTATGAAGGGATGCACGTTGAACAGTTGTTCCCGCCACTTGAACAGGTTCCAATATCGCAGTAGGAGTAATTACACCTGTTCGCCCAACATTAAGTTCAATTGCTTTTAACGTTGTGACAACCTCTTCTGCAGGAAATTTAAAAGCGATTGCCCAACGTGGACTTTTCACGGTAGTACCAAGCTGACGTTGTTGCTCTAAAGAATCTACTTTAATCACAATTCCATCGATTTCATATGGTAAATTTGGACGCCTTTCAACCCAGCTATTGATGAATTCAATTGCTTCATCTATATTCGCAGCTTTACGGCGTTCTGGATTTGTTTTAAAGCCCAATTTCTCCAGATAATCCAGACCTTCACTATGGGAAGTAACCCCGGTGTCTCCAGGATCTGCGATTGCATAGAGAAAGATATCGAGATTTCTTGAAGCAGCAATTTTCGGGTCAAGCTGTCTTAAAGAGCCGGCTGCCGCATTGCGTGGATTTGCAAATGGCTCTTCTCCTTTTTCCAGCTTTGATTTGTTTAAGGCTTCGAACGAACGCTTCGGCATAAAGGCTTCGCCACGAACCTCAAGAGAAACAGACTCTTGCAAACGCAGTGGAATCGAACGAATCGTGCGTAAATTGGAGGTAATATCCTCTCCAATTGAACCATCACCCCGTGTTGCTCCATGGGAAAACAATCCCTGATCATACTTAAGTGAAACAGCAAGTCCATCTATTTTTAACTCACAAACATAAGAGACATCTTCACCCACCGCCTGACGAACCCTTCGGTCGAAATCTCTCAAGTCTTGTTCGTTAAAGGCATTTCCAAGGCTGAGCATCGGAGAAGAATGCTCCACCTTGTTAAACATATCTAGAACGGCTCCACCAACACGATGTGTTGGTGAATCTGCCGTTCTCAAAAGTGGAAACTGACTCTCAAGATCGGTTAACTCTTGTAATAGACGGTCATACTCTGCATCTGGAACAGATGGGTTATCAAGAACATAGTATTCATACCCGTATTTATTTAATAGCTGATGCAGCTCTAATACTCTTTTTTCAGCTGTTTGAAAATCCATAAATCCAGCCCTTTCCTTTCTTCTATAGCAATAGAATCGCTTTTAAGTCTTCGTAATTGGGGCAAACTTAGCCAAAAGACGCTTTACTCCAACAGGACTTGGAAAAGCAATATCAAGCTCTGTCCCTTCTCCTGAACCTTTAACACTGACAACCGTCCCTATCCCCCATTTACCGTGCTGTGCCTTATCACCGACTCGCCAATCCAACTGATCTCCACCGGTTTTAGCTGCAGGTCTTGTAACGGCACCTCTTGGCTGTTTAAAAGCAGTCCCCGCCACTTGACTTTGATTCATTCTCGAAGGTTTCTCCGCTGGCTTGTACCGTCTTTCCGCAGGTTGTACATATTCCATCAATTCATCAGGAATTTCTTTAATGAAGCGTGACTCTTGGTTCATATTCGTCCGCCCAAACAAAGTACGCATCTGGGCATTCGTAATATACAATTCTTCCTCAGCACGAGTGACGCCGACGTACATGAGGCGCCTCTCCTCTTCCATTTCCGCTTCTTCCATTAGTGAACGACTATGAGGAAAGACTCCTTCTTCCAAGCCGATTAAGAAAACAACAGGAAATTCGAGGCCCTTCGCCGAGTGTAACGTCATCAAGGTTACCGTCTCATTCGGTTTTTGACCATCATCATCAAGTTTGTCAATGTCCGCGACTAAAGCCAAATCGGTTAAGAACCCTGTTAAGCTCTTATCTTCGCTGTTTTCCTCAAAAGCGTTAGTAACAGTTAAAAATTCATCTAAGTTTTCTAAACGACTTTCTGCCTCAATCGAATTTTCCGCTTTAAGCATTTCCCGATAACCGGATTTATCCAAGATTTCCTCTACCAATTCGGTTACAGATAGAAAATCCTGCATTTTTGTATAATTAGCGATTAAATCTCTAAATCCTGCTGCGGCTTTTGCCGCTTTTGGACTAAGACCAATCAATTCAACACTGTCAAGCGCATGGAACATCGAAATATCATGCATTGCCGCAAAGTTGGCGATTTTATCGATTGAGGTAGCACCGATTGCACGCTTTGGAACATTGATAACTCGTTGTAAACTAATATCATCATCAGGATTCGAGACCAGTCTTAAATATGCGAGAATATCTTTAATTTCTTTTCGATCATAGAATTTCGTACCACCAACAATGGTGTACTCGAGATTGGATTTTAAAAATGATTCTTCAATGACACGAGATTGGGCATTCGTTCGATATAAGATTGCAATTTCAGAAGGTTTCCTGTTACCTGATTTGATTAGCTCCTGAATTTTCCCGATGACATACTGCGCTTCCACTTGTTCACTATCAGCGCGGTAGTAGACAATCTTATTTCCCTCTGCATTTTCCGTCCAAAGTTTCTTCGATTTACGGTTGAGATTGTTCTGTATAACATGATTTGCCGCCAGCAAAATTCGTTTTGTTGAGCGATAATTCTGTTCAAGTAAGATTACTTTCGCATTCGGGTAATCCTTTTCAAAGGATAAAATATTGGCAATATCCGCTCCACGCCAGCGGTAGATACTTTGATCTGAATCGCCAACGACGCATAGGTTTTTAAAGCGCGCCGCTAAAAACTTGACAAGCATATATTGGGCCCGATTCGATAGCGATAGGTAAACCTTTGATACTATCTTCAGTTTTTCCCCCGCTCCACACCGTACGTGAGAGTTTCCCCTCATACGGCGTTCCATCAATTTGCTTTTCATTCATACATTTATCGTTTACCAACCTATATAAAAGTTATGATAATTACAGGTGTGTCAGGTTGTTATCAGTCAACTAATCACCACCTAAATTGGAGGCTTTCATTTCTTTTAGTCATACTCGAACCTGATAGGACGATAATGTATGTTTCTTTTAACAAATTGACTAGTGGCTATCCCTCCGTAATGTTTCCATTACTTCAACGGTACTGTGCCACCGCTCTCACTGACATGAAAATGAGTTATCACTCTGTGTTTCCCCATTCACGTTTCTTCGGGGTGGAAATCCCCTCCACGTTGTCAGCTTTCCACGTTCCGATAATTCTATCTGTACATGTACACTTTTAGGTGAATCCTCTAGCCCTGTTAGCTTGATGGTGCCTGTAACACCATAAGGTATTTCATAAAGACAAATCTTACTTTACCTCACTAACACCACAATCGTGATCATGTCATTTCTAACATGCATTCCTCTAGAGCCGTACATTCGGATTTTCGTCAGCCGTTTTTCACAGCGATTCTCACCATGAGTGTTTTATAGACCCCCGGCATATCTGTTGCACATTCCACCTCTGGAACGCTTTCGTCAACATTACTTGCTACGACAACATTCTGCCGACTTCACCGAGCTTATGACCATGGAACTTTTCCTTGTTTCATTGCCATTCGGAGTATTAGGGGGAACCTTTCAAGGCGTTACCCTCTCATTCGATTCCTCAAATTATCAGTTCTACTAGCTATTTGCTAGTGGCTAATCTTTTCAATTAGCAACGTGTCGCACTATCTTGATATTCATCCACATGAATGTATTGAAATTTTCGCTGATAATATTCGAGCACTTCTGGTACTTGTTGAAATAATGTAATTGTTTTCATTATGAGATCGTCGAAATCTAACGCTTGATTTTTCCGTAATCGTTTCTGATATTCTGTGTATACATCAGCGACAACTTTGTCATAGTAATCCCCGGTATTTTTAGAAAAATCCTCTGGTGTGATTAACTCATTTTTTGCCGAGGAAATCGTCCCTAAAATCGCCCGTGGGTCAAACTTCTTTGGGTCGATGTTTTTATCCTTGAGAATTCTTTTGATGACAGACTGCTGATCACTTGTATCGAGAATTGTAAAATTACGATTATAGCCTAATCGGTCGATATCTCTTCGCAAAATCCTTACACACATCGAATGGAAAGTTGAAATCCAAATCTCATCCGCGGCACCACCCATCAGCTTATAAATCCGTTCCCGCATCTCGCGCGCGGCCTTATTTGTGAATGTAATCGCGAGGATATTATATGGATTGACAGTTTTTTCGACCATTAAATAGGCGATTCGATGTGTCAATACTCGCGTTTTTCCACTTCCGGCTCCTGCCATTAATAAAAGTGGTCCATCTGTTGTTTTTACCGCTAGCTGCTGCTCGGGGTTTAAACCATTCAATAATCGATCAGTTAAATATTGCATGTTATCCTTCACCACCATAAGAACTTATGTTCCAATTCTAACTTATTCCATTACCTATCGACAACTACATAATCACCAAAACATCATTTAACTGCTCTTACTGTTGCTAAAGCTTCCTCCAAATTTTCATAGATAGAATTGCCGACGACGATGACATCTGCATGTTCACCCATTTCAATTGCCTGTTCCTTTGTTTTAATGCCGCCTCCATAAAAAAGAACCGTATTTTCTAGCGTATTCTTTACTTCCTGGACAATATTTATCTCTCCATATGTTCCGCTATATTCGAGATAGAAAATTGGCAGATTAAACATTTTCTCAGCCATCATTGCATAGGCCGTAACATCTTCAATCGTTAGGTCTGTTTTAGCGTCAGTCAGTCGAGCAGCCTTACATTCCTGATTTAAAATGCAATAGCCCTCTACTATAATTTCATTCCAATCCATTAGATCGCCAAATTCTTTTACAGCCTGATGGTGCAAACCCGTTATCCATTTTGTCTCCGAACTATTTAAGACGGTAGGGATAAAATAAAGGTCAAAACCAGGTGTTATTGCATCTACATCTGATACTTCAAAAATACACGGAACGGTATAACGACGGATCCTTGACATTAAATCCAGAACCCCTTCTAATGTGACACCATCTGTTCCTCCAACGATAATCGCATCAGTACCTGATTCGCAAATTCTCTCAAGATCATCGTCAGAAATCTTTTTATTAGGATCGAGCTTAAAGACGTGCCGCCACTCGTGAATATCATACATCCGAACGCTTCCTCCAATCACTTTATTCCAATACATCATTATAGCATTTGTTCGTTTTAATCAAAAAGGAAAGCAGAGGAAGGCAACTTGGCAAAAACATTATATCGGCTCCCTCTATAGGTTCATCTTATAAACAAAAAAAAAAACCGAAGCAACCTTTTTCGCTTCGGTTCAGTTTATTCTTCATTTTCTTCTTTTTTTAGTCTTTCTAACGCCATTTCATAGGCATCATTTCCGTAATTTAAACAACGTTTTACTCGTGAAATCGTTGCTGTGCTAGCGCCTGTTTGTGTTTCAATTTTATGATACGTATTCCCTTCACGAAGCATGCGAGCGACTTCTAGGCGCTGCGCTAGTGATTGAATCTCATTTACAGTGCAAAGATCATCAAAAAAACGATAGCACTCTTCCAAGTCCTTTAAGGAAAGAATCGCATTAAATAGCTGATCTAGTTCCTTCCCTCTTAACTTATCTATTTGCATCTACCCTACTCCTTCTTCTAATCAAGCATTGAAACCTGTTCAAGGCTTGGGACAATATTAATCCATGTTTTCCCTGGTACTAGTTTCACTTCATTTTCATTACTAAAGGCTGAAATTCTGCCGTCTACATTTTTCCATTCTACCTCATTCAGTTTTCCTTGCTGTAATAAATAACCTCGACCACCTGAAACGATATCAATTTCCCTTCTACCTGCATGATCTAATACCTTATGCTCGGCTTCAACAATCAGGATATTATCTAGAAGAATGGCGTCTTCTGTTTCAAAGTCAACCGTAACTGCTCCAGCAGAAGAACGTTGATATTTAAAATCAGCATGACTGAAAATATATTGGACATCAAATGATGAGTTTCCATATGAAACCATCACAGCGCCCGCTTCAACCCCAGGGAGAACTTCTATTTCTTCCTTATCTAGAAAGAGCAAAGACGGTGGAACTTGGTTCAAATTATAGTTTTTACTCTCTGCACCCTTTTTAATATTTTCAAAAGTAATATATGAGTTATGGGGTGCAACTCTAAAACTGGCACGTTTAAATAGCGTTCCATCATACTGAATCCCATTTAAATGGTCAATATAACCACTATCCAACATTTGTTTTGCAATCGGGCTATATCCATGTGCAATAAATAAACTATCATAGCCTTTTGCGATATCAATATAATAATCTCTTGCACTTCGAACAGGGCCGACAACTTCTGGCTTTTCACTTGCGTAAATAGCTAAAAACCTTGTTACATTCCCTTCAGCCAAGATCTCATAAACAAGATCTGCCTGCAGAAGGCCAGATTGTGGTCTTGCTTGCGGGTGGTTATTAATGATCACTGCTACAGACCTGTCATTAGGTTCCATATCCGTTTCGATTCCAGTCAGTGGAAACTTAAACGGAACCTCCTCCTCGCTTACAGGGTTATCTCCACTCCCTACTGGGGGTTCAACCTTTGTAACTTCCTCTTCATTCCTGCATCCAACGAGGAACAGGAGAACTACAAATAAAGTAGCTATCCATTTTCTTTGCACAAAAAACACCCCTAGTTCCCATCTTTGATGTGCTGCTCTATTCTATACTTTTATATTTTAACGCATTATCGTTGGAAAGAGTACCGTTTTCTTCATTACATCATAAATCCCACGTTGGGTCAGGCGTACATATGGAAGATGTGTAGCAGAAAAGAATAATAATGATGAAATAGGATCATCATATCGATAACCTGTAGTTTTTAGATAAGCGAATAATTTTTTCTCTAACACTACTAACTCTTCAATTGGCTGTTCAGACATCACTCCATTTAATCCAAGCGGTACCTCGCAAACAAGCTCACCATCTTCGTACACAACGATGCCGCCACCAATCTCCTTCATGTGATTAAATGCTGCCATCATATCATGTCTGTTTTTCCCAATCAAAATAATATCCCCTGTACTTGAGAAAGAGCTAGCCAACCCACTTAAATGATTGGCAAATCCTTTAAGAAGGGTGTTTATTCGCCATCTTCCTTTTCGATCAATCAATACGAAAAAGCATTCATCATGTTCAGTTGACAACTGATCAGGCGAGACATCAATCGCAATCGAGTATGGTTTTGTAATGACAGAGTTTTCCATTTTTATTCCAAACGGCATTGAAAACTGCATATCATCCAGCGTTAAATCCCAGTTAATGTTCAATGGTTCAAACCCAAATTTTTCCCACTTTATAACTGGTTCAGAGTGAATCACTTCTCCATCGCGCTTTACCCATTTCCCTTTAGCTAAAACTGAGACAGGAGTTGGTTCATGCTTATCACTTAAAAAGTTTAGATTTGCGACTCGACCAGTAGCAATATTCCCGTGAAGATGTTCAAAATTATAATGCCGAGCAATATTGATTGTCGCCATATTATATGCATCAATGACAGGAACTCCATGATCTATCGCAATTTTTATCATCATATCATTTATCCCATTTTCATAAAAGCCAACCGATGAACCATCCGTATTCATCATGAAACGATCATAAACAGCAATATCCAATTCATGGATTTCATCCAGTAGCTTCGGTAAATCAGGGCGAATCGATGAGTGACGCAAAGAGACCATATATCCTTGCATAAGTCGACGTTTTACTTCTTCCCCAGTCATTGCTTCATGGTCAGAGTCCACTCCAAACAACATCATTTTTGCTAATGTTTTTTCGGAGGCACCTGGCAGATGGCCTTCAATTTTTTTATTTAATCTTTTCGTTTCTTGCATCCAATGGAGCATCATATCGTCTCCATCCATTAACTTTGGCCACCCTGTGAGTTCTCCCCCTTGAACAACACTGCTATGTTCCAACCAAGATTTAACTCCGCTATTAGAAAAAACAATTTCCTCATCCTGGGTCTCTGATTGACTATCATAACGGCACCACCAATACATTGTGACAGGATGATTCTTCAGCTCTTCCATAAAAGAAAACGCTTTCCTTTTTTCTAATTGCAATGCAAGGAACATGTTGTCATTGATCATTGTTGTTGTTCCGTGTTGAGATGCATATGTCGCTAGTGTATGGGGATTATATAAGTGAAAAGGGTGCACATGGGGTTCGATATAGCCTGGGACGATTACCACTTCACTGCAATCAACCGTTTCACAATTATCTATCCGATTAGGTAATTTCTCACCGACATATATGATTCGGTCATTATAAATCCAAATATTTCCTCTCATCCACTTACGAAATGTTTGGTTTAAATAGGTTGCATTTTTTAAAAGAATTGTCGGTGAAAGGGTGCCGTCCAAAACGGATGCATGCTCTCGTATTTGTCTGTTTTTCCATCTGAATCGCTGTTCCATTTGGTTGTTTCCCTCTCGATCTTTTTTATTGGGTCAAAGCCCTTTTTCTATATACGCAGAAAGAAAGCCCTTTCATGCGCTTGTTAATATCTTAACATATTTTACGATTTACCGCACTAAAGAATTTCCGGATTTTAGGAAAATATTAAGGAGGAGTTAGAAATGAAGGTGAAACAAAACATTGGAATTCTCAATGCCCTTTTACGAATTACTTGCGGCTTAACGCTTCTCAGTTGGGCGACTGCGAAAATGGTGAAAAGGCCATGGGATGGTTCTTATCTTGTCACTGCCTTGCTTGCTGCCATGAAAGTGAGCGAAGGGATTGTACGTTTTTGTCCACTAACCGCACTATATCAACAAGGACAAGAAGCACGTCAAAATCAAAATGATAAAGAATTTGAAGAAATGATTCCTTATAATCCAACATAAGATTTCATTTTCTTTTAGAACGTTACAGCCCTCCAATAATGGAGGGCTGCTTGCATTCTTTATTTAAAAAAAGAAAGTATATAATTATGGGTCTATCAGAGTCATTCATGCTGTGGTATTTTCGTTATATGGAGACGAACAAGATGTTCAAAAATGTTCCATATCGATGTAAAGGTTGATTCTGCACAGTTCTGTTGGTGAAAGCGAAAAGTGGAGCCGATTACTAACTAAGAATGTTCTTCAAGTTAATCATCGTCATGTAATCTTTACGATTGATGAAGGATTAAGAGATATGTTTCTTCTTCACTATTATTGAAATGGCATAAAATGAGTCTACGTTCAGCCCCTCAAGGTCAAGTTGCTTAAGCGTTTGTAAGTTTTGGCATCGCAACAAAGTTTTTCGCTATTTTAATCCGAGTAATGGGTAAAAGCACGGATAATTTTTTAGATTTTTTCGGAATAGATCATTTATGAACATTTTGACCGAAGAGATTCGTAAGCTTTTTGAACGATAATGCTGGTAACGCGTTTTTTAATCCAAGTACTTGTATTAAAAACACCAAATTTCCTTGATATATTGCTAGTACTCGTAATAAAACGCTGTAAAATGAAGGGTTAATCCCAGTACTAGCAATAAGATGAGGTCAAAAGGTCGATATAATCCCTGTACTAGCAATAAAAAACGGCCCAAAATCGGTTTAATCCAAGTACTAGCAATAAAACAGCCTTAAAATCACGGTTAATCCAAGTACTAGCAAAAAAAACATAACCTATCTATGAACTATTCACTTTTTTAATTCGAGTACTGGGAATAAAAAGCCCTTCGCTTCATAATCAAACGAGTTGTTAATTAACCATAGAGAACTATGTAGGTGGTACGAAAATATCATTCATGTTCTTCTGTGCCATTCTGCGATTTTTTGGGCGATCATTCCCTTATAACCTGAAGAAACGTTAATTTAACTAGAGTATATAGCATTGGATAAAAGGACCGGGCGGTTATGCCCGGTTTTTTTTAAGAGATATCGTTCTTTATCGCTCTGCTTCCGATATCATTTCTGTAAAAAGTACCGTCAGACTTTAGCTTTTTTAACTCCTCATAAACGCGGTCTTGTGCGTCTTTAAGGGAGGTTGCTCTTGCTGCAGTAAGGAGTACACGCCCACCATTTGTGACGAACTTTCCTTCACTATTTATAGCCGTGCCTGCATGAAAAACGAAAATATCGTCAGAGAATGAATCCATTCCTTCTAATACAGAACCCTTTTCATAGGCTTCTGGGTATCCTTTTGATGCAATGACAACCCCAAGAACAGCTTGCTCATCCCATTCAATTTCCGGTTCTTCCCCGTCTAAAAGTTGCAAAATGACTTCAACAAGGTCCGACTTCATCCGAGGCAAAACGACTTGAGTTTCTGGATCTCCAAAGCGTGCATTGAATTCAATTACTTTTGGTCCATTCACTGTTTGAATTAATCCTGCATAAAGAATACCTGTAAAATCGCGACCTTCATTAACTAGAGCCTTCGCTGCTGGCTTAACAACTGTTTCAATCGCAGTATCTATCGCAGCTTGTTCGATAAATGGCACTGGCGAATAAGCGCCCATTCCACCAGTATTCGGACCTTTATCTCCATCATAAGCTCGTTTATGATCCTGTGCAATTTCAAGCGGAATCACAGTTTCACCATTGACAAACGCCATTAAGGAGAACTCTTCTCCTACTAAAAAGTCTTCGATGACTACACTAGACGAAGCTTCACCAAATTTAGCATGAAGAAGCATTTCCTCGATTGCTTCAATCGCTTCCTCGTTCGTCATCGCCACTGTGACGCCTTTTCCCGCAGCTAATCCATCCGCTTTAATAACGATTGGAGCACCTTTCCGTTCGATGTATTCCTTTGCTTTTGCAAAGTCACTAAAAACCTCAAAGCCTGCTGTTGGAATTGCATACTTATCCATAATTTCCTTAGCAAATGACTTGCTGCCCTCGATCTCCGCTGCAGCTTTTTTAGGACCAAACACTTTAAGTCCCTCTTCAATGAAGCGATCTGCTAACCCTTCGAGTAGCGGAACCTCTGGCCCAATAATTGTTAAGCCAATTTCTTCTTTTTTCGCAAATTCAACAAGTGACTTTTGTTCACTTTCTGAGATATCTACACAAACAGCAACATCAGACATTCCTGGGTTACCGGGTGCTACAAAAACAGTTTCAACCTTTGCGCTTTCGCTTACTTTTTGGCAAATTGCGTGCTCACGGCCTCCACGGCCAACTACTAGAACCTTCATTTTTTCTACCTCCGGCTAATTCAATCAATTACGCGATTTTTTAATGTTTAAAATGCCTTACGCCAGTAAATACCATGGCAATTCCGTATTCGTCAGCTTTCTTAATTGAATCTTCATCACGAATTGATCCGCCAGGTTGAATAATTGCGGTAATCCCGGCCTTCGCAGCTGCTTCAACCGTATCATCCATCGGGAAGAAAGCATCAGATGCAAGTGCAGCTCCTTCAGCTTTTTTACCTGCTTGTTCTAGAGCAATATTCGCTGCCCCTACGCGATTCATTTGGCCAGCACCGATACCAACAGTTGAGTCCTTACTTGAGACAACAATTGCATTTGATTTAACGTGCTTAACAATCTTCCAGCCTAGCTTAAGTGCTTCCCACTCTTGGGCAGTTGGTTCACGTTTCGTCGGAACTGTAATAGTCGCATCATCAAGACCGTATGTGTCAAAATCTTGGGCAAGCAATCCGCCTTCAATCGAAGTTAATTTCATTTCCTTCTTGCCTTCTTGATCAAATGGAACAGTTAACAGTCGAAGGTTCTTTTTCCCGGTTAAAATTTCTAAAGCTTCTTTACTAAATGAAGGAGCAATAACGATTTCAAGGAAAATTTCATAAAGTTTTTTTGCAGTTTCTGCATCTACTTCACGATTAAGAGCGATGATTCCACCAAAGATCGAAACAGGGTCCGCTTCAAATGCCTTCGTAAATGCATCAAAGGTCGTTTTTCCTGTCCCTACTCCACATGGGTTCATATGTTTTACTGCTACAGCTGCAGGCTCATTAAATTCTTTAACAATCTGGAGAGCCGCATCGGCATCATTGATATTATTATAAGAGAGTTCTTTTCCATGAAGCTGATTGCCATTGGCAATTGAAAAGACTGAACCAAGCGGTTTGCGATAAAACGCCGCTTTTTGATGTGGATTTTCACCATAGCGTAAGTTTTGTTTTAACTCATAGGTTACAGTCATTTTTTCTGGATTTTCTTCTCCGGCGAGGTTTGTCATATACTCAGCAATCATTGCATCGTAAGCTGCAGTATGGCGGTACACTTTTGCCGCCAACTTACGACGTGTTACTGCTTCCGTTCGTCCATTCTGACGATATTCTTCAAGAACTGTTTGATAATCTACCGGATCAACTAAAACGGTAATGTACTCATGGTTTTTAGCAGAAGCACGAAGCATGGCTGGACCGCCAATATCAATATTTTCAATCGCATCTTCCACAGTCACATCCGGCTTGGCAATCGTTTGTTGGAAAGGATATAGATTTACACAGACTAATTCAATTGGTTTAATTCCATGCTCATCAAGCTGCTTACGATGACTTTCTTCACCGACTTTTGCGAGCAGTCCTCCATGAATATTTGGATGTAACGTCTTTACACGACCTTCAAGAATTTCAGGAAATCCAGTCACATCACTAATTCCAATGACAGGTACTCCAGCTTCCGCTAACGCATTTTTAGTCCCACCTGTCGATACGATTTCAAAACCGAGCGTAACCAATTCTTTAGCAAAATCAACAATTCCATTTTTATCAGATACTGATATTAAGGCGCGTTTCTTTGTCATAACGATCTCTCCTCTGTTCTGTTCAAAAGCGACTCGACCACTAATGGGTATAATTCATGCTCTACTTTTTGGACCTTTTCCTGAAGCGATTCTATTGATTCACCTGGAATTACTTCAACCGTTCTTTGTGCAATGACCTCACCTGTATCCATACCTGCATCAACATAATGAACAGTGACACCCGTTTTCTTAACTCCGGCAGCCAATGCTTGACCAATTGCATCCTTTCCAGGAAAAGCAGGCAGAATCGATGGATGAATATTAACAATCCTACCTTCATATCTATTTAAAAGTGTTGGTCCGACAAGTCTCATATATCCTGCTAAAACAATAAAATCAATTTGTAACTCTTCAAGCAAATCAACAATTTTTGTCTCATAGGCAGCTTTATCCGGATAACTCTTTGGACTAAAAACATAGGTAGGGACCCCACCATTTTCTGCCCGTTCAACGACAAAAGCACCTGGGCGATCACAGATTAGCATGCATAGCTCTGCTTTCAAGTCACCCTTCTTAATTGCGTCTAAAATAGCCTGGAAATTGCTCCCACTCCCCGATGCAAATACGGCTATTTTTTTCATGATGCTCCTCCAGCTAATTGAACCTTTATCCCAGCTTCAGATGTAACTGAGCCAATAATTGAAGCCTTCTCACCACAATTTTCAAAATGCGAAATCACTTCATCAGCGTCATCCTGTGATACAACGACGACCATTCCGATGCCCATATTAAAAATATTATACATTTCTTTTCGTTCGAGATTTCCGATTGATTCCAGTAGTTTAAAGATCGGTTGGATCTCCCAGCTACCTTCTTTTACCTCGGCACCTATTCCTTCAGGGAGCATTCTCGGGATATTTTCAACAAATCCCCCACCGGTAATATGAGCGATTCCCTTTAGGTTGAATTTCTTTAATGCAGAAAGAATCGATTTTACATATATTTTAGTTGGTGTGAGCAATTCATCCCCGAGAGTGCCTTCTAGCCCGTCAATAGATTGATTCAAATTCAAACCGGCATCCTCTAGTAATATTTTTCTTACAAGAGAATAACCATTACTATGAATTCCACTTGATGCTAGTCCAATCAACACATCTCCAGACTCAATGTCAGAACCAGTTATTATGCCAGACTTTTCACAAGCACCAACAGCAAACCCAGCGAGATCGTATTCTTCCTCTTTATACATTCCTGGCATTTCTGCTGTTTCACCGCCGACTAAGGCACAACCGGCCTGTTCGCAGCCAGTTGCTACTCCTTTAACAATTGCCTCAATTCGTTCCGGCTCCGCTTTCCCACAGGCGATATAATCTAGAAAGTAAAGTGGTTCTGCCCCTTGGACAACGATATCATTCACACACATTGCTACCGCATCAATACCGATCGTATCATGTCGGTTCATCATAAATGCAAGCATCAGCTTCGTTCCGACACCATCCGTTCCTGATACAAGTACTGGCTCCTTCAGCCCTAGAGCTGATAAATCAAACATTCCACCAAAGCCACCTAAGCCACCGAGCACCTCAGGGCGAAGCGTTCGTTGAACATGTTTTTTCATCCGTTCTACTGATTCATAGCCTGCCTCAATATCCACACCAGCCTGCTTATAGGCATCCGCCATTTCTATACCCCCATTTTTAATCTCCGCTGTCACGAAAGGATTTTATCTCTTAAGCAAGAAACAGGAACACGTTTATGAACGTTGAATTGTGTTCCTTCTGCCATTGATTTAATTATTATTACCATTACTCAGCTGTTGCATTTTCCTTTTCTGGATAAATTTCTGTTGGATACTTTCCTGTAAAACACGCAACACAACGTCCTTGTGTTTCACCTTCACCTTGAACACCAATAGAATTTAGCATTCCGTCTACACTTAAAAACGTCAACGAATCCGCACCGATAATTTCTCTAATATCCTCTACTGACTTATCAGATGCAATGAGCTCTTCTCGTGAAGAGGTATCAATCCCATAAAAACATGGATTCTTAATTGGTGGTGAACTGATGACAACATGAACTTCCGATGCCCCCGCGTCTTTTAGCATTCGAACAATCCGAAGACTCGTAGTGCCGCGGACGATTGAATCATCCACCATAATTACCCGTTTACCTTCAACAACTCCACGGACAGCAGAGAGCTTCATTTTCACACCCTGCTCTCTAAGCGACTGAGAAGGCTGAATAAATGTTCGACCAACATAACGATTTTTAATTAAGCCCATCTCGTAAGGAATGCCTGATTCCTCTGCGAATCCAATCGCAGCAGAAATGCTTGAGTCCGGTACCCCTGTGACAACATCCGCCTCAATGGGAGCTTCAATCGCTAATTGTTTCCCAAGTTTTTTTCTAGCTGTATGAACGTTAATTCCTTGGATATCACTATCAGGTCTTGAAAAATACACGTATTCCATTGCACAGAGAGTCATATTAGAGTTAATCGACACAATTTCAGACCGAATTCCTTCATCGTTAATGATTAATAGCTCTCCCGGAAGGACATCTCGGACAAATTCAGCACCAATAATATCAAATGCACAAGTTTCTGAAGCAACCACGTACGAACTACCAAGTTTCCCGAGCGATAAAGGTCTTAACCCGTTCGGGTCTAGGGCCACAAGCATCTCTGTCTCGGTCATAATTAAATAGGCATATGCCCCTTTAATCATTGATAATGCGTTCTTTGCTTGGTCTTTTAAAGTAGAATACCCGCTCCTTCTTATTAGATGAGCTAATATTTCGGTGTCTGAACTAGTTTGGAAAATACTCCCTTGGCCTTCAAGCTGATGCTTTAAAGCCGTCGCATTGACTAAATTCCCATTATGAGCAAGCGCTAGGCTTCCCGTTTGTGAATGGAACAAAAGGGGCTGGACATTTTCAAACCCGGATTCACCTGCCGTTGAATAACGAACATGGCCAATTGCTGAAGTTCCCGTAAGTTCTTCAACCATTTTCTTATTAAAAACCTCTGTCACTAAACCTTCGCCTTTGGCAGCTTTTAACTTCTTCCCATCGGTTACGACAATTCCTGTCCCTTCCTGACCACGATGTTGAAGGCTTTGCAGACCATAATAAGTGATCTGCGCTGCATTTTCATGCCCCCAAATACCAAACACACCACATTCTTCATTCAACCCTTTTAGTTCAGCAAGCATGAGATAGCTCCTTTCCAAGCCTCTTTCAGTTTGTTTACCTCGAGTTCAACCGCTTTGTTTCCATCTACAGCAATACGAAGCTTCGGCTCTTCAACAACCTTGCCAATTAGTACAGCGTCTGTCAGCTGTTCGAACTGTTCTTGTTGTTCTTTTTTCACTGATAAAATAAATCGAGACTGCGATTCACTAAATAGAGCGGCAACAGTGTCTCCTGAAAGATCCACTTCTGCACCAAGATTATCTGCTCCCATTAATGACTCTGCTAACGCAACTGCA
Organism: Bacillus sp. B15-48; assembly: GCF_016879755.1. Lineage (GTDB taxonomy): Bacteria > Bacillota > Bacilli > Bacillales > Cytobacillaceae > Mesobacillus_B. Next base: position 205,404 of record NZ_WOFU01000007.1, read on the forward strand.
ACACCGCCTTCAGAAACATCATGAGCAGAAGCAACGACACCTGCACGAATCGCTGTCAACACTTGCTGCTGGTACTTTGTTTCTACCTCAAGATCCAATTCAGGTGCTTTTCCAAAGATTTTTCCATGAACAAGTTTCTGTAATTCACTTCCGCCAAATTCAGGCTTTGTTTCCCCTAATAGATAAATTAAGTCTCCAGTTTGCTTAAACTGTTGCGTTGTTACATCTTTAACGTTTTCAACTAAACCAACCATCCCAATAACCGGAGTTGGATAAATAGCTGTTCCGTTTGTTTCATTATATAAAGAAACGTTTCCGCTAATAACTGGTGAATTAAACGCTCGGCACGCTTCACTAATTCCATCTGCGGATTTTTCAAGTTGCCAGAAAATTTCCGGTTTCTCAGGGTTACCGAAGTTTAAACAATCCGTAATCGCAAGCGGTTCACCGCCTGAACAAACGATATTCCTTGCTGCTTCGGCAACAGCGATTTTCCCGCCTGTTTCAGGATCTAAATAAATATAGCGAGAGTTACAGTCTGTTGTCATCGCTAATGCCTTTTCAGTTCCGCGGATACGTACAACTGCAGCATCTGAGCCTGGTGCAACGACTGTGTTTGTGCGAACCATATAATCATATTGATTATAAACCCATTCTTTGCTCGCAATCGTCGGTTGTTTTAATAGATTTACAAGTGTTTCTTCAACATTTCCAACAGCCGGAACCTCATTTTCCATTGCTTGAAATTCACGGAAATAAGCTGGTTCGCTTGATGGTTTATGATAGACAGGGGCATCTTCAGCAAGAGCATCAGCAGGAACTTGAGCGACAACTTCTCCCTTATGAACTAAGCGAAGCATTTTATCATCTGTCACATGGCCAATCGCAACTGCTTCTAATCCATAACGTTCGAATAAACTTGCAATTTCTTGCTCTCTTCCTTTTTTTACAACTAAAAGCATCCGTTCTTGAGATTCTGATAACATCATTTCATATGGAGTCATTCCTGTTTCACGTTGCGGTACAAGGTCTAGGTTCATCTCAATCCCCGAACCTGCCTTACTTGCCATTTCCGAAGAAGAACTTACAAGACCTGCTGCTCCCATGTCTTGAATCCCAACGAGGGCATCTGACTGAACGACTTCAAGACAAGCTTCTAACAGAAGTTTTTCCATGAAAGGGTCACCTACTTGAACTGCAGGGCGTTTTTCATCGGATTGTTCAGTTAACTCTTCTGAAGCAAATGTAGCTCCATGAATCCCATCACGGCCTGTTTTTGCTCCAACATACATGACCGTATTGCCAACACCGTGCGCTTGGCCTTTTTTAATATCTTTATGATCAATAATTCCGACACACATGGCGTTAACAAGCGGATTACCTTCATAGCAATCATCAAATTGAATTTCACCGCCAACCGTTGGAATTCCGATACAGTTTCCATAGCCAGCAATTCCAGCAACAACCTCTTCAAATAAATATTTGCCACGATTCGATTGAAGTTCACCAAATCGAAGGGAGTTTAACAGCGCAATCGGTCTCGCTCCCATTGAGAAAACGTCACGAATAATCCCGCCAACACCAGTAGCTGCGCCTTGATATGGTTCAATTGCCGAAGGATGGTTATGGCTCTCGATTTTAAACACAACAGCCTGCTCATCCCCAATATCGACGATTCCTGCCCCTTCTCCTGGTCCTTGTAGTACACGCTCTCCTGTTACTGGGAACTTTCTTAATACTGGTTTAGAGTTTTTATAGCTGCAATGCTCCGACCACATAACGGAAAACAGACCTAATTCAGTATAATTCGGTAACCGCCCGAGAATGTCTTCGATTCGCTTAAACTCATCATCCGTTACTCCCATTGTGCGATAAATTTGTTCTGACTTAATTTGCTCGGGACTTGGTTCAAGCATTAACCGCATGTGATTCCCTCCATTGTTTTACGATTGACTTAAAAAGTTTTAATCCGGCGGCTCCGCCAAGTAATTCATCAACGACGCGCTCCGGATGTGGCATCATTCCGAGAACATTGCCCTTTTCATTCATAATTCCAGCAATATTTTCAATGCTTCCATTTGGGTTTGTTCCATCATACGTGAAAACAATTTGCTTATTCGCTTTTAATTGCTCAAGTGTTTGTGCGTCGCAATAGTAATTTCCCTCTCCATGGGCAACTGGAACTTCAATTACTTCGCCTTGTTCATATCTATTTGTAAACATCGTCTCATTATTTTCTACTTTTAAAGAAACAGGACGACAAATAAATTTTAAACTTTCGTTACGGCGCATCGCTCCAGGAAGGAGACCCGCCTCGAGTAATACTTGAAATCCATTACAGACACCGAGTACTGGCTTCCCAGCTTCCGCTGCCTTAATCACTTCTTTCATAACTGGGCTAAACCTTGCAATCGCCCCTGTACGTAAATAATCACCAAAAGAAAAACCACCGGGAAGGAGGATGGCATCATATCCATCAAGGCTAGTTGCATCATGCCATACGTATTCAGCTTCTTCTCCTAGTTCATCTTTTGCTGCATGATACATATCAACATCACAATTGGAGCCTGGAAAGACTATGACTGCGAATTTCACTGGCCAACAACCTCCTCTACCTCATAACGATAATCTTCGATTACAGGGTTAGAAAGAAGTTTTTCACACATTTCCTTAACGGTTTCCTCAACATCACGATCTGACTTCTCTATTGTTAATTCCATATACTTTCCAATGCGGACATCCTCAACTGCTCCATATCCCATCGTTTGCAAAGATTTTTTTACAGCTGTTCCTTGTGGGTCAAGTACACTTTCTCTTAACGTGACATATACTTTAACTTTATACAATGAATTTCCCTCCCAATCTTCCTAATATAATTTCATAGGCCTTTGTGAGACTTCCTAAATCATGTCGGAATACGTCTTTATCTAGTTTTTCATTCGTTTCAATATCCCATAATCGGCAAGTATCGGGTGAAACCTCATCAGCGAGAATAATATTTCCCTCTGTATCTTTCCCAAATTCAAGTTTAAAATCAATTAAGCGCAAGTTGACTTCTTGAAAAAATTCTAATAAGAATTTATTCATTACTAGGGCTTTTTCTTTTATGAGTGCAACTTCTTCCACTGTTGCAATATCTAAAACATCGATTTGATCATCTGTTATGAGTGGGTCACCGAGCCTATCATTTTTTAGACAAAATTCGACGAGCGGTCGTTTAAGCTTTTGCCCCTCTTCAAAGCCAAGCCGTTTGGAGAAACTACCTGCAGCATGATTTCGGACAATCACTTCAAGCGGAATAATGTTCACGCGCTTTACAAGTTGTTCTGTTTCCGAAATTCTTTTAATAAAATGTGAATGAATACCTTTATCATGTAGCATTGCGAATAACAGGCTAGTAATCTCGTTATTTAAACGGCCTTTTCCAACGATCTCAGCCTTTTTTTCACCATTAAATGCCGTTGCCGAATCCTTGTACTCAATCCACACGACACCATCATCATCTGTCAGGTAAACTCGCTTTGCTTTTCCTTCATACAGTAGCTCTTTTTTCTCCATTTTACCGCTCCCTCAATAAGAAGATTAGGAATTTTCAGTCGCGTGAAACTAGGAAAGGTAGGTTTCCCCTTTCCTTTTATTTTTATAGGCCTAGACGTTCAAAAATGGTATCTACATGCTTAATGTGATAATTATAATCAAAACAGTCGTCAATCTCGTCAGCCTTGAGGAAGGAGGAAATTTTCACATCATTTTCAATTAATCGGCGGAAAGGAACTTGTTTTTCCCAAGCCTCCATCGCTCTCGGTTGCACCGTGTCATACGCTTCTTCACGAGCCATTCCTTTATCAATTAAAGCTAGTAACACACGCTGTGAATAAATCAGGCCAAGTGTACGATCCATATTCCGTTTCATATTTTCAGGGTAAACCGTTAAATTTTTAATGATATTTCCAAAGCGATTTAACATATAATTCAAGGCGATAGTGGCATCTGGAAAGATGACACGCTCCGCTGATGAATGAGAAATATCACGCTCATGCCATAACGGCACATTCTCATAGGCAGTCATCATATACCCACGGATTACACGAGCCATTCCAGTCATATTTTCAGAACCAATTGGGTTACGCTTATGCGGCATAGCTGATGAACCTTTTTGACCTTTCGCAAAAAACTCTTCCACTTCACGAGTTTCACTTTTTTGCAAACCGCGAATTTCGACGGCAAATTTCTCAATTGACGTCGCAATTAAGGCAATTATCGACATATAGTGCGCATGACGGTCTCGCTGCAACGTCTGTGTAGAGATAGGGGCTGGCTGTATTCCTAATTTCTCACATACATAGCTTTCAACGTACGGATTGATATTTGCATATGTGCCTACCGCACCTGAAATTTTCCCGAACTCCACTTCGCTCGCAGCACGTTTGAATCGTTCAAGGTTGCGCTTCATTTCTTCATACCAAAGGGCCAACTTTAGTCCGAAAGTGGTTGGCTCTGCATGAACTCCATGTGTCCGTCCCATCATGACAGTATATTTATGTTCCTGTGCTTTGTTTTTTAGAATCTCTACAAAGCCTTCTAAATCTTTCAATAAAATCGTATTTGCTTGTTTTAATAAATACGATAATGCAGTATCAACGACATCCGTTGAAGTTAATCCATAATGAACCCATTTTCGTTCTTCACCAAGTGTTTCTGAAACTGCTCTAGTGAAGGCAACAACATCATGTCTCGTTTCTTGTTCGATTTCGAAAATTCTGTCGATGTCGAAAGATGCGCTTTTCCGAATTTTCTTCACATCTTCTTTTGGAATTTCCCCTAATTCAGCCCAGGCCTCACAAGCAAGGATTTCAACCTCTAACCATGCTTTAAAACGATTTTCTTCTGTCCAAATGGCGCCCATCTCAGGTCTCGTATAACGATCGATCATCTATTTACCCCCTGATTTTTTCTGCTCATTTCCAGATTTTGCTATCCTCAGCTTCTTTAATTGCCTCTTCTACTGTATCCCTTAAGAGTGTAACATGACCCATTTTCCGATTAACCTTCGCTTCTTGCTTGCCGTATAAATGGATTTTCCAATCTTTTAATTCAGGTATTTTTTCAAGAAGGGCTTCTTGATGTTGACCTAAAATATTAACCATAACGACAGGCTTTAATAATTCTGTGCTAGCAAGCGGCCAATTAGCAACAGCTCGAATATGTTGTTCAAATTGTGAGGTTTCACATGCCTCGATTGAGTAATGGCCCGAATTATGCGGACGTGGCGCCAACTCATTTATATAAATTTTTTCGTCTGTAGTTAAAAACATTTCCACAGCCAATGTCCCAACTAAATGAAGTTCAGCTGCTAATTTTTCAGCAGAAGCGACTGCCTTTTCTTCAGCTGTTTTACTAATTCTCGCAGGGACAATCGTTTGATGAAGAATATTATTATTATGAATATTTTCACCGACAGGAAAAACCGAAATTTCACCATCTGGATTTCTAGTAATAATCACCGAAATTTCTTTCTCAAATGGAATCCACTTTTCTAACACACATGTTCCTTGATCAATCAATTGCCCAGCCTTCTTTAAATCGTTCGGATGGTTAATGACTAACTGTCCTTTCCCGTCATACCCACCCGTAGCTGTCTTTAAGACGGCTGGAAGGCCTATTTCATTCAAACTTAAGTGAACATCTTCTAGTTCTTCAATGATCGCATATGGAGCCAATTCAACCCCTGCAGCTTGTATTGCTGCTTTTTCAGTCACCCGATTTTGAGTTTCTTTTAATAGCTTCGTTCCTTGTGGTACGTAGGCATAGGAGGTTAACCATTCAAGTGCTTCAGCGCTAATATTCTCAAATTCATATGTGATTACATCACTTTTATCGGCTAGCTGTTCAATGGCTTGAAGGTCATAATAGGCGCCAACGATTTGCTCATCTGCTACTTGACCGCAAGGACAATCTTCAACAGGGTCAAGGACTACAACGCGAAATCCCATTGCTTTCGCGGATAAAGCCATCATTTTTCCTAATTGTCCTCCACCGATAATCCCGATCGTTTGCCCTGGTAAAATTACTTTATTACTCAAGTTCACCACTGCTTTCTAATACAGCATTTTTTGTATCTTCTCTTAGTTTCTCCAGTCTCTCAGCAATATTCTTATCAAAAGCTGATAATATTTGTGCTGCTAAAAGTCCAGCGTTTTTCGCTCCTGCCGTACCAATAGCTACAGTAGCTACTGGAACACCTCCTGGCATTTGAACGATCGATAGGAGGGAATCCAACCCATTTAAGGCTCTTGATTGAACAGGAACTCCAATTACAGGTAATGTCGTCTTAGCAGCAACCATTCCGGGAAGATGGGCAGCTCCGCCTGCGCCAGCAATAATGACTTTTAACCCCTGATTCCTTGCATTTTCAGCAAAATCAAACATTAAATCAGGTGTTCTATGCGCTGATACAACTTTTTTTATATAAGGAATTTCCAGTTGCTCGAGTATATCACAGGAGTGTTTCATTGTTTCCCAATCAGATGTACTCCCCATAATTACACCAACCTCGGCGCTCATGCTTTCAACCCCTATTCTATTATAAATATGAAAAAAGCCCGAACAAAATCCTTCTCTATATTATGAGAGAAAGTAGTCTGCTCGGGCTTAAAGATGACAAAGAAATGGTATTCATGAATGAATACATTTCTTCCCCTTCCAATTAAGGAACTACTTTCCCTCATAGTCCAATAATTTACGGTCATTGGGTAGAAACTTTTGGGCCATATCCCCATTATTATACGAAGGAAAATTATTTTTTATTTAATGCCACCTACATATTAACAACTATATTTATCATTTGTCAATCAATAATCGAACATTTATAAAATACACCTTTATAATGTTCGTATTTTCAACTATAACATAGGTTATAAAAGTTTGAGATTGAACGGTTATTAGTCGATTGGTTTCGCTTCAAACTGAATGACCGCTCCGGCAGGTTCATAATCAACCTCCCCATTATTTACCACTTCTTTAAAAATTGGCTTATCCATTCTTCGAACCGGCATAAACCCTTCTTTCGTTATCCGTTCGAGACAATCATTTATCGTTTCATTTTCTTGAACTTCAAATATTTTTTTCCTTGTTTTTTTGCTCATTCCTAAATAGCTTTCCTTTCTTTACATTTTTTACCCAGAATCCTCCATAAATCGTCTTCGGTTCATAGGCAATGATAAACGCCTTAGGGTCTTGTTCCTTTATCGTTTCATAAAGCCTTAGCTCAAACTTCCTTGGTGTAAGGATTTGCAATGCCATTCGATCTCCTTCAAGGCCGTTAGCTGCCCAACTCGTTACACCATAGCCTTTCTCCCGTAAGATTCTAGGTAAATCACGGTCATATTCTTTCGTGATCACATGCACTGTTATGTAGCCAAGGGCTAATTTATCCTCAATCTTCGTACCGACAATCACACCGATACCATAACCGAGAGCATAAGCAATTAAGTTTTGAATTTGGTTTAAATTATCTAAGACTAACCCTAGACCAACTACGTAAATGACTACTTCAACCGTACTGATGGCAGCAGCCGTATATCTCTGCCCTTTTAAGGTAAGTATCATCCTTATTGTAAAAAAAGAAACATATACAATATTAATAACGAGAATGATGGTCACCATTACTAAGCTATTTTCCAGCATTTTCATTCCCTCCAGTATGTTAGCAACAAAGCTAATCTTCACAGAAAACGATAGATTTGTAAAGTCGCTTTTCTTATTATTTCCCTATTTATGGGGGTTAAAACTTGTGTGAAGGAAGGTGAGTGGTTAGGTTTCTGTTTGGACTATCAATTTGTAATTGGTTATTATACTTATTGGTGCGCTGCACATGGTGTGATTTATTCGAGTATTTGGATTATGTGCGGTCTGCATGCTGGTTTATTCTGAGTACTTGGATTATCTGCGGGCTGCATGCTGGTTTTATTCTGAGTACTTGGATTATGTGTTTTTGCATGCTGGTTTATTCTGAGTACTTGGATTAAGTCAGCTATACATGGTTCCCAATTTATTCCGAGTACTCGCATTAAGTTGATTTTACATGCCGGTTTATACCTAGTACTTGGATTAAGTGATTTTTTCAAGGAATTTTAATCTGAGTACTGGGATTAAATTCATAAAAATAATGCTAGTACTGGTTATATGAAGATAAAATAGGGGGAAATAATCTTAGTACTCGGATTAAACACGCGGTTTTACCATAAATTTACCATTTATATTCCTACTACTCGGATTAAAAAGGAAACTTTAATGCCAGTACTCGGATAAAAAAGTCGATTACCAGCATTATCTTTCAAAAAACTGATTATTATCCAAGTACTAGTAATAAAAAACGGTTCATCTGCTTGTACTCTAATCTAATTAGTAAAAATACCATTTCCTGTAACACAAAAAGAACAGCTTTTCAGCTGTTCTTTTTTTAGTGCCTGGCAACGTCCTACTCTCACAGGGGGAATCCCCCAACTACCATCGGCGCTGAGAAGCTTAACTTCCGTGTTCGGCATGGGAACGGGTGTGACCTTCTCGCTATCGCCACCAGACGATTATTAAATTGAGGTTTGTTCCCTCAAAACTAGATAATGTTTGTAAGAAGAAAAGCAATTCGAGTATCAATCTTAACTTATTAGGTTAAGTCCTCGATCGATTAGTATCAGTCAGCTCCACACGTCGCCGCGCTTCCACCTCTGACCTATCAACCTGATCATCTTTCAGGGATCTTACTAGTATAAACTATGGGAAATCTCATCTTG
>NZ_WOFU01000008.1 GCF_016879755.1 Bacillus sp. B15-48
AAAACCTCCAGTGTGGGTTCGATTCCTACTACCCCTGCCAACTTATTATGGCGGTCGTGGCGAAGTGGTTAACGCATTGGATTGTGGCTCCAACACTCGGGGGTTCGATTCCCCTCGATCGCCCCATAATATTCACATTTTAAATTATAATGAATATGATATGAATGGGCTATAGCCAAGTGGTAAGGCAACGGACTTTGACTCCGTCATTCGTAGGTTCGAACCCTGCTAGCCCAGCCATTTATGCGGAAGTAGTTCAGTGGTAGAATACAACCTTGCCAAGGTTGGGGTCGCGGGTTCGAATCCCGTCTTCCGCTCCAGTTTAATACGGCGGCATAGCCAAGTGGTAAGGCCAAGGTCTGCAAAACCTTTATTCACCGGTTCAAATCCGGTTGCCGCCTCCAAATGATTTGCCGGTGTGGCGGAATTGGCAGACGCGCACGACTCAAAATCGTGTTCCGTGAGGAGTGTCGGTTCGACCCCGACCACCGGTATCTGTAGGTAAAAACGAGTAAATTAAAAAAATGATAAAACACTCACAAATGTTGATATATAAATATTTGTGAGTGTTTTTTGTTTTGTGGAAAAAAAGGTAGGTTTTGAAATCATTTTCTTCATTTTTTAATAGAAAACTGCAATTGATTGGAAGCCGGAATAAATTCGATGGAGAAGCTTCTTAAGTGGAATTCTATAGGTTAATTAACTTTGGATCTTCTCGATTTCTTGAGTTTCAATGAAGTAAAATGAAAAATGAGTACCTTGAGGTATGAAATGATACTAAAACGGTGGATTTTTCTAGTCTTTTATGAAAACGCTAATTCCTCCCACACTGTCATTGTTCTTAGCTTCTTCAAGTCGGCTTATGAGCTCACCGCTTTCAATATCCGCTGGAGTAACCCCATTTACCATTATGAGCATCCCATCATTTTCAGCGTATAAGTCATATTTGTTAAAAATGCAATCATTGTTTATAAATGCCTTATGTGCATCGGTTAAAACTTTTGCGATGCCTTCTAATGAGCTATCACTTAAATCAAGTCGAATGGTAACCTCTGCTTTCATGGGTAAAGTTCTACTAAACTTCATATCAAGTTCTAAAACACCATTAGAATTTTCATATTCATCTTTATCGTACAACACCATTGTAGTATTATTCTCAAACCCTAGTTCTCTAGCAACGATATTTTTTGCAAGAACAGAATACTCATCTGAAAGCCTTTGTAAGGTGTTAAATTTCCCTATAACATAGGTTTCATAATCATCCCGTAAAATTTCACCATCACGATAATAAATATAAAATTTTGTATCTATACTTGTTTTAGATTCAGCCCTTGCCGCATATGATCCATCTTTAAAGTTATAACTTGCTTTTTGTAATTCAAGATCTAAGGAGGAATAGTTTTGTTCTACATATTGTTTTATAGTCTTATTGGCAAATGATGCTGAAATTGGATTGCCGACAAAAGAATTTGTAATAAAAAGTATCCCCCCAATAAGTGCTATTGCTAATGACCCTGCTATGATCTTCAATAATAACTTTTTCCGATTTTTCATTCTGATCACCGTTCTTTCTTAAATGTAAATTTTAAAAGGAGAACAAACTTCAAGTATCTATTTTTTGATTTGCTTAGGAAACCGAGGATGCGTCTGTTTTATTTTGAGGGTCTTTTGATGAGGGTTTGTTTTCTGTTTTGTTGCTCGCAAAATATTGGGATAAATACTCGTATCCGAATCTTGTAAGTCGGTCCAAATTTCGAATAGAGAGATAGGTAATTTCCCCATCTATTGCCAAATTCATTCGCTTTATCAGACCTTTTCGTAATCATTTAATCCAGAGCTAACATTTTCTATTACAATTGTATCATCAAACCTTTTTTGGCTCATCTTTTCAAGTATAATGTCAACTTGTCTTTTTAAGCCCATAGCTACACCTCCTTTTCTTTTATATTAGAATATTCATACGTAATGAAACGGACAAATTCATAGTGGGTAGTGCCTGTAACGGCCAAAATTTTTTCGAAGAATTCCCTTCGTTTATTTGATAATAAATATAATCGAATATTTTTATAGCTTCTGTTATCCCGTCTAGATCAGGGAGTCGTCCCAAAAAATTGCGATTCTCAGCTGCTATTTCGTAGTGTAATCCTCTTCTTTTCAATTCAGCTAATAATAAACTTACAAAGTCGAAAGTGACTATCGGGAGATTGGGAATTTCAAGTTGCCATCGTTCAGCTTCTTGCAAACCGACTAGGTCAGGTTTCACTAATGCGATTTGACGTGCTATTGCCTTCACAGAGAAGAAACATCATTCCTTCTAATACCCAAATCAAACACCTCCTTTTTGGCTGTTATAGTATATAAAGAATGATAAGAAAGGGAAGGCGCATTTAATTAAGGTTGCTACATATTTTTACTTTTTGGGGTCGAGTAGAGAGGAACCTTTCCAGCCACATAACTAGAATTGAGCGGGAGTCAGATCCAAAAATTCATGGGGTGCGACCTACTGATCCCATAGCCGATGAGTTCATATCGGGGAAAAATCACATGGCATAATCAACAGAAACTCGAATTAGAAAAAAATGGCGGAACGGCAGAACCGTCCCCGTGTTTCACTGTCACACTATGAACCTTTTGAAATATTTGCCTTTTACTATCTAATATGCCTATACTTATAGGTACAATATAATAAAATAATTCGACTAGGGGAGCATGGAATGCTGAGAGATAAAATTTTTATCGACCCTTTGAACCTGATCTAGGTAACACTAGCGGAGGGAAGTGGAACTGGTGCAATTTCACATGTAGCCAAAAATCATCCCTATAACTAGTGATGATTTTTTTTTGCACCCTATGTAATGAGGTGAGACCATTCTAGAAATCTTTTAAAAAACTTACTGACAACTCAGGTAAAACATGGCCTTTGACGAATCTATTATGATGAAAATTGAAAGGGGAAACGAACATGAGCAGCTTATTTACGGATCGATTATGGAAGCGAGTAGAACCAATTTGGAATTCTTATTTAGAACATCCTTTTGTTAAAGGGCTTGGTCAAGGTTGGTTAGAAAAAGAAAAGTTTAAACATTATATGAAGCAGGATTATGTTTATTTGATTGAGTATTGCCGCCTATTTGCTTTAGGAAGTGCGAAAGCGCGGGACTTAAAAACAATGACAACCTTTGCAAAGCTTCTGCATGGCACCTTGGATATGGAAATGGATCTTCATCGTGAATATGCAGCTCAATTCGGGATTTCCAATGAAGAACTTGAGGCAACGGAGGCTGCATCTACAACGACAGCGTATACAAGCTATATGCTAAATGTCTCGCAACGAGGTGGAGTGGAGAATGTGGTCGCATCCGTACTTGCGTGCGCATGGAGTTATAACTTTATCGGGAAAGAAGTGGCGAAATGGCCAGGAGCCATCGACCATGAATTCTATGGAAATTGGGTGAAAATGTACTCTTCTGATGAATTTACCGAGTTAGCCGAAGATTGTAAAAACCTAATAAATGAGATCGCAAGTGGAAAACCAGAGCATGAATTAGCTGAACTAGAAGAAATCGTTGTTAAAACAAGTTTATTTGAATACATGTTCTGGGAGATGGCCGAGAACATCGAGGAATGGCCGCTATCATTGAAAACGGAAGGACATTCAACCAAATAATCTATGCGAAAGCACAGCCCTTTTCTTATGGACAATTTGTCTATTAGAAAGGGGCTATTTTAATTGGTGACACCCATTTAAAAATCATGATTATTTCATTTGGCCTCCTTAAAGTCATTTTTCGAAAAAACTTCTCCCACCCCTGTCCTTTTTAAAGTTTTATCTCTATATAACGATTGGAAGAATATATAACTTAAGAGGGTGACATAAATGTGTGGTTGGGTAAAATTATCTCGTGATGTGATTGAGACGGAACTTTGGAAAGAGGTTGTGCCATTTCGTTTGTTTTTGTTGTTGGTTACGCAGGCAACAAGGGAAGATGGAAGAATGGTCAATGGCATGCGCTTGAAAAAAGGTCAATATATACGAGCCTATTCGAAGTTAGCGGAGGATCTTGGTTACCGTGAAGGAAGAGGCGAAAAGCTTTACTCAAAAAGTACGATTAAACGGGCGGTCGATAAATTAGTCAAGAAACGCTTGATTTTCGTAGAGGAGAGCAGTGTCGGAACGTTGTTTACGCTCTTAAATCTAGAACAGATTCAAAGGAGTGGGTTTGTTGATTTTTTTTGCTCTCTGTTTCGCGAAACGAAGGGAGAACCAACTGAAAACAAGGAAGAAACGAATAAAGAACAAAATCAAGAAAGAGAGCAGAAGGTTGAGAAAGAAGAGGATGCCCCGTCCACAATACCGCATGCAGATTCGAAGAACGAGGAACGAACTCGAAAGATTGAGGCAATGACTAAAAAGTTTATTGGGCTCCGGAAAAAAGGAACAAGCCTCTCAGCAACAGACCTCCTTTCACTTCAAAAACTTGCTGACCAGGAAGTACCACTGGAACAGCTGATGGCATGGATGGAAGAAATTCATTCGATTTATACCGGTGCCTCTCCACAACAGACCATCCACAGCATGAAGTATTACGAGGCCGCAATTTTCAGCCGGTTAGCTAAGCTTAAAGCAAAGAGTAAAAGCAACAGCCTCAGGGGTGAGACGTTAGATGAGCGGATGGCTCGGCTGGAACATCAAGGCAGGCTGTGATTGGGAGGGAAACGAATATGGAGAAGCATGAAGTATTGAAAATACTAGAACAAATTCAATCGATGTACCCTAATTTTAAAATTAGCGACGAAACGCTCCTCATTTGGATCAATATGTGTCGCAAAATGGAGTATTCCCAGGTGAACAATCGATTAATGGCTCATATCGCGAAAAGCCCGTTTCCCCCTGTGATTGCTGAGATTGCGGTTTATCGCAAAGAAGAGAATGACTTTCTCAACCAACTAAAACAATGGGAAAGTGAAGGGAGGGAGCGAATTGAACGGGACCAATTATCTGGACGATCCAAACCAGAGCCATGTTGGTTACTTAACTCATCACCACGAAGACTTGCTAGCAGCTGAGAATATGGTTCTTGGGGCGATTTTTTTAGAACCGGTCCTCATTTCTGAGTTGACTCTCGAACCGTTACACTTTTCGGTAAAAAGGAATCAACTGATTTTCCAAGCAATGATTGAGCTGAGAGAGGAAGCACGAGCGATTGACATGATTACGTTGCTCTATAAGCTCGAAGACGAGATAGAAAACATCGGCGGCGTAAGCTACCTAAGCAATCTCGCGGCATTTTGTTCAAGCGCAGCTCATATTGAGGATTACCAGCGACTTGTGCTCGAACAATATAAAGTTCGTGAACTTAAGCGGGTAGCTGCTAGCTTCTTAAACGAAGGCAGCATGGAAAAAGCAGAGAGTTTTTATCAGTCTTTTATTAAAATGCAGGAGCTTGGGCGGACGAACGGAACAACGAAGAAAGATCTGCTGATGGAAATCTATGAAGAAATGTATGAGGACCACGGTGATTTACAAGGTATACATACGGGCTTTGAGTCGCTTAATAAAATGACCGGTGGCTGGAACAAGGGAGATTTAATTATTCTGGCCGGTCGCCCATAGATGGGGAAAACAGCTTTTGCCTTAAAGCTAGCAATCAATTGCTGTAAAAAGGGGGGAGTAACGGATGTGTTTTCCCTCGAAATGCCAGAGAAACAGCTGGCAAAGCGGATTTTGAGTACGCTATCAGGCATCCATGGAGCCAAATGGAAAAATCCCTATCGGCTCTTTAATGAAGAGGATCAGAGACAAGCCAACCACGCCCTCGAAACCTATTACAAATGGAATCTACATATTCATGAACAATCCCGCCAAACAATCGCAGACATTCGTGCACAAATCCAAAAAACACGCCGAGAATTCCCTACTGAAGATTATCTTGTTGTGATTGATTATTTGCAATTGATTGCGATGACCGGGAAACATGATCGCCATGACTTGGCGATTGGTAGCATCACAAAGGAATTAAAACAAATCGCCAAACAATATCAAGTCCCAATCATTCTGCTCTCGCAGTTATCACGGGGTGTGGAACAAAGAATTTGACAAGCGCCCGCTCATGTCCGATCTCCGTGACTCCGGCAGCATCGAACAAGACGCAGACCTCGTCATGCTTTTATACAGAGAGGAGTATTACCAAAAAGATAACAGCAATAACAACATCATTGAAATCGATCTCGCCAAACACCGAAATGGACCCGTCGGGACCATGAAGCTGTTGTTTAATAAGGAGATTGGGGATTTTTATGATGGGGGCGGGGAGAGAGAAGGCGAATGAGAATAAGCCTTCGAGGACAACGGCCCCATGTAGTCATTGTGACGGCAACCACCACCCCCTTTCCGTGGAACATCGCTGTGAAACAAGATTATTCGGGGCGTCACTGTGACCGTTTGGAGGAGGCTTAAGAAAAGAACATTTAGGAGGAAACAAACAATGGATTTTATCAGAACTGAAGAACAAGAACTGTTGATTGTGCAAGAGAATGGGGCGCAAGATATCTTCCCGAAAATGTATTGAGACAAGCATACGAAAATCATGGTTTCTTAGGAGTAAGTGGAAGAAGAATTACTATTTCGTTAATGTATGAACGAATAGAAAGAAATGACAAATGTCGTATTCCTAGTACTTGTATTGGTGGAGGTATATGTATTGTATTATTAATAAACAACCCTAACGCATAATGTAAAGGAGAAACACCATGGAAATATTAGGGCTTATAGGTATCGTAGTCGCTATTGTATTAATTATCTATTTATCAATGAAAGGATACAGCATCCTTTTTGTAGCACCACTTTCTTCCATTGTTGTTATTGTAACAAATGGGATGGACTTTTTTTCATCTTTAGTTGGCCCAGATAACTCATATATGAGAGGGTTAACAAACTTTGTCATTAATTATTTTGCTGTCTTTTTACTAGGAGCTATTTTAGCGAAGTATATAGAGAAAAGTGGAGCAGCTCAATCAATTGCTCAAAAAGTGCTAAGTGCAACTGGAACAGATAAGCCTTTCTCTGTATTGATAGCTGTTTTTCTAATTGGTTCCATTTTAACTTATGGTGGTATTAGTTTATTTGTTGTGTTATTTGTCATCGTTCCACTTGCCAAACCATTATTTAAAGAATTAAATATTGCTTGGAATTTGATAACCATTCCAGTCATGCTCGGTATTGGTACATTTACAATGACTATGATGCCTGGTACTCCTTCGATTCAAAACGTCGTTCCAACAGCTTATTTAGGGACAACCGTAACAGCTGCACCGCTCTTGGGTGTGATTGGATCAGTAGTAGCCATTATATTTGGACTATGGTATATGAATTATGCATTAAACAAAAGTATCGCAAATGGAGAAACATTTGCAGATTATGATTCGGATACAAATACTACTAGTGACATAAGGACGGACATTCCATCGTTTTTTGTTAGTATACTACCAATGCTAGTATTAATTGTAATAATTTTAATCGGAAGCTCCTTTAAAGTACCAAACATTGTACTGATTGGGTTGGGAATAGCGATTCTTGTATCGGGAGTTTTATTTAATAAATATATTCCTAATCAAAAAGTGATACTCAACGCAGGCTCTGTTAATGCGATTTCTCCTGTATTCATGACATCTTCTGCTGTTGCTTTTGGGGTAGTTGTCACAAATGCACCTGGTTTTACAGCAATATCAAATTTCATTCTTAATATCCCTGGTGACCCACTTATCGGTTTATCTGTAGCTGCTACAGCGATGGCGGGTATAGCAGGATCTGCATCAGGTGGTTTAGGGATTGCGATGGAGGCTTTTTCAGGTCCATATTTGGAAATGGGTATGAATCCTGAAGTTATGCATAGAGTTTCCGCGATAGCATCGGGTGTATTAACGATTATGCCTCATGCAGGCGTTGTATTAACACTCTTAGCTGTAACAGGACTTACTCATAAAAATGGTTTTAAATATCAATTTATTTTAATGACAGCTGGTAATTTATTAGCGCTAATTGCTGCAGTTATAACAGCTATTATATTTTACTAGTATACAAGACTTTTTAGGTCGATTTAAAAAGATTCTAAAACCCAGAAACGTTGTTTTATCAATGTTTCTGGGTTTTCTTTGGCTAACACCAGGAAAGTATCAGGGCAACTACGCTTCTGTCTCCGCCCTTAGGGCTCGCCAATCGGCGAGTTTTCTTTATTTTTGTACATCACGATAATTAACTTGTTTTTCAAAATTGATGAACACTACTACATTATTACTAAACAAAAAAAGCCTCGTCTGTTAGACAGATGAGACTTCTTTGGCGCTTTCACCAGACTCCAAATAACTATTCAGTTTTCGTACGATTGTTGGTTGACTCACTCCTAATGCTTTTGCTGCTTTTCGTGTGCTTCCATAATAAAGCATTGCTTTTTCGATTAATTTTTTTTCTGTATTATATAATACCTCTTTTAAATTCCCTAGTTCTTCCTGATGATCAATTACATCCGTGCTGATCTCTTTAGGGAGATCGCTCTCTTCCAAAATATTCTTATTAGATAAAATTACGCATTTTTCAACTACATTTATCAATTCTCTTACGTTTCCTGGCCATGAGTAATGTTTTAGAGTGGCGATTGCATTAAATGAAAAAGATACTTTTTTGTTGTATTTTAAATTTAGTCTTTTTAAGTATTGATTAACTAACTGAGGGATATCTTCAGGTCTATCGCGTAGAGGCGGGATATTTATTTGAACGACATTCAATCGATAATATAAATCCGTTCGAAACTCCTCTTTTTTTAGTTTTTCTTCGAGATCATTGGCTGCGGAAATGATCCGAGCATCAATTTTTATCGTCTGAGCTCCACCAATTCTCATGATTTCTTGTTCTTGCAAAACACGTAAAAGTTTTGTTTGGAGCGGCAATGATAATGCAGTAATTTCATCTAGAAAGATTGTTCCGCCACTTGCAAGTTCAAATAACCCCTTTTTTCCTCCCTTTTTCGCTCCAGTGAAAGCACCAGCTTCATATCCAAACAGTTCAGACTCTAAGAGCTCAGATGGGATTGCGCCGCAGTTCACTTTGATATATGGCTTATCTTTGCGGCTCCCCTTTTCGTGCAGTACTTTTGCAAAGACTTCTTTTCCTGCTCCTGTTTCACCAATTATTAGCACAGGTGCATCGGTATCCATCACCTTTTGTACTTTGTTAAAAGCTTCGACCATCGATGGTGATTCAACCACATTGCCTTCGTCCCTTAACATCTTTATAAAGCTGTTATCAATTTCATTCGAACTGCATTTAGGCGTAAGAAAAGTTGTTTTTTTAATCGGGCGAGCAAGTTGATTCATACGATTTAAGTCCCTGCTTGTGGAAACGATATATTCTAATTCTCCTATAGAATTAATGACAGGCACCGCCGTTGTTAATAAACCAGTATTTCTTCGAGTTACTACTTGTTTGAGATCGAACTTTTTTCTGTTTCTAGATACGTGTCGAAAGCTCACTTCGTTAATAATCCCGTTGGTGACAAGAGTATTTGAAGATTTGCCAATAATATCTTTAGAAGTTATATCTAGATAATGTAATAGAGTTTCATTCGCATGGGTGATTATTCCTTTATTATCGACTATTGAGAATCCATCATCAGATGCATTCAGTAATTTGGCTACATTGTTAATATTATCATCTAAAACTTGACTACATACTTCTTTCACTCTCGAAATGTCTTGAATTAAGATATGAAATCCAAAGGGAGTTGGAATCACTTTAATAGATAAACAATAATTATTGATAAAAATCGTGTTATCTGAAAGAAAGTCTTCTACTAATACATCTGGAAGTACTTGATCAAAAGATTCATTTAACACTTCTCTCTTATTAATGTTCAACATTTCACAAGCTTTTTGGTTAATATCCTTTACGAGATCGTCAGCGATAATAATAATTCCATCCATATAACTATTAAATAACGAGTTATTTAGCACAGAGTAACTGGGACTTAATATCATATAATAAACCTCCATTCAAAATAACAATTAATTTCCGCTCTAAAAATATAAAGTGCTTTCATTATTAGTTTAAACGATTTATATGATGATTTAGTGATACACATTTGACTCATTAGTGACTCATTAGTGACATTTTATAATATATAAAAATAATTTTCCGGAAAATGATTTCGTTCTGTATCAATAAAAATAGTAAAACTCGGTTTACCCTGATAATAGATACTCATTTGAATCACCGCAGGTTCTTTTATGTAAAACACGATACATACTTGTATCTATGATCAATAATTTAATGTTGGATAAACCCAATTGTTTCTGTAAAAACGCTTGTTTATCACTCCGAAAGGTATTGGCACGAATCATGCATGTATAGTTAGTGTAATAAAAAATGCTCAAAACATAGGAGGAAATACAAAATGGAATTCGGTAACCCTTTAAAAGGCGTCAAAGTAGTTGAACTATCAACCTATGCTGCAGCTCCTGCCGCTGCACGTATTCTCGCTGACTGGGGAGCAGAGGTTATTAAAATCGAAGGCCCTGCACCAGATCCGATTCGTGGATATAGCGTAAGCATGGGTATGCCAAACACTAGAGAAGAAAGCCCGATCCACCAATTTGAAAATGCTAACAAAAAAGGCATTGCACTTAATTTGAAATCTCCTGCAGGTATGGAAGCATTGCATAAGCTTATTGAATCCGCTGACGTATTTATTAGTAACACTAGATTACAATCATTGACAAAGCTTGGCCTTGATTATGAAACATTACATGCAAAGTATCCAAAGTTAGTTTGGGCTCATGTTAGTGGTTTAGGATCGGAAGGACCTGAAGCAAGTAAACCTGGTTTCGATATTACGGCTTTCTGGTCAAGAAGTGGTGCGCTTCTAGATGTGACCCAACCTGGTTATGCTCCAAACAACTCCCCATCTGGTGCGGGTGACCATACGTTAAGTCTGGGCTTGGCTGCCGGTATTTTAGGTGCTTTATTTAAACAGCGTAACACAGGTGAAGGGGAACGAGTTTCTGTATCCTTGCTTGGTACAGCGACTTGGGCATATGCGATGATGGTTTTATCTACTCAATATGGTGACGAATACCCGAAATCTCGTACAGAACCAAATCATCCGCTCATGAGTTCTTATCGTTGTAAGGATGGCGAGTGGTTCATGCTGACAGTTATCGAATATGGACGTTTCTATGAAACAGTTTGTAAAGTGTTAGGTCTTGAACACCTTATCGATGATGCTCGATACAATACTTTGGAAGAGGTTAAGAAGCGTAGACCTGAAATGGTTAAAATGATGGATGACGCTTTTGCATCTCAAGACTTACAGTATTGGGTCGACCAATTCACTGCTAATGATGTACCTTGCGAAAGGATTAGACACTTTGCTGATGTGCATAAGGACCCTCAAGGCTGGGCAAATGGTAACCTTACTAAATTTAAATTTGAAAGCGGCAGAGAAACAGTTATCCCTTGCTCACCAATTCAGTTCTCTACAAATGTAGCGCCACCATGTGAGAGGGCACCACATTTTGGAGAGCATAATGCAGAAGTTCTTAGTGCGCTTGGCTATACTGATGCAGAAATCGAAGAAATGTTCAACTCTGGGGCAATCTTTGCAGACAAGACTCCAGCACTAGTTTAATAATAGTTATAAAACGCTCCCCTGTTTACTTTTAAGCACGATGAATGACGCTCTATCTTGTGATGATTATCACAAGATAGAGCGCAGCGGGGCTGAAAAATTATGGTTACTCAAAGATTAGGAGGACAAAAATGGATTACCAAAATATTAAGTATGAAGTAAAGGATTCTATTGCTTACATTACGATGAACCGTCCTGAAGTACTCAATGCGCTTAATGCTGCGTTGCTTACAGAACTCCGCCACTGTGTGGACACGATGTATAAAGACGTCCGTTCAATTAGTGGTGTGATTATTACCGGTGAAGGCCGTAGCTTTGTGGCAGGTGCTGATATTAGTGAACTGTTGGATGAGGTTCCTGGTAAAAGTCCTAGTGTAAGCGAACGTTTCATGGACGGTGTAGAAGAAACCTATCAGACTTTAGCTTTGTTAGAAAATTATCCTCGTCCTGTTGTAGCTGCGATAAATGGTTTTGCTTTGGGTGGTGGTTGTGAACTATCATTAGCTTGTGATTTCCGTATTGCGAGCACAAAAGCGCAATTGGGCTTGCCTGAAGCGACTTTAGGATTGCTCCCAACCTATGGGGGAACTCAACGCCTACCTAGACTAGTTGGTATAAGTGTTGCTAAAGAATTGATTTTCACTGCACGTAAGGTCAAAGCTGATGAAGCGAAAGAAATTGGGCTAGTAAATAAAGTCGTGGAGCCAGAAGAACTGATTCCGGCAGCGGAAGAATTGATTCGTACCATTGCTAAAAATGCTCCGCTTTCAATAAAGTATGACAAAATCGCGATAAACAAGGGCATGCAAATGACTTTAGAAGAAGGATTACGTTTGGAAAAGGCATTAGGCGGTCTAGCGATCGGCAGTGAGGATGGTAAAGCTGGAATTGCCGCATTCTTAGAAAAGCGTTCACCAATCTTTGAAGATAAATAGAATTTCCATGATCGCATTTTATCGTAGACTCGAGACTCCTTGCTCTACGATAAAATATCATTGAGCTTATGTGTGCTCCCTTTTCTGAAGGGGATGTAATAACGGGCAGCTCGCCCCTATCAACTGTTAAAAGGTTAACTTTATGTCTTAAGGTGGGGGCTACTGCCCGCTAGTATTGCATATTACCTATTTTACACACTCCTTGGTAAGATGCATGAATAATGAAGTAACCTCAAAACTTTTCACTAGTTATTGAAATTTCCGAAAGAATCGATTATCTAGTTAGAAGGTTTAGATTTTGTGATTTTTGAAAGATAAGTATAATTTAAGTTTGAAATTTGCACTTGAAATAATAGCAATTATTGTCTACTTTTGAGAAATTAGGTGAACGATATGTTTGGTATAATTGTAGGTTTAATACTACTTGTTACTTTATCTTATATTGGCTGGTCCATTATTTGGGTGGCGCCATTATCAGCTGGTGTGGTAGCATTATTGGCTGGAATAGACTTTTTTGACGCATACACAAATACGTATATGGCTGGTCTTGTTAGCTTCGTCAAGAATTGGTTTCCACTTTTCTTATTAGGAGCCGTATTCGGTAAATTAATGGAAGCTACCGGGGCTGCTAAAGCAATTGCTGTAAAGGTATCTCAAATAATTGGTACTAAGAGAGCCCTTCTTGGAGTTTTGATCGCTACATCAGTATTGGCTTATGGTGGAGTCAGTGTCTTTGTTATCGTGTTTGCGATTTTTCCAATCGCGCTTGAATTATTCCGTGAAGCGAATATCTCAAGGAATTTGATTGTTCCTACCATCATGCTTGGGCTTGGTACTTATGCAATGGCTTCTATACCTGGGTCACCTCAGATACACAATCTAATCCCAATGCCATATTTTAATACGACCCCTACTGCTGCACCTGTTATTGGGATTGTGACGGCATTAATTATGGCTGTCGGTGGTTATCTTTTCTTAGTCTATAGTGAGAAAAAACTTACTGCTAAAGGACAAGGGTTTAAAGAACCAGAATCAAATGGCAAGGAAGCTCAACAAAATGGAGAAAAGAAAGTTCCAAACTGGATATTATCTTTAATCCCGCTGCTACTGGTCATTATTTTCCTTAACGTTGTGAAAGTAGAAGCTATATATGCTCTTATGGTCGGGATTGTTGGCAGTATGCTTTTAAATTTAAAGGATTGGAAGCAATTCATTCCCGCTATAAACGGGGGTGGTGCGGGTTCGGTAATGGCTATTTTAAATACTAGTGCCGCTGTTGGTTTTGGTGCTGTTATTGCAGTAGTCCCTGCGTTTGATTATATCACTACTTGGTTATTTGAACTTTCCAGTAATCCATTGGTTTCGCAAGCACTTTCTGTCCAACTTATGGCAATGATCACAGGTTCTGCTGCAGGTGGTTTGGGAATTGCGCTTACTACTTATGGTGAAACCTTTTATCAAATAGCCATATCAACGGGAATAAATCCAGAAGTTTTTCATAGAGTGTCTGCTGTGGCTTCAACTGCAGCCATTCTTCCTAACTGCGGTGCATTATTAACGATGTTGGCGGTAACAGGGTCGACGATGAAAGAAACATATAAATATGTATTTGTTATAGGACTACTCATTCCTACTATCGCAATGTGGGTTGCTGTTATCATGGGTGTTATGGGATTCGTCTAAAACACTTCAGTTAAAAATCATATAGTAAAGCAAGCCTTTTCGTCGGTTTCTGTTTGACGGAAAGGCTTTTTTAAAAAGATAAGCGTATAATTTTGGGTCTACCACAGTCATTCGTTTCTGTTGTATTTTCGTTATATGGAGACTAACATTTTTCGATAAACACCAACATTGGGAAGCTTTTAAAAGAAAACACGGTGCTAAAATACGTCCCATTGTAACCAAGGGTGATTGTGGGGACATTAAGCTTTTTGTGTGTGAAGGCTGTCATGATGTTCGAAAAGTTCCGTATCGATGTAAAGGTCGTTTCTGCACAACTACTGAGGGTGTTCTGTAATCTTCACGATTGATGAAGGGTTAAGAGACGTGTTTCTTGGCATAAAATGAGTCCACGTTCAGCCATTCAAGGTGAAGTTGCTTAAGCGTTTGTAAGTTTTGGCATCGGAAATTTTAATCCTAGTACTGGGTAAAAGCACTTGGATTTTTCCGGAAGAGGTCATTTATAAACATTTGACCGAAGAGATTTGTAGGCTTTTTTAACCGATAATGCTGGTAACGCGTTTTTTAATCCAAGTACTCGTATTAAAAACACCAAATTTCCTTAATATATTGCTAGTACTCGTAATAAAACGCTCTAAAATGAAGGGTTAATCCGAGTACTAGCAATAAAATGAGGTCAGAAGGTGGATATAATCCCTGTACTAGCAATAAAAAACGGCACAAAATCGGTTTAATCCAAGTACTAGCAAAAAAACACCCTTAAAATCACGGTTTATCCATGTACTAGCAAAATAAACATAACGAATTGTATGAACTATCAACCTCTTTAATTCGAGTACTGGGAGTAAAAAGCCAAGCCCTTCATTCACACAATCAAACGAGTTGTTAATTAACCATAGAGAACTATGTAAGTGGTACGTTTATTTTTTGAAAAAATCATTCATGTCCTCCTGTGAACATATTGCGGTTTTCCCTTATACCCGAAGAAACGTTAATTTAACTAGGAATATATAACATTCGATAAAAGGACCGGGCGGTTTTTGCCCGGTTTTTCTTATGTTCTTAGAATTTATCCAATTTTTTCTTTTATGCTGATGAATTGGGATTCCCGCTTTGTGGATGTCTTGTAGCAATTATTTAGCATCAAATATAACTGGGCCTAAAGTCCAAAAAAATTAAATTTTGCGAAATAAAATAATTTTACTATTCAAAAAAGTGTGGTACACTATGAATTACAAAAAGTGTGACAAAAGTTACACTTCGTAAAAAAGTTTTCGAAAAATAATAAAATTCTCGTTATATAAAACAAGATCATACTCCTTCAAAATATATTTGCAGCGACAAGCATTGTGGAATAGTGGAACAAAGGAGCGGCAAAGTTTTTCCTTTATCAAAGGATTTACTTTATCGCAGATTAACTGGCAGTAATACCACCCACTTCAAGACATCAGGTCAACTAGTAAGAATAAATATGGGGTAAACTGCCAGTAAATGCCCGATTGGCTCAACTAACCATCAGCGGGGGATGAAGAACCCCCCTCTGATGGAAGTTTCGCTTTATAAATTTATAAAGAAAAAATGAATGAAACAAGGGGTGAACAAAATGAGGGTGGGAACTAGAGTGAGAGTAAACAATCCATTTCAATTTACCAATCCATTGGAAGGGATCATTGTAAAAGAGAAAACAGCACCAAACGGAAAGAAGAGTTGCAAAGTACAGCTTCTTGATGAAACAGGAGCAATTTGGCTTATGGAAAATGAACTAGAAGCATTAAAGTGATTTTACTAGATGAATGAATCCGGCTGTTCCGCGCATTAGTGTGGAACATTTCTTTATATTTTTTCATCACTGTAAGTGTTGTATAATGAAGCTGAGGAAAATTGAGAGAATAAATTTTGTATTAGAAAACAAGGAATACGCTCATTTTTAGGGGGGTGATTCCTTTTTGTTTCTCTTAACGTTTATATCAATTTTAGAGATACTAATTTGAATCGAAATAGATTCCTTTAACCCGGAATCAAGTTATGAGTGATACACATTTGTATCATCTTGGAGATTTCCAATGATTTTTATGCTTAGAAAACATTTAAATTGTATATGAAACCCTACTAAGTTTAGGCTTAAAAGTCAGTAAAATAATTACAGAAGCCTCATCTGTTAGACAGGTGAGGCTTTTCTATAAAAGTTCATTTATTAGGGATGTAACGGGCTATAATCGTTGCATCCTTTTTATTATGCGTGAGATTATCGATCAAAAATGAATGGCTCAATAAGATGTTCACGCTTAAGTGAACAAAAATGAACAGTTTGTACGAGCAAAATTATACAGTAAAAATAAAAACCCTGCACTTTCAAGGGTTAAAAAGTTGGCATGATAGTTGCATTTATATTAAGTGTAGAACAAAAGAACATTTTAGGAGGAAAGAATAATGGATTTTAGCAGAACTGAAGAACAAGAACTGTTGATTGAAAGTGCAAGAGAATGGGTAGCGAGGTATCTTCCGGAAAATGTATTGAGACAAGCGTACGATGATCATGGTTTCCCAGATGAAGTATATAAATCGTATTTAGATGCAGGGTTCGGATTAATGGGTCTTCCTGAAGAATTAGGTGGAACTGAAACCGATGTTCAAACTTTAGTAGCTCTTGTAGAAGAAACATGTAGAGCAGCTGGCGGATCCCTTCCATTCTTTCTTAACACACTTACATTATGGGATATTGTTGAATTTGGTAGCCCAGAACAAGTGAAATTTGTAATGGATATCTATCAGGAAACTGGCAAATGTCCGATTTCAATTGCGATCTCCGAGCCAGGAGCCGGTTCTGATAATGGTTCAATGACTTCAACGATTAAGCGCTTAGGTAACGGAAAAGTAGTGATTAACGGTCAAAAAACATGGGTTACTAATGGTGAAATTAACCCTTACGTTCTAGTTATCGCAAAAGACGAAGATCCATCTCCAGAAAATAGAAGCATGTCGATGTTCCTTTTAGCTAAAGATACACCAGGATTGAAAACAGCTCCATTATCAAAAATTGGTCAAACAAGCGTTCCTTTCTGTGAAATGTACTTTGACAATGTTGAAGTAGACGAAAGTGCTCAAGTTGGTGAAACAGGAAAAGGTTTCATTAACCTAATGAAAAACTTTGAATTAGAGCGTTTATTTGTTGCGGCTCACAGCTTAGGTTTAGCAAAAGCAGCGATGGAAGATGCAGCAGCTTATGCAGGTGAAAGAATTGCTTTCGGACAACCAATTGCTCGCTTCCAACAAATTCAAGAAATGCTTACTGATATGGAAATTAAAATCCAGAACATGAGCAATCTATTATATAGTGCAGCTTGGAAGATGGATAATAACATGTCGGTACGTCTTGATAGCGCTCTCGTTAAACGCTATGTATGTAAAACATCTACTGAAGTTGCTTCAGATGCAATGCAAATCTTTGGCGGTCTTGGTTATACAACAGATTCAAGAACGAGCAGATTATGGTTGGATTGCCGTGGAAACCAATATGCCGGTGGTACAGATCAAATTATGGTTCATATTGCTGGTCGTCAAATTGTTAAAAAATACGCAAAATAATTTCATTGATATTCAAAGGATTACAGCCCTTTAAACAATTTATCATTTATTAATAGAAAGTTTGATGTTTTTAACTAGGCACTAAATAGAATCATCCTATATAGTGCCTCGTCTAAGACTAAAGTTTTATCAATGACGAGAGTAAATGATTTAAAAATATAGATATACTACTAATTTTGAGGTGAAATCATGAATATTGTTACATGTTTTAAAGTCGTTCCAGAGGAACAAGACATTACGATTCAGTCTAATGGGGATATTTCTTTCGATAAAGCGAAGCTAACTGTTAGTAATTATGATTTGAATAGTATTGAGGCAGGTGTCCAGCTTGTAGAAGCGAATGGTGGGAGTTTGACAGCATTAAGTGCTGGTACTACTAAAATTAATGATTCTAAATTAAAGAAAAATGTGTTATCACGTGGACCAGAAAGCTTATACCTTGTCGCAGATGACAGTTTAGACAATATGGATACCCACCAAACAGCTCAAGTCTTAAAAGCAGGCATTGAGAAAATTGGTAGCTATGATCTCATTCTTTGTGGAGAAGGTTCTGCCGATTTATATGCACAACAGGTAGGCGCTCAACTCGGACAACTTCTTAATGTCCCAACGATTAATAGCATAAGCAACATTTCAGTAGTTGACGGGAAAGTGACAGTAGAGCGTACGTTAGAAGATGAAGTAGAAACATTGGAAGTTCCATTGCCAGCTGTGATTTCTGTTACAGCAGATATTAATATGCCACGAATTCCAAGTATGAAACAAATTTTAGGAGCAGGGAAAAAACCTTCAACGGTTTTGACTGCAGAAGATGTAAGCTCGGCTAAACTTGAAAACTCTATTGAAGTTCTTGAAACGAAAGCTCCAGAACAAGTAGAGCGGAAACAAGATATTATTGAAGGTGACTCAGACGACGCTATTAAACAGTTTGTTGAAAAAATTGCTGTAGAATTAAAATAGGTGGGTGAAAAATAATGAAAATATTAGTATTTGCTGAGAAAACTAGTACTCTTATTGAATTAAGTAATGGAGCTCGTCAATTAGGCGATTGTGTAGAAGCCGTTGTGATTGGTGAGGTAGATCCAAGTTTCGCTGATAAAGTTTGGAGCATCCCTGCTCAAGCGGATGCAATGCTTGAAGATTATACTGAAACAATCGCTTCTCTTGTTGAGAAAGAAAAGCCAAATTTCTTATTAGTAGAGCCTACAAAGAGATGTAAGTTAATTGTAGGACGTTTGGCAGCGATGTTGGGTGCTAGTGTAATTACAGATGTCTCCGAATTAACGAAAGACGGAGAAGCTAAGCGTATGGTCTATGGTGGATCAGCCGTGCGTAAAGAAAAAGCAGCTACTGCTACAGCGATTGTTACAGTGGGTGCTGGCGTATTTGAAGAATCAGAAGCTGTAAAAGGTACTGGAGAAGTAGAAACAGTTGATTTCGTAGAACCTGCGTTCAAATTTAAAGTGATTGGGAAAGAACAAAAACCAAAAGCAAGCGTCGATTTGACGAAAGCAAAACGAATCGTTGGTGTTGGGCGCGGAATTGCTAAGGAAGAAGACTTGAAAATGATTCAAGATTTTGCAGCAGCTATTGGCGCGGAAGTAGGCTGTACTAGACCGATTGCTGACGCAGAAAAATGGATGCCGCATGAGACATATATCGGGGTAACTGGTTTAATGCTGTCACCTGATGTCTATATTGCTTTTGGAGTATCAGGTCAAACTCAGCATGTCGTTGGTATTAATCAATCTAAAACGGTTATCGCTATTAATAAAGACAAAAATGCACCAATTTTTAAATATGCAGATTATGGTCTCGTTGGCGATCTTTATAAAGTGGCTCCTGCCTTATCAGAACATTTTAAAAAAGTATTAGTTTAACAGTTTAATACATTATCCATATAACAGGTTGCTACTTTATAAATTGACACTTTAACAACTACACGACAGTGAAAAAAAGCGGAAAAACTCTATCTGGTTTTTCCGCTTCTTACTAATGAAGAGACCGAAAGGATGTTAAAAATGTCGGAGGAAAAATTTGATGCCATCGTCGTTGGTGGTGGAATTGCTGGTACGGTTTCCGCCTATTTATTAGCAAAAGAAGGATTGGAAGTATTATTAATTGAACGGGGTAATTATTCAGGTAGTAAAAATATGACTGGTGGGCGGATTTATAGTCATAGCCTGGAAAAAATTATGCCAAACTTTGCGGATGAAGCCCCAATTGAACGGAAAATCACCCGTGAAAAGATTAGTTTAATGACGGAAGAAAGTAATTTTACGATTGATTTTTATTCTGAAATGCTGGGTGTTCAAGGCAGTGATTCTTATTCAGTGCTACGTGGACCATTTGATCAATGGTTGGCGGAAAAAGCTGAAGATGCAGGTGTTAGCATCATTAATGGTATTCGTATTGATGATCTCATTATGCGTGATGGGAAAGTGTGTGGAGTTGTAGCCGGTGAAGATGAATTAGAAGCAGATGTAACGATTTTAGCAGATGGCGTGAACTCTCTGTTAGCACAAAAGTTAGGGTTCCGTGGCGAATTAAAAGCAAATGAAGTAGCTGTCGGGGCAAAAGAAGTCATTGAATTACCTGAAAGTGTAATTGAAGATCGGTTCCAGTGTAATGGAAATGAAGGGGCGGCTTGGTTGTTTGCGGGAACGCCTTCTGGCGGCCGTGTTGGTGGTGGATTTATTTATACAAATAAATCGAGCGTTTCACTTGGTGTCGTTAGTACATTAAGTGAACTTGTTAAAGGAGATGTCTCCGTTCCCCAAATGGTAGAAAACTTTAGAAACCACCCAGCTATTCAGCCACTTATTAAAGGCGGGAAATTGATTGAGTATTCAGGACATTTAGTGCCAGAGGCAGGTATTTCGATGGTGCCGAAAATTATCGGTGATGGTGTGTTAGTCGTCGGAGACGCGGCTGGTTTTTGTATCAATCTAGGGTATGCCGTTCGCGGGATGGACTTTGCGGTGGCATCGGCAGAATGTGCTGCGAATGCTGTATTAAAAGCGAGGGAAACCAATGATTTTAGCGAACAGTCCCTCAATTCATATCAAGACTTTTTGGATGCAAGCTTTGTGATGAAGGATTTGAGACATTATAAAAAATTCCCTCATTTCTTAGAGGAAACGCCGAGAATCTTTGATGGATATCCTCGTCTAGCTGCAGATATGATGGCACAGATGTTTGTTATGAATGGAGAGCCTGCTCAGCCATTAATGAAAAATATGATGAAACAAGTGAAGAAGGTTGGCGTCATGAACATCGCGAAAGATGCATTGAAAGGAGTCCGTTCACTATGAGCACAGTTAATGTCGATGAAAAACTTGGTGTAAATAAATTTCACGTAGATGAAGAAAATGCTCATATTGTTTTAAAGTCAGGAGAAATTGATCGAAAAGAATTCCGTAAGCTTGAGCTTGCCTGTCCTGTCGGATTATATAAAGTGGATGAAAAAGGCGATTTACACTTTGATTATGCTGGTTGTGTAGAATGTGGAACTTGTCGTGTACTATGTGGATCAACGATTCTGGAAAAATGGGAATATCCAATTGGAACAATGGGAATAGAGTTTCGCTGCGGATAACCCATAAATAATTGGGGTGACGATGATGTACACAGAAGGATCATTTCGTAATCTTATTGATTATTGGGGTGAACATGCACCTGAAAGAGAAGCTATTTTTGATGGCCACCAAAGAATAACTTATGGGAAGCTTAAAAATGAAGTTCAACAGCTCGCTTCTGCTCTAGCCTCGTTAAATATTAAAAAAAATGATAAGGTAATTATCTTACTTCCAAATTGGTATGAATTTATTGCTCTTTATATGGCTATTGCCAAAATAGGAGCCATAGCAGTTCCATGCAATTGTGCTTTGAAAGGGAAAGAATTAGAGCAACGCCTTCATCTTATCGATCCTAAAGCAGTCTTTGTTTCAAGCTCGTCTCAATTGTCCTGGCTAAGCGAAAACTATGATATTCCTTTTATTATTACAACTCGTTTTAAAGAAGATGGGTATTATTCTTATTTAGATTTGCTTAATTTAGAGAAACTGTTGGAAATTGATGAGGATGCTAAGTTTAATCAAGTAGAAATCAACCCTAAAGAAGATTTATATGCGATTCTGTTTACATCAGGCTCAACAGGTAATCCAAAAGGTGTTCAACTGACATCACATAACCTTTTTCATTCTGCAAAAAATACTGGATACAGGATAAATTGTTCAAGTCAAGATACAGTACTCGTCCCAATACCATGTGGTCATACCTTTGGTTTGTTGGCAGGGGTATTAATGCCACTGTTCTTTGGTGCAAAGATTGTTTTAATGGAGAAACATCGCCCTATAGAGGCTCTAGATTTAATTGAGCAGGAAAAAGTAACCGTTCATTTAGGCGTCCCTACTATGTTCATTCGTGAACTTGAAGATTTACGGAATTATAAAAAGGATATTACCTCTCTTCGGATAGGGATTGTTGCAGGAGCGGCCTGTCCTGAAAACATTATGAGACAGATTTGCTCAGAGTTAAACATTGAAGTTATGAATCTTTATGGCTCTACAGAAGCAATGTGTATTTCAATGACTAGTTTAAGTGATACAATTGCTCGTCGCTTACAAACAACTGGCCGAACCTTCGAAGGTATAGAGGTGAAAATACTAAATGGTGAAAATCCATCTGTCAATCCTGGATTAGTGGGCGAATTGCTTGTAAAAGGTGAAGGGTTAATGAAGGGTTACTATCAAATGCCTAAAGAAACAGCAGAAGCAATTGACGAAGATGGCTGGTTTCATACAGGTGACTTGGTAATCATTGATTCATTAGGTTACATCAAAATTGTGGGGAGAAAAAAGGACCTGATTATCCGAGGTGGAAATAATATTGTCCCTGCAGAAGTGGAAAATGTCTATTTCGCTCATCCTTCAGTTTTAGACGTCTCTGTTTTTGGAATTTCCGATAACATATTAGGTGAACAGACTTGTGCGTGCATAATCTTAAAGAATAATTGTACAGAAACAGAAGGTACGTTAAAAGAATACGCTATTGGAAAAATAGCTAAATATAAAATTCCCGATCATATCGTTTTTCTGCAGGAGATGCCAAGGCTAGCGAACGGGAAAATTAATAAAAAGTTTTTGATAGAGTATACTATAAACTCTTTAAACCGTGTATGAAAAAACAATTTTCGATAATGAATAACACATAGTTTCTAGAAGCTCGCAATCGTTGATATGTCAATGATTGCGAGCTTTTTTTAATCGTTTGTTATATTATACAATACCTCGAATTTGAGTTAAAAAAACCTAATAACTTCGTATTTTTAGCGAAGAATTAGGCTTATGATCTCCCACAATCGCGCCCTTAAAAGGAAAAAGAGCGCTGATCATTATTCAAGGATTGCGCCCGATAATTCAATAAGTTTTGTTATTTAGGAGTAACTTTCAAGTCTTCCCCTATAACTTTAGTTGCTTCATAGATCACACCTTTATCATAAGATTTAATATCAAAATAGCCATTATAATAATCCCATACATCTGAATGATTTGAGGATTGAGCAATACTTTCTAATATTTTATTAAACAAAATATTAGCTTCTTCTTCTGTCAGATGCTCTTTAACCATTAACCTAAACTTAATATCACTTTCCCCATCAAATGAAGATGCAGTTGTTTCTACTACGTCTAATTCTCTAAGGTCTTCCTCTATTTGCCCCAAAACTTCACTCATATTAATATCTGCTTGTTGATTACAAGCAACTGTCAGAAACAACAAAGCAAATAAAAAGTTAAATAACAATAATTTTCTTTTCATAAAACTCCACCCATTTTCGAACTTCTTTACTTTATTTTACCATAAAATTCAAATGTTCTTATTCATTAGCGTTACTAAAGAATATGGTCCTAAACCAAAATAAGCGTGTCCCTTATTTGAGAGATACGCTTCAACTATTGCTATGGAATTCATATTTTATTTAATGGTTTTGAACTAATTCTAACTTCTCTAAATCAATGATGAATTTTCCATTCATTAAGATATCAAGTCCTATGAGACCATTGATGCCCCAATCATCCAAATTCCCAAAATCTAGCTTCATTTCTGATGTTTCATGTGTACCAAACTTAATAAAATCAACTGGTTTTCGGAAGGAATACTCCTCACCGCCAATTCCGTACGCACTGACTAAAGGATCTCCATTTTCAAAGTATACACCTATGTCCTCAACAATGTCGGATGATGTTAGAGTATGAGCTGCGCCAGTATCAATAACAAGCTTATCTATTATTTTCGTTTTTCCTTTATAGGAAATCATCATTTCCACTTCGAGTAAACGATTCACTAATTCTAACTTCATAATCTCATACCTCTTAAGCCTGTTGGAGTTCTCATTTCAATAACAATTTTATCGGAACCTGTATGATAAACAATGGTATTCCCTTTTGATTTAAGCAACTCTTTTGTAGCCAATTTAGAATCCTCAATGGCATTAATTAATGCTACATCTGTTACAATTTTTCTATCATCTTCTAAGTAATAATCAAGGATATTAAGTTTTACATATTGATCTGGGTATAATTTACGAACCTCTTCCCATTTCATAGTTTATCACTCCTTGTTTTGCTTCCTGTCATCACCATAACATATTCCTATGACAACTTAAATAAATACCTCTGTTAGTGAAACAGAAATCCCGTTTTTAGCAGATATAACTTTAATTTGTGAATCACCATTTTGATTTTAATTAAAATCATTTCAAAAATACTTACTATAAAAATCGTGTCTCAACTTTCCACTTAGCTGAGCATATTTTTTGTAGTCTCACTCTTCTCATGACCTAGTAGGCTCTGAATTACCTCAAGGGGTGCACCATTATTAATCATATGTGTAGCATAGCTGTGTCGTAATTGATGAGGATGTATACTCTTTTTTACCCCAGCACGATTCGATATGCGTTTGATAATATATCTCAGATTATCAATGCTCATACGCCTATTTGGCCTTCTTTCCGTAATAAACAAACAGGAATCTTCATCATTTCTCTCATCTAGATACCTTTTTAACCAAATGGAGCAACGGGTATTAAAATACACTTCCCTTTCTTTATCACCTTTCCCATGTACAATGACTGAGTTCATTGCGAAATTAATATCATCACGATTTAATTTTACAACTTCCCCAATACGGCAGCCAGTAGAATACATAAATTCAAATAACGCATTCTCCATCGAAGTATGACAGGCTTCCCTAAGATGTTCAATCTCTAGTTCTGAAAGGGATTTTGGAATCCTTTTGCCTAATTTCGGCTCTTTTAATTTAGCAGCAGGGTTTTTAGTAATAAATCCTTCATCATGTGCCCATTTGAATAGGGATTTAATACAACGAACCCTGTGACCTAAACTAGAAGGCTTTAAGTGTTCTCCTGCCTGAATTAGGTACTCTTTTAATTTCTCAGTAGTAAATTCATTCATATCAATAGCACCGAAAAATCGTAATAAGAGATTATATTGAAAACAATATGTTTTTAATGTTAGTGGGGAATATCCTTCAATCTTTTTATCTAGTTGATACTTTTTCCAAGCTTCTGATAATAACATTATTCTTTCACTCTCCTATGTTATAAATCAATTAATCTAGACACTATTATGTTCAAGAAGAGCCTTTTTTATACGCAAGTTATTCAACAATCGCAGACAATTCTCAATTATTGAAACGTGAGAACCCTTAATAGACAAGAAAAAAGGCACTTCTTCTACTCAAGAAATGCGCCCTTTAATGGAATAACTAAGATATGGCCTCACCCTTAAAATTATTTAATTCTTATTTCATGGACAAACTCGTTTAGTTTGAGTACCATATCTTCACAAATACTTATAAGAAAATATCCCACTCCCAATTCTTAATATCCTCTTAATCAATTATCATCAAAGGCATTTTTAAAATTAATGCTTTCGTTAATTTCCTCTATATCTTTTCTCACATTTAAATGGACATTTTGAGCAAAAGTGTCCAATCGAATCGGACATAGTGTCCACAAATGTTATTTTGAAACCGCTTCCATTCCTTTAATATAAGTATTGTAAAGCATTAAATAAAAGAGGAGTGAAACCAATATGGAATTAAAAGAAGAGGTTTTTAACTTTGTTGCAAAAAGTATTGCTAATACATTTGGAGTAGCGCAGGAAGAAATAACAAAAGACACAAATATATCCGAAGATTATAATGCAAAATCAGTCAATTTTGTGCAAATTATTGGTGAAATTGAAGATGAATATGGTTATGATTTAAACTTTATGAAATATAGAGCTAAGCAAACAGTTGGAGAACAAGTCGATTACGTAGTTGAAACTATTGCTGAATAAGGGAGGAATAGCAAATGTCAAACCAACAACATGTAGTAAAGGTGGAAAAATTTGGTAACGAAGAGATCGAAGTATTATACCGTAAGCCTCGAAAAGCAGACTCTTATGATAATAATCCTGGTGGATGGGGTTATTACGGTGAATTAAATCCAAGATCCTATATTCAAAACGATATTTTATGTGAACAAGATACAACAGTTACCCTCCGTGATGGTGTAAAAATTTACGTTGATGTTTATCGTCCAGCTAATCAAACCAATGTTCCAGCAATTATTGCTTGGAGTTTCTATGGAAAGCGACCATTTGATATGCCTAAAAGTTGGCGTATCATGGGTGTTCCTACAGAAACTGTTTCAAATATGACAAAATTTGAATCTCCAGATCCTGGTTATTGGTGTAAAAATGGTTACGCTGTTATAAATGTTGATCCTCGAGGTATTGGGAATTCAGAAGGAGATGCGCACGTTTGGGGTGAAGCTGAGGCACAGGATGCTTATGATGTTATTGAGTGGGTTGCACAACAATATTGGAGCAACGGAAAAGTTGGAATGGCTGGAAACTCCGGAGTTGCAATGACTCAATGGTACACCGCAGCAGAACAACCCCCCCATTTAGTTTGTATCGCTCCTTGGGAAGGTTGTTCCGATTTATACCGTGAATTCATTTGTGAAGGTGGGATTCCAGCAGTTGGATTTAATAAATTTGTTATGCAGGATATTTATGGACCAGGTTTAATAGAAGACCACCCAGCAATGGCGGAAAAATATCCAACCATTAATGCTTATTGGGAATCTAAAATTGCAAAGTTCGATAAGATTAAGATTCCAGCTTATGTCTGTGGTGGATGGAGTCACTTGCACTTAAGAGGAAGCATCAACGGTTGGCGTAAAATCCGTTCGCCTAAGAAATGGTTACGTGTTCACCGTGACTTTGAATGGCCAGATGCATATTCAAATGAGAACTTAGAGGACTTAAAGAAATTCTTCGATCGATATTTGAAAGGAATCCATAATGGCTGGGAAATGACTCCAAGGGTTCGTTTAGAAGTAATGGATGCTTTCGACTGTGATTATCAAAAGAATCGACCTGAAGATAGCTTCCCATTAAAACGTACACAATATAAGAAACTGTATTTAGATGCATCAAATTCATCCATGTCATCTGAACCAGTCCAAACGGAATCTAAAGCTAGCTACGATGGAGAAACTGGTGTTATAACCTTTGATATGCCATTCGAAGAAGAGACTGAGATTACAGGTTTTATCAAATTAAAATTATGGGTTGAAGTAGATGGTAACGATGATGCAGACTTATTTATTAACGTTCAAAAATTAAGTACAACTGGTGAATGGTTACCAACAAGCGTTATTGGAGAACCACACCCAGGTGCACCTGGTAAATTGAGAGTTTCTCATCGGGAATTAGATGAAAAAAAATCAACAGAATTCCAACCAATCCATACTCATAAGAATATTCAAAAGTTAAACCCTGGTGAAATTGTACCAGTTGAAATTGAGATCTATCCTACAAGCCGCATTTGGCATAAAGGTCAACAGATTCGTGTACAAGTATCGGGCCACTACATCAGAGAAGGATGGTTTGAGCCGTTTGCATGGGACACAAACAACAAAGGGACACACATTGTCCATACTGGTGGTCAATATGATTCCTATTTACAAATTCCTGTTGTTCCACCTAAATACCAAGATGGCGAATTTATTTATAGATAAGTTTGCTCTACTATTCTTCTATCGGAAGAAAATATAAAATCTAATAATAATATTAAGAAAATATATATTTATGAAATCTAAAAATATGGGGATAAACAACGTATGTTTAATCCCCGATTTTTAATTCATTTTTATTGAAAATCTCTCATTGCACCTGTAATCATACGACCAGCAATAATTGATACTTCTTTAGGAGTTGTATTCGGACTATGGAACAACCAATAACGCATAATTGCAATTAGTGATGTTGAAATTACTTCAGTCATAAATCCTTCATCCTTAATTTTTAAATGATGGAGTTCAATATATTGATTAAAGTTTCGAATAATATGATTTTTCCATTTATAAATAAATGTCGTACTCCCATAAGGTCCTAAAAAAGCCCTAAATACATCTCGATTCTCATTAGCATACAAATAGGTGTCATAGAAAAAGGGATATGGACGATTGATTGAATAATTATCCAATGGAAAGTTGGGAAAGTTTTTATTTATTCTACTGATTTCTTGTAAAACTTCTTGTTCAACTTCTTCCAGAAGCTCATATTTACTAGTGTAATTTGCGTAGAATGTGCTTCGGCTAACTTTAGCTTCATTGGCTAGCTTTTTAATATCAATATCATTAATTGAATGCTTCATCATTAAGTCTATCAATGTACATTTTAATTTAGTTCGAGAATCTACAAGTATGTCTTTCATAAAAGATAATTACCTCCAAAGGTTGAACACTTTACAATAATTATTCAGTTACAGCGAAAGCCACTACGTAGTCAGTTTCATAAGAGATTGATAATTTGATTTGAGAAATAGAATTAGAATCTGCATGGGCTTTTAAGGATCCCATTAGTTGTACTTCAGGTTGCCCTGTTGGCAATGTCTGTATAGAAATATCTCGAAGATCTATGAAATCGCCTTTTGCACCTAGAGCTTTAAAAACAGCTTCCTTTGCAGCGAAACGAGAAGCATAAAATAATATAGAGTTGTCCCGCTGATGAGCTTCAGCCAATTCGTTTGTAGAGTATGTTCGCCTTACAAAAGAATCTGATTTACCCTGCATGATTGTATTAAAGCGATTTAGGCTTAAAATATCAACGCCAACTCCTATAATCATAAAAAAACTCCTTAAATAAATAGAATGTCATATAAATTTGAATGTCTTTATTATTATAACATAACAATCTGTTTATTTTTTTGTCAAAGAAAATGAAATAGGAAGGTGAATGTAGATGACTTTAGATGTTATGAGTCAATTGGAAAAAAAAGCAAAAAACTGTCCGAAAAAAGTATTATTCCCTGAGGCTCAAAATCCTATCATTTTGAAAGCAGCAAAAAAGGCTCTAGATAATAAAATTGCTTTTCCAATATTAGTTGGTTCTCCTACAAAAATTCATGAAGCTTCTAATGAAGCAGATATAGATATAAATGATATGACAATCATTTCTAATGACGATGAAGGTTTAATTGGAAAACTGGCGGAAGAATTTTATATAGAAAATCAAATTTTTTCCGTTAAGAAATTGAATCGTGTCTTAAAAAATCCTTTATATTTTGCAGCTATGATGCTACATCGGGGGCAAGCAGATGCAATGGTTGCAGGTATCGACAATACAACGGCTGACGTAATTTTAGCCAGTCAGGTGATTGTTGGACTTCAAAAGGGTATTTCTGTTCCCTCTAGCATATTCCTAATGAATATTCCAAGCTTTGAAGGGTCAGAAGGTAATTTAATTGTGCTAGCAGACGGTGGTGTTTGTGAAAATCCAAATCCTTCCGAATTAGCAGATATTTCAATCACAACAGCACAGACAACGGAAGCTTTACTAGGTTGGGAACCACGTGTTGCACTTCTATCGTACTCGACCAAAGGGAGTGTAGAAAGTGATGCAACCAAGAAGGTTATTGATGCCCTGAATTTTGCAAAGGAACGGCAACCAAATTTATTAATTGATGGAGAATTACAGCTAGATGCTGCTATTGTCCCCGAAATTGCAACAAAAAAAGTTGGATTGGACAGTCCTGTTGCTGGTAAAGCCAATATTCTAATTGTTCCTGATTTAAATGTAGGGAATATTTTATATAAAGGGATTCAACGTTTTGCAAAGGCAGATGCTTATGGTCCATTCTTACAAGGGTTCGCAAAGACTGTTAGTGATTTATCTCGTGGTTCATCTGTTGACGATGTTTATGGCGTTATTATTATGGCAGTTGTTCGGGCCAAATCACTATAAAGTCTTTAGAATGGGTCAAATTTAATCGGGAATTCACCTACAAACCAGATATTATTAAACATAGCTTTTAGAGATTCAGTCCCAAATTATAAATAGAAAGGAACTGAAGTTTAAATGGCAAAAGTAATTTCTATAAATGCTGGAAGTTCTTCTTTAAAGTTTCAATTATTTGAAATGCCATCAGAGAAAGTTATTACTAAAGGTGTATTTGAAAAAATTGGATTAGACAATTCGATCTTTAACATCACTGTAAGTGGTAATAAAGTTACAGAAGCAATTGACATTCCTGATCATAGTTTAGCAGTTAAAATTCTGCTCAATAAATTAACCAATCTAGGAATTATTAAATCATATGATGAAATTAAAGGTGTTGGGCATCGTGTTGTACATGGCGGAGAAGAGTTTAGTGATTCTG
The DNA here is from genome assembly GCF_016879755.1 of Bacillus sp. B15-48. Classification (GTDB taxonomy): domain Bacteria; phylum Bacillota; class Bacilli; order Bacillales; family Cytobacillaceae; genus Mesobacillus_B. The sequence continues at coordinate 30,617 of NZ_WOFU01000008.1, forward strand.
TATTAATTACAGACGATGTTTTAAAAAAAGTTGAAAATCTTACCGAACTTGCTCCTCTTCATAATCCTGCTAATATTATAGGAATTAAAGCTTTTCAAGAGGTTCTCCCCAATGTTCCTGCAGTTGCCGTGTTTGATACAGCTTTTCATCAAACAATGCCAGAGAGCTCATTTTTCTATAGTTTACCGTATGACTATTATGAAAAATATGGAATACGCAAATATGGATTTCATGGAACATCACATAAATACGTATCGGAAAAGGCAGCTGAATTTTTAGGTCAACCTAATGAACAGCTTAGATTAATCTCATGCCATTTAGGGAATGGTGCGAGTATTACTGCAATTGAAGGAGGAAAATCGGTTGATACATCCATGGGTTTTACTCCATTAGCTGGTTTGACAATGGGAACGCGTTCAGGAGATATTGATCCAGCACTAATTCCTTATATCATGAAAAAAACGGGTAAAACAGCAGATGAAGTGTTAGTAGTTTTAAATAAACAAAGTGGAATGCTTGGCCTTTCAGGTTTTTCAAGTGATTTACGTGATATTGAACAAGAAGCAGAAAAAGGAAATATACGTGCTGAGCAAGCTTTAAAAGTATTTGCCGAACGTGTTCATCAGTACATTGGTTCTTATACAGCCAGATTGAATGGTGTAGATGCTATTATATTTACAGCTGGAATAGGTGAAAACAGTGCTACAATTCGTGAACGCATTTTAACTGGCTTAGAATTTATGGGTGTCTATTGGGATCCATCTCTTAATAAAGTTCGTGGTGATGAGCGCTTAATCAGCTATTCACACTCACCTGTAAAAGTTTTAGTTATTCCAACAAACGAAGAAGTAATGATTGCTAGAGATGTCGTAAGAATAGCCTATCAAGGAAAAATTTTAGTAAAAGAATTAATAACAGTTTAACTTAGAGATTAATATTAGAAAACAAGGCAAGAGCCTTAAAAGGCTATTGCCTTAAATGCTTCTTACTCCATTAAATGGCCCGTTTGCGGAGGACTGATCTTATTGAAAACCAATCAAATTTATATAACATTTTTGATTCCAAAAACTATGATTTTATATCTTTGACTATCCAGAAGGTACCCTCCCCCTTCCAGCGTCTGCAACGAATCGGGCATTATAGTCAATGGAAAGCAGCTTGGCTATGGACCTAGCTCTATTCAATGAAAGAATAGTTCTATCCTTGGCTCACTGTTTCGCAAATGATGGTTCATTTCTTCGCAATGAATGGCTCAACACTTCGCATAAGTTGCTCAATTCATACACAATAATCCCCCCAAAAACGCTTTGTTCCTTCATTTCAAAAATGGACTTGTTAAATCCATTAAAACAAAAAATAAATTTTAATAGCAAATTATGCATTTTATATGGATTTTCACATTATTTTAAGATCTTTCTTGCCTTTTTTTATAAAGTGAAGTACGTCACATATTTAAATTTCCCATAGTCATTATTATAACGATAGATTCAAAAAAGGAGGAAGAAAGACATGAATAAAACAAGATTAAGTTTAATCACCCTACTAATCTCTGGAGCCATCCTTGCGGGGTGTAGCTCTGACTCAAATCAGAGTTCAGCAACTGAGGTAGAGGCACAAGAAGAGAAACAGACCTCTGAGGAAGGCACAGATATCAACCTTTCTGAATTAGAAGACACTAAATTTTATTTTACTGCAGATGAGGGAGGAAGTATTTCTAAAATAAATGCATCCACGAATGAGGTTGTCGAGTTTATTGAAGTAGATGGTATTGTTCACAATGTACAGGTTTCACCGGATGGAAAGATGCTCGGTGCCACCGTGATTCCAATGAATGAAGATCAAGCATCTCATGGAGAAGATTCGCACGGTGACGATGGACACGGACATGGTGAAGAATTAGGGTTGGCCTTGTTTTTCAACACTGACACAAATGAACTCTTAAAATCGATTGAGGTAGGGAATCATCCCGCTCACTTTGTTTTTACGGAGGATGGAAAATATGCATTAGTAACGAATGCAGAAGACAATAATGTTTCAGTGATTGATATGAACAGTTTCACCGTAACGAAAACGATTAGTACTGGAGAAGGACCACATGGATTTAGAATTTCAGCAGATAGCCAAAAGGCATATATTGCCAATATGAGTGAAGATACTGTGAGTGTTTTAAATCTCGAAACGATGCAGGAAGAGAAGAAGATAACAGTGGGGCCAACACCGGTAACTACAGGTATTACCTCTGATGGCAATACTCTTGTAGCTACATTAAATACAGAAAATATGTTAGCGATCGTAGATTTGGACACGGACCAAGTTCAAAAAGTAGAAGTTGGTAACGGCCCTGCCCAAGTTTATATTGATGGAAATAATCAATATGCTTATGTAGCCAATCAAGGAACAGCAGATACTCCGTCTTCTTCCGTGACAGTTGTTGATTTGGTTTCTAAAACGGTCACAGCAACGATCGAAACAGGAAAGGGTGCTCATGGAGTAGTAACAAGCTCAGATAGTAAGCGTCTTTATGTAACGAATATGTTTGAAAATACAGTAACAATAATTGATACAGAAAAAAGCTTAGTAATAGATACAATTGAAGTTGGTAAAGTGCCAAATGGGATTAGTATTATGAAATAAAATTGATTTCTTTGTTCAGGTTTTTATAAGCCTCACACATGATAAAAACAGTAAAATTCATAAAATCTGCATACTTTTTGGGTAAAACATAAAAAGGCTATTCAAATTTAGAGGGAAGGAGGAGAAATATAGGGTGAAAATAAAAATCCTTGCGGTTACTATATTGGTTGCCATTGTATTGGCTGCTTGTAGTGCGGGAAATACTAATGACGGAAACTCTGCGCAAGAAATTGAAACGGAAAACATTAAAGAAGTAGTGCGTGATTACAGTGAAGGTAACATTAAAAATCAGTCCGCTTCAATTACATCTCAAAAACTCATTGTGACTGATAGTGAAAAAGGTGAGTTAACTTATGACTTACCTGAGGACGAGTTTTTTGTTTCTATTGCTCCTTACGTCAATCAAACCCATCCTTGAACGAATCATAGCTTGACAGGTTGTCAAGGAGAAATGGTGGGAGAAGAGTTTGACGTATATATTGAAGACACAGATGGAACCGTAATAATAGATGAAGCAATGAAAGCTCAGCCTAACGGGTTTATTGACTTATGGCTACCTCGGGATAAAAACTACCGCATAATAATTGCTCATGACGGAAAAATCGTCGAGTCAGAGTTTTCTACGTTTAAAAATGACGGCACTTGCATTACAACGATGCAGTTAACAGAAAACAAAAATGCTTAAATAGCCGGTAATTAGTTAGATTTGGGAAAAGAGTAATTTCTAAAAGGAATTACTCTTTTTTCAATTATTTTTGTTTCTTACTAGAAAAACCAGTGATACAAAAGCAGGTTATGAAGGCTACAAGTGTAACGAAAATACCGATAAATAACCCGATAAATTGCATAAAGTTGTCATCATATGGAGTATCGGGTTCAATGTTAAAGATCATATAAGTGAATAGAAGCGTGAGAACAAGATAAAAGCTACTACCGATCAGTCCTTGCAGCAGTCGCTCTTTCCACTCACCTCTCCAGGATTTATGTATCACAATCCATAAATATAAACTCGATAAAACGGCTGCTATCATTACAAACAAATGTAAGAAAGGGATTAATAAAAATCCAGCTCCAAAAATGAGCAGGAGCGCTGAACTAAATAATAAAGCGTTTAAAACGAATAAAAATTCGCCACTTTTCCATGGATTTTGAAACCAATTTGCTCCTGATAATTTTCTAACTAGAATTGAATCTGAGCTAATTAGTTTCAATACTAAATTCCTATTTAATAGTAAAATAAGTACTACGATGAATCCGACAAATAAATAGAGTGTCATTATTTTCATTCCCTTCAACTATGATTTACACTGGGGTGTACATCTTGGAAGAAAAGTATGTTATCTTTTTTCTGGTTATGTTATTGATTACTAATTATGAGTTACGGTAAATTCTCCACGTGCTTTTGATACGCAAAGTCGAACTGAAAATTCGCTCTACTTCTTTTAACCTTCATCGTTAATATCATTTCTGTACTCCAAAATATCACCGGGCTGACAATCTAATGCTTTACAAATTGCCTCTAACGTGGATAATCTAATCGCTTTTGCCTTTCCATTTTTTAATATTGAAAGATTAGCCATCGTTATTCCAACTCTTTCTGAAAGTTCTGTTACGCTCATTTTTCGTTTCGCTAGCATCACATCAATATTGATTATAATAGCCATGTAATCACCTCAGATTGTCAAATCATTTTCTGATTTTATTTTGAGTGCACTTAATAACAGTTCCTGAAGAACGGCAGCAAAGAATGCTATTGTTAAGGATGTAAAAATGATCGACAATCCTATAATTGCAATTCCTGGATGCATTGCGTTATTAGTAATAAGTAAAATACCTCCTAGTATGTATAAGGTAGTGATTGCTATGGCACAGCTCTTTATATGTCGTAACGAATTTACAGCGAGTGCTGAAAAAGCATTTTTACTTTCAATATAACGTAATAGCTTTAACGCTTGATACAGTGCAAAAGTAAATGGAATCGCTGTAATAGCTAACCCTATATGAACAGGCAATCTTAAATAAGCATACTCTGGATACATCTCAACCGTTTTTCTTCCCGACCACGGTAACCAGTAAATGCATAAAGTGAGCACTACGATCCAAATAATGAAAATGGCCAACTTTAAAAACGTTATTTTCCCTCGTTTCATACAGCACCTCATTTTTTATTGTTGGCTGTATCATAATATATTATTTATCGTTTTACAATAAATAAATATTAAAATAAAACAAATATTTATTAATTTGATAACGACTAGTAAAATAAAGATAGTAAGAAACGTTAGGGCATAAACGAATAAAAATTTTGTATATAAAGCAACGTGATAAAATAAGGACAAAAGGAGGTTCCTGAATGGTTATACAATCGAATATGTCCTCTAATGCAATTATTGAAGTTTGGGGTGAAACAGAAGATGTTTTTAAAAAATATAATGTTCCACGTACAAGTCAAACATTAGAAACATTAGTTGAAAGCGAACTTTTGCCTTTTCTTCTTAAAGATTTGAATTCCATTGTTGGTAGCTCTACAGCGACTTGCATAGAAGGAGGCTGACAAATGCCAACCAAATAGGAGTAGGTTACTCCTAATCTTTTCTAACCTTGAATATAATGCTAATTTGTTGAAAAAAAGACGGCGCAAAAGTGAATTTTTGGAGCCGTCTTTTAAATTTATCGGTCTCTGTTTGTTAGCTTGCTGAAGGGAAATTTCAAACCACCACTAAGACGTGTATTATTAAAGGGGGAAAAACTTTGCTCATTGTTTCTAATTTCTCGATAAAATCTCAACATTTTTCGTCTAAGATGCCATACTATTACCAATGTCAAAAACCGGCTTTCCTTAGAGCTAAAAATACAACTTCGGTTTTTCACCCAATCAAAACTTTTTATTAAGATACCATCGTTTTCTTTTGCGCGCTTTTTGCAGGTTGAAATGTATTGTTTTTATAGAAATAGATCATTTCTAATATACTGATACATAAAATCAACCAAACAATTCCAGCCATGTAGCCAGCCAATACATCGGAAGGATAATGCACTCCCAAGTAAATACGACTAATCCCGATTAATAAAATCATGAACCCAAACAAAATGCCCCAGCCTAACTTTGTAAGAGGTTTGTACTTACTTCGTATCACTAAATAGCCTAAAAAACCGTAATAAGTTATACTCCCCATTGAATGGCCACTAGGAAAACTGAATCCATCCGCCTCGGCGATTCGATTGACGTTGGGACGTTCTCTTTCAAAATAGTTTTTTAACCAAAGATTTAATAGACCTCCTCCTGCTACAGCAAGGAAATTAAATAGCATGCCCCATACATCTTTACGTTTTACGTATAGCCAAATCATACTGATCATAAGAAGAAGGCCAAACATAAGAATGGTTCCCGTTTCTGTTATAAAAAGCATGAATCGATCCATTGCTGGTGAAGCATACATTCTGACAGTATCAATCACCTTCTGATCAAAGAGAAATGATTTTGTTTCAATTAATTCACTTGATAAAAGAATAAATATGTATAAACAAGCACTAGAAACTACTAAACCCGTCATTCCCCAAATGGTAACAAGAGGGGGGATAGCCAAACATTTTATATGTTTGCGAAACAATGTACATCACTCCTCTCTAATGACCTTTAAATTATAGCATACAGATTGTAAAGGTTAGCACTTACACTAGCGACAGTTTCTTTAATAAACTTAATATAAAAATGGTACGAAATACTTGGAATGTCCTAAGGCAGACACATTAGATAAATAAAAAGCTGAGAGCCATACCTTCGAGTGTCTACATCATTAGAGCTTCATAATAGACTAGAAAAAAGCTATTGACTATACTCATAACTAGCAAATTAACTCGATAAGAAGGAAGGGCTATATATGCTATTTTATGTAATTGCAGTTTTCGTTATTGTGATGGACCAGCTTTCTAAATATCTAATTCGGTTCTACATTGATATCAATGAAACATTTACATTGTGGGGAATACAACTGACACATATCGAAAATAGCGGGATGGCAGGGGGGTTACTTCCAGGCTATGCACGGCTCTTCGGCATTGTGGCTGTGTTGTTCGTTATAGGTGTTTTATATTTACGCAGAACAGGAGAAATGAGCGGTACGCTCATCGATTGTAGTTTTGGATTTCTAGTCGGAGGAGCAATTGGAAATGGCATCGATCGACTTTTGTTTGGGCAGGTGACAGATTTTATCACTCGCTCAGGCGGAATTCTTAACTTGGCCGATCATGCTATCGAGATAGGGGTGGTACTGTTAATTATTTATGGAATCGTTGACTGGTTGAAAAATAAGCCTAGATCTTTCTGCAAAAGCACTGAATAACTAACTAATTTAACATATGCCACATTTACAAGGAGAAACGTTCGGACAAAACTTAAAGAAAACAACGGCAACAAAACAATTGAAATCGATATCGCTAAACACCGATACAGACCTGTCGGAACAGTGAAGCTCCTATATGATAAGGAAATCGGTGATTTTTATGACGTCGGTGGGGAAAGAGTAGGGAGAGTGAATCTTTGAAGAGAACGCCCAATGTAGTCATTTTGACGGCAACCGATTCTCCCTTCCCGTGGAACATCGCTGTGAAACAAGATTCTTCGGGGCGTCACTGTGACGGAATACAAGCTTCGAAATGGAAAGCCATTATTAATGATTGATATGGCGCTAACACGTGATATCGACCCTAATTTAGAAGGAACAGACAATATCTTTTTGTATAATATTGATGATCTTCAAGATATCATCGATACAAATCTACAAGAACGGACAGAAGCAGCTGAGAAAATTTTGACCATGATTGAAGGGGAACTTAATGAGTTTAAACATTGGGTAAATTTATTAGAAGTAGTTCCGGTTATAACGGCACTTAATAAAAAAGCATCAATGATTCAAACGAGTACCTTAGAGAGCATTAAACGAAAGCTGCCTAATCTTACAGATCATGAAATCAAAATCATCGATAAGCATACGAAAAGTATTGTGAATCAATTTTTTAAAGATCCACTAATTAAACTTAAAGAAATAGCAAATTCATTTCACTTAGAAAAGGAGCTTGATGTCTTCATTAAAGTTTTTAATCTTGCAAACTCCTTAAAAGAAAATAATCAATCTGAACGTTGACTTCTTAAGTATTTAAGAGCATGAAAGTTTCTTCACTAGTGTCAAGACTGCATGCAATCTCTCGTAAAAAAACCGACACTTCTATTACGGAATTATGTCGTTCTTTTAAAATATTAGACAATATTTGTTCAAAAAAAGGTATTGACATCCAATGGATATTGTACTATAGTTATCTCGAATTTGAGATAACTAGTTTCGAGGGGATTTGATTCGAATCATACAAGATCGAGACTTTATCTTGAGAAGTTTATAAAGGAGGGTTGTTCGAATAATGATAGTGAAATGTACCAATAGATTAAAATAAAAATGAATTATTGTGAAAGAACATGGTGGAGTAGGGATTCACTATGCAGAAGAAATGTTCGGTGCTAAAGAAGGGAAATAATATAACATTATTTTTTGGTCAATTATCTCGAATTTGAGAATTGTCAATTAAGCGTAATTAATAAAAAACTATAAATGGAGAGTGTATTTACAATGAAAAAAATATACAAAAAACTAACAGCATTTGGAGTTGCGTTAACAATGGCACTTGGTGTTTTGAGTACTGGTGCATTTACTGAAAGTACAGGGACAAAAGCTGCCGCAAATGAAAAAGTCACGGCAAATGCAAAGACGACATCGGATATCTTAACTCCTGAGAATCATACATTATTGATGATTGATCATCAGCCACAGATGGCATTTGCGACGAATTCGCACGATATGACATTGGTTCGCAATAATGTAGCTGGACTAGCAAAATCAGCAAAACTATTCAATGTACCAACTGTATTGTCTACGGTAGCAGCAGATACATTTAGCGGTCAAATCTTCCCAGAGATTAAAGAAGTATTCCCTAATCAAGAAATTATTGATCGTACTTCTATGAATGCTTGGGATGATCAAAAAGTTGTAGATGCAGTTGAAAAGACTAAAAAGAAAAAATTAGTTGTTGCAGGGCTTTGGACAGAGGTTTGTGTGGTAATGCCGGTTCTAGATGCACTTGAAGATGGATATGAAGTTTACGTAGTGACAGATGCTTCAGGCGGTGTGACGACAGAAGCACATGATATGGCAATTGAGCGTATGATTCAAGCCGGTGCAACTCCAATTACTTGGATGCAATATATGTTAGAATTGCAACGTGACTGGGCAAACCAAGAAACATATGTTGGGGCAATGTCTATTGCTAAAGAACATGGTGGTGCATACGGAGTAGGGATTCACTATGCAGAAGAAATGTTCGGTGCTAAAGAAGGTAAATAATTAGCTTCAAAAAAATACCTATTTTCAACTAAAGAGACGGAAAGCACCTCAATTGTAGGCAAAACATAATCAATTGAAGGTGCTTTTCTTTTATTTTCATTTTCATTCGTATAGTAAAGAAGACAACCGTTTTTATGATCTAAATAGGCAGAAAAAATGACAAAGACCTCTAGGGGGAACGATGAAATGACTAAAGATCTTTTAATACAGAATTAGTTATCACATTTTTTTCCAAATCTATTCAGGTAATAATATGGGGAACTTTAATTAAAAGGAGATGAGAGAATGCCCATAGTCACTGTGCTCGGATATGGAACTTTTGAAGTCGAAAGAGGGAAAAAGTTGGTACTAGCATTAGAAGATAATGGTGTGAAGATCCTCCATCAGTGTGGTGGAAAGGCCAAATGTACAACTTGCAGGATAGAGATATTAGGTGGGGAATTTTGCGATTTATCTAACATTGAAAAAAATGCTTTCGTTGAGAAAGGCATTTTTGATGACCATTTACGTTTATCCTGTCAAGTACGTGTGGATGGAGATGTAGAAGTCCGCCCAATTATGACTGTTGAAAATTCCGGAATGGATCCAGGTCCGAGACCAGAAGAATAGGAAGCTTCCGATTATGGACTAGTGTAACGGTTAACATAGATGGAAAAATGATTGAAGATTTTTCTAATGTCCAAGCTGCTGTTAAGCATCAAGCAAAACGAACAGTTCAAGTGGCAGGACTGGTAAAAATGCAAACCAGTAATCAAGCAAAATGAATAATATATTTGAAAGCAGCTGTAGCCAAACTGTACGAACATAGGGTTTAGATACAGTATTTTTCACCTTAAATATAAAAGGACTATGGATTAAAACAATGGAAAGAAAAGGTGTAAAAAAACGTACCCCTTAACCAACTTCAACAAAGAACAATAAACTTTCATTAATTAGTCACATTTTATTGACAATTAAAAGATAAGAGTTTATTGTGGTTACATTAAGTCACCTGATTACAATAATGTAATTTAATAAAGGACTTTATACATTGGAATATACAAATCACATTTTTTTATCCTAATATCTTTAATTAGAGATATTTTAATCAGAGATAAAGAGGGTAGGGCAAAACATAGCATAAGATAATCGTTGATTGAATGAATTTCGAACAAACGTCATTTCTGACTAAATATAAACGAAGGAAAAAAGATCAAAACTAGAAGGGAGAATGAAATTATGAACAGCAATTTATCAATCGGCCTTGTGAAAGTGACAGAAGCTGCAGCTTTAGCTGCAGGAAGATGGACTGGAAGAGGGAAAAAGGAAGAAGCAGATGGAGCAGCAACAGCTGCAATGAGAGAGATGTTTAATGCGATTGAAATGTCAGGAACAGTTGTCATTGGAGAGGGGGAAATGGACGAAGCACCGATGTTATATATTGGAGAAAGGTTAGGAACGGGGAAGGGGCCGAAAGTTGACATCGCTGTAGATCCGTTAGAAGGAACAGAAATTGTTGCTGCAGGGGAGGCTAATGCACTTACGACTATTGCCATTTCAGAACGTGGAAATCTACTGCATGCACCAGATATGTACATGGAGAAAATTGCTGTAGGTTCAGCAGCGGCTGGAAAAATTAATATCAATGCCCCAGTTATTGATAATCTAAAAGCTGTTGCAAAAGCAAAGAATAAAAAGATTGAAGACTTGGTTGTCAGCATCTTAGATCGTGAAAGACATAAACAAATGATTCAAGAGATTCGTGATGCGGGGGCAAAGGTTAAACTCGTTCAAGCCGGTGATGTACAAACAGCGATCAGTACAGCCTTTGAATCTTCAGGAATCGATTTAATGCTAGGTTCTGGAGGAGCGCCTGAGGGTGTATTGGCTGCAGCTGCACTGAAAAGCTTAGGAGGAGAATTCCAGGGGAAATTGCTTCCGCAGACAGCAGAAGAAAAAAACCGTTTAAGACAAATGGGAATGAACGATTTTAATAAGACGTTGTACATGGAGGATATTGTAAAAGGAGACGATGCTTTTTTTGTCGCAACAGGTGTTACGGATGGAGATTTATTGAGAGGGGTCCAATACAAAGGGGATATAGCGATTACTCATTCGCTTATTATCCATGGCCAATCACGGTCCGTTCGCTTTATTGAAGGTCAGCATTACATGAACAATCGAAAAGCCGTTTTAGCCGTCAGTTGGGGAGATTCCATTTAATGTTAAAATGTCCCTCCAGGTTACACGGATCAAGTTCTGTTTGGAGCAGGCGGTAATCCATATGGAACAAGTGTAACCGTAGCCGAAAGGGTGAAAAAAGGAAATCAATAAAAAAATAAAATAAAAAGAGCCGAGCAACGAATGACTTGATGTTTGGTCTTTTTACATTGTTGAGAAAATGATAAAAGTGCGGAATCATGATAAACAGGAATAGGTGAAAATTTATGACGACTATAATGGAAGAACAATCAAGTATAGGTCATGGTTTATATGAACTAATCTGGGAAAATACCAATGATGCGATTTTTTTAATCGGAAAAGATGGAGAAATTCTTCATGCGAACCCAACTTTCACTGAAATCCTAGGTTGGACGATAGAGGATATTCAAGGCGTAACACCTCCGCCTTTCTTTTTTGATATGTCGAAAGAACAGCATGAGAATTTTTTAAATAAATTAAAAAGTGGAAAAAATATAATTGATTGTGTAACAAAAAGAAGGAGCAAAGGTGGGGTAGTTCAAGAAATTTTGGCTACATATCGAGCAGTAAATCATGGTGAGATTCTTGCAGTAGGGATGTACAAGGATTTTACTGAACAAATGGAGTTGCAAAGGAAACTTAAGGAAAGTGAAGTCTGTTACCGAAATCTGGTTGAAGGGTTACCTGATGCTATCATCGTTCTGAACAAGCATCACATTGTTTTTGCAAATCCAGCAGGCGTGGCTTTTTTAGGACAAGAAGATGTTCATCCTTTGATTGGGAGACCATTATCGAAGTTTATCTCTTCGGAAGAGAAGGAAAGTCTCCAAACAAGGCTGGCAAAGATGATTGGAATGAATAATCATGGCGCAGCAACACGAATCGTAGGAAAAATCGTTCGGTATGACGAAAAAGTATTTTGTGTGGAGATTACAGCCATCCCTATTATGTATAACGGGGAATCAATGATCCAAATTCAATTTCGAGATATAGAGGATAGAAAAGAGTATGAGTTAAAGTTGGAAAATTTAGCCTTTCATGATCCATTAACAGGGCTAAAGAACAGGCGTGGTTTTTACGATATTCTAAATAAAACTATGGAATCTGCGTTGCAAACAGGAGAAATTCTTGCGTTTATGTATCTCGATTTAGATAAGTTTAAAGAGATAAATGATACTTATGGTCATGATAGTGGAGACGAACTTCTAAAACTTTTTGCGAATCGATTACAGAATAATCTTAGGAAAGACAGTGTAGTTGGCCGCATCGGCGGGGATGAATTTTTAGTTTTATTACCATCGATTGAAAATACTCAGAATGTTATAAGAATTATTGAAAGATTACACAATGTACTTCAACAACCATATCTGGTAAATGAAAGTTTTATAGGAATAACTGCTCTAAAAAACGTAGAAGTTCATACCATTTTTATAAACAAGAAGATGAAATGGTTCCTCTATTTAGGGAAGACTCGCGGATCATATCGTACGTCAATCGAATTAAAGGGGTATAGCCAAAAAACCTCTTCGTTTTTCAAGGGTGAAGGGGTTTTTTTATATCATAACCATTTCTCGGCCCAAGCTTCAACCGTTTTTAATGATCTGCCAAGTTCAGTTCCTTTTTTGCTTAATGAATATTCTGTTCTCACAGGTCGTTCTGTAATGACATTTCTTATGACGATTCCACAGTCCTCAAGTTCCTTCATCCGTTCATTTAACACTCGTTTGCTTAAATCGGGGATAAAAGCATGAATTTCACTAAACCTTTTTGGTTCTTCCATTAATGTATGAATAATAAGACCCATCCACTTTTTCCCGATAATATGATAACATGTCTCAACTTTCATACATAATTTATGTTCTGTATCCATTAGAATCACCTCCGATTTGTTAATTGGTTATTTTTAATAACATATAGATGAAAAATAAGTATAGCGTTAATCTAATAATATCAAAGAAAAGTACTGAAAGAAAGGGGATCTATATAACACATTATTTGATAATTTAGAACTAAGAAACCAAGTGATAGTAAATAAATCTCTACTATCTCGAAAACTTCAAATAAAATTCACAAAATAGACACAAATGAGTTGACTAAAATAAAGAAAAGAATTATTATGGTTACATAAAGTTACTTAATAATAATTTGAATTAACTTTTTAACTTGTTTTCCTTCCCATTAGAGGAAGATGATAAGGAAAGACACTGATTCAAATATATTTTTTTATCCAAATATCTTGAATTCGAGATGTTTGAATTAATTGTATTGACGAATTAAAAACAACTGTTTCAAATAGCAATGAAAGGAGAAGAACATATGATTGAAGTGATCGTTACAGTTGAGTTAAATGGCAGAAGATATCAAACGAATGTCATTGGAAATAAAAATATGCTTGAAGAAGAAATAAGAACGCTTGCTGAAAAGCAAGTCATCGATCAATGGGGAAAATCCTTGAACTAATAAAATAAGCTGAGAATGCAGATAAATAAAAAGACCATTTTGCTAGATTGTGATAGAGGATAAAAAGGGGTGAATGACTTGAATGCAAAGAAATTAGTCGGCGAAAAAGCGACCGAATTTATAAAGGATGGAATGGTTGTCGGACTTGGTACAGGTTCAACCGTTTACTATATGCTGCTCAAGCTTGGACAGCTTGTAAAAGAAGGACTTTCCATTCAAGGAATTCCAACCTCTATACAAACAGCGGAATTGGCAAAAGAATTAAACATTCCACTGGTAGGATTTCAAGAGATTGAGAAGATTGACCTTGCAGTAGATGGAGCCGATGAAGTGGATTCAAACTTAAACCTCATTAAAGGGGGAGGCGGTGCTCTTTTACGAGAAAAAATCATTGCCAAAGCCGCTAAACAGTTTATTGTGGTGGCAGGTCCTTCAAAAATGGTTAAAACATTAGGCTCCTTTCCGTTGCCTATAGAAATCGTACCATTTGGGGCGAAAATGACAAAAAAATACTTAAAAGAACTAGGTGGAAATCCTACATTGCGCCTAGTGAATGGTACACCTTTTCAGACGGATAATGGTCATTATATTTTTGACTGCATATTCCCGAGTTTAACACAGCCTCATGAATTAGAAGTAAGTATAAATAAAATTCCAGGGGTTGTGGAAAATGGTTTATTTATTGGGATGACAGATTTAGTTATTTCATTGGATCGTAAAAATCAGCCTTTATTAATAGAAAGAGGTGGAAAGTAAATGGAATCAATGACATTCGTTTTATTTGGAGCAACAGGGGATTTGGCAAAGAGAAAAATTTTCCCTGCCCTTTACAATTTATATTTGGATCATAAAATACCTAATCCGATTTCGATTATTGGACTAGGCAGAGGTGAAATGTCTGACAATGAATTTCAAAACCATGTTGAACAATCATTAAAAAATTTTTCAAGACGAGACGACTTCGATACCAAGAAAATAAAGCCATTCCTCGAGTATTTCCGATACAGTGTACTCGATGCAACGAAGTTGGGGGACTTTAAAAAGCTTCAAAACATCGTAGAGAACCGGGAAAAAGAATTAAATATCCAAGAAAATCGTATGTTCTATCTCTCAGTAGGGCCTGAATTTTTCAGTCCAATTGCCAATAACATTAAAGAAAGTGGCTTAGGTACAACAAAGGGTTGGAAACGGCTGATTATTGAGAAACCATTTGGACGTGATTTACAGACAGCACGCGAGCTTAATGACAATTTAAGTAAAGCTTTTAAAGAAGAAGAAATCTACCGAATCGATCATTATCTTGGGAAATCGATGATTCAAAGCTTGGAATCACTTGCGTTTGCAAACCCTGTTCTGCAAACCTTACTGAACAATAAACATATAGCAAATGTACAAATTACGGCGAGTGAAACTGTTGGGGTAGAAGAACGAGCTGGTTATTATGACAAATCTGGGGCCATTCGTGATATGTTTCAAAATCATATGATGCAAATTTTGATGATGTCCGCGATGCATGTGCCGAATAATATCAACCCTGATGAAATTCGAAGTGAAAAACGGAAGGTCATTGAATCTATCCGTCCGTTAAAAAAAGAAGATGTTCAAAAGGATATTATTCGAGCTCAATATAAAGCGGGGAAAATTAATGGGGAACCTGTGATTAGTTATATAAATGAGCGTGGTATTATGGAGTCTTCTGAAAATGATACGTTTATTGCTGCCCGACTTTGGATTGATAATCCATTTTGGCAAGGAGTACCATTCTATATTCGTACAGGAAAAAGGATGGCGAAAAAATCTACTCGAATCGTCATTGAATTTAAAGCAACGTCTAAAAAGGAAAGAAAGCAAAATTTGAATCCAAATCTGTTGATTATCGAAATCAATCCAAATGAAAATGTAACATTACAAATCAATAGCCGGAATCCAATTAGTGGGAAGATTGAGCCTGCAAATATTAGTTTGTTTAATGAACAAATCAATGTTCCTGAAGCTTACGAACGGTTACTTTATGATGCTTTTCGTGGAGATGCCACATTTTTTGCCCATTGGAAAGAAGTTGAATTGTCATGGAAGTGGGTGCAGCCAATCCTGGAGGCGTTTGAGGAAAACTTGGTGCCACTACATTACTATCTTTCCGGGTCGAATGGTCCAAAGGCCTCCGATTCCTTACTTTATGAGCAAGGATTCAAGTGGTGGTTAGATCATGAAGAACAAATGGACGATGACTCATACATCGTAACGAAAGATTTACTGGCAAAATAACAAAATGAACAAAGGGAGAATTCATTATATGGTTAATGCGTTAGAAACTTTAGCAGTTAATACGATTCGTACTTTATCGATTGATGCAATCAATCAAGCAAATTCTGGCCACCCGGGACTACCAATGGGAGCCGCACCGAGCGCATTTGCCTTATGGGCAAATCACTTAAATCATAATCCGAACAACGCTAAATGGTTTAATCGCGATCGCTTTGTTTTATCTGCCGGTCATGGATCAAGTATGCTTTACAGTTTACTGCATCTTGCAGGATATGATGTCTCGATTGATGATTTAAAAAGCTTTCGTAAACTAAACAGTAAAACACCAGGACATCCTGAATTTGGTCATACAGATGGCGTGGATGCAACCACTGGTCCATTGGGACAAGGAATTGCGAATGCGGTGGGCATGGCAATGGCGGAAGCACATTTGGCGGCTAAATTTAATAAAAAAGATTTTCCTGTGATTGACCACTATACTTACGCGTTAGTTGGGGATGGGGACTTATCGGAAGGGATCTCCTATGAAGCGATGTCTTTGGCTGGACATATGAAACTTGGTAAATTGATTGTTTTATATGATTCAAATGATATTTCATTAGATGGTGATTTAAAACTATCATTTTCTGAAGATGTGAAGAAAAGAGCAGAATCTGTTCATTGGCAATACTTGCGTGTGGAAGATGGAAACAATGTAGAAGAAATCACAAATGCCATTTCCGAGGCGAAAATGAATACCGATCAGCCAACATTGATTGAAGTTAGAACGATTATTGGCTATGGGAGTCCGAAAGTGGCTGGGACAAATAAAGCTCATGGAGCCCCACTTGGTCTAGAAGAAACAAAAGCGACGAAGAAGGCTTATGGTTGGAATTTTGAAGAAGATTTCTATGTACCTGAAGAGGTAAAAGAATTCTTTGAAGGGATCAAAAAATTTGGCATAGAAGCTGAAATGGAATGGAATCATTTGCTTCATGACTACAAAGAAGCCCACCCACATTTAGGAAAAGAGCTAGAAGAGGCCATTGAAGGGAAAGTTTTGATCGATGTGAACGATATTTTAACGTTCACTCCTGAGAAAGCTATTTCGACTCGAGTCGCTAGTGGAAATGCGATTAATCATTTTGTGAAGATCGTTCCTTCAATCTTTGGTGGGAGTGCGGACCTTTCTAATTCCACAATGACGGATATCACTGGGGAAGCTGCTTATGCCGTTGAGAGTTATGCTGGTCGCAACATTTACTTCGGAGTTCGTGAACATGCAATGGGGGCAGCAGCGAATGGAATGGCTCAACATGGTGGAGTCAAGCCATTTGTTAGTACGTTCTTTGTTTTCAATGACTATCTTCGTCCATCGATTCGTTTGGCGGCATTACAAAAACTTCCTGTAACGTATGTATTTACGCATGATTCGATTGCTGTCGGAGAAGATGGTCCAACACATGAACCGATTGAACAATTAACTGCGCTTCGTGCGATTCCAGGGCTTACAGTGATTCGTCCTTCTGACGCAAATGAAACAGCAAGTGCTTGGGCCTATGCGCTACAAAACACTGAAGGTCCAGTCGCATTAATTTTAAGCCGCCAAAATCTACCGGTGTTTAACCAAACAAAAGCAAATATAGAAGATCTGTCTAAAGGGGCCTATGTGTTAACCGAGACAGATGAAAATCCTGATGTCATTTTAATTGCTACTGGTTCTGAAGTAAACTTGGCTGTCGACGCAAAAGCGGAACTTGAAAAGGATAAAATATCCGTTCGTATTGTTGCGATGCCTAGCTGGGAACTTTTCAATGGGCAAGAGGAGAGCTATAAACAAGCAATCCTTCCAAGTAATGTAAAAAAACGTGTGTCAATTGAGATGGGAATTTCTCTTGGATGGGAGCGTTACGTAGGACCTGAAGGGAAAATAATGGCAGTTGAGACATTTGGTGCATCAGGCACAGGAGCCGAGGTAATGGAACTCTTCGGATTTACTAAAAACAACGTAGTGAAAACTGTAAAAAACTTATTAAACTAATGACCTTCAAGGAGTGAATAAACATGCAAGTTGGATTAATCGGTTTAGGGAAAATGGGGTTTAACTTAGGTCAAAACTTATTAGATCACAATCATTCGGTCGTAGCGTATGATTTGAATCCAAAAGCAGTAGAGGATATGAAAAAATTAGGCGCACAAGCGACTTCTAATCTTAAAGAATTAGTGTTTTTAATGGAAAAACCGAGGGTGTTATGGATTATGGTTCCACATACAGTCGTTGATTCCGTTCTTATTGAGATCGCACCATTGCTTGATAAAGGAGATATTGTGATTGAAGCAGGAAATTCTCATTATAAAGAATCCATTTATCGTTACAATGATTTAAAAGAGATGGGGATTCACTATATGGATGTAGGAACTTCAGGCGGAATGGAAGGAGCTCGAAATGGGGCTTGTTATATGATTGGTGGCGACCAAGAAGCCTGGGAAGTCGTTGAACCGTTATTCCGTGATACAGCTGTAGAAAATGGATATTTATTTGCTGGAAAAATCGGTAGCGGCCACTTCTTAAAAATGATCCATAATGGAATTGAATACGGAATGATGGCTGCCATCGGTGAAGGCTTTGAAGTGTTAGAAAAAAGCGATTTCGACTTTGATTATGAGAAAGTGGCTAAGGTTTGGAACAATGGGTCCGTTATTCGTTCATGGTTAATGGAGCTAACAGAAGAAGCCTTTTCTAAAGATTCTAAACTTGATGGAATTAAAGGGGTGATGCATTCTTCTGGAGAAGCGAAATGGACACTCGAAACAGCACTAGATTTGCAGACAGCCACACCAGTGATTGCCTTGTCATTGCTGTCCCGTTACCGTTCTTTAAATACAGATACATTTAATGGAAAAGTAGTAGCCGCATTACGAAATGAATTTGGTGGACATGCAGTAGAAAAAGCTTAATAGATAGACCCATTTACAAAATAAAACTAAAAAATCAATCGGAGGGAATTAATTATGAAATTTTTCGTAGATACAGCAAACATTGAGGAAATTAAGAAAGCCTATAAAATTGGGGTTTTATCTGGTGTCACAACAAACCCATCCTTAGTAGCAAAAGAAGGAGTAAAATTTGAAGATCGAATCGAAGAAATCCTAAAAGCAGTACCCGAAGTGGAATCCGTTTCTGCTGAAGTAACTCCACATGCAGTAACAGCTGAAGAGATGATAGCAGAAGCAGATGAATTAATCAAAATGAACGGTGGAGACAAAAACATTACCATTAAAGTACCTATGACTCTAGCAGGTTTAGAAACAACTCGCTATCTCGCGAAAAAAGGTGTGAAAGTAAATGTTACTCTTATTTTCACTGTGAACCAAGCACTTTTAGCTGCACGTGCGGGGGCAGCCTATGTTTCCCCATTCTTAGGACGCTTAGATGATATTTCAGAGGATGGTGTCCTGCTTGTTTCAAAAATCGCAGAATTATTCCGTACTCATAATCTAGATGCTCAAATCATTGCCGCATCTGTTCGTCATCCAGATCATGTAACGCGTGTTGCAATGGCCGGTGCACATATTGCAACCGTTCCTTATCAAGTTATTGAACAGCTTACAAAACATCCGCTTACGGATCAAGGAATTAAAAAGTTTGCGGCTGATTGGATTGAACCTAAGAAATAGAAAAATAGAGGACGTTGGCTTTCGTTGAATCTAGCTGACGTCCGCTCTTCCAAAAGAAAAATGATGCGTAAAGGGGAAATGAAAATGTCCATATCTTTCAATTATTCAAACGTACAACCATTTTTGCAACAGAGTGAAATTGACAATCTATCTGAATTCGTAAATGTTGCTCATCATATGCTTCATGATAAAAATGGCCCAGGCTCTGACTACTTAGGCTGGGTCACACTTCCATATGATTATGATAAAGAAGAGTTTTCGAGAATAAAAAAAGCAGCGAAAAAAATTCAAAAGTCTTCTGATGCGTTAATTGTTATTGGAATTGGAGGCTCTTATTTAGGCGCAAGGGCGGCGATTGAAGCTCTATCCCATAGCTTTCATAACAAAATGAGCGGCTTTACGGAGATTTATTTTGCCGGTCAAAATATTAGTTCAACTTACATTTCACATTTATTCGAAATGCTAGAGGGAAAAGATATTTCCATAAACGTGATTTCTAAATCGGGTACGACAACAGAACCGGCGATTGCCTTCCGAATTTTCCGTGATTATTTGGAAAAGAAATACGGCAAAGAAGAAGCAAAGAACCGTATTTTCGTTACAACGGATAAGGAAAAAGGGGCGCTGAAGCAGCTTGCTAATGAAGAAGGCTATGAAACCTTTGTGATTCCTGATGACGTCGGTGGAAGATACTCAGTTCTAACAGCTGTTGGACTGTTGCCAATCGCAACCGCAGGCCTTGATATTGATCAGATGATGGAAGGCGCGAAAGCTGCGGCAGACAAATACAATAACCCTGACCTTAAAACCAATCAAAGCTATCAATATGCAGCGGTTCGTAATGCCCTCTACAGAAAAGGAAAAACAATCGAATTGCTCGTAAACTATGAACCTGCTCTTCATTATATTTCCGAATGGTGGAAGCAGTTATACGGCGAAAGTGAAGGGAAAGATCAGAAAGGATTATTTCCAGCTTCCGTGGATTTTTCAACTGACTTGCATTCAATGGGCCAGTATGTTCAAGAAGGCCGTCGCGATTTAATTGAAACGGTGATCCAGGTGGCTAAACCAAAAGTAGAGGTAACGATTCAAGAAGATCCGGCAAATCTAGATGGTTTGAACTTCTTAGCTGGAAAAACGATGGATGAGGTAAATAAAAATGCCTATCAAGGAACCGTATTGGCTCATGTTGACGGCGGTGTTCCAAACATGGTTGTAGAATTAGATGAATTAAATGAGTATTCATTTGGCGAATTGGTTTTTTTCTTTGAAAAAGCATGTGGAATCAGCGGCTTACTAATGGGCGTCAATCCATTTGACCAACCTGGGGTAGAGGCCTATAAGAAAAACATGTTCGCTTTGCTTGGCAAGCCCGGTTATGAAATCGAAAAAGAGGCTTTATTGAAACGTTTAAATAAATACTCTATTAATGCGTAGGTGAACAGTACAGTTTGCTGTTCGCCACTCTAGAAAAAGGGGAGGAGTTAAAATGAATGTGTTAGATGCTAAAATCATTCATACACATTATGCAATGGAAACATATTTAGATATGTCCAATCATATAAGGATAACAGATTTGCAACTCTCACAAGAAGAGCGTTTTTTTGAAATGAAGATAGAAATTGAATACTATCGTCTAAAACCACAACACTACTATGATCGTCAAACTAACTATTTCTGGTTGAGGATGTATCCCGAATTGAATACGGTTGTACTATTGGAAACGGATCGACAGAGCTTATTTGGGGTAAAAGATAAAGATGAACAGGAAGCAACGAAAGAAATGATTGGAGAATGGCTGATAAACACTCATGCTTTTAAACATGCTATAAGACAATTAATCAAACAAAAGAAAGCAGAAAATGTTATTTCTGAGAATGAGATTCAAGAGACATTAACGACAATCCAATTTTTAGAAGAAATCCTTGAACTCAAAACAGAAGATATTTTAAAAGCCAATGTTGAAAGGTATAATTAATGATCAATTAAACGTGGGGACGGACCTGGGGTTCATATTTTTTTGAAACAAAAGATCCGTCCCCGTGTTTCCTACTTTCAGACCTCCAGTTATGTTTGGTTGGCGCTAACATTATTGCCAGGAATCTTTGGGTGTTTTCGTTTTTTTGCTTATATCACAAAATGTGGTGATGAATCATAAAATTTGAGGAGTTTAGGATTTTTTTCGGAAATTATTTTTGGACATTTTAAGGGGACAGACTGTAGTGTTTTTACTTTGTAAATTATTTCTTATAGAAAAGATTTAATTCCACTATTAAAAATACTCAAAAATTCCCAATTGAAAAAGAGCTACCTACTATGTAGCTCTTTTTGATTGATTTAATTTTTAGACGTATAGATGATTTGAGTGCCTGCAATTAAATCATGCAATGATCGTTTATCTTTTCGGAAAGCGATCATGAATGCACTGATTATTAACGTAAGTCCAAGAGTAATGATATAAACAAGTGAAGCTAAAATATAACGTTTTAATGTTGTGCTAATTCCAATTTCTTTGCCATCTGTACGAACAATTCTAATTCCTAATACCTTTTTACCAACAGTAAAACCTGACCATATTACCGGGATAAGGAGATAATATAGTAAATTAATGCTATTTACAAATACTTCTGTGGCGATGTCTGATACACCAATTATCATAAAAAGAAGATAAAACGGAATCAGTAATAATCCGTCAATAATAATTGCTCCTAATCGAATCCAGAAGCCTGCTGCCTTATGTTCATTCATGTTATATTCTACCTTTCTAATAGTATGTTCATATAATACTTTTTTTGCTTCTAATTGCATACAGGAAAAAAATGGTTTTGTTTCTTGCCACCACGTTTAGTTAAATTCGAGGATGGTTGTCATTTTTTCGAATAAGAAAAATATTTGTGCGCTAACCTAAAAATATTCAGTAAAAAGCGGATGGCTGCTGCTATGGAATTTTTGTTTCGTGCCTGCGCGCCAATTTTTGACTGCTGAGGTGGTTACTTGTTCAATGGCGGCGATTTCGTTCGTTGTGAACCCTTTTAGGCAGTGGTATAACACCCATTTCGTTTGATTTTCGGTAAGGTTGGCCGACTGGCAGTATGCCAGCAATTGTTCCTCTTCCAACGGAGAGGAAAGGCATGGGTCTTCAATGTATTCCCAAAATTCTTCTGTTACCTTCGTAGTCGTGTCATCATATTTCCGATTGGATGTCAGTTCTGACATCATCCGCCCTTTGATGAATGTATAGGCGTAGTTGGTGAAATTCCCTTTTTCAGGATCGAATCGCTCAGACGCTTCCCACAAGCCGATTAACCCAATTTGGAAAAATTCTTGTTTATTTGTGTAGATGTTTAGTGAACGAATGATTTGATAAATCATTGGTGTGTATTGTGTTGCGAGTTGTTCGAAGCTTTCCATGAAGTACCCTTTCAGAAAGCGCGCTTTGCTAATGGATTCCCGGGTACTTTCACAATATCGAGATGCACAGCGTTAAGCGAACGACTCAAACTTAGATTTCAGCTGCATTTTTGGCTTTAGACTGACTTTTTGCGGTGAAAAGTGATTTTTACTAAGAAAAAAGCTCACTTTTTACATTTTTAATCGTATCGGTTCGCTAGCTGAATTTTTGTAGGAGAAAACAAACTCACATAGAAGTGGAAGGTGTTGGTTTTTTTATGCCAAAGAAGTACCAATCAATTTCCTTGAAAAGGGCGGAGAGGAACAAGATTTTTCGGGGCGTCACAGTGACTTTTTTTATTTTTTTTTACTTAAATTTTTATTTCTCGATAAAATCTCAACATTTTTCGTCTATGATGAGAGTATGGTATTCGTTAAGTGATCTATAACAGAAATGTTCAATATGGTTATTAGGAGCAACTCAATGAGAAGAAAGCTGAAAGTAAAAAGCATTTCAATCAAACTTGGAATTCTTTTCAGTGCGATTTTCATCGCTTTATTGTTTATTGTAGGTTCAATTTTATATGGGGTTTTTACGAATTTATTTGTTGATTATATTAAACAGGACCTAATTGTTAGAGGGAATAATCACGCGAATGTATTGACCACACAATTTCAACAGGAAACGATACAGCATGTAGTTGAAATGGAAACAGGGGTATTCACAAATGTTTTGATTACCGATGCAAATCAGAAGATATTGGATTCCTCCGTCGTACCTGATACTGATATGCTGGCCCATCTCCTTCCGGTCGATGAGTCACATTCGGGGGGAATGATTGAAGAGGATTGGAAAGAGCATGATTATCTTATTTCGGTTTCGCCAATTGGACAGGGCTATGGTTATGTATACATGTATTATCCAACAAGTATTTTAAGGGAAATTGTTCTTGTGATTAATATCATTATGATTGTCACTGGGCTAGGTATTGTGTTATTGGCTTTTGGACTGATTGGTCTTATGTCAAAAATGATAACAAAACCATTAATCTTGATGAAAGAAGCAACAAATAAAATGGCATTGGGAAAATACAAACAACAAATCCCTGTTAATGGTGAAGATGAAGTCGCTCAACTCGGCAAATCAATTCAGTCATTAGGTGAACAGCTGAAAGAATATGAAGATAGCCGTAATGAATTTCTCGCGACTGTTTCCCATGAACTGCGCACACCATTAACGTATATCAAAGGGTATAGTGATATCCTCAACAAAGGAATTGTTAAAAGTGAGGAAGAAAAAGCAGAGCTTTTAGCAATCATTAATAAAGAAGCGAAACGAATTTCCTTTCTCGTCAATGATTTATTTGATATGAGTAAGCTTCAAGTCGGCGAGTTTACGGTAAATAAAGAGCTAGCTAATCTTACACCGATTATTAAGAAAGTCATTACAAATCTTAAACCTGAAGCAGACAAAAAAGAAATTCAATTTCTTACCTATTTATCAGATATACCCGATATCCATATGGATCAGCAAAGAATGGAACAAGTCATCTATAATCTTGTAGAAAATGCAATTAAATATACAAATGAGGGAACGATTTCGGTAAAAACAAGCGACATGAATGATTTGATTAAGATTGAAATTAAAGATACGGGGATTGGCATTGCTGACGCAGAACGAGAGAAGATTTGGGAGCGTTTTTACCGCATTGACCAATCGCGGACGCGAAAATCCGGTGGCAGTGGCTTGGGCTTATATGTCGTCAAAAATATCATTGAAGCTCATAATGGCGATATCAGAATCGAAAGCAAAGAAAATGAAGGTTCAACCTTTACTATCTATCTTAAAAAATAAAGTGGAGCGTATTGATATGAAGAAAATCTTAATCGTTGATGATGAGTTTCAAATGAGGAAATTATTAAAATTATATTTACAGCAAGAAAACTACCAAGTGGAAGAAGCGGAAAACGGCAAGGAAGCATACGAGAAAGTTTCCCAAAAAGAGTTTGATTTAATGATTCTTGATGTAATGATGCCTTTATTGGACGGCTGGGAAACGATTGATCAAGTGCGAAAGATATCGGACATTCCCGTTATTATGTTAACTGCTAAAGGCTCTACCCAAGATAAAGTGACTGGTTTGTCACGTGGAGCTGATGACTATTTAGTCAAACCGTTTGATGAAGCAGAATTGATGGCCAGGGTAAAAGCTTTGCTCAGAAGAACGAAGTCGAAAGCAGAAGAAGAGATGATTCTCCATTACAAAGGTGTTACATTGAATTTTGCTGCGAGAGAGGTAACCTATGAAAAAGATAAAATTCCTCTGACTCAGACTGAATTTGACCTTCTTGAAGTCCTGATGAATCATAAAGGAAAGGCATTATCTAGAGAACAGTTGGTTGAGCAAATATGGGGCATCGAATTCAAGGGCGAAGATCGGACAGTTGATTCCCATATAAGAAATTTACGGGATAAACTAAAAGCCGCAGGAGTAGATAAGTCCTTTATTAAAACAGTCTGGGGAATTGGATATAAAATAGATTAAGGTGAGGATTTATGAAACGGAAACTGCCAACAATCTTATTATTTTTATCAGCAATCATAGGGGGCTCATTTTTACTATTCATCGTTAAGATGATCTGGTTTCCCCCAGAATCGATGGGGATGATGATGGGTAGACATATGATGGTTCATCATATGTCATACTGGTTCATTCATACTTCTATGCTTGCTGTCATCATAGGTTTTATCGTTCTATTGGTATGGTTGTTTTCTTATCTTATTAAGAATAAAAATAGGTAAAGCTGAAAAGTTTACTAGATTTATTAATTTGGTGAGCTTTTTTGCTGTGTTTATGAACGAAAAGGATGGGCAAGAACACTAATCAGTCAAAAATCAAGAAATTACGTAGAAATAGATTTTAAACTAAAATCGTTATAATTTTGTCTAAAATGTGAGTGAAGCGGAAACTGCATATTTTCTTCATAAAATTAGTGTATAATAAACCACATTGTCATGTGGAGGTATATTTATGTATCAAATTCTCTCCGAAATTAGTCAATTTCTAAGCACTCCTTTTTTTAACATCGTTAATCAGACAAAACAAATGCCTCTTCTAGCAGCAGTTATTTTAGGCTTAATCGGGGCTTTAACACCGTGTCAATTAACAGGGAATATTGGAGCAATCACGTTTTATGGGAGTAGGAGCATTCAAACAAGACATCAATGGGTCGAAATTGGCTTCTTTATTCTCGGAAAGATTGTTGTTTTTTCCATTTTAGGGCTTGCATTCTGGGGATTAGGTCGCAGCTTCCAGGAAGTTCTTCCTGAGTTTTTTTCCTTAACTAGAAAGTTTATTGGGCCTTTACTAATTTTAATCGGTCTTGTATTTTTGGGGATAATAAAATTTCACTGGCTTGATCGGATTACAGCGCGCTTGCCTAAATGGGAGAGAGATGGGAAAGTTGGCTCCTTTTTGATGGGAGTTAGTTTCTCGCTTGGTTTTTGCCCAACAATGTTTTCCTTATTTTTCTTTTCACTCATGCCACTTGTATTAAGTACACCCTATGGAGCTATACTACCGCCAGTGTTTGCCATCGGCACTTCAGTTCCAGTACTTGTATTTGCAGGAATTATTACTTATATCGGACTTGATGGTGCATTGATGAAAAAAAGTAGAAAGTTAGGAAACGCTGTTCAAAAGACAGCAGGGGTGTTATTTATTCTCCTTGGACTGTTAGATACAATCACTTATTGGGGATAAGAACATTTTCAATTAAGTTCTGTTTCTATCATTTCCGATAAAATGAATAACGGCTATTTCATTTAGATTTTTATTCTAACTTGAAATAGCCTTTTTGAATTTGCCTATTAATTATGTCCGTGTTCTTTGTGCTGTTCTGGTACTTCTTGTTCTTGTTGAACGGGCTGATTTAAACTGGTTATTGTATCTGGTATAGCTGTCATGACAAGAACAATTGAGAGTAGGGAAGATATAAGATAAACCCAGGCTGCAGGGCGGTCTCGAAACCATTTGCGCTTTGCAACAATAATAAACCATACCGATAAGGCCAATGAGACAAGCAAAAATATTAATCTAATTGTTGGTGGCATTGCTATTAAGCCAGCGCCCAACGAAGTCAGACCGAGTGCAATCAGGAGCGTATGCAGCCAATGATGGGAAGAAGCTATTATGGCAAACAATACAGAGCCAGCTGCTTTGATGAAAGTTCTTTCCTTTTTAGAATGCGAATGATTATGGTTGGAATGATCATGCTTCTTAGTCATATCTCTGCCTCCAGCAAATAATTATTATATTATGAAAAAAACCGAAAAAAGAAGAGGCGATCTTGCTATTAAGTGGTGCAACATAGATGACATGTATTATTCCTGCCTTTCTTTTTCAAAGTAATATTATTAACTCTCTATTAGTTTAAATAATGAATATGAAGAATTTATGGATATATAAAAAGAATGCGGCTATTGACTTCCGCAATCTTTGTTGGTGGTTATTCAGGTTTATTATTCGCATTTGGATCTGGTGTAAAATTTGGCTCAAATCCATCATATTTGACGAGGTCGACCATTCCAGCGGTTGCGTGGTGTAAATCATGACAATGGAAGAGCCAGTTTCCAGGGTTGTCAGCTTTAAATGCAATTACATACTCGTCTCCAGATTTTAAATTAAGCGTATCCTTTATAATTGGAGATCCTTCTAAAGGCGTTCCATTTTTACTTAACACTTGGAAGAAATGTCCATGTAAATGCATCGGGTGATCCACGCCAGCCGGTGAGTTATTGACCAACGTGACTTTAACCAAATCCCCCTTACTAACATTCAGCCCATCGATATCTGGGAAGGACCTACCGTTAATGCTCCAAATATTTTCCATATCATTTCCGTTCAGGTCCATTTTGTATTCAATATCATACTCTTGGTCGAGCGAAAATCCATCATCTATTGCCCCGCCATAATTTGCAAAATCAAATATTGGTAAGTTTTCACTTTGATTGGATTGATCTTGTGAGTCACTATTGCCTTCATATTGAATAACAGCCTTCATTCCTTCCGTACCTTCCATATCCCCATGGCATTCTAGATACCATTCACCAGGATTATCTGCAGTGAACTCAATGTCATAGCGCTCTCCAGGAGCAATAGCAATTAATTGATCCTTAATTTCTTGAGGTTTGTTTAATTCTTGTCCATCGATAGCGGCTACTTTAAAGGTATGGCCGTGAAGATGAATATTGTGAGACATATAGCCGACATTCGCCAAACGAATGCGAACCGGTTCCCCTTCTTTTACTTTTAAAGGTTCAATGGCCTCATCGCTTTTTCCGTTCATGGTGAAAATGTCATAGATGGACATATCGTGCCCCATTTCTCCCATTTCATTGTGTTCCTGGTTCCCATCATCCATTCCGCCCATGTTGCTATGATCCATGCCAGCCATATTTCCGTTCATAGAATCAGAGTCTTCTTGATTACTCATCCATTCATCTAACATAAGCGTAAAATCTCGATCGTATGTTTTTTCTTTTGGTTCAACAATAAAAGAACCGTAAAGCCCTTTATCCATCTGATTGACAGCCTCTTGATGGGAGTGGTACATATAGGTGCCTGGATGTGTTGCTGTAAATTCATACGTAAACTTTTCTCCTGGTTGGACTGCGTTTTGAGTCACACCTGGAATACCATCCATTTCATTCTCAAGGGGGATTCCATGCCAGTGAATGGAAGTAGGCTCAGACAATTCATTTGTAAGATTAATTTTCACCTTTTCTCCTTCCTGAACACGGATTTCCTCTCCAGGAACTGACCCGTTAAATGTCCAAGCACTGATTGTGACTTCACTGTTTAACGGATGGCTAATCTCTTTAGCAACAAGATTAATTTCTTCTCCAGAATCTTCTACATTGTTATCGTCTTGATTTGTTTCTGTGTCCTCTTGGTTTGTGTTTTCTAATTCTCCACTTTGACCAGAGGAGCAAGCAGATAGTACCAGGAAGATTGTGGCAATAAATACGATTAATTTAAGCTTCATTAGAATACCTCCAAGTATTATTATCGAGGTCAATCATAATTGATGAATTTGCAGAAAATATGAACGTCAATGACTAAAATCACTTTTATTTAGTACTTTATGAAAATATGGATTTGTTTACGGAGCTGATCCTATGACCTTTCGCGGAAAATTAAACATCTCTTTGTTGACCGAAAATCTAATCTTATTCTTACTTTATAGAGAAAGAATCATTTGAAAAGTTGATTTCCTATCTGTTATTGCGGGAAATCGTTTTTTTGTATGATGAAGTCTTGGAGGAAGAGAAGGACAAACATAAAGGCGCATGAGAAATCATATGAAAAGAGCTATCCAATCATGGGTAGCTTTTGTTTTTCTATTTGATAAGCAAAGTTGAAATTTATCCATATTTTCTCGATAGAAAATTCATTTTTTACGTTTATTATATGTGAAAAGTTAGAAGAGATAAGGATAGAATGATTGCATTATTAATAGAAATGAGGAAAATGATATGATCCCTATGTTTAGTATTGGTCCACTAACCATTTATTTTTTTGGCTTTATGATTGCCATTGGTGCATCAGTAGGTCTTTTTATTTTTACGCGGGAAGCGAAGAAACAAGGGCTTGACCATAAACTGTTAATGGATGGTGCGATTTATTCATTGGTCGGTGGGATATTGGGAGCACGGGTTATTTATATTCTTGTATATAATCCCGCCTATTATTTTGCAAACCCAATAAAAATTATTTTTATACATGAGGGTGGGCTTTCCATTCACGGAGGCATTTTAGTCGGATTAATTGTTGGTTATTGGTTCTTGAAAAAACATAAAATGCCAATTTGGAAAACGATGGATATTGCAGCGCCTGCATTAATCATTGCCCAAGGGATTAGCCGAATTGGTTGTGATGTATTCGGAGGTCCGATTTCAAGTGCCTTTCCTTGGGGAGTAGAGGTTTATGGAGGGTATCTCCATCCTGCTCAAGCCTATGAATTTTTATTAGATTACTTGTTGTTTGGATACTTGTGGTTGCGTCTAAAGAATCCTGTTTATTCAGGTCAAGTGTTTACTCATTATCTGATTGGATTCATGGTTATTCGAGGGATTGTAGAATTTACTAGATTAAACCCAGTGGTTTTTGGTCCATTTAGTGTAAGCCATGTTATGAGTTTAATTGGGATTATCACCGGGATGATTTTAATAAAATATCTAAAACAAAAAGAACCAATTATTAAAGGAAATGTAGTTAAAAAGAGTGATTATATTAAAACAGCAATCTTCGTATTGATACTAATGATTGTTTCATTAATAATCTATAATTTGGTTCAAGGCTAAAAAGAATCGACAAGGATTTAAAATCCTAAGTCAACAAATCTTATTAAGAAATCGTCTGTATGATTACAGGCGATTTTTTCTTGTACGATTTGAGTTTACTAGAGAGGAAACAGCCGCTTGTTCAGAAATGGTCATTTTCCCTGATTTCCAAAAAAGTGCAACATTGCCTGTAGGAGAAAAAATACGAATCGACCTCCCGCCAATGGAGGTTGGAACCTATGATTTTACTTGTCAAATGGGAATGTATAAAGGAACTATCATTGCTAGAGGAGAGAAGAAATAGAGAAAAAATTTTGGGGAAAAATCTTACCTTTAGTCATTATCAGTGGAGTTTTTATTTTGAATTTTAATAGTACAGAGGAGCCAGATCAACAAAAACAACATTAAGAAGTTGTGTGCTTCAAAGTTTCTGCAAATTTTCGTGTTAACATACAGAAAAGGAGGGGATTTTATGGAGACGAAGTGGAAAAGAAGGGAATTTTTAACGAATCAATAAAAGGAACAGTAGGATTATTTGCTGTGTCCACGTAACCTTTAGGGTTAGCGGGATGTAACGTTTTAAGTGCAAAACAAAGAAAAAACGATCTATTTGAAAGCAGGTGTGAAGATGGGATGTTGTAAAACGAATAATAAAAAACGAAATCGACATGTAATCTCACCTTTTTACTTTTTCATCATTTGGAGTTTTTTCATCGGGATAATTGCTTATATAAGTTACCTCATAAATTGATTAAAACTTTGAAGGAGGTTGAATGTAATGACTGGTAAACAGCTTATAATCCCCATCGGTATTGTTCTTATATTTGGAATTATGGCAGCTGTATTAGGAAAATGGGAATTGCTTATAGTGGGAATATTCCTCCTCTGCCCATTAATGCATCTATTTGGTCACAATCACTCAGGACATAACCATAACAATAGCAATAGTGAACATTGAGGATATCACCATTAAATAGCAATTTAATAAACTATTAATTTAATGTATTACCTTTTATAGAATAGGGGGGGATAAAGTTAGAAAGGAGGATACAAAATGGCAACCGAATTAGTAAACGATTCGAAAACTCTGGAAAGAAATTACTCAATTTCTAATGAGAGGTATAGTCATAACTCAGAGAAAGTGAAGCTAAATCTTGTATCCAGATTAAATCGGATTGAGGGTCAGGTTCGGGGTATAAAAGGATTAATTGAAAGAGATACGTATTGTGATGATGTGATCATACAGATTTCTGCCATTCAAGCGGCTTTAAACAGCGTTGCAAAAATTCTACTTGAAGGTCATATGAAAAACTGTGTTGTAGACAGAATTCAAGAAGGCGATATAGAAGTTTTAGATGAGTTACTCGTAACGATTCAAAAATTAATGAAAAAATGAAGGGAGGTATGAGATGTGGCTGAAAAAACATTAAACATAGAAGGCATGACCTGTGCATCTTGCGCACAAACAGTTGAAAAAGCAACAAAGAAATTGCCTGGTGTGCAATCATCAAGTGTGAATCTAGCAACAGAAAAGCTAAGTATAAACTTTGATGAAAACGCTGTATCCATACAGGATATTCAAGCAGCTGTTGATAAAGCAGTTATAAAGCGATAACGGCGGACACCGAAAATAAAACGTTCGCAATTACGGGCATGACCTGTGCTTCTTGTGTCCAAACCATTGAAAAAGCAACAAGAAAACTTAATGGTGTTTTGGAATCCAACGTAAATTTAGCTACGGAAAAAATGAACATTCAATATGACGGTTCTGAAGTTTCGGTTTCTGATATTCTGAGTGCTGTTTCAAATGCAGGATATGAAGCACATGAAGATATTGCTTCATCACAATCAGTTGATGAAGATCAAAAACAAAAGGCAATTAAAAATCTTTGGAAAAGGTTCTGGATATCCGCGTTGTTTACCGCACCTCTACTATATATTGCGATGGGTCATTTAGTGGGAGCACCATTGCCTGGAATTATTGATCCATTCATAAATCCAGAAGGGTTTGTAATTATACAGCTCATGCTAACGTTACCTGTGGTCATTGTAAACAAAAGTATCTATTCTTCGGGTTTTAAAACATTGTTCCGCGGACATCCGAATATGGACGCTTTAATTGCAATTGGTACAGGAGCTGCATTTGCATATGGTATATTCGCGACAATCATGATTTTTTCCGGAAATGTAAGTTTTGCAGATGATTTATATTTTGAAACCGCAGCAGTTATTTTAACCAGGAGCTAGACCCATTAACTTTTTAATAGCTTCTGAAGTCTTTCCTTTTGTTAACGTCTCTAGATATTTTCCTAATGTAATCATGAGTACCATTTATTTAATCTGTGAACAAATTTCAAATAAACAAAACTACCCTTTACATAGGGTACTAGGGTATCCTATAATAGAGGTGAGGATGAATGGCACCCGAATTACTAAAGGGTCTTGTGAATGAAGAAAATTGAAACTTCTTCTCGAAGCTCATTTGAGAAACGGTGTTGTCGAAAAATTAAGGAAGGCGATATGAAAATTTTGGATGAAGTATTAATAACCATTCAAAAAATAATAAATAAAAGGAGACGATTAGAATGGAAAAAGTAACTCTTAATGTACAAGGAATGTCTTGTAACCACTGTGTTAAATCGATTGAAGGTAGTGTGGGTGAACTCAAAGGAGTAGCCAATGTCAAAGTACAACTTGAAAATGGAACTGTAGAGGTTGAATACAATGTCAATGAAGTAACTTTAGAGGCTATTAAAGAAACAATTGATGATCAAGGTTACGATGTAAATTAATACTACATGAGAGTAGTGCTAAATTGAGCACGCTCTCTATTTTCCAAAAAAATATACCCTGTAATAGTATATGATTAAATCAAAATGAGATGGAACCTATGTAAGGAGGGAAAATGATTATGGACGTTCAGACAAATACAAAGGTACAGTCCAATTTAGGGGAAAATGTCACCTTGAATATTACCGGAATGACTTGTGCAGCATGCTCAACAAGAATTGAAAAAAACTTGTCAAAAGTACCCGGAGTCGAAAAAGCAAATGTCAATCTTGCTACTGAAAAAGCATCTGTTACCTTTAATCCTGCTGAAGTTTCTGTCGAAGACCTTATTGCAAAAGTAAAAAAGACTGGCTATGGTGTTCAGGAAGAAAAGGTTCAGCTAACTATTACTGGGATGACTTGCGCAGCATGTTCAACCCGGATTGAAAAAGGGCTAAATAAGGTAGATGGGGTAACAAAGGCAGTTGTCAATTTAGCAACGGAAAAAGCGAGTGTTGAGTTTATTCCAGGAAATACAAATGTCGATCAATTGCTACAGGCTGTCAAAAAAGCAGGGTACGATGCCCAAGTAATCGGAGAAACAGATGATGATTATGAACGGAGTGCCCATGAAAAAGCCTATAAAAAGCAAAAAATTAAATTTGCCATCGGTGCTATTATATCCATCCCTTTCTTAATACAGATGATATCGGACTTTACGATGGAATTCGGAAATGGTCACTTCTTCCATATGAGTCCTTGGCTACAATTCTTACTGGCCACTCCAGTTCAGTTTTATGTAGGCGGTCATTACTATCGTGATGCCTTTAATGCTGTCCGTGGTGGCAGTGCGAATATGGCTGTGCTCGTTACCCTTGGAACATCAGCAGCTTATTTTTATAGTTTAGTCGTAACAATTATGGGAACTGGTCAATTTTTATACTTTGAAGCGGCTGTTATTGTTATGACACTAATTGTTCTTGGAAAACTCCTTGAAACAAGGGCAAAAGGACAGACTTCAGAAGCGATTAAGACACTCGTGGGGCTCCAAGCGAAAACGGCCCGGGTGATCCGTGATGGAGTCGAAATGGATATCCCTATTGAAGAAGTTCAATTAAATGATATCATTTTTGTTCGAGCAGGAGAAAAAATTCCGGTCGACGGGGAGATTATTGAAGGTAGTACATCTGTTGATGAATCAATGTTAACGGGTGAGAGTATGCCAGTTACAAAGAATAATGGTGACTCCGTTATCGGTGCGACGATCAATAAACATGGTTCTTTTAAATTCAAAGCAACAAAAGTCGGAAAAGATACGGCATTGTCACAAATTATCAAACTTGTTGAGGAGGCTCAAGGCTCTAAAGCCCCAATCCAACATCTTGTTGATAAAATTTCAGGAATCTTTGTTCCGATTGTTATTGTTATTGCTATAGCTACGTTCGCGATAACTTATTTCATAGTAGGATTTATACCGGCATTAGTTAGTACGATTGCAGTTCTTGTCATTGCCTGCCCATGTGCCTTAGGCTTGGCAACACCTACGGCGGTTATGGTTGGTACCGGAAAAGGGGCAGAGAATGGTCTTCTTATTAAAGGAGCCGAACACCTTCAAAATTCACAACGAGTTACAACAGTGGTTTTAGACAAGACTGGTACGATTACAAAGGGTGAACCAGATGTGACTGATATCATTTCATACGGAACCTATTCAGAAGAAGAATTACTGAAACTTGCGGCATCCGCTGAAAAAGGATCTGAACACCCACTAGGCGAGGCGATTGTCAATAATGCAAAAGAAAAAGGGTTGAAACTTCTCGAAGGTCAAAACTTTGCTGCCATACCAGGCCATGGAATTCAAGTTGAAATCGATAATAAATTCGTGTTAATCGGGAACAAAAGATTAATGATAAAAAATAAAGTGGAAATAAATGACGCTTTAATCAGAATGGAAAAACTTGAGGGTGAAGGGAAAACTGCGATGCTAATGGCTATAGACGGCATGATTGCTGGCATCATTGCAGTAGCTGATACCGTAAAAGAAACTTCAGCAGAAGCAATTAAGCAAATGAAGCAATTAGGCATTGAAGTCATTATGATAACCGGTGACAACCGTCTAACGGCAGAGGCCATTGCCAAGGAAGTCGGGGTAGATCGGGTCCTTGCAGAGGTTCTTCCAGAGGATAAGTCGGCAGAAGTGGAAAAGTTAAAGCAAGATGGGAAAATCGTTGCGATGGTCGGAGACGGAATCAATGATGCTCCTGCTCTAGCAGCTGCAAATGTTGGGATTGCGATTGGAACTGGAACAGATGTTGCAATTGAGGCGGCGGATATTACACTGATGCGAGGCGATTTAATGGGAATTGTTGATACCCTCCGACTCTCAAAAGCAACGATGCGGAAAATTCGCCAAAATCTTTTCTGGGCATTTGCTTATAATGTTATCCTCATTCCGGTTGCAGCTTTCGGCTTTCTAAATCCGATCCTAGCTGGTGCAGCCATGGCATTTAGTTCTGTATCGGTTGTGGGAAATACATTGTTCTTGCGGAAGTGGCAGCCAGTAAGATAAATTTAGGTAATCTAATTTTAACGTTTTCTTGATATTCTCTACAATAAACAGTAAAAAACCTGCACCTCCATTGTTCGTTTTGCTTAACAATGGGGGTGTATTTTAATATTGAATCGATGGACATAATAGCATAAATTAACGGAGTATGGTGATTATCTTGGATGAAAATTTAAATGAAATAATTAAAAAGAGATACAATCGAATTTCAGGAATTTACGAGCTTATGGATCGAATGATTAAACAAGAGTGGAGAAAACAATTACTTTCGAATGTATCTGGGAATGTGCTTGAAGTAGGAATTGGAACAGGTGCAAATCTCCCTTACTATCGTGAAGATATTGTTTCTTTAACGGGCATTGACTTTAGTAAAGGGATGCTTAAGCATGCGAACGAAAAAATAGCGTTAGGAAACTTTCGGTTTCCCATTGAATTAATGGAAGCAGACATTCAAGAGCTCCCTTTCCCTGATAATAAGTTTGATTCTATTGTAGCAACATGTGTTTTTTGTTCAGTTCCTAATCCAGAAAAAGGACTTAAAGAGTTGAAAAGAGTGTGTAAACCAACTGGCCGTATCTTTATGTTAGAACATATGAGGAGTGAAAATAAGGCAGTTGGTCGGATGATGGATATTTTAAATCCATTAACGGTAAGGTTGTGGGGAGCAAATATTAATCGAGAAACACTAAAACATATTGGGCGATCCAACCTTAAAATTGAAATGAACACACCATTAATGAGTTCGATTATGAGGGAATTAATAATCGCTCCAAAAGAATAATTACAATTCAAGTTCATTAGAAAATGAACTGGACTTTTAAACATTCAGCATTCTATGAGCCTCACTTACGTTAAAAGTATTTTCATAGTAAAAACATTAAAATTCATCAAATCTGCACATATTTCGATTATATTTATCATTGATTACGAAAGGAGGATTTATGAAATGCTTAAAAAGAACAGAAAAAAACTCATGATGACCCTATTAATAGCTTTATTATTGGTGTTAGGGGCTTGCGCAAACAATAATGATGAAACACAATCTACAAATGAAGACTCAGAGAATGTCGAACAGGATTTGAATCAAGAAAATTCGGACACAGATTCTAATTCTGAAGAAGAAATGGAAGAGATGGATCATAGCCATATGGACATGTCTAGCTCAGGTGAAGTACCTGAAGGATTGAAAGTAGCTGAAAATCCAACCTATCCAGTAGGGAGCAAAGCGATTATCCAAGACGCCCATATGGAAGGGATGAAGGACGCTGAAGCAACGATTGCAGGGGCTTATGAAACAACTGTTTATACGATTTCATATACACCTACTACTGGTGGAGAAAGAGTAGAAAATCATAAATGGGTTATACACGAAGAACTGATAGATGCTGGCGATGCACCGTTGGCACCAGGAACGGAAGTGAAAACAGACGCATCACATATGCAAGGGATGGAAGGTGCGGCAGTAGAAATTGATTCAGCTGAAGAGACTACGGTTTATATGGTCGATTTTACAACTACTACCGGTGGTGAAGAAGTTAGAAATCATAAATGGGTAACAGAAGCTGAATTATCACCGGTTGAATAAAAGAAAAATCGTTGAAAAAATATTTTAATCATAATATGAGTCTAACGGTTCCGATAATACACAGGATAATGAACAACCAATAAACGATGTACTTTCATGCTCCATTGCAAAGTGCATCGTTTTTTTCACAGGCTGGGGAATTGGACATAAAATAGATGAAGCGTAAAAACTTATTAAATCAGCTTATGATTGGGTAAGTTTTTTGCTTTTAAGAATGAAAAAAGGATCGGTTAGAGCACCGATCCTTTAATTGAATCCTCTTTCATTTGATCCATTGTTTGCTGAGTTGGAGCCATTGGTCCTGCTTGGCCATTGCTACCATGGCAGTCATTGTACATTTGTTCCAGTTCGTCGTTAGAAAAATCCGGGTGCATTTTTTGCATTAACGGTAGCATATTTTGAAAACTCCATTTTCCGTCTACTCCATCTGTTTGTGCAAAAGCAAATGTTCCTGCCCCAAGAATAAACGCTCCAGTTAAAATGGCGATCATTAGTTTTTTCATTTGTTTTCCTCTCCCTTCTTAACTATATGATAATAGGAGAAAATCAAGAAAGTATGAAGAAATGCATAAGTATTTGATTTTCACAAAAGTTCTTTTTCCACGGCGTTTTTCTTTTTGGAGGCGTTTTTGACATTTCTCCTCTAAATTCACTTTTTTTTGCAAAAATTACAAAAGATTAATAGCTTATTAACGTATACTTCATGGGCTGTTAATAATCCACTATTAAAATACAAGTTGTACAAGGGATTACATACTATGAACAATAGTGGAGGGAATGGAAAAAATGGAAAACAAAGATAATGCTACTTTAAACATGAATCGTCGTAAATTTTTGGGCTATTTAGGAACTGGGACAGCTGCTTTAGCTGCTGCTTCAGCTGGGTTGGGGACCTTGGCACCAGTAGCAGAAGCTGCCAATACGGCAGATCACCTTTATGGATATGATGATGTTAAGTTAAGTCCACAGGCGAAGCCACATGCATTTTTTAAACCAATTATGCCTACGACGGAGGATGATTTAGTCCTTGCTGATGGTTTCTCGTATGATGTGTTAGCGGCATATGGTGATGTCATTAACCCAAAAGGGGATACATTCGGATTTAACTGTGATTTTACAATTTATTTCCCAATCAACGGCTCGAATGAAAGAGGCTTGCTATGGGTAAACCTGGAATATATTAATGATAATTACATGAAAGAACAATATATGCCTTCCTTTATGCAAGGGACCAATCTTGATACGAAAAGACGTTATCATCAAGGTGGTGCCGTCATTGAGGTATATAAAGACAAAAATGGAACTTGGAAGATGGATACTTCCTCTAAGTATGCAAGACGTTTAAATGGTTTTACTCCATTTGAAATTGTTGGACCAGCTCGAGGCAGTGCTGCGGTTGGCGGTGCAACAACAGCAATCGGTACGTGGGCGAACTGCTCAGGGGGAATGACATTGTGGAATACGCTATTGTCTTGTGAAGAGAATTTTGAGACACAGGCAAGAAGATCCAATTTGCCATCGGAGCATTATGGATGGGTTATTGAGGTAGACCCGTTTGATGAAAAAGACGAGAACTTCAAGCCACGCAAGCATACTGCGCTTGGACGCTTTAATCATGAAAATACATGCATGGGACTTACGAAAAGCGGCCGTATTGCTGTATACATGGGAGACGATAAACAAAACGCTTGTGTCTATAAATATGTTAGTAGTGGCAAATTCGATGCGGCAAAAGGGAAAGCGAATTCCAAATTGCTTGAAGATGGGACATTGTATGTAGCTAATTTTGCACAAGGCAGATGGGTGAAATTGGATGCAGCTGCAGTGGCTGCAAGGGTACATGCGTCAAATTTCTCAGTTCCAAATGTGTTAAAAATGAGAGACATGACGGTTGAGACCTTACGAGAAATGTTCCCTGTAAATGCTACCCAAGCCGATGTGATGGTAAACACACATGAAGCTGCGATCATCCTTGGTGGCACACCAACAGACCGCCCGGAAGATTTGGAAATTAGTCCTTTTGATAATTCGATTTTTATTGCTCATACGAATAACGCAGTACACGGGAATATCCATGGACATATTACACGCATTTTTGAAAAAGAAGATGACTTAGAATCTATGGAGTTTATGTTCGAAATCTTTGCTGCAGGCGGACGCCAAAGCGGGTTCTCTGCTCCGGATAATTTAACGTTCGATAGCAATGCG
The DNA here is from genome assembly GCF_016879755.1 of Bacillus sp. B15-48. GTDB lineage: Bacteria > Bacillota > Bacilli > Bacillales > Cytobacillaceae > Mesobacillus_B. The sequence goes on from NZ_WOFU01000008.1 coordinate 70,069, forward strand.
AACATTTGGGTTGTAACAGACATGTCAGAGAGTAATATTGGCAAAGGTGTCTACGCTTGGCACGGAAATAACGGCTTATTCGTCCTTCCAACTCATGGCCAGAATGAAGGGGAGGCATTTCAATTCGCTTCCGGACCTAAAGGATCTGAATTAACCGGACCTTGGTTTACTACCGATGAAAAGACCCTGTTCTTGTCTGTTCAGCATCCGATTGAAAATTGGCCACGACGAAAAGGTGATACGGATCCGCTTCCGTCCGTTGTAGCCATTAAAGGATTTAAAGGGAATAACCTCGGTAAAGGAAATCAAGGCAATAACTTTGGTAAGGAAACAAAGAGTAATAAATAGGAGGTACGAACAACCATGCTATCCAATATTGGGATTCCAGGATTAATCTTAATCCTCGTCATCGCCTTGATCATATTCGGGCCTTCTAAGCTTCCGGAGATCGGCCGTGCTTTTGGCCGCACATTGACTGAGTTCAAGAGCGCAACGCGAGAACTCGTTTCTAGCGACGACGAAAAAGAAGAAAAGAAGCCTAACTTAACGGCTGTAGAAAAAGAAGTAGATAACAAAATAGTTTAAACAATGCAATATATAAAGGTGTAGGCAGTATCAAATTAACGGTGCAAAAAATAGATTTCCCAATAAATAGAGTGCTAAATCTCAACGATTTCAGCACTCTATTTTTGTTATACTGTCAATATTTTGGAAGAATTAGCGTGCGAAATCGTAAAGTAAAGGCTTGTCCTTAATCGAGTAATTAGTGAAAGCATAATAAGGGGAGATTTTCCGGTTAAATGCAGAATGGAGCTCGTTTCGGGGGATATAAGGGGAGTTTTTCCGGTTATGCACATAAAAATCCTCCATTTTCACGATTATCGTGTTAATAGCGGTAATTTCTCCGTTTATTTAGGGAATTTTTAATGATATTTTCTAATTAAGCGGAAATTTTCCGTCTATTATTGATGAGTGTCCAGTGTCAAAGAAGGAAAGGCGGAATAACGATAAGAGCAGGAAAATTCCAACATGGTGCCTTGATTTTTTGTTTTTGCACCTCAAAAGAGAACCGTTAAGTATCACTTGTCTACATCTTTTTCTTGTGAAAATGAAAACTGTACGCTAGGGAATGGTTCCGAATAGCTTATTGCATTGTGTTGTACGAAAAAAAACCTCCCTGGTGGAAAATAAATTTCGGTTTTACATACCAAGGAGGGACAAGATTAGTTTGACTCTTTAATATTATAACCCATGTTTTTTAATTTCCTGTATAGGGTGCTACGGCTCATATTTAATTCCCTTGCAGCATTTGAGACATTCATCTGGGAACGTTTCAACACAGATAAAATCCATTCTAACTCAGCCTGTTTTACTGGGTTCATACTAGATGTGTTTTTAGGGAAAGGTAAATTATTTTTATATCTTGATTCCCCTCCTTTTATATACATTGAAAAAGGAGAGGACTATTTATTCATAAATTCACGAGACAACCACAAAACGAAATTGTGGTATGAAGTAATAATGGACCATAGCAACTAAAAACGAAGGCTCGTGCCCCCGAGTAAAGTAAAGCATCGGTGGACCAGGAATACCAAAAATTGGTTGTGGAACAATTGTTGTGAAACAAGATTATTCGGGGCGTCACTGTGAACAATTGTTGTGAAACAAGAATATTCGGGGCGTCACTGTGACGTATTTGAATGAATTTCCTTAACTCGTCCAACCTGTCCATCTGTTAGCCTGACTTTTATACCATGGGGATGAGTGGCTGAGTTTGTGAGTATATCTTTCACGGTGCCTTTTGTAAGTTTTCCCGTTCTCTGATCCTTTTTTAACACAATATCAACAAGCATTCCCGGAAATATGTTTTTGCGGTTTTGTCCGTTCATTAAACACCCATTTTTCTGCGACTATTGCTTGTTTTTTTGGGTTGTTGGCTTTTCATGATTTTTGGTGAATTGTCAGCATTCATTTTGCCTTTACCAGTCTGACCCTGGTTCTTTTTATTTGCAAGCTGCTGCTTCACTGCCTCTTGCAGGCTCATTTTCTTTTTTACTGGTTCTGATGGATGATTCTCGGTCAAAGGAAATCCCTCCTATTATATAAATGATTAGTTCAGTATAATCTATTTTACCGATTTGTGAAAGAAATACTCGAAGTCACTTGCGAATAGTGCTTAGCACTTTTTTGATCGACCTGCAAAGCCAAATGCGCGTGGAACAATTGTTGTGAAACAAGATTTTTCGGGGCGTCACTGTGACCACTTGACACATGTAAATGAAATAGTATATAATTATCTCGAATTCGAGATAGTATACAAAAGGAATGATAGGTATGGATACTCAACACAACAAACATTTGGATGAGGATTTATCTTTAAAGTTATTTGTCGTTTTGTCCCGTTCTTTGCAATCGATAAAAAAACGTGTAGAAGATGATATAAAGAGCTTTGGCCTAAATCCAACGGAATTTGCGGTTCTCGAGCTGCTTTATAACAAAGGAGATCAGCCAATTCAAAAAATTGGAGAAAAGGTATTGATTGCAAGTAGTAGTATTACGTATGTAGTAGACAAGTTAGAAAACAAGAAATTATTAGAGAGAAAACCTTGCCCAAAAGATCGCCGTATCACGTATGCTGCAATAACAAAAGAAGGAACAGAATTAATGAATGGGATTTTCCCAAAACATAAAGATGCGATTAACCAAATATGTAGCGGGTTAGATTTGAATGAAAAAAAACATATGATCGAGCAGCTGAAAAAGTTAGGTTATTACGCTAAAGGTGTAGAAGATTAATTTTTTTAAATAAATATTCCGAATTAATAATACCTTATTTTGAAGTAGTTTAGGTCATTTTTTCTTGTGCCAATGCTTGTTGAAGGTTATTCTAAAATCTTGATATTTATTGAGGGAGGAAAAATAATTATAAAATTTTTAATAAATGTCTTGAATTCAAAATGTATTAGATGCTAATATATGAAATGCAAATAGCTGAATTAAAATAAATTTATTTAACATAATGGAGGAGAAAAAAGGATGTCAAATAAAACTGAAGTTGGAGCATTATTATTACGTGTAGTGTTAGGGGTTGTGTTTTTTGCACATGGTACTGTGAAATTCCAAGGTGGGATTGAAAATATCGCAGGTTGGTTTGAAAGTATTGGATTACCGGGAGCCCTTGCCTATGTTGTCGCAACGATTGAATTAGTTGGAGGGATTGCTTTAATTCTTGGTCTTGGAACACGGATTGTTTCTGCATTATTAGGGGTTATCATGATTGGGGCAATTATCACAGTACAATTATCAGTAGGATTTATCGGTGGATATGCTTATGATCTTATGTTACTAATTGTCGCGGTTTACTTAGTAATGAATGGTAGTAAAATCCTTTCTCTTGGTCAATTTTTCTTTAAAGGTCAAGGAAACAATTCCATTACAAAATCAGCTTAATTAACTGTAACCGAAGTGGAATGGATGAAAAAGGGGAATCAATAAAAGTAAAAGAGCCAAGCAACAATTTAACTTGTTGTTTGGTTTTTTTTCATTAATAGCAAAAACGAGTTGTAAATTTTTTGTAATTTTCAAGCAAAAATACTTTATTCTCTTACATGATTGTGGTATTTTGAAACGTGCAGTTAAATATTTCTATATAAAGTACATAGAAACCGACTATTTGAGGGAGGGCTGCCTTTGATTCGTTTACCTATTGAGGAACCAGTAATCATTTTTGCGATTGCCATGGTTATTTTCTTTTTTGCTCCATTATTAATGAAAAAATTAAAAATCCCTGGGATTATTGGACCGATTTTAGCAGGAGTGATAATCGGGCCAAACGGGTTTCACCTAATAGAAAGAGACGAGACGATTGTCTTGCTAGGCACAATTGGCTTGTTGTTTATCATTTTTATCGCAGGATTAGAAATAGATATTGATGGGTTCAAAAGGTACCGGAATAGGAGTATTTTATTTGGGTCCATCTCCTTTACTTTACCGTTCCTATTAGGGACCGGAGTAGGTCTTTTATTTGATTATAGTTTGTTGGCATCGATCCTCTTAGGGTCCATTCTTGGTTCACACACACTACTAGCTTATCCGATTGCCAGCCGCTTAGGTATAGCTAAAAATAAAGCAGTAACAACGGCCGTTGGTGGTACATTGTTAACCGATACCTTTGCGTTATTATTTTTAGCAGTTGTAACTGGTGCGGCAGCGGGTCAATTGTCAATTGAATTTTGGATAAAGATGATTGTTTCTCTTTCTATTTTTGTTTTTATTATCCTTTGGGGAACACCCATTCTTTCTAGATGGTATTTTAGAAACTCGGAAAATGAAGGGGTAATGAATTTCACCTATGTGATGGTGATTCTGTTTGTCTCCGCCTTCTTAGCGATTATTGCTGGCATGCAACCAATTATTGGAGCATTTTTAGCAGGTTTGGCTTTAAATCGGTTTGTGCTCGATCATGGGACATTGATGAACCGAATTCGTTTTTTAGGCAATGCCTTATTTATCCCATTTTTTCTATTATCTGTAGGGATGCTAATGGACTTAAAAGTCTTATTTAATGATCCGAGGGCTTGGATTGTTACATTGGCCATTCTTGTTTCCGTTTTTATTGGGAAAGGCTTGGCTCCAATTATTATTAGTAAAGTTTATCGGTACTCTAAAGTCGAACAAGGCGTAATGACAGGATTAACCATTCCGCAGGCAGCTGCTACCCTTGCATCTACTTTAGTCGGTTTTGAAGTCGGCCTTTTGGATCAAGCAACCGTTAATGCTGTCATTATCATGATTCTTGGAACATGTATTGCTGGCCCGTATCTAGTTGAAAAACATGGAAGAAGGCTTGCATTAAAAGAGGAGTTGCAGCCAACGGAAACAAAAAAAGGTCCAGAACGTATCCTTATTCCGTTAGCTAATCCGCGAACGATGGAATCATTGATTGATTTAGCCTATATGATCAAACAGCCGAATACAGATGATCAACCATTGTACCCGTTAACAGTTGTCCAAAAAGATGTACAATCAGCTCAAACCGGAGTCGCCAATGCAGAAAAGATGTTAGGTCATGCTGTCATGTATGCTTCTGGTGCGGAGATTCCATTACGTGCGTTAACAAGGGTCGACCATAATGTTACGAACGGAATGATTAGAGCTGTTACCGAAGAAAGAATTAACACAGTTGTGATCGGCTGGAATGCCGAAAGAAGGCCAAATCAAATATTCGGCAGTGTAATTGATCGTTTTGTTGATCAAACGAATCAAGCTGTGTTAGTTTCAAAATTAGGTCATCCATTAACAACAACGAAACGGATTATTTTAATTATCCCATATGGCGCAGGCCATAAACCTGGATTTGGTGATGCGGTCGAGCGGATAAAGCTGCTGACTAACCGGTTGAGTGCTTCGTTATTAGTATTAGTGATTCATGATGCTGTCGAGCGCTATGAAAGTTTCATTAAAAAAATCAAACCGAATCCACCTATGGAAATTAGCCGATTAAATAACTGGCCAGCTCTTCAAGAAGAATACGTTCCGAAATTATTAGAAGATGATATTGTCGTCATCTTGAGTGCAAGAAAAGGAACAATCGCTTGGCATCCAGAACTTGAAGAATTGCCAAAAAGACTAGCAAAAATTAAACCAGAAAGTTTTATCATTTTTTACCCTGCTGAGGAAGAAGAAGTGGATTTAAGGGGCTCTAGAGGTATCGAAATTCCGAAAGAGGTTTTATTTAGGAAGGATTATGAGGACGATATTTAACGTTCATAGCAATAGCGTGGAAATGGAATGTCGTGGTAGGGTAACCGTAATGGTTACCCTATTTTCTTTTGGTTTGGTAGCGGTTTTTCGGTCTGCCAACTTTTTGATATTCCATAAAGACTTCTGCTTTGCCACATTGGACAAGATATTCTAAATAGCGCCTTGCGGTCACACGAGCTATTCCTAATGATTCAGCGACTTCATCTGCATAATAAGACGTTTTTTTCGCATTTAAAAAATCGAAAATCCTCTCCAACGTCACTGAATTCAACCCTTTAGGAAGCGTCGTATCTTTTCTTCGTTCAAGTTGAAACAGCATCGTATCTAGTTCAGCCTGAGTCACTTCCTTTTTCTTTTTAAACTGACGGTGACGGACAAGATAATTTTCAAATGCCTGTTGAATTCGTTCAAATGTAAAGGGCTTAACGATGTAGTCAACGGCGCCATATTGCAAGGCATATTTTACTGTTTCTAGGTCACTGGCGGCAGTAATCATAATAATATCTGTTTGATATCCTTCTGAACGGAGTTGTTTTAACATTTTTAGGCCATCTTGTTGAGGCATATAAACATCCATGATCGCTAAATCAGGATTAAGCTTCCTAATTAGTTGAATTCCTTCCGTTCCATTCGAGGCAGTACCAATGATATTGAACCCATCTAGTTGATTAATGTAACTGCGGTTAATCGCTAGAACCATTGGATCGTCTTCTATAAGGAGAACAGTTATCGGATTCTTTGCCATCCATCTCACCTCTTTACTCTGATAACGCGTTATATTGACAGGAAAAAAAACTGACCACGATCAAGCTAACGTTCGAACGTAATTGTAAAGGTCGTTCCTTCGCCTAAACTGCTTTCCACATCCATCACACCATTGCCATTATTGATGATCTGCTTAACTAAGTAGAGACCAATTCCGTGATTTTGCCCATGTTTTGTCGAAAATCCTTCAGTGAAAATGTTACAAAGATATTCAGGAGAAATACCGCAGCCATTATCTTCAACTAAAATCGTTAAGGTGTCTTCCGTTTGTTCAATGCTAACGAATATCTCTTTCTCGTCATGATCGATAGTCTGAAAAGCATCAAAGGCATTTTCAATTAAATTTCCTAAAATAACGACAAAATCATGATGATCGAGTCCTTTAGGAAAAGAAGTGAGCATGCTGCGCCGATTGATTGTCACCATGATTCCTAGCTCTTTGCCGCGACTTACTTTGCTTAATAATAATCCTGAAATGCTGTCATTTTTAATGTTTTTACTTAAAAAACGCGTTAATTCTGTTTGTTCATCTGTTTCTTCAAGAACATAGTTTAACGCGGTTTCTTTATTTCCTAATTGAATTAGACCAGCAATGGCATGCAGTTTGTTTATATACTCATGATTTTGAACTCGCAAAGCACTGACGAATGCCTTTACCCCAGTTAATTCTTCTGCAAGATTCTTCATTTCTGTTAAGTCTTGGAAAATCGCAACAGCACCAACAACTTCATTGTTTACTTTAATTGGAAGGTGGCTGCTCAGGAAAATAAGGTTTTGTACAGGAATTTCTTTGTTAAAAAAAGGGGTTTTTGATTGCATCACATTAGGGAGCATTGATTCTGGATAGACTTCACGAATGTTTTTGCCAATAACCTCACCGTTAAGTGCAAATAATTCTTTTGCTTTATGGTTAAAAATCGTGATTCTTTCGTTTGCGTCAATCGCAACATATCCTTCTTGCATCGCATTAAATGTTTCATTTCGCTCAACGAGCATTTTCGCAATTTCATCTGGTTCTAAATGAAACAATTGTTTTTTAATATGTTGAGCGAGCAACAGTGCCCCCCAACCGCCGAAAAGTAAAGACAGTACCGTTGTTAATAAGATTTCAGATTTTAAGCTTGCAAGTACTTCATAAAAAGTAGGTAGGAGGAACCCAGCGATAACAACCCCAACTTGCTGACGCTCGTTGTTAACTATGGGCGCAAAGGCACGAATAGCTGTACCTGCTTCCCCGCGGGCTTTTGTCGTATATGTATGCTCGGCAAAGGCTTGATTTTCATCGCTTCCTTTCGAAATTTTGCCAATCATCGATGGAACGGGATGAGAATAGCGAACTCGGTCCATATCAAGGACAATGATGTAATCAGCATTATGGGTAACGCGAATTGGTTCAACAATATGATTGATTGTCAGTGGATTTGAATCTTTATCCGAGAGTGAATTCGAAATTTCTGAAAGGCCAGCGACCGTTCGTGCAGCGACAAGTGATTGCTGCTTTAACTCTTGTTCTTTTGCATGGATGAAATGGGTAATCACTACGAACCCAGACACAAAAAGTGAGAAACTAACAATGAAGAGTATTAAAATTGTCAGTTTCGTTTGGATTTTCATGCGGAACATTGAAATTTCTCCTCTTTAACACGGGAATGAAACCGTTTGCGGAATACTATTTTACTATTCTAATAGTATCATGTACGATAATAAAATAGTAAATAATAAAAGAAATGTGTGATGACTATGAGGCCTGTCGTTTGGAATACGATCTTCTTTCTATTAATTTTCACAGTCATCTTCGTACTAACAAGAGGTTTATTTACGACAGAAAAGTTGTACGAGGATGATGATCAAGAAGGTTTAAACGAGCAAATTGTCATTCGTTTCAGCCATGTTGTAGCGGAAAATACGCCTAAAGGGTTGGCTGCTCAAAGGTTTGCGGAAATTGCACATGAAAAAACAAATGGTCGTGTTCGCGTAGAAGTTTTTCCTAATGGATCACTGTTTTCTGATCGTGAAGAATTTTCAGCTTTGCTGCAAAACGATATTCAGATGATTGCCCCCAGCTTTTCGATGATTGCAGAATTTGCTCCTGAGTGGGCAGTGTTTGATCTTCCTTTTTTATTTCATGATTTAGCCGCGGTAGAACGGGCATTTGTAGGGGAAATCGGAGAACATTTATTACAGAGATTAGATCGAAAAGGCGTACAAGGATTGGCGTTCTGGAACAATGGTTTTAAGCAAATGACGAGCTTTCAGAATCCCCTTATCTACCCTGAGGATTTTAAGGGTCAGGGTTTTCGAGTAATGCCTAGCTGGGTGATTTATGAGCAGTTTAAATTATTAAATGCGAAGCCAGTTGAGATTCCATTTAATGAGGTATATAATTCGCTTGAATCATTTGACGTTGACGGGCAAGAAAATACAATTTCTAATATTTACTCAAGACGCTTATATGAGCTGCAGCGGTATATGACAATTAGCAATCACGGGTTGCTTGGGTATGCAGTGATTATAAATCGGGATTTTTGGAACAGCCTTCCGGAAGATAATCAACTTCAATTGACCGAGGCGATGATTGAAACGACTGGATGGAATGCTCAAAACTCAAAACGAATGAATAGCGAGCTTCTTAAGCAATTAGAAAAAAATGTAGATATAGAAATCCATTATTTAACGGAGGAAGAGAAGAAAAGCTGGATAGAAGCACTACAGCCGGTTTATCAGGTCTTTAAGGAAAAGTCGGACAATGATTTAATTGAGTTAGTTGAAAAATTGCATGTAAATGATTAAGAAGATGGGAGATTACTCATCTTTTTTTGTTTTGCGTAACTCCTAAGGGACTGTAATTGCGCTTGTTTAAGATGGATTTTCTGAGTAAGGAACTAGCCATTTTGTTATGACCAAAATGAACAAAAATGAACATTATCACCAAAAACTTTATCTTTAAAAATATTCAATTAATATTAAATAAACAGAAAAATGTAAGTGCTTTCAAAAAAGATTATGCAATAGGGGATGCATAATGGGCGCCTAGTAGTAAAATTGCGAACGAGTAGCATGTTGTAAAACAAAGGGGGAATGAATATGAGTTTTTTTTCTATTATTCGGAGTCAATTATTGAGGTCTAATGCCAATACAAAGGACATGATGACATTTACTGCGCCATTGCGTAAGGAGACTGCTGTCCGTAAAGAAAAGCCAGCATTCGAAGTGTTTTCTAAAAAACAATCAGATCATCAGCCTGATTACCAGCCAATGTTTCGGAAGAGTCAGCTAGTTGGACTGCTTTTAGGACCTATTTTGTTTGGATTAACTTTAATCTTCTTTAGACCTGAGGGCTTGTCGTTTGAGGGAATCGCTGTTTTAGCGACAACTTTATGGGTGGCAACATGGTGGATTAGCGAGGCGGTTCCTATTCCAATTGCATCAATATTGCCAATTTTATTGTTTCCACTAACTGGGGCATTAAGTTCAGCGACGGTTACAAGTGCATATGGAGATCCGATTATTTTTTTATTTCTCGGGGGTTTCTTAATTGCCTTGGCAATGGAAAAGTGGAATTTGCATAGGCGGATTGCCGTCACGATCATATCATTAGTTGGGACAAGTACAAATCGGTTAATTTTAGGATTTATGATTGCAACAGGCTTTTTGTCCATGTGGATTTCCAATACAGCGGCAGCGATGATGATGGTGCCAATCGGGAGTGCGATTATTAAACAGGCAGCTGACGGAAGTGATAGGAAAATTGAAAAAATCGGACATGAGGAAAATTTCAGCAAAGCATTAATGTTAGGAATTGCTTTTTCGGCATCAATTGGAGGGGTAGCCACTTTAATTGGCACGCCACCGAATATGATTTTAGCTGGCGTTGTTAATCAATTATATGGGATTCAAATCTCATTTAGCAGCTGGATGATTTTTGCACTTCCGCTCGCAATTATTTTGTTAGCAGTTTCATGGTTATTCCTTGTTAAAATTGCTTTTCCAATAAAAATGAAAGAGCTTCCTGGGGGAAAAGAATTAATCAGTCAACAAAAACAAGAATTAGGGAAGATTACTTATGAAGAAAAGATGGTTCTTGGTGTTTTTTCCTTTGCAGCATTTATGTGGATCACTAGTTCGTTCATCTGGCAGAAATACATTCCCGGGTTAAATGATACAATCATTGCTTTGGCTGCAGCTGGGATATTATTTGTTATTCCTTCACTTAGTAAGCGAGGGTCCTTCCTGCTTGATTGGAATACAGCGAAGAAACTGCCATGGGATATTTTACTTCTTTTCGGTGGTGGTTTAGCGATTGCAGCAGGATTCAGAGATACAGGGCTTGCTGCTTGGATGGGAGAACAATTAACGATTTTAAATGGAATTAATTTTATTGTTTTAATTTTAATCGTCACTCTTTTCGTTAAGTTTTTAACAGAATTTACATCAAATACAGCGACTGCAACGATGATTATTCCAATCATGGCTGCGCTTGCTACCGCTGTTGGGATTCACCCTTATGCCTTAATGTTTGCAGCAACAATCGCATCTGCATGTGCATTTATGTTACCGGTCGCTACTCCGCCTAATGCGGTTGTTTTCGCGTCAGGTTATGTAAAGATTACCGATATGGCAAAATCAGGTTTTTGGCTAAACGTAATTACTACCGTACTCGTTGTCGTCTCAATTTATTACTTTTTACCAATCGTTTGGGGACTTGATTTAATGTCAACATTGTAGCCTTTTTAAAATTATTATTTGAGATAAAAGATGGACGATGAATTTTAGGGATCTCACATTTTAGTGGGGTCTCTTTTTGGTATACTAAAAGGTGTGAGATTGATAAATAATGTCATTTTCTTAAAAAGAATAAGATGAGAAAAATGAAGCGGAGGGGTAATATGGGAATTGTTAAAGCTGCGATAAGTGCTGTAAAAGGTGGTCTTGCGGATCAATGGTTGGAGGTAATCGAGCCTCAATCAATGAGTGATACGACTGTGATGTCAATTGGTGTGAAGGTAAGAGCAAAAGATCGAAGAAATCAAAACTTCAAAGGAACGGATACGACGATTTCAAATGGTTCGATCATTCATGTTCACCCTAATCAATTTATGTTGTTGATTGATGGAGGGAAGGTCATTGATTATTCAGCAGAACCTGGCTATTACAAGGTAGAAAATTCTTCAATGCCTTCGCTGTTTAATGGAGAATTTGAAGAAGCGCTGCAGGAAACATTTAATCGGGTGAAATTTGGCGGCGTTCCGTCTTCAGCGCAAAGGGTGTATTTTATCAATCTTCAAGAGATAAAAGGGATTAAGTTTGGAACACGCAATCCAATCAATTATTTTGACAACTTTTATAATGCAGAGTTATTTTTGCGCACGCATGGAAATTATTCAATTAAAATTGTTGATCCCCTTAAGTTTTTTGTTGAAGCCATACCGCGGAACAAATCGTCTGTCGACATAAAAGAGATAAATGAACAATATTTAGCTGAATTTATGAATGCATTACAAACGGCGATTAATCAGATGTCAAGTGATGGGATTCGCATTTCATTTGTCCCATCGAGAGGGATGGAATTAGCGAAATATATGTCTAATGTTTTAGACGAACACTGGACAGACAAGCGAGGCATGCGGGTAGAGTCTGTCGGAATCAATAGTATTACGTATGATGAACAGTCGCAAAAGCTCATTAATATGCGCAACAAAGGAGCGATGCTACAAGATCCAACCGTAAGGGAAGGGTATGTGCAAGGTTCGGTTGCCAGGGGGTTGGAAGCAGCAGGTTCCAACGATGCTGGGGCGATGCAAGGGTTTTTAGGAATGGGCATGGGGATGCAAGGTTCAGGTGGCTTTATGGGAGCAGCTTCAGAGGCAAATAAATTTCAAATGCAACAACAGGCCCAACACTCATCTGAACAACAACAGACGGAAACGCCAAAGGCCGACCAGTGGGAATGTAAATGTGGTCAAATGAATAAGGGACGTTTTTGTTCAGAATGTGGTTCACCTAAGCCAGAACCACAGCAAGAGACGTGGACATGTGAATGTGGTCAAGAAAATAAAGGGAGATTTTGTACGAACTGTGGAAATAAACAACCAGGTGAACAAAAGCTATTAACTTGCAAGCAGTGCGGATTTACAGCACCGCCAAATTCAAAGATGAAGTTTTGTCCTGAGTGCGGAAACAAGTTTTAGGCGATTGGACTATTTCATTAGGGAGTAAGAGGTGAACTAGCTTGGGGGTTATCGTTTATAAGTGTATCAATTGTGGCGGACCATTAGCATTTAAGGCAGAATCGCAAAACTGGACATGTGACTATTGTTTAAGCGAATTCAGTGAGCAAGAGGTAAAAGATTTTATTAGCAATGAGCAAATAAAAGCCGAAGCGACGACAAGTGAAGAGGTGTTGCACCAGCAGGAAGTACAAGATAAAGAATTTGCAGACCATGCAAAGGGATATACATGTAAAAGCTGTGGAGCAGAGATTGTTACAGATGATACAACAGCGGCAACTTTTTGTTATTACTGCCACAACCCGACGATCATCCCAAGGAGATTGGAAGGAGAGTACCGGCCAGAAAAAGTCATTCCTTTTAAGTTGAATCGAGAAAAAGCGACGGAGGCATTTATTAATTGGTGCAAGAAGAAACCGTTGCTACCGAAATCCTTCACCTCAGCATCTCAGCTTGAAAAGCTTTCGGGAATTTATGTTCCGTTTTGGTTATTTGATTCCGATACGCAGGGACAAGTGGATGGTGAAGCAACAAGAGTGCGATCCTATACGAGAGGAGACATTCGCTACACAGAAACAAAATATTATCATGTTGGTAGGGAAGGGAAAGCGATATTTAGAGACCTCCCTGCGGATGGGTCAAAGAAAATGGATGACGAGTTAATGAGCATTCTAGAGCCATATAATTATCATGACTTAAAAGATTTTTCGATGTCTTATTTATCAGGCTATTTGGCTGAAAAATATGATATGGATCAAAACGATGTGTATGGGAGAGTATCCAATATCATCCGCAATAATATGAATACGCTCCTGCGGCAAACAATCCAAGGATATAGTACCGTATCGATAAAAAATTCAAATGTGCAAATGAAGAAAGTAGAAGCGACCTATGTGTTATTGCCCGTTTGGATGTTTAGTTATCAGTTTAAAGGGAAAACGTATATATTTGCAATGAATGGACAGACAGGGAAAATCGCCGGACGTCTGCCAATCAGTATCGGTCGAGCCAGTTCATGGTTCGGAATGGCCTCTGCCGGGATGTTCGCCATTTTGGCGGTTGGGGGGCTATTTTTATGGTAAGGAACAAACTGTATACTATTCTCCCGATGCTTCTTCTTTTTACATTATTATTAGCAACGAATACAGTAGCGGCAATGGAGAAAGTGTATGATTATGCTCATTTATTTTCTGCCTCAGAAAAAGAGGAATTGGAAGCAAAGGCGTCATCCCTCAGCAGCCAATTAGAGATCGATTTTATTGTTGTCACGATTGATGATAACGAAGGAAAATCATCGAGGCAATATGCAGAGGATTTCTACAATGCGCATCACTTCGGCTATGAACAGACCTCTGATGGGGTTTTATATCTCCTTAATATGGATGAACGAGAAGTCTATATTTATACTAGAGATCGGGCGTACGATTATCTACCTGATTTTCGAATTGAGGAGATTTTAGACAGTGTCTACCCTTATCTAGGGGAAGAGAAGTTTAGCGAAAGTGTCCATGTTTTCATGGATGAAGTTGAGAGAATGATGGATTCTCCAGAAAGCGATTTTGATTCAGTTGCTGTGCCTCAAGATTATAGGGGAGCAGGAACTTCTAGTGAACGAAGCTTGTTAGAAGAACTGGGGATATATTTACTGATTTCGATTGCTGTTGGAGCAATTACGGTTGGGATTATGTCGATAAATAATAAAGGACGTTCGACGGTTAATGAGCGAACCTATTTAGAAAATAACTCCTTTGTTGTTACGAAAAGAGTCGACCGCCATTATAACACAAGAGTAACAAAACAAAGAATTCAAAAGAACAATAACAGTGGTGGCGGTTCATTTTCAGGCGGTTTTGGTGGCGGTGGCGGAGGTAGAAGCGGTGGAGGTGGGAGAAAGTTCTAATCCCACCTCTTTTTTTTATAGTAAAAGTTATTTGTGAAAACTTAAAACGCAGTACTAACAATATGTTACACTGAGCACTTAGGTTTTGTATGTTTTTTCCATAAAAGGTCATTTATGAACATTTTGCCGAAGGGATCCGAGGTTTTTTTGAACGATAATGCTGGTAACACGTTTTTTAATCCAAGTACTAGTATTAAAAACACTAAATTTCGTTCATATATTGCTAGTACTCGTATTAAAACGCTGTAAAATGAGGGGTTAATCCGAGTACTAGCAATAAAATGAGGTCAGAAGGCTGATATAATCCCTGTACTAGCAATAAAAAACAGCCAAAAATCGGTTTTATCCAAGTACTCGGAATAAACTACCCTAATAATCACGGTTAATCCGAGTACTAGCAATAAACCTTAGCCTAATAATCACGATTAATTTCCGAGTACTAGCAATAAACCCACCCTAATAATCACGATTAATTTCCAAGTACTAGCAATAAAAACTCAGCCTATTATGAACAATCCACCTTTTTAACAAACCGAGTTCGTCCGGTTATTCTTCATATGTACATCTAACCATCAAGTTAACTGATGGTTAATTTAAGTGTTTCTCTATTCCGTAAAATAAGATATCTAACGATTCAATAATATATGTTTCAATCTCTGTTATCGATTGACTGCTATGAAAATGCTTATCTAATACGTGAAAATAAATGCTTACAATTAAGTCAGAGATTAACGATAAGTTTAAATTGCTTGTTGACAGGGTTCCAGCTCTTAATATGTTTTCATATATTCTCGCGAGATTATGCCTATTTTTCGTCTCTAATTGATAGACAATATCGCCGCCTTCAGCAATCCCTTTGAGGGTAATTCGAGCATATACTTCCGAGTCTTTCACACCCCTAATATCTTCTAATAAAACAGCAACAATTTTATCCCGGGTGCTCATACTTTCTGGCAGTTTTTCAGCAAACACATTCAATTTTTTTAATGAATCTTTGCCAAACTTCGCGAGAATATCTTCCTTTGAGGAAAAATAGTTAAAGATTGTCCCTTTAGATACCTCTGCTTTTTTGCTGATTTCTTCTAATGTTGTATTCGTGAATCCTTTCTCCTGGAATAATGACATTCCAGCCTGATAAATTTTTTGTTCCATTTCGTACTTTTTGTACGCGGCTCTCCCGATTTTCATTTTATTATCATCACGCTCCAAGTGAATAATTTCTTAGATGAACAGCTGAACTGTGACCCTAACTTAGATGATATTTTTTGTGTTTTCCTGTGTGGCAGTTCTGTTTTCGAGCCAATTTTTTATATCGGTAAGAATACAAAATATAAGAAAAAAGTTCATCGCCCACACATTCATAAATGGGCCGATCCCACCAAAATCGATTGTATGATAACCTCTTATGGTTAAGATGATATATGCCTCAATAAAGACGAGAATAAATCCACCGATTGAAGAAAACATTAGTCTAGTCATTATTATAACACTCCATTTTTAATTATTTTGATCTTCATTTTCAAAAAAATAATTTTTACTTCTTCCAAAGATAAACACAGTTTTTATCACTTTATTAAACTTAGTATAAATTGTGTATACAATTTATACTTTATCTTTAACTTATATGATGGTCAATAGGTAGAGCGGTAGAAGTTATGCGAAAATAGCGGAACATTCATGTTTCAAATAAAGGATGAAGATTGTAAAAAAACTGTCACAATTTACCGTTGCCCATTATACCCTAGGTGGTATAATTAAACTTGAACATAGGGAATAAAAGCAAACTCTTAATAGGGAGGAATTATACATGACCGAAAAAATTATTATCGTAGGTGGAGTAGCTGGTGGTGCGACTGCTGCAGCAAGGCTAAGAAGGATTAGTGAAGATGTGGAGATTATGATGGTAGAACGTGGTGAGCATATTTCGTTCGCGAACTGTGGATTGCCTTATTATATTGGTGAAACGATTAAAGATCGGAATAAATTACTCGTTCAAACGGTTGAAGGGATGTCTGAGCGCTTTAAACTCGATATTCGGAACTTAAGTGAAGTGGTAAGCATTCATCCTAATGAAAAGAAGGTCGTGATAAAAAATCTCCGAACAGATGAAGAGTATGAGGAAACATATGATAAATTACTGCTGTCACCTGGTGCCAAACCAATTGTCCCTCCAATACCCGGGATAGAAGAAAATAAAACGTTATTTACTTTGAGGAATATTCCTGATACCGATCGGATTAAAGATTATGTTGATGAACAGCATCCGAGCAAAGCGGTCGTCATTGGTGGCGGGTTTATCGGAATAGAGATGGCAGAGAATCTTGTTGATCGTGGGATTGAGGTAACAATTGTTGAAATGGCCAATCAAATTATGGCACCGATTGACTTTGAAATGGCAGCCATTTTGCATAATCATTTAAAAGAAAAAGGTGTAAAGCTCGTCTTAGAAAATGGGGTTCAAGCATTTGCTGATGATGGGAAAAAGGTTCTTTTAACGGATGGGACCGAACTTGAAACAGATTTGACGATTCTATCGATTGGTGTGAAGCCTGAAAATGAGTTAGCTAAAAATGCTGGACTTGAGTTAGGCGAGCGTGGTGGAATTATTGTCAATGAATTTTTACAAACATCTAATGAGGATATTTATGCTGTTGGTGATGCAGTTGAAGTCGTTGATTTTATTAATGGAAAGAAAGCGATGATTCCACTAGCTGGGCCTGCCAATCGTCAAGGGCGAATTGCAGCAAATAATCTATTAGGGAAACAGGAAAAGTATCAAGGCACGTTAGGAACATCAATTGCAAAAGTCTTTGATTTGACCGTTGCTGCGACAGGAAATAATGAGAAAACGTTGAAACGCTTAGGAGTTCCGTATGAGGTTGTTCATGTTCATCCAAACTCCCATGCAGGCTATTATCCGGGTGCTGCGCCAATTGCCTTAAAATTAATTTTCGAGGAAGAGACAGGGAAAATATTTGGAGCGCAAGCAGTCGGAGCGGATGGAGTCGATAAGAGAATCGATGTGATTGCTACAGCCATTAAAGGCGGATTAACAGTTGAGGATTTAACGAATCTTGAATTATCGTATGCTCCTCCATATTCATCTGCGAAAGACCCAGTGAATATGGCAGGGTATGTGGCAACTAATCTTTTAGACGGCGATTTAGAACATGTTCAATGGCATGAAATTGATGAGATTGTTGCCAATGGAGGTATTTTAATTGATGTCCGTGAAACTGTTGAACGCGAATTTGGATTTATTGAAGGTTCAAAGAATATCCCACTAAATGATTTGAGAAATCGCTTGGGTGAATTAGATAAAAATCAAATGATCTATGTGAGTTGCCAAGTTGGGCTACGCGGATATTTGGCAGCGCGAATTTTAAAAAATAATGGCTTCCAAGTAAAAAATGTCGACGGTGGCTGGAAAACGTATTCTTCCGTTTTTGGAAGTAATATTAGCAAACAAGTGAATGCGCGTACGAATGATCGAGGTGAAGTAGAGATCAACGAAGGCGAAAATAGCGGTGCAGAAATTCAGGCGGATACAATGGTGGATGTAGCTGGTTTGACATGTCCGATGCCGATTATCAAGCTGAAAAATGCGATAGATTCAATTGAAAGTGGGCAAATTATTGAACTTCATGCTACAGATAAGGGCGTTCTTAATGATCTCCCAGCATGGGCAAAAACTGCCGGACACATAATCTTAAAAACAGAACAAAAGAATTCGCTCATTAAATTTTGGGTGAAAAGGAAATAAATAACGAAAAAAAACAGCCTTGTTGAGATTAACTCACATAAGGCTGTTTTTTATTTCCATTAAATAAAGGCAGATAGATTCGGATGATTTCGATATAATCAAAGAATGTTTGTACTACAATTTCTTTTACACATGTTACTATAATTCTATCGCTCCATTGCACTGACTTTTGACTACATAATGGTTAATTAAATGGATAAAAACAAGAAGGATTAAATGGAGGCATAATGAATGACAGGCAAATGGAATATCTTTTTTTATGCAGGGATTGCATTGATTTTATTATTAGTTGGTTGCAGCCAACAAGAACAAGCTGAAGGCAATCTCGAAAACAAGCAAAAAAATGAATTAATCCTATCGGTTGGTGGCGAGCCTGCTACAGGATTTGATCCAACGGCTGGGTGGGGGAGATATGGTTCTCCCCTGTTTCAAAGTACATTATTGAAAAGAGATAATGATTTACAAATTATCCATGATTTAGCCTCTCGATATGAGGTAAGTGCTGATGGGAAAGTTTGGACAGTTGAATTGCGTGAAGATGTCTACTTTTCTGATGGTCAACCATTAACTGCTGAGGATGTTCAATTTACATTTGAAACAGCCACAGCCAATGGATCGGTCGTTGATTTGACAATGTTAGAAACGATAGAAGCTATCGGTGAATTTACGATACAATTTACGCTGAAAAAAGCCCAATCGACTTTTATTAACTCACTAGTAGCAACTGGAATTGTCCCGAAGCATGCGTATGGAGAGGATTATTCGCAAAATCCGATTGGTTCGGGCCCTTTTCAGCTCGTTCAATGGGATAAAGGACAGCAGTTAATCATCGAGGCAAACCCGAATTATTACGGAGATAAACCTGAATTTCAAAAAATCACCTTTTTATTTTTAAGTGAGGATGCAGCCTTTGCTGCAGCGAAAGCAGGGAATCTTGATGTTGTCGCGATTCCGGCAGCATTTAGTCAGCAAACCGTTCGAGGCATGAGACTTGAAGCAGTGAAAACAGTCGACAATCGGGGAATTGCCTTTCCTTATCTTAAATCAGGAACTGTAACTAACGATGGAATCCTTGTTGGCAATGATGTAACGGCTGATTTAGCGATTCGCCAGGCGATTAATCTTGCTATTGATCGGGAAGCACTTATTGAAGGGGTTTTAGAAGGATACGGCTCACCTGCTTATACTCCTGTCGATAGACTCCCATGGTGGAATCCAGATACGGTTTTTGATGATGGAGATATCGAAAGTGCCCGACAGATTTTACATGATGCAGGCTGGGTTGATGAAGACGGGGATGGTGTGCTTACAAAGGGTGGTTTAAAGGCGGAATTCTCTTTATATTACCCGGCTAATGATGCGATTCGTCAATCTTTAGCGATTGCAGTTGCAGATATGATGAGACCATTAGGGATTGTGATGAAAATTGAAGGGGAAAGCTGGGATGCTATAGAAAAAAAGATGCATTCAAATGCAGTTGTCATGGGATGGGGAAGTCATGACCCGCAAGAACTTTATAACGTCTATAACAGTGAATTTGCAGGAATCGATTATTATAATACCGGGTTTTATTCGAACCAAACTGTTGATGAGTATTTAACGAAGGCATTAGCAGCCCTAAATGAAAAAGAAGCGAATGAATACTGGAAGTTAGCGCAATGGGATGGAAAAACCGGACTAAGTGCCAAAGGAGATGCACCATGGGCATGGCTCGTCAATATTGATCACCTATATTTAGTCAAGAATGAGCTCGATATTGGCAAACAGAGAATTCAACCACATGGACATGGTTGGCCTATAACAGATAATATTGTTGAGTGGAAATGGAATGAAGAATAGAAGCAAGGGAGTTAGAGTTACGATTGCGTTAGGAAAGTTTTTGGTTTTCAAAGCGATAAGAATGGTGACTTTATTAGTTGCCATTTGCTTTATTTCTTTTTTATTAGTGAAAAACTCGCCAATTGACCCGATTCAAGCCTATATTGGGGCAGACATGTTAAAAGTTGGACCAGAGCAACGGGAAAACATTGCAGAGTATTGGGGGCTCGATCAGCCTGTTATGAAGCAGTTTTTTAATTGGGGCTCTGCCTTGTTTTCTGGTGATTTAGGAACTTCAATGATTTATCGTCAACCGGTAGCGGATATCATTGGCGAAAGAATGATTAGTTCTCTAATGCTCATGTTAACAGCTTGGTTTTTATCGGGAATCATTGGCTTTAGTATGGGTGTTCTAGCGGCAATGAAAAAGGATACTTGGGTGGATCGCCTCATTAAATGGTATTGTTATACGTTAGCCTCTACCCCTACATTTTGGATGGGGCTTTTACTACTTATTGTCTTTGCCGTATGGCTTGGCTGGTTTCCAACCGGTTTAGGTGTTCCTGCTGGTGTGCTTGCCGAAGATGTGACAATTGGTGACCGAATTAGGCACTTATTCCTCCCCGCGATGACGCTAAGTATTGTTGGTGTCGCGAATGTTGCTTTACATACTCGCGAGAAATTAATCGACGTCCTTGCTAGTGATTATGTGTTATTTGCCCAAGCACGAGGTGAACGCGGGTGGCTTTTAGTTTCCAGACATGGTTTGCGAAATATTGCTTTGCCAGCAGTTACTCTCCAATTCGCTTCTTTTGGGGAATTGTTCGGTGGGACTGTGCTTGCTGAGCAGGTATTTTCTTATCCGGGACTTGGACAAGCAACTGTAGAAGCCGGGCTAAGCGGGGATGTTCCGCTTTTACTCGGACTAGTCATCGTTAGTACGCTATTTGTTTTTATCGGAAATTTAATTGCTGATTTGCTTTATTATGTGTTAGATCCAAGGACGAGGGAGGAATCAGATAAATGATTTCCAGCCTCAAAAGAAAATATAGAACGGTCTTGCCCTTAAATCGTCGGCAAAGAACATTGTTAAAAGTCATTTTGTCAGTTGTTTTTTTATTCACTGTTGTTTTAGCAGGGTTTTTACTTGATGAGGGGAGAATAGCAACGAACTTAACTGAACGCAATCTCCCTCCTTCCCTTGAACATTTATTTGGAACGGATTGGTTAGGTAGGGATATGTTTACCCGAACCGTGATGGGACTTTCATTAAGTATGGGGGTAGGATTAATTGGGGCGTTTGGAAGTGCAACCATCGCTTTAATTCTTGGAATGGCAGCAGCTACGATGGGGAAGGTGGCTGACCGAATCATCTCTTGGTTGATTGATTTATTTCTTAGTGTTCCCCATTTAGTCACACTAATTTTAATCTCTTTTTCATTAGGGGGCGGATTTAAAGGGATTGTCATTGGCATCGCGCTCACGCATTGGCCTAGTTTAGCCAGGGTGATTCGTGCGGAAGTCATGCAAATCCGATCTGCAGATTATGTGAAGATTTCTAAAAAGATGGGAAAATCAAGCGGTTGGATTGCCGTCCATCATATTTTCCCGCACTTAATTCCGCAAGTTTTAGTCGGTTTTTTATTGCTATTCCCTCATACGATTTTACATGAGGCTGCCGTTACATTTTTAGGTTTAGGGTTGTCCCCACATGAGCCAGCGATTGGAATTATTCTTTCTGAATCAATGAAATATTTATCTACTGGCATGTGGTGGCTGGCTTTTTTTCCAGGTTTATGTCTTGTATTAATGGTTCGTACTTTTGATACAATCGGTGAGAGCTTGCGTGTACTGATTGCTTCCGGTAAAAGTCAGTAGCTGAAACTTAGTTCATTTAGAGGAGTAAATAAAAATAGATGGCTATTCTTGAAGTGGAAAACTTATCAGTCTCTTTTAAACAATATACGAATGGTTTAAAACAAAAAAATGTAAATGTAATTACAAGTTTAAATGTTTCGCTCGAAGAAGGGAAAATCCTTGCAGTAGTTGGGGCGAGTGGTTCAGGGAAAAGTTTACTAGCTCATGCCATTTTAGGAATTCTACCTGATCATGCAGAGGTGAGTGGAAATATTGCTTACAACGGGGAAGAATTAACGCAAGCGCGTCAGTTGGAATTCCGCGGGAAAGAGATTGCTTTCATCCCTCAATCGGTCACTTATTTAGATCCTTTAATGCGGGTTGGGGAACAGGTACGCACATCAGTTAGACAAGGGAATCCCCTTCAGGAACAACGGAAAGTATTTAAGCGATATCGCTTAAGTGAGCATGTTGCGAACCTATTTCCATTTCAACTTTCAGGTGGGATGGCGAGGAGAACGCTCCTATCTACAGCAATGGTCAGTGGGGCAAAGGTGATTCTTGCTGATGAGCCAACACCTGGGCTAGATGAAAAGGTTATGGCAGAAGCATTAGCTCATTTTAAACAGTTTGCTGATTATGGCTGTGCAGTGATGTTCATTACGCATGACATTGAATCTGCATTAAAGATTGCCGATGACATTGCTGTTTTTTATGCAGGCACAACGGTTGAAATTGCCCCAGTGGCAAATTTTAGCGGGGACGGTGAAACGTTAAGGCATCCATATAGCAAGGCATTGTGGAGAGCTTTGCCCCAAAATGGTTTCACGCCAATTCCAGGCTCACAGCCACACCCTGAATTCTTACCGTCTGGCTGCTTATTTGCTCCTCGCTGTCAGATGGCTACGGAAGAATGCGGACAAGTCCAGCCAGAAATGCGAAAGATACGCAATGGAATGGTGAGGTGTATTCATGCAACTTAAAGCAGAGAATGTCGGCTTTCGTTACGGGAATGGACCTTGGTTGTTTCGTGGGATAAATTTCAAGCTTGAACGTGGAGAAATAGTCGGTTTAACGGGACCAAGTGGAATCGGAAAATCAAGTTTTTGTCGAATTTTAGCAGGGTTCGAGCAATCGATAGAGGGGACGGTAACGATCGCGGATGCTCCATTGCCGCAAAAGGGTTTTCATCCAGTACAAATGGTGTTTCAGCATCCGGAAAAAGCAGTGAATCCTCGTTGGAAAATGAAGAGGGTTCTTCATGAATCATGGGTTCCGGATGAAGAAACTCTGGATTTGTTTGGGATTCAGCAGGAGTGGTTATCACGCTTTCCGAATGAATTATCAGGAGGAGAGTTGCAACGCTTTTGTGTCGTTCGTGCCTTAGCTCCGAATACACGTTTCCTTATCGCAGACGAAATGACGACGATGCTTGATGCCATCACCCAATCTCAAATTTGGCAAGCTGTCCTCGAAATTGCGAGAAAAAGAGAAATGGGGATCATTGTTGTCAGTCATGAACCGCATTTACTTCAGAGACTATGCCATCGAGTGGTCGATTTCAGGAGTTTTGCAACTTCAGTATCGTGAAATATATCTTCACATCCATTTCAGCGCCTGAACAAGGCGCTGAAATTTTTGTAAAAAAATCGACAAAGTTATACAAAAAATGTTGACATGAAAGAGAAGGGAGTGTAATATATTAAGAGTCGATAGCAGATATACAATCCTTCGATGGTGAAAAACTTGATATTGCGGGTGTAGTTTACTGGTAAAACCTCAGCCTTCCAAGCTGATGTAGTGGGTTCGATTCCCATCACCCGCTCCAAAATACATACACAACGCAGTGTTTCGTTTGAAAAAGCAACGAAGTATTGCGTTTTTTATTTTTTTAATAAAAGGCTCCTTTTTAAAAAGGAGTTTTTCTTATTGTTTTCTTCTTCACTGACAATTGGCTAATCTGTAAGAGCCCTCTCCGCCATGAATTTGCAGGAACATATTCATTAATGATTCAGTTAACTTCTTGTTTTTTTCAATGCCTAGTGATGGTTGAAGATAGATGATTTGCAATGCATTTTCTGTTTCGGTCGTTACAGCTGAACGTTGCGAATCAACGAACGGACTCCCGAATGGTCCCTCGTTATCTGCGGTGACAATTAAGTTTGCCAGTGAATTGTTTCGCCCGTTTAAGCCAACGTATTCTTCAGTCTCTCCCCCAAGTTTTATTTCAATGCTTCCGGTAAGCTTATCGGCATCATAAATGCCAATTGGTACTTCATATTGAAGTGAGAAAAAATTATTTAAATCAATTGCACTATGTATTGGTTGAAGATAATTTTGTTTCTTTATGCGTCGATACAATGCTTCGGCGGAATGTCTGTAGCGATTCGGATCTTTTCCGGTTTGCTTGAAAATCTGCCGCCACTCATTGATTCCAGCGAAATCAGTTACATTTTTGTCATCTAATTCAACATAAATTGATTCTTGAAATAATTGCAGTCGGCCCTTGAGCATTTGCGGGGAAGTTCCAACTTGTATGTTTTTGTAGCATATGGCACCAGCAATAAATTCGGGAACATGTTGACAAAGCGTATCGGCAATATGAATTTCCAATGTTTCCACCTCCATTATTTCTTTAAAATAGTTTATCATAGATCTCATATGCTTAAACAAATATTAACATATCGTGATAGATACAAATGTTTAGAAGGGAGGGAATTAAATGAATATCCAACAGTTGCAACAAGAAGTGATTGACTATAGTAAAAGAATTGGGATAGATAAAATTGGCTTCGCCTCTCCATCTCCATTTACGGAACTGAGAAATAGGCTTGTTCGTCAGCAGGAGCTTCAATATCAGTCAGGTTTCGAAGAGCCTGATATTGAAAAAAGGGTGCGTCCAGACTTAATCTTCAATCAACCAAAATCAATTATTGCGATTGCTGTTGCATACCCTTCGAAGATGAAAGTGAGAGTCGTTAGTAAAAAAGGGGAACGTCGAGGGATCTTTTGTCGGGCGTCATGGGGAAAGGATTATCACTATATTTTAAGAGAAAAATTAACTAAACTAGAAGAATTTATTGCTTCTAAAGTACCAGAAGCTAGATTTAAATCGATGGTTGATACAGGTGAACTCGTTGATCGGGCCGTGGCTGAACGAGCAGGGATTGGCTGGAGTGGTAAAAATTGTTCGGTTATCACACCTGAATTTGGATCCTATGTATATTTAGGCGAAATGATTACAAATCTTCCATTTATTCCCGATTCGCCAATCGAAGATCAGTGTGGTAGCTGTACGAAATGTTTGGACGCATGTCCTACAGGCGCCCTTGTTCAGGGGGGGCAACTTGATAGCCGGCGTTGTATTGCTTTTCTGACGCAAACAAAAGGATTTTTGCCTGAAGAATTTAGAGAAAAGATCGGGAACCGCTTGTATGGCTGTGATTCTTGTCAAACCGCATGCCCGATGAACAAAGGGAAGGATTTTCATTTCCATCAGGAAACAGAGCCAGATCCAGAGATTGCCAAACCACTATTGAAACCGATTCTTCATATAAGCAACCGAGAGTTCAAAGAAAAGTTTGGTCAAGTATCGGGTTCTTGGCGTGGAAAGAAACCGATACAACGTAATGCAATCCTTGCGCTTGCTCATTTTAAAGATGAAAGTGCGATACCTGTTTTAAAACAAGTATTGACTGACGACCCGCGGCCGGTTCTAAGAGGCACATCGGCATGGTCTTTAGGGAAAATTGGCGGAGCAGAAGCAAAAGTGGCGTTGGAACAGGCTCTAGAAAGAGAAAAAGACGAAGACGTGTTACGGGAAATCCAAAAGGGGCTGGAATTTTTTCGTTGTAACGAATAATGATGAAAGAATAGATGCCAAAAGGGTAACGGGTTCCATTAACGATCGCAAATATTAAAAATGTAATGCAAAATGGCCTTCAAATTGTATCGTAATTTGGAGGTCTATTTTATAACTGGATGTTGATTTCACTGCGTCTGAAAAATAAACGGAAAATTTCCGTCTAAACTGGGAAATATCGATATTTCCCTAAAAATAAGGGGAGTTTTTCCGTTTATATGATCAAAATCTTTGGATTTTTCGATTAAGTCCATATAATTGTGTAAAAAGAAAAGGGTTCATTTTTATCCCTCTTGGAAACAATGTTTTCAACCACGATAAACAATGAAAAGAGGAATAAGAATGACCCAATTACAGTTTAACCTAGATTTGGAACTTTTAAAAGAATCCGTGATGAGTTCAAACTTAGATACAGTAGTTAAATCCGCCATTATTCTTGTCATGAATGAGTATATGGAGAAAGAAAGAGATGATTATCTAAAGGCTGATGCTTATGAACGCTCTGCGGAGCGTCGTGATTATCGGAATGGCTACTATGAGCGTGAATTAACGATGAGTATCGGTAAAATCAAACTTAAAGTTCCTAGAACTCGGAATGGTGAATTTTCAACTTCCATTTTTGAAAAATATGCACGATGTGATCAGGCATTAGTTCTTTCCATGTTGGAGATGGTAATCAATGGTGTATCTACACGAAAAGTAACACATATTGTGGAACAACTATGTGGTGAAGATTTCTCTAAATCATTTGTTTCTTCTCTTACTCAGAAACTTGATCCTATTGTTAATGATTGGGCAAAAAGGCCCTTGAATCTAATATATTATCCTTTCGTTTTTGTAGATGCCATGTATATTAAAGTGCGTGAACATCACCGTGTCGTTTCAAAAGCTGTTTATATTGCGACTGCAATTACAGAGAATAAAAAAAGGGTAATACTTGGATTAAGTGTAGATCACGCTGAAAGCTTTGAGAGCTGGAGTCGCTTTTTCCAACAACTTAAGTCACGTGGCCTACAATCCCCGAAACTAGTCATCTCTGATGCTCATAAAGGGCTCCAGAAAGCGATTCAACGGGAATTTATTGGGACAAGTTGGCAAAGGTGCAATGTACATTTTAAACGAAATATCATAGCGAAGCTTCCTAAAAAAGACTCAGGCGAAATTCGTATGATGATTAAGCGAACTTTTGAAGCTGTCACTATTGAGGATATGAGAAAGTTTAAAGATGAATTGATGAGCCAGTTTGGAGATAATCCTAAATACGAAGCTGCACTTAATATATTAGATGAAGGGTTCGAAGATACCATTCAATACATGGAGCATCCAGAGGATGTTCGTTGCCATATTCGTAGTACTAATTCACTGGAGCGTTTAAACCAAGAAGTACGTAGAAGAGAAAAAGTAATCCGTATTTTTCCTAATACTCAATCTGCTTTCCGTTTAATTGGGGCTGTTTTAATGCAGTATCAAGATACCGTATATTCGAAACAAAAATCTCTTAAAAAGTAGCTATGTTTAATTTTTAAGGCAACTTCCATTTTTGGATTATTCCATACCCAGTCAAGGCTATCAAAGGAAAACCCGCCTTTGACACCCTTGACTGGGTATGGAGCATAAAACCCATGGAAGTTTCGCTCGAAAAATGTAAAGGGTGGTTGTGTCGTTTAACCCAAAGTAATTACATTTAACTGATATTAATTGAAAACATTGTTTTGTATTTTACACAATATTGAGGACTTGACTGATTTTTCCTTATTTAGAGCAGTTAAGCGGAATTCTTCCGCTTATTTCCGCTTTTTAAGCGTGCCCTTTATACATTAGCGGGAAATTCTCCGCTTATTCATTCTCAAACCTACACAAAAATGGTGTTCTCTACGGAATTTGCGATTCACTCTACACTTTGTTTGTTTTACTCTACGAAAACATCGATTTATTCTACACTTTGTTTGTTTTACTCTACGAAAACATCGATTTATTCTACACTTTGTTTGTTTTACTCTACGAAAACCCCAGTTTACTCTCCAAAAGACATAATCTGGAAGCGCACTAGCATCACCATTTCCAATGCCAAGTCTATAAAATTAATCGATACGGAGAAGGTGAAAATGGCTTGCAAACATTTAAATGAGTAAAATTCGCTATTCGGAGTATTAGCAATGAAATTAAAATGGCAAGGGTCTAAACCCTTGCTAATGTTTTTTTAATCTCTCTAGCCTAACAAATTGCCTCGCATAAGGATTGCATTTCCCTGTGCAAATTGGCGTTTTGTGATCGGAAACGAAACCCGTTACCAAAAGGTTCCATTCTTTTTTTATGCGTGAAAGTATTTTTCTTTTCATACATATGTCATATGTGAGGAAAGGAGAGGTCAGTGATGAGAGAGCAATTACAAAAATTATTGGAACAGCGTGTTCGCCAATCCGTGTCTCAATCGAGGGATCGTCTTCATGACTGCCCGTTACTGGAGAAAAAGAAAGAAAGCTGCAACCGGAGAGGAGCGGAAATCATCCGTACGACAGCTGAGGGGAATATTCGCCACTACGATAAAGGAAATGAAGGAACAAATGTATTTTATACCGTTCATTATAAATATTTAATTAAACAAAAATGTGACTTTTTCCTTGAAGAGGGGATTGAGCAGCGAAAAGCGGAATTTTTCAAGGGGGTGCTTGTTGAAGATGCTGAGATAAGTCTGGAAATTCGAGGTGAGAATGAAGTGGAAGGCGAATCAAAAAGTGAAGAATGGGCCGAAATTGACAACGAAGAAAGAATAGCATTTCGGTATGATCGCATGAAAGCTGTTCAATATGCTGAAAGATGGTGGAATGATTATAACCCTAGCTATAAAAAATTTGACGTCGATTGTACAAATTATATTTCTCAATGTTTGCATGCAGGCGGAGCTCCGATGCGTAATTTTCCGAACCGTTCAAAAGGTTGGTGGATGAAGAATGATAATTGGAGTTTTAGCTGGTCGGTGGCTAATTCAATGCGTTGGTACTTGCCGGGATCGAAAGTAGGCTTGCGAGCAAAGGAAGTGAAAAGTCCGAGCCAACTTCAATTGGGGGACGTCATATGTTATGATTTCCAAGGTGATGGCCGCTATGATCACACAACGATTGTGACGGGGAATGACGCCAATGGTATGCCGCTCGTAAATGCGCATACGGCAAATAGCCGAAGTCGGTATTGGGCGTATGAAGATTCGACTGCTTATACTCCGAATATAAAGTATAAATTTTTTACAATTGTTGATAACCAATGATCACGCTTGTTCAATTGTAAAGTGGTATAATAACGATTAGTTTATGATTGAGGTGAGAAAAGTTGGCAGTGCATGTAGTACTTTATCAACCAGAAATTCCAGCAAATACAGGAAATATTGCTAGGACTTGCGCAGCAACAGGAACGACTCTTCACTTAATCAAGCCGCTTGGATTTTCGACAGATGATAAAATGTTAAAGCGTGCGGGATTAGATTATTGGGAGTTTGTGAATATTGTTTATCATGATTCGCTAGAAGATTTTTTCGAAAGTAATCAAGGAGGCGAATTTTTCTATCTGACGAAGCATGGTTCAAAGCCGCATTCAACATATGATTATAGTCAGACTGAAAAAGATTATTATTTCGTTTTTGGCAGGGAAACAAATGGGCTTCCTCAAGAGTTAATTGAAAAAAACAAGGAATGGTGTTTACGCATTCCGATGAATGAGCATGTACGCTCATTAAATTTATCCAATACAGCAGCGATTCTCATATATGAGGTACTCAGACAACAAGATTATCCAAATTTACGATAGAATAAAGAGGACCTCAGGCTTTACTTGGTCCTCTTGGCTTATGTTATACATAATTCTTTATGAGAAAGGTTGGATAAAAATGAACCAAATTATTGAAACGATTTTAAATCATCGTTCTGTTAGGAAATTTGAGGATAAGCTTTTATCAAGAGAACAAATTGAAACGATTGTTAAAAGTGCCCAAGCGGCTTCAACATCGAGTTTTATCCAGGCATACTCAATCATCGGAATCACTGATCAAAGCAAAAAAGCAAAGTTGGCAGAAATAGCTGGCAATCAAACTTATGTAGCTGATAACGGGCATTTTTTTGTGTTTTGTGCAGATCTCCATCGTCAAGTGATCATTACAGAAATGGAAGGAAATGATGTTCTTCCATCGCTTGAAAGTACGGAAAAATTCATGGTAACTCTAATTGATGCGGCATTAGCGGCTCAAAATGCAGCGATTGCTGCAGAGTCAATGGGGCTAGGTATTTGTTATATCGGCGGAATTAGAAACAATTTGGAAGAGGTTCAGCGTTTGTTAAAAACGCCAGAATATGTAATCCCTCTATTTGGAATGGCTGTCGGCTATCCCGCGAAAATCAACGATATTAAGCCACGGTTGCCACTTGAGCATGTGTATATGGAAAACGAGTATACGCAAGATGAGGATATTTTTAAAAAGCAGCTTGAGGAATACAATGAAATTATATCAGCTTATTATAAAGAGAGAACAGGCGGGAGTCGAGCGGAAACATGGACGGCACAAATGGGCCAAATGCTAGAAAAAAAATCAAGAATGTATATGAAGGAATTTGTACAGAAACAGAAATTAAATCTGCGATAAAAAAGAAAAAGCGGCCATTTAGGTCGCTTTTTGCCTCTTATTTTTTCGTAATTCCTGGCTTATCTTCATATCCGCCTGTGAAAATAGCTGCTAAAAATGCAATAGATACCCCTATAATCAATAATAATTTCATGTTTTACAGCCCCCTTTTTCCCGGTTTTCCCATATCCCTTTTATTATAGCCTAAACACTTCCAACTGTGAAGAACAGGCTGTTGTTTGTTTTCATTTTTCGAAAGTGATGTTTTCTAGTTATTAGTTATTGGCATGTTCGATTTCGTTCTTGCATAGAGTATATTAATCGTCTCTTGATAATCGCTAGACAGGGAGGTCCTTATGGATATTTTAAAAAAAATTGAGAGTTACCGCCAGGAAGAAGAAAAGCTTAGATGGGAAGGGACGTTCAGAGAGTATCTGGAGATTCTTAAGGAAAAGTCTTGGGTAGCACAATCAGCACATTCACGGGTTTATAATATGATTAAAGATGCTGGTATTGAAGAGGTGAAAGGGAAGAAAAAATACTCCTTCTTTAGTTCCCAATTGTTTGGTCTTGAAGAAGCCCTTGAAAAATTAGTCGAGGAGTACTTCCATCCTGCAGCAAAACGCCTCGATGTCCGCAAGCGGATCTTGTTATTAATGGGTCCTGTAAGTGGAGGGAAATCAACGTTAGTTACGATGTTGAAGCGAGGACTTGAGCAGTATTCGTTGACTGATAGAGGTGCTATTTATGCGATAAAAGGGTGCCCAATGCATGAAGACCCACTTCATTTAATCCCTCATCACTTACGAGAGGATTTTTATCAAGAATATGGGATTCGGATTGAGGGGAATTTATCTCCGTTAAACATGATGCGTCTTGAACAGGAATACGGCGGGCGCATTGAAGATATGATTGTGGAGAGAATCTTCTTCTCTGAAGACAAAAGAACCGGGATTGGAACATTCAGTCCATCGGATCCAAAGTCACAAGATATCGCTGATTTAACAGGAAGCATTGATTTTTCTACGATTGCTGAATATGGATCAGAATCCGATCCGCGTGCTTATCGGTTTGATGGAGAATTAAACAAAGCGAACAGAGGGATGATGGAGTTCCAAGAAATGCTGAAATGTGATGAGAAATTCCTATGGCATTTGTTGTCGCTAACACAGGAAGGGAATTTCAAAGCAGGTCGATTTGCATTAATTTCAGCTGATGAGTTAATCGTTGCCCATACGAATGAAACCGAATATCGTTCATTTATTTCAAATAAAAAGAATGAGGCGCTTCATTCACGGATTATTGTGATGCCAATCCCTTATAACCTAAAGGTAAGTGATGAAGAGAAGATTTATGAAAAAATGATTCACGAAAGTGATGTAGGGGATGTTCATATTGCTCCACACACACTGAAAGTCGCCTCAATGTTTACCATTCTTACTCGCTTAAAAGAACCGAAAAAAGGCGATATTGATCTAGTGAAGAAAATGCGTTTATATGACGGTGAAAGTGTTGAAGGCTATAATTCTGCTGATGTTAATGAGTTAAAGAAAGAATATCAAGATGAAGGCATGAGCGGGATTGACCCACGTTATGTCATCAATCGAATTTCTTCAACGATTATAAGGAAAGAAATGCAATCAATCAATGCGCTTGACGTGTTGCGGTCATTAAAAGAAGGGCTTGATCAGCATCCGTCAATCACTCAAGAACAACGGGAAAGATATTTGAACTTTATTTCGGTCGCTCGCAAAGAGTATGATGATATTGCGAAGAAAGAAGTGCAAAAAGCATTTGTCTATTCTTATGAGGAATCAGCTAAAACGCTGATGGATAATTACCTTGATAATGTTGAAGCATATTGTAATAAAGTGAAACTTCGGGATCAATTGACCGGAGAAGAAATTAATCCAGATGAAAAATTAATGCGTTCAATTGAAGAACAAATCGGTATATCTGAGAATGCGAAAAAAGCATTCCGGGAGGAAATATTAATTCGTATTTCTGCTTATGCTCGGAAAGGAAAGAGATTCGATTATAACTCACATGATCGGTTAAGAGAAGCGATTCAAAAGAAACTGTTTGCTGATCTAAAGGATGTCGTCAAAATTACTACTTCCACAAAAACACCAGATGAAACGCAGTTGAAAAAGGTCAATGAAGTGGTGGCACGTCTAATCGATGAACATGGCTATAACTCTACTTCTGCAAATGAATTGCTTCGGTATGTAGGTAGTTTACTAAACCGTTAGTCACCTTACCGGGAATCTGCAATAATTGCAGATTCCTTTGTTTATCCGATTTGAATTTGCAAGAAAACTTCCTGTTAAAATTAGCTACATTATTAAAAATGGGCTAGTCCATTTGTTTATTTTTATTGATAATTGTCTAAATAATTTGTAAATTATTTTCTTCCTCTGCATAAGATAGAGTAATCACGTTAAGCATGATTATTTGCATCCGAAATATTGTATGAAACTACTAGCAAATGTGTGAGAAAAAAATGAACAGGAGGGGTTCGAAGATGACCGAAGAAAACAACGGCCAGTTTGTCATTTCCCAGGAAGATTGGTCCCTCCACCGCAAAGGCTATGACGATCAGCAACGTCATCAGGAAAAAGTTCAGGAAGCGATTAAAAATAATTTACCTGATCTAATTACTGAAGAGAGCATCGTGATGTCAAACGGTAGGGAGGTAGTCAAGATCCCAATCCGTTCTCTTGATGAGTATAAAATTCGGTATAATTATGATAAAAATAAACATGTCGGTCAAGGAGACGGAGACAGCAAAGTAGGTGATGTTGTAGCCCGCGATGGATCGGGAAAACCTGCACCTGGAAAAGGTCAAGGAGCAGGGGATCAAGCTGGAGAAGACTACTATGAGGCAGAAGTTTCTATTATGGAGTTGGAAGCTGCGTTATTTAAGCAATTAGAGCTTCCGAATTTGAAGCGAAAAGAGAATCAAGAAGATATCGTTGAGGATATAGAATTTAATGATATTCGTAAGACAGGGTTAATGGGGAATATTGATAAAAAACGAACAATGATGTCAGCGTATAAGCGTAATGCGATGAAAGGGAAACCATCCTTTCATCCAATCTATAAAGAGGATTTAAAGTTCAAAACTTGGAATGAAGTCATCAAGCCTGATTCGAAAGCCGTTGTCCTTGCGATGATGGATACGAGTGGCTCGATGGGATTATGGGAAAAATATATGGCCAGAAGCTTCTTCTTCTGGATGACAAGATTTTTACGCTCAAAGTATGAAACTGTCGAAATCGAATTTATTGCGCATCATACGGAAGCAAAGGTCGTTTCTGAGGAAGACTTTTTCTCAAAAGGAGAAAGTGGAGGAACGATTTGCTCATCAGCCTACCGAAAATCGCTAGAATTGATTGAAACAAAATATGATCCGCAAAAGTTTAATATTTATCCATTTCACTTTTCTGATGGGGATAACTTAACGTCAGATAATGCACGCTGCGTTAAGCTAGTTGAGGAGCTGATGAAAGTATCCAATATGTTTGGATATGGGGAAGTCAACCAATATAATCGCCACTCAACATTAATGTCCGCTTATAAAAACATCAAAGATGAACGATTCCGCTATTATATCCTCAAGCAAAAAGCCGATGTATTTCACGCCATGAAGAGCTTTTTTACTAAAGAGCAAGAAGATAAGATGTTTGCTTAACCAAAATCGACAGGCCACGATGACCTGTCGATTTTTTTTATTAAATCACCTCTGCAGGTGAAATAAGCCGATAATTTGCCGGAATTTTGTCATTATCTTATTGACGAAATACAGGGTGAATGATACTCTACAAAGTGAAAATGTTAATTAGTTTATTTACTAAATTAATAAGGGCTAATATTTGGAAAAATCAGGTTTTTATTAAAATTTTCATAGAGCATGAATATGCTCAAACAAAATATTTGTTGAAAGGAAATGAATATGACAAAACAACAAATTGGCGTTATCGGATTGGCAGTAATGGGGAAAAATCTTGCACTTAATATTGAGAGCAGGGGGTACACTGTTTCAGTTTACAACAGATCAGCAGATAAAACGGAATTATTTATAGAAAATGAAGCAAAAGGAAAACAGTTTCAAGGTACATACAGTGTTGAAGAGTTTATTCAGTCACTTGAAAAACCACGTAAAATTCTTTTAATGGTTAAAGCAGGAGCAGCGACTGATGCAACAATTGATTCTTTAAAGCCGTATCTAGAAAAAGGAGATATCCTTATCGATGGAGGAAATACTTACTTTGAAGATACGGTACGTAGAAACAAAGAACTATCTGAATTAGGCATTAACTTCGTTGGTACAGGTGTTTCAGGTGGTGAGGAAGGTGCATTGAAAGGACCTTCAATTATGCCTGGCGGACAGAAGGAAGCGTATGAACTCGTTAAACCAATCTTTGAAGCTATTTCTGCAAAGGTTGAAGGCGATGCATGTTGTACATATATTGGACCAAACGGTGCGGGTCATTATGTAAAAATGGTTCATAACGGCATTGAGTACGGCGATATGCAACTTATTTCTGAAGCTTATTTTATTTTAAAGAATGTCCTAGGACTTACGACTCAAGAGCTTCATGAAGTGTTCGCTGAGTGGAATAAAGGCGAACTGGATAGCTACTTAATTGAAATCACTGCAGACATCTTCACGAAAATTGATGAAGAAACAGGCAAGCCGCTTGTTGATGTTATTTTAGATAAAGCAGGTCAAAAAGGCACAGGAAAATGGACAAGCAGCAATGCGCTTGACCTAGGTATTCCGCTATCAATTATTACTGAATCGGTATTTGCACGCTTTATGTCGGCGATTAAAGATGAGCGTGTGAAGGCAAGCCAGGTTCTAAACGGACCTGAAGTTCCAGCTTTTGATGGCGATAAGAGAGAATTAATCGAAGCTGTACGCAAAGCATTGTATATGAGTAAGATTGTTTCTTATGCACAAGGTTTCGCACAAATGAAAGCTGCATCTGAAGAGTATGGTTGGGACCTTCGCTTCGGTGATATCGCAATGATTTTCCGCGGTGGCTGCATTATTCGTGCACAATTCCTTCATAAAATTAAAGAGGCATTCGATCGCGATGCAAGTCTTGCAAACTTACTGCTCGATCCATATTTCAAAGATATTGCGGAAAGCTACCAATCTGCATTACGTAAAGTGGTTTCATTGGCGGTTGAGCGAGGAATTCCGGTACCATCCTTCTCTAGCGCGATTGTTTATTATGATAGCTATCGAACAGAAACGTTACCAGCGAATCTCATCCAAGCACAACGTGACTACTTTGGTGCACATACGTATGAGCGAGTTGACAAAGAAGGCGTATTCCATACTGAATGGATGAAAAAATAATAGGAAAACAAAACGAACCCCCTTCGATTCTGAAGGGGGTTTCTCTAAGCTAAGTTCATCTAAAATTAGGAATGGAATAAGCGATAATAATTAAATAAGTGCGTTTTTATAGCTTTCTTCTTCGTAAGTAAGATTTAGCATTGGGACATCAAGGAAATGCTTGATTGAAAAGGCACATGCCCCCATGGCACATGATTTTACCCCAAGCTTGGAGATGGATAATTCCCGGTAATGATTAACAGATGAAACTAGATTTTCTGTTATTTTTTTTATCACATCAGGATTGTTACGAAGCAAGTGGCTATCAAGAACGATTACATCAGGATTATATAAATTTATTAAATTATTAATCCCAATCGTAAGATAATAAATAAAATCATCCATTTTCGTACACACTTTTTCATTTCCTTCATCAATCCATTTTTGCACTTGGCGATGAGTAAGGTTTTTCTGCTCCATTTCTTCGGCAAGATCGTTAAAGAAACTAGTTTCAGAGGCATATCGCTCCCAACAGCCTTC
This sequence comes from Bacillus sp. B15-48, assembly GCF_016879755.1. Taxonomy (GTDB): domain Bacteria; phylum Bacillota; class Bacilli; order Bacillales; family Cytobacillaceae; genus Mesobacillus_B. The sequence goes on from NZ_WOFU01000008.1 coordinate 106,523, forward strand.
GTTCCCACAATTACATTTTTTACCGCCGGGAACAAGAATCATATGCCCAGCTTCACCAGCAAATCCATCATTTCCGCGGAAAAATTCGCTGTTCATCATCATCCCTAACCCGATGCCGGAGTATAAGCTGACAGATAATAGATTTTCGGCCTCATGATAAACGTACACTCTTTCAGCCAATGAAGAGAGGTTTGCATTATTTTCAATATAAATATTCAGATCAAACTCTTTCTTTAAGTCTGTTTTAAGATGAATGTTTTTCCATTTAAACCGAGGGACAAAAGCAATGACTTCATCCTTGTTTACTAAACCGTGAATACCAATCGTAACTCCAACAATCCCATACGGAATATGTTTATATGACTCTCGATAAGTCTTTATTTGGTTAATTAATAATTGAAGAATTTCACTGTATTCTGTTGCTTCCGTATGAATCGTTTCTGTGCAAACCGGTACACCGAGAAGATTTGACATAGTGAAGGTGATTTCTCCGTAGTCCAAGTCAATGCCGAGAGCATAGCCTGCTTCTCCGTTAATAGAAAGCATGATTGGTTTTCTACCGACAGATAAATGCTCTTGCTGTGTTTCTAATATTAGTCCTTCTTCAATTAAATCTGCTACTTGGGCAGAAATCGTTGCACGCGTTAAATGAGTGATTTTCGATAAATCTGCTCGAGAAATAAAACGTTCTTCGATAATTTTTCTTAGAATCATTGATCGATTAATTTTTTTTATAAAAGCTGAATCTCCTGTAGCCATAAGATGCCCTCCGCGTCTACTTTTTCTCCATTTTCATTATAATTATAAATGATTTCTCTACCTCGAATCCTACTCTAAATCAACATTTTTAAAAATCTTGCAGGATGGTGCTTTAAAAAAGTGAATAACATAGGAGTAAAGTCCATTATATTGACGAAAACTATATTAAATGATAAATTAGCATTGATATTTGTTAACTCACTAAACAAATTGGTTTTGTTGTGAGGATAAAAGGCTTACATCATTATATTGCTTTCATTAGGAATATTCAACAATTGGGGGGAATTACTAATAAGAGCTTCAACATTGAACACTTCCTAAAGAATCATTCGGTGGCGGGTCAATTATATGAAGCTGTGCTGAAAGACACTCCCATTTTTTACTATCATTTCCACCTAGCACAATAGGAAATTCGGTAAAATAAAAAGTTCGAAATTATGACACAAATTTGGTGGTTTAATCATCCTAGTTGGTGAATATCTTTTAGCGCCGATGATTAGGAATAAGGGATATAATAATGCAGAAAACTATTTTTTAAAGCGGTAAATAATTCTGTCAAGGGAGGAAGTTAATCTATGGGTATTATCCATGAATTGGTGAAGGATATTCCAGTTCCGAAAATGATAAAAGTAAAGCAGCATTTTGACGATAGTAAAATTGAAAACTTCGAAGCAGTGTTGCAAGAAAAGCTTCGAGTTGAAAAAATCAAAGAAAAGATTCGCCCTGGGATGTCGATTGCAGTTGCGGTTGGCAGTCGTGGAGTTGACCGATTAGTCGATATGACTAGAGAAACGGTGAGCTTTTTGAAAGAATTAGGCGCAAATCCATTCATTGTTCCTAGTATGGGCAGCCACGGCGGGGCAACGGCTCAGGGGCAAATTGATGTTTTAGCACATCTTGGGGTAACAGAAGACAGTGTCGGTGCAGAAATCCGTTCTTCAATGGAAGTCATTAAAGTTGGCGAATTAGAAAATGGACTCCCAGTCTATATTGATAAACTTGCATCCGAAGCGGATGGTATCGTCGTCATAAACCGGGTAAAACCACATACTGCTTTCCGCGGCCGTGTAGAAAGTGGCATCATGAAGATGATTAGCATTGGCTTAGGAAAGCAAAAGGGAGCAGAGGCTTGCCATCAGCTAGGGTTTAAATACATGGCTGAACATGTTCCAGCGATGGCAAAAATGATCATTGATAAATACCCGATTTTATTTGGGGTTGCTACAGTTGAGAATGCGTTCGATAAAGTAGCCGTCGTGGATGTTCTTGCTACAGAAGAAATCGAAGAAAAAGAGGTTGAGCTGCAAGCGAAGGCAAAAGAACTTTTGCCGAAACTGTTCTTTGATAAAATTGATGTTCTTGTCATCGATCAAATTGGAAAGAATATTAGTGGAGATGGGATGGATCCAAACATCACAGGGCGTTATCCTACTCCTTATGCGCACGGCGGACCTGATGTAACAAAAATGGTTGTTTTAGATTTAACAGAAGAGACAGAAGGAAATGCAAATGGGGTTGGAACGGCTGATTTCACAACGCAACGATTAGTGGATAAAATGGATCGTGAAACGACTTATGCGAATGGTTTAACATCAACCGTTGTCGCGCCAACGAAAATTGCAACCACATTAGCAAATGACAAAGAGGCCATCCAGGCTGCAATTAAAACGAGCAATATTCTTAATTTTACTGATGTTAAGATGGTTCGCATTAAAAATACGCTTGTATTGAGTGAAATCGAGGTATCAGAAGCGTTGCTAGATTATGTGAAAGACCATCCAAATCTAGAAATCATTAAAGAACAAACTGAAATTCAATTTGACGAAAAAAATAACTTATTCTAATTTAAAGGAGCTCTAAAAATGAATTCATTATTTGATCTATCTGGTAAGACAGTAGTAGCAATTGGCGGAAACAGTGTACTTGGATCAGCAATGGTGAAAGGTATGGCTGCTCATGGTGCGCAAATTGCCGTTGTTGGACGTAATCTTGAAAAAGCAGATCAAGTAGCCCAGGAGATTGTCCAAGAGGGTGGAAAAGCAAAAGCTTTTCAAGCGGATGTCATTTCAAGAGAGGCATTGGAAAAAGCAGCAGATGAAATCGTGCAGTGGGCAGGTGGATTTGATGTGTTATTAAATGCCCCTGGGAAAAATAGCAATACACCGTTCTTTGAATTGAAAGACGAAGAGTGGGATGATATCATGGAAGTTAATTTAAAAGGCATGTTTGTTACTTGCCAAATCTTTGCGAAGCGATTGATTGATCAAGGTAAAAAAGGCAGTATCATTAATATTTCATCTGTTTCTTCAACTACGCCACTGTCAAAAGTATTTACATATTCAGTTTCTAAAGCGGGAGTAAATAGCATGACACAATATCTTGCAAAAGAGCTTGCTCCACATGGTATTCGTGTTAACGCGATTATTCCAGGTTTCTTCCCAGCTGAACAAAACAGAAAAATCTTAAATCCAGATCGTATCCAATCAATCATGAACCATACTCCAATGAATCGTTTTGGTGAAGCAGAAGAACTTCAAGGAGCAGCTGTATTCCTAGCTTCTGAAAAAGCTTCTAGTTTTGTAACTGGTGCATTGCTTCGTGTAGATGGCGGCTTTGGGTCACAAACCATTTAAGATGTAAGTTTGGGAGGGGACGGCATGATTATAGAAAAATATTCTAAATTACAGGAGATTCTCCGGGAAATGGAAACGGTAGTCGTAGCATTTTCAGGTGGTGTTGACAGCACCTTTTTATTAAAGGTGGCTGTTGATACTTTAGGTTATGATTACGTTTTAGCCGTTACCGCAGACTCGGAAACCTACCCTTCAAGTGAGCTATTAGCGGCAAAGGAATTAGCGAAGCGAATTGGTGCGAAGCATCAAGTAATTGAGACATCTGAACTTGCGATTCCTGGTTATACTGAAAACGATCAAAATCGTTGCTATTTCTGTAAAAGCAGTCTTTTTGACCACTTAGTTCCAATCATGGAAGAACGAGGATTTAACAATGTTATTTATGGTGTCATTGCGGATGATATGAATGAATTTCGCCCAGGGATGAAAGCAGCAAAAGAACAAGGAGTCCGCGGCCCACTTCAAGAAGCGAATCTCTTTAAAGAAGAAATTAGGGAATTGTCACGTGAATTTGATTTGCCTACTTGGAATAAACCATCTTTTGCTTGTCTATCATCGCGGATTGCTTATGGTGAAAAAATAACAATCGATAAGTTAACAAAAGTAGATAAAGCTGAAGCTTATTTAAAGTCTTTATCGATTCGACAAGTGCGTGTTCGAACCCACGATGAGATAGCGAGAATAGAAGTGGAAAAAACTGACATGCCGCTTGTGCTGCAGCACCATGAGGAAATTTCCAAAAAGTTGCAGCAATTCGGCTATAAATATGTTTCCCTTGATTTGGTAGGCTATCAAAGCGGGAGCATGAATAAAGCTCTACAATTTAGTGATAAGGACGATTTGAAATCATGGCAAAAAACTATATCTTAGGACTTGATATTGGTACAACAAGTGTGAAAGTTGTTGTCTTTCATTTAAATGGGAAAGTAGCTGCAGAACATGAGGAGTTAATTACTTCATATTTTCCTGAACAGGGATGGGTGGAACAGGATCCTGAAGAAATCTTTCAAGCCACTTTAATAGCCATTAAAGAAGGGATTAATAAATCAGGAGTAAGTTCCAGCGGACTTGTGGGGATTGGCTTTTCAAGTGCGATGCATTCTCTTATTTGTGCGGATGAAAATGGTCAGCCGTTGTCACGTGCAATTATTTGGTCTGATGGCAGAAGCAGTGAGCAAGCTGAAAGGATTAAAAAATCTGAAGGCGAAGCGATTTATGCGAAGACCGGGACACCGATTCATCCAATGTCACCATTTGTGAAGCTATTATGGATGAAAGAAACCGATTATGAACCGTACAAAAAGGCGGCATACTTTTTCTCAATAAAAGAGTATATCCTTTATAAATGGTACGGTAAGCGGGTCATCGACTATGGAATGGCTTCGGCAACAGGCTTGTTCAATGGAACGACGTTGCAATGGGAAGCGAGTGCCCTTGACATTGTTCAAGTGGATGCAAATAAACTATCAAAACCAGTCCCACCAACAGAACTCCTTCGTGGAATTCAAGAGGAATACGCTCAGCAAATGGGTATTTCAGCGGAACTGCCTCTCTCTGTCGGCTCAGCAGATGGGCAATTAGCGAATCTCGGAATCGGTGCGATTCTCCCGGGGGAAGTGGTCGTAACGGTTGGAACGAGTGGAGCGGTTAGACAATGGACGGGTGGGTTTCAAACGGATACTCAACAAGAAACGTTTAGTTACCGATTCTCAGAAGCTACTTCGATCGTAGGCGGACCAACGAATAATGGCGGCATTGCCCTTGAATGGTTGAAGGGAGTTTTAAACGACCAAGGTCCATATGATGAGTTCACGGCAACAGCAGAAAAGGCACCTATCGGTTCAGAAGGAATGGTGTTTCTCCCTTATGTGAATGGAGAACGAGCACCTCTCTGGAATCAGAAAGCAAAGGGAACGTTCTTCGGAATGACGATAGGTCATCAAAAGGAACATTTTGTGCGTGCCGTACTGGAAGGAATCAGTTTTAATCTCTATCAAATAAACCAAGCGCTTGAGCGATTGGCTGGAGAAACGGAAAAGATTTATGTAAATGGTGGCTTAGCTCGCTCCCCGTTATGGCTTCAGATGATGGCAGATATTTTCGGAAAACCAATTTATGTTCCTGAAAGTCATCATAGTGCAGCATGGGGAGCAGCTTGGACTGCATTAGTGGCGATGGGTGAAGTCTCGTCGTTTGAAGAAATAAAAAAGAACATCCCGATGCAGGGAAGCGTGATGCCAAATGAAGAAAACCATCGACTGTATCAAGAGGTTTATGAAAAATATGCTCGTTTGGCAAAGGATTTATCCGTTTATTACAAGTAAAGCGGGCAAATCAGCGAACGTATTTCATATGAAGAAGGAAAAGTAGTATTCTTTTCCTAATTAGCTCTAGCGCCCTGCGGATTGTAGACTTCGCTAAAAGGGCGCTTGTGCTTTGATTAGGGAATTGAAAGAAGGTATAGGCGACTATGCCTCTGTTTTTACATAAGGCTTACAAAATAACGAATTTCGTAAATAGACTTGGAGAGTAAGGGTGGTACATACGTGATTGAAAAAATTCTTGAACAAGTCCAAAATGGGACCCTTAATATTGCCGAAGCGAAAGAGAAGTTGGCCACATATGAAAATTTAGGATTTGTAAAAATTGACCACCATCGAAAAAAAAGAGTAGGATTTCCGGAGATTGTTTTTGGAGAAGGGAAAACAGCAGAACAAATCCTAGCCATTGTTCAATCGTTAAAAAAACGGAATAATTCTGTGCTTGTAACGCGAATATCATCTGATAAAGCGAGATATATTCGCGATGAATACCCTGAATTTCAATATCATGAATCTGCAAGAATATTAGCATGGAGAAATGAAAGCCACCTCGAAAAAAAAATGGCTGGGTATATCGCTGTAGTCTGTGCTGGAACGTCTGATTTGCCTGTTGCCGAAGAGGCAGCAGTAACGGCTGAGACACTCGGTTGCAATGTAAAAAGGATTTATGATGTTGGGGTAGCAGGGTTGCATCGCTTGCTTGATAATATAGAGGAAATCCAGAAGGCAACTGCAACTGTAGTTGTGGCCGGAATGGAGGGAGCACTACCAAGTGTTGTTGGCGGTTTAATTGCGAATCCAATTATCGCAGTCCCAACTAGTGTTGGATATGGAGCTAATTTTAACGGATTGTCCGCCCTGCTTACAATGCTCAATTCCTGTGCTTCTGGAATTAGCGTTGTCAACATTGATAACGGCTTTGGTGCCGCCTACAATGCAGCAATCATTAATCAAATGGTTTGTAAGGGAGCAGAACAATAATGAGCATACTTTATTTTGATTGCTTTTCTGGAATTAGTGGAGATATGGTAATCGGTGCGTTAATTCATGCCGGTGCTAACCCTGTTAAGATGGAAAAGGAGCTTAAGAAATTAAAAATTGAAGAGGAATACGAGCTTAAGTGGCGATCTGACAATAAAAATGGAATTACTGGCGTAAAATTTGATGTAGCCCTGACAGAGAATGCTGGTCAAACAACCCATCAACACAGCCATGATCATGACCATCACCATGATCACGCCCATCAGCACAGCCATAATCATGACCATCACCATGATCACGCCCATCAGCACAGCCATGATCATGACCATCACCATGGCCACGCCCATCAGCACAGCCATGATCATGACCATCACCATGGCCACGCCCATCAACATAGCCATGATCACGACCACCACCATGACCACGCTCATCAACATAGTCATGACCATCATCACCATGGTCAACGCAATTATCAAGAAATCGTTCAGTTAATTGAAGCTGCTGATTTTTCCACATCTGTAAAAGAAAGAGCGCTCAAAATTTTCAAAAAAATTGGTGAAGCGGAAGGGCGGATTCATGGAATTCCCTTGGAAAAAGTTCATTTTCACGAAGTGGGGGCCGTTGATTCAATTATTGATATTATCGGTGCTGTCCTCTTAATCGAGCAGCTTGACATTACGTCAATTAAATCATCCCCAATCCCTGTAGGATTGGGGAAAATTAACATTGACCATGGAATTTATCCTGTACCTGCCCCAGCTACTTTAGAAATTTTGAAAAATGTGCCCATTTACGGAGGGGAAATTCGTGGGGAATTAACAACTCCAACTGGTGCTGCGATTGTAGCCGTGCTTACAGATGAATATACATCGATTCCTGCGATGCAGGTTCAAGCTGTTGGCTATGGTGCCGGAACAAAAACATTTAAACAGCATCCAAATATGCTTCGAGTCATTATTGGTAATTAAGTAGAAACAGGTTAAATGAAAGGAGTGGGCTTTTTGAATCCATCCCATCCTCCCAATCATGAACATGTAGATGAACAGATGATCAAAATGGAAGTGAACCTAGATAATATGTCTGGAGAATGGCTAGGCTATGTGATGGACTTATTATTTGAGGCAGGAGCGAATGACGTCTATTATACACCGATTTATATGAAAAAAAATCGCCCAGCTATTCTTTTGCAACTATTATGTTCTGTTTCAAAACTTTCGAAAATGAAGGAAATCCTTTTTAAAGAAACAACAACGTTAGGAGTTCGCTATTATCCGTTAACCGTTCATCGGTTAGCAAGAAATTTTGTCGACATCCCGACAAAGTGGGGAAATGTGACCGTCAAGGAAGGTTTATATGAGGGTGAAGTCATTCAGAAATCGCCTGAATATGAGGAATGTCGTACAATTGCCCAGCAACACCGCCTGCCTTTAAAGAGCGTCTATGAAGAAGTCTGGGAAGGTTATCATCATTTAAAAGGGGAAAAAGAATCATGAACGACTCACTTTGTGTATCGTTCATGATTCTTTTGTGTGGAGAGAAAATTTTCAATACTTAAGGTACAATCATAGCTGTTTTTCTTCAGCCAGTTTAATAAATAATTTTGCAACAAGCGACAATGTTTTCTGGTGATTGTAAACAAGGTAAAAATAACGTTCGTCATCAAAACCTTCGATCTCGTACGTATTTATTGCATCACTATTATAATGGTCAGTGGCAACAATTTCAGAAATGATGGCAATGCCAATCCCTTGTTTAACAAATTGCATTAAACTCTGGCTGGAATCCGTATAGGCAATGACATTTAATCGATCTTTTGCAATCTTATTTTTCCTTAAAAGTCTTTCTAATAGCGCGTTTGTACCAGAATCAGCATTTCTCATAATGAAAGGATATTTTAAAAGGTCATGAATGCTAATAGGGTTACACATTTCAAGTGTGCCCGCAGTAATAAGCACTAAATGATCTTTTAAAAGCGGGATATAATGAAGTTTTTCATTTTCGTATTTGTTGCCGATAATCCCGAAATCAACGAGTCCGTTTTGAACCTTTTCTGCGACTTTTTTTGAGGAGGACTCACTTATTTGAAAGGTCACATGGGGATAGTCCGCTCGAAACTTATCAATCATTTGCGGAACCATATATTGACCAGGAACAGAACTAGCGCCAATTCGAATCATTCCGCGGAGCTCTGTCATACTCTTATTTAAATCGACCATTGCTTCGTCTCTCAATAACAATAATTGCTGTGCCCAATAGAATAGCCTTTCGCCATATGGCGTGAGTACACTTTCTCTGCCGACACGGTCAAATAATTTTCCGTTCAATGCTTTTTCTAGTGCATTGATATGTGCGCTAACGGTCGACTGACTTAAAAACACTTCTTCAGCAGCTTTTGAAAAACTTTTATTTTCGACAACTTTTGTGAACACAAATAATTGATGTAAATCCAAAGGTTAAACCTCCATTGAAAAAAGCGATAAATTTATATCTAAATAGTAGATTCTCCTATAGAATACCATTAATAAGTGACTGGCATAAAGTTTTTGTGAATAGGTTTTTAAGCTTAAATATTTTGATGCAAGGAAGTTAGAAAATGGAATCCAAAAAGCTAATATTAAGTCGTATGGTTTGGAAGTCTTTACCTTTGTTGCGATGTTTACTCTGCTAGGTGAATCAACTCCGGAAGTAAAGGAAGTGCTAGGTAATCAAGCATGTACCGCAGGCTAAAAAGTGATGAATTGTAATGATATAGTACAACAGGTTTACGTTGATGCTATTTGCCACCGGAGAAGCACCAATCAGTGAAGTGGAGACTATAGAAGAATTGTAGGTAATTGCGGGCGTGATGGACTGGAATGACAGTAGAAGAACTATGTGCGACGTGGTCGCAGATACTGACCAAAAATAAATCAATACCGAGACGTTGGTTGAGGCTATGATGAGGCAAGTAGAGTTTAGCAATTCGTAGAAAATGGACAGATTGCTGAACAGCAAATGAAATGGATGTTGACTAATACCGAGACAAGGATGGCAACAATGATGAATCAAGGTTAGGTTGATCGAAAGAATGGCCGCACTAGTGATGGCAATTTAACCATGTTGGCGGCAGAATCGAAAAAACATTATTGACCTAATGGTTAATAACAAAATGCCAACTATTTTAACACTGGGATAAGTTACTGGGGATTTTACAGAGAATGTTAAGGTGAAAAACATCGAAAAAATTGTGATTTTCCTCACAAAATAAAAACATTGTTACTATATTGGTCATTAAATATCAATAGTTTTTTCAATTCTAATTTGAATCCTATTTCGGGTGCTGTGTTACCATTATATATGAGAAATAATATGAATAATTAATGTCAACTCCAGAAAGGAGATACCTAAATGATAGAAAGTGCTGCTATTCAAAGTAAAATGTTTCTACAAGCTGATGGTTTTTATGAAGACTGTTCACAAGCTTTATTTCTAATTGATCGAAGTGGAAGGATTTTAGCTGGAAATGCGTTGACTGCTTTATCTTTGGGTATTTCTTTAGAACAACTACTCAAATCGAATGTGAAGGAATTGGTGAAAAATGGTCTTTATAAGTATTCATACGCATTAGATGCAATACGGCTAAAAAAAACAGTTTCTGGAATAATAAGTACCAATACAGGTGTTTGCTTCACATCAGTCAGCACACCATTAATTGATTCAAATGGAGAGGTGTATTTAGTTATTACAACTTCCTCACCTAAACAGAGTTTAGAAGTGCTAAAAATTAATCGCTCAAAAAGTACTGAGAAATACCAACTAGTAAAGTCCGTAGATCCTTATGAGGATGTCCCTAGCCAAAGCTTAGTAGTTGCAGAAAGTATAGCTATGAAGCGGATTTTAAAAGTTTGTGATCAAGTTGCTCGGTCTGAATGTAAAGTTTTGTTGTTTGGTGAATCAGGTACAGGTAAGGAAGTATTGACTAAATATATACACGATAAGAGTATGAGAGCAAAACAGCCATTTATCTCTGTTAATTGTGCAGCAATTCCTGAGTCTCTATTTGAATCGGAATTTTTTGGGCATGAAAAAGGTTCTTTTACAGGTGCAAGTGAACAAAAAAAAGGTCTTTTAGAATTGGCTGATAACGGGACATTGTTCCTAGATGAAATTTCCGAAATGCCTTTAGATTTACAAGCAAAATTATTGAGGGTTCTCGAAAACCCAGAGATAAGAAGAATAGGTGGAACAAAAAGCTTTCAAGTTAACTTCCGGCTAATTTGTGCTACAAATAGAGATTTATCAAAAATGGTGGAAAAAGGAACTTTCCGTAAGGATTTATATTATCGTATTAATGTCATACCTGTTCATATACCCCCACTTAGAAAAAGAAGACTAGACATCTTAGGATTATCAAGGAAGTTTTTGTTTGATTTTAACAGGAAGTACGATAAAAATACACAGTTAAATTCAATACACTTAAAACAATTATTGAATCACAATTGGCCAGGTAATATAAGGGAATTAAAAAACCATATTGAAAGAATGGTAATAATTGATGAAGGATACGAGGTCATTGAAGGGAAGGCTCGAAGTGATGATTTTCTTATTGATTTTGACTATCTAGATTTTTTAAATAAAGATAATTGGCCAACTCTAAATGAATTTCTAAGAGAAGTTGAATTCCAATACATTCAAAAAGTTCTATCATTTTGTAATGGAAAAAAAAATTTAGCAGCTGATGTACTTGGTATATATCGTACAGTTTTATATAAGAAATTGAAAGATAATGAATTAACTGATAATATCAGTTAGTGATATTTCATTAAAATTGAACCAACTTCTTGGAGAAATAAACATGATTTTAGTGTTCTCTACTTAACGTAGAGGATTTTGTGCGATTGGCAGCGCATCGGACTAATGGGTGGAAGTTTCGAAATGCCGTGGTGGCGGAAGTGTATAGCTGACAGGTAGTACATTATCCGTGAGAAAATGTGCGGAGGGTCTGTAGGAAAAAAATGGAAAAGGTGACAATTCAACCAAGTTGGCTGGGGCAGAGTCGGATAACCCTGCAAAATATCGCCGTATGCGATGACCCGCACGTACGGACCCGCGAGAGGCGCATGAATAATTCATGCGCCTACACTATGTGTGACTGGCATGGGTGTAAGCGCTAGGGGGAAAGTCCCGAACTGTGGTGGCAGTAGTAGTAGCTTAAGACAAGGGGATTATCATTCCTCCCAGGATTCATACATACACCGTATCATCAATGGATTCCTCGGGAACAAGGAAGATCCAATTAACTTCTATAGAACATAGGTAAGAATTCAACAAGCCCACAAAGCAAGAAGAATTTGATGGTTTATTGGGAGTGTTTCTAACTGATGGTACTCTGAGATAGGGAAAGCCTGCTACATGGAAGCTGCTCGAGAAATTGAATTAATCTAAGGAAACATAAGCTTCATTCAATTGAAAATCCCCTTAATTCTAAGTAAGGGAAAGCAATCATGACAACTGAATTAGAAAGAATAGTAGTAAAAGCTCAATAAGATGCGAAACTACAAATTACATTATTAGTACGTCACATCACAAACGAACTACATAACCTGGGAAAAGTTCAATAAGATTAAGTCGATATATAGTTTTCAAATACTACTGGCTTTGCCCTAAGCTCTTTGCTATATAGTTTTTATATTTCTTCCTATAGTTGTATGTACTAAAAAAGCCACACTTATGGGATTTTTAAATTGTATTTTTGCAAAAAAAGTACAAGCAAACTTATCTTAAGCGCAAGTTCTTTGTTTTTTCTCGGCAAGTAGTTTGGCATAGTTTTTGCATTATATTAAGATGAGAAACATAAATGACGAAACTAGAGAGGTGGGTAGTGACGTACTAGTTTATAAAAAAATAATATTATTATCTAGGAGGAAAACAATTATGCATTATGATCCAGAATTAAATGATCACGGACTACCGATGGGGCCTTTCAAGTCTATTTCCGTTCCGCGTCCAATTGCTTGGGTATCAACTTTAAGTAAAGATGGAGTAGCTAATCTAGCTCCATACAGCCAATATATGAACTTGACATTTGATCCACCTTACGTAATGCTTTCCGTTAACCAAACCACTACCGGAGTGCGTAAAGACACTACTAATAATATAGAACAAACAGGTGAATTCGTAATAAATATGGTACCATACGATTTAGCTGAAGCAATGAATCGTACAGCTGCTGAAGTACCACCAGAAGTGGATGAGTTTGAATTAGCCGGTGTTACAAGAGCTCCTTCAATTAAAGTAAAACCAGCCAGAATAGAGGAGACACCTATTCAGATAGAGTGTGTACATCATCAAACTCTTAGACTACCAGGTGCTGGGGAACAAGGTACTTGTGATGTCATAATCGGAAAAGTGGTTATGGTACACATAAAAGATGAAGTGATTGGGGAAGATGGACAAATTGACATAGTGAAAATTCGCCCATTAGCTCGATTAGGTTACTGGAATTATACGACTGTTACAGATTCTTTCGAAATGGTGATACCTGGAAATAACGAGGCGTTACTTGTAGGTTTACAAGGTGCTAAACAGAAGTAAAGGTTTGAGCTATTTCGGCGGCGTCATAAACAGAAGGTGCCATAGTATATGTTTGAGTATTATCAGGGTTTTAAAGTTCTGAAAATTATTTAAGATAATTTAAGGAGAGATACTATATGCCTAACCGTTGGTTAATTCTAGTCACAGGTGTATTTGCAAACTTGTGTATAGGTGCAGCTTATTCGTGGAGTGTTTTCCGAGGACCATTGGTTGAATACTTTGGGGCTACACCGAGTCAGGCTACATTGCCCTATACAATTTCCTTAGCATTAATGCCAATTTCTATGATTATAGCGGGGAAAATTCAGGATAAAAGGGGCCCTAAACTCACCATGTTAATTGGTGGGCTCATATTTTCAATTAGTTATCTACTTGCTGGTTTTGCAACAAATATTCAATTTATGTATTTTACTTATGGAGTTCTCGGTGGTGCTTCTTTAGGCGCTGTTTATTCCTGCACCGTAGTAAATACTGTTAAGTGGTTCCCAGACAAGAGGGGGTTGGCTGGAGGTTTAATCTCTGCCGGTCTTGGTAGTGGTGCGATTGTTTTTGCCCCACTAGGTGTTAATTTGATGCAGTCATTTAGTCCGCTTACCACTTTACAAATTTTCGGGGGAATATTTTTAATTGTAATTACTATTGCTTCTCTGTTTGCAGTAGCTCCACCTGCAGGATATAGACCAGATGGCTGGACACCTCCTGTAGTGAAAAATGTGGTTAATATTAATACCGCTACGGAGAAATCATGGAAGGATATGGTAAGGGATCCGCTTTTCTATATTGCTTGGTTTCTTCTTGTTATAGCTTGCGTTTCTGGTACAATGATCATTGGTCATGCTGCAGGTATTGGTCAGGATGTTGTTGGGCTTACCCCAGCTGTTGCAGCGTTAGGAGTTAGTATTCTTGGGATTGCAAACGCTTTAGGTCGTCCAGTCTGGGGGCTTGTTTCAGATAAGCTTGGAAGATTTCCGACTATGAGCTTAATGCTTCTAGTTTCTGCACTGTCAATGTTTTTATTAAGTCAATTTGCTAGTTCATTTGCAGTATTTGTAATTGCTATTATAGGTATTGCATCAACTTATGGAGGCTTTTTCGGGGCATATCCTGCTCTTACAGGAGATATGTTTGGTATGAAAAACATGGGTGTTAACTGGGGTGTAATGTTTACTGCTTTTGCTCCGGCAGCCATTTTTGGACCTATGTTAGCAGCTTATGTGTTCTCTGTAAGAGGAGATTATAGTTTAGCATTTATTGTTGCTGGTGCATTGAGCCTCCTAGGTATAATTTTAACCCTTATAGCGCAAAATATCGTTAAAAAAAATCACAAAAAGCAAGTGAGCATAGAAGCAAGCTAGCTTTATAATTAAGATTTCTGTAAGGAGTGAGCCCATGGCTGTTATCAACGTTAGAAATAAATGTATGTTTTGTGGCGCATGTGCAAGGTGTTGCTCCTTTGGTGCGATTGGGATGGATGGCTGGGCTATAGAAATTAATATTAGTAAATGTACAGACTGTGGAGATTGTATTATTGCATGCCCGGTAGATGCAATGATTTTTACCGATGAAGAAGAAAAGACAATTCATCAGCTAAGCAAAAAATAGAGTTAATCATGTATATTATGGTGGAAACATGTAGTTATTATGTATAACTTCGGTACAAATCATTATTAAACTAGTATTAGAATGAATATGATTGTTCATTATTGAACATGATCTAAAATTATCTAGGAGGAGAACAATTATGCATTATGATCCAGAATTAAATGACCACGGACTACCAATGGGACCTTTCAAATCTATTTCCGTTCCGCGTCCAATTGCTTGGGTATCAACTTTGAGTAAAGATGGAGTAGCTAATCTAGCTCCATACAGCCAATACATGAACTTGACATTTGATCCACCTTACGTAATGCTTTCCGTTAACCAAACCACTACTGGAGTACGTAAAGACACTACTAATAATATAGAACAAACAGGTGAATTCGTAATAAATATGGTACCATACGATTTAGCTGAAGCAATGAATCGTACAGCTGCTGAAGTACCACCAGAA
The DNA here is from genome assembly GCF_016879755.1 of Bacillus sp. B15-48. Classification (GTDB taxonomy): domain Bacteria; phylum Bacillota; class Bacilli; order Bacillales; family Cytobacillaceae; genus Mesobacillus_B. Next base: position 121,843 of record NZ_WOFU01000008.1, read on the forward strand.
GTCGATGAGTTTGAATTAGCCGGTGTTACAAGAGCTCCTTCAATTAAAGTAAAACCTGCCAGGATAGAGGAGACACCTATTCAGATAGAGTGTGTACATCATCAAACTCTTAGACTACCAGGTGCCGGGGAACAAGGTACTTGTGATGTCATAATCGGAAAAGTGGTTATGGTACACATAAAAGATGAAGTGATTGGGGAAGATGGACAAATTGACATAGTGAAAATTCGCCCATTAGCTCGATTAGGTTACTGGAATTATACTACTGTAACAGATTCTTTCGAAATGGTTATACCTGGAAACAACGAGGCGTTACTTGTAGGATTACAAGGTGCTAAACAAAAATAAAGCATTTCGCTAGAGAGGTGTTTTGTAAAAAATTATAGGTACTACAGTATCATAAATATGGATGCTGTAGTATTTTTATATGCGCCTAGCATTAGTGTAACCTTAATAGGAAAATAGTTCTAAAAAGTCATGCAATCTTCATATCATTTTATTTATTAATTTTATCTTGAGTATGTTACTTGATTGTTAACACAACAAAAAAATTAAACTACCTTCCGTTTTTATTGCCCCCTTTTCTTGGTAGCACTACTTAAATGTTATTAGTCACATCTAGTCATAATATAATGAAAGAACACTAAACTCTTTTGTTTATATGACATTTGAGTAGAGTTGTAACTGTTTCGTGTTTAAAAAACGGAAACGAAAACGAAAAATTTCTGTATAAACGATCTGTAAATTACAAAATATAAACTAGGATAAGAGAGGAATGTTGTATATGAGCAACAGTCAAAATCTTATGTTGGATGTTAAAGGTAATGAAAGCGGGCAAATCCTTTTTGTGATTGATCGCAACGGAAATATTTTGATTTCAAATGAGTTTACAGCATTATCATTGGGAATAACACTGGAAGAATTACTAAGGTCTAATGTAAACTACCTCGTCAGAAAGGGGTATTACTCCCAATCGTTTGCATTAGAGGTATTATCACAAAAAAAGAGCTTAAATGGAGAAGTAAAGACTAATACAGAGCTTTCCTTTCATTCAATCGGTACACCAATATTTGATGATAATGGAGAAGTTAATATTGTTGTTATCACAGCACAACTAAAACAGAATAATGTTAAATTAGATAAACTTATAAACGAATATGAGAAAACTTCCGATTTTATTGTTGCAGATAGTAGTGCAATGAAACAAATTTTAAAAGCTTGTAACCAAATTGCACCATCTGACTGTAAAGTTTTATTGTTTGGTGAATCAGGTACAGGTAAGGAAGTACTGTCTAAATATATCCACAACAGAAGTATGAGAACAAATCAGTCGTTTATCTCAATTAATTGTGCTGCAATTCCTCAGTCACTATTTGAATCGGAGCTTTTTGGACATGAGAAAGGTTCTTTTACAGGTGCAAGTGAACAAAAAAAAGGACTCTTAGAATTAGCTAATAAAGGAACCTTATTCCTAGATGAAATATCTGAAATGCCATTGGATTTACAAGCAAAATTGCTAAGAGTTATTGATAACCCCGAAATAAGAAGAATAGGTGGAACAAAAAGTTTTCAAGTTGATTTTCGGCTAATTTGTGCCACCAATAGAGATTTATCAAAAATGGTAGAAGAGGGGTCCTTTCGCAGAGATTTATACTATCGTATAAACGTTATACCTATTCATATTCCTCCGCTTAAAAATAGACACCAAGACATCATTGGATTAGCTGATAAATTTATTTATATATTCAATCACAAATATAATAAAAAAAGAAAACTCAATTTTAAAGAAATTGATTATTTATTAGCCCATAGTTGGCCTGGTAATATAAGAGAGCTAAAGAACTATATTGAAAGATTAGTAGTAGTTGATGAATGTTTTGATGACAATAAACATATTAGTGAAGGCTCTATCTTAATTGATCTTAATAGTTTAGACAGTAAACCATTAGAATTTTGGCCAACTTTAAAAGAGATAAAAAAAGAAGCAGAAGAAAAATTTATACTAAAAATATTAAATGAATGTAATGGTATAAAGAGTGTTACAGCTGAAATGCTGGGAATTGATCGTACCGTACTATATAGGAAACTTAATAACTACAAAGAGAATAAAAACACATAGATTATTACATCGTTTAATAGGTTCCTTCGTATTTGCTTTGTTGACAATAATTGTTTTTTTACGTCTGACGGACCTACCAAATTTAGATATCCACCGGAATCCGGAAATTTTAACCCAATACATGCCCTGGTCTAAAATGATCCAAGCAACATGTGGCAAATAAAATGAAATAACCGTATATCTGATAAAAAATATCATGATATACGGTTATTTCTCATGCGTACCGAAGAGGTACGCTTATTTTTATACTTCGGGCTTACGAACTAGCGGTGTGCGGCGGTTAAGTTTTAAGAATTAATGATGAACTGATTATGATACATATTAATAACCATTATAGAGGTTTTGTTGTTTTTTAAATACAACTTTCGAAGAAGGAATCCCTTACATGCCCAGGACAAAGAGGTTTTTGAAGTTTTTAGTTAGTTGGCATGAATCATGCATTATATTAAAGTACACACGGTCACAAGTGGTGAGAGCTTTTGTTTTTGCAATGTATTCAGCTAAACAATAAGCAAATCCCTCATTGTGATAAAAATAAATAAGGGAGTGAAGATGTATGTCAAAGGTTATTTCTGCATCAAAAGCTGCTGAAATGATTAAAGATGGTTCTACATTAGCTGCAAGTGGGTTCGGGTTAACCTGTTGGAATGAGGAAATGGGTATCGCAATTGAAAATCGGTTTAAAGTAACAGGTTTTCCTAAAGACCTAACCGTTATACATGCTTGTGCACTTGGTTCAAGAAGAGATGCAACTAAAGGTATGAGCCATTTAGGACATGAAGGTTTAGTGAAGCGTTGGATTGGCGGGATTGCTTATGCTTCACCACCGATGGCAAAACTGATTGAGAATAACAAAATTGAGGCCTATAACCTTCCACAAGGAGTAACGACCCAGCTTTATCGTGAAATAGCTGCGAAACGGCCTGGAGTAATTACGAAAATAGGATTAAAAACTTATGTTGATCCTCGACTTGAAGGAGGAAAGATGAATGCAAAGACTCAAGAAGAAATTGTCAGAGTTATTGAGCTAGATGGTGAAGAATGGTTATATTACAAATCTTTCCCAATCCATGTTGGGCTCATTCGAGGAACAGTTGCAGATGAAAATGGAAATTTAACAATGGAGAAAGAAAGCTTAATTTTAGATGTATTACCAATTGCTCAAGCAGCAAGAAACTCTGGTGGTATTGTCATTGCCCAAGTAGAAAATGTCGTAAAAAATGGCACTCTAAATCCAAAAAGTGTTAGAGTTCCAGGGCATTTAATAGATTATATTGTCATATCTCAACCTGAAAACCATGATCAAACCGAAGGTACACATTACCATCCAAGTTTGTCAGGGGAACTAAAAGTACCTCTAGAAGGTTTGGACGTATTGAAATTGGATGAAAGAAAGGTTATCGCTCGTCGTTGTGCGATGGAGTTCACAGAGAATGCAGTTCTTAATCTTGGTGTTGGAATCCCGTCGGGAGCTGGAAGTATTGCAGTAGAAGAAGGGGTTTCAGAAAATCTCATTTTAACAACTGAGGCAGGTTCAATCGGAGGAGTTCCAGGTAGCGGTTTAAACTTTGGTTCTGCTTACAATGCCGAGGCAACGGTCGAAGAGCACGCCCAGTTTGACTTTTATGATGGTGGTGGCCTTGACCTTTCTGTCCTTGGGCTCGCACAAACGGATGAGCTCGGGAATGTCAATGTAAGTAAAATCGGACCTAAAGTATTAGGGTGTGGTGGCTTTATTAATATTTCTCAGACAGCCAAAAAATTAATTTACGCTGGAAGCTTTACCCACGGAGGACTGGAGATAAGAGTAAGAGATGGTCAGCTGGAAATTATCAATGAAGGTAGATCGAAAAAATTCGTCCAACAAGTTGACCAAGTTTCTTTCAGTGGTCAGTACGCCAATGAAGTAGGACAGTCGGTTCTCTATGTCACAGAAAGGGCAGTATTCCAATTAATTGATGGAAAGATGACTTTAATTGAAATAGCTCCTGGTGTTGACTTGCAAAGGGATATCCTCAACCAAATGGACTTTACTCCTGTTATTGCAGATGATTTAAAACTAATGGACCAAGGTTTATTTCAAGAAACCTGGGGTGAACTTAAACAAATTATGGAAGTAAGAAAGGCAGAGAAATTAAATCATGTTACAGAAAAAGTAAACAAAGGAGAGCCTGTTTTAGTATAGGATTCATTCTACTTTACGTTTATAGCTCCTATATTACTGGTGCAAATCGGCAACATAAGGTTAGTGCCAGTAATGTTATTCTTCGTTAAGGTCACTAATGGATTAGTAGGGAATAGCAATGGGAATTTATAGTCAAAGTTTGTTTTTTTAGGTGTAGCAAATTGATAACAAGAAATAACACAAACTTGTGAATTGTTGTGCTATAAGGTTAGTTCAGTGCCAATATTTTTTGTTTTTCACCATTATTGTGATAAAGAAATAATTTTAGACTATTAAGGTCTAGAAAATTTAAGGTAAGTAGTTAGATATTTATCTGTTTTTATTCTCCTAAAATTGGAACCGTAGTTTCATTAATATAAATTGTAAATCATTTCAGGCATATTTTCGTCATTTAAAATTGTAGGTAAAGAAACTTTAAATAATTCTTCCCATATGGGAAAGAACAATCTTTTAAAACTAAAAAGAAGAGGTGGTATTTTTATGTTAAACATGAGTTTAACCGAGACTCAAAAAGAATGGCGAGATAAGACGAGGAAGTTTGTTGATGAAGAGATTATTCCTGTTGCATCGAAATATGATGTCGAAAATAAATTTCCATCTGATGTAGTTGAAAAAGCTAAGGAAATTGGGTTACTTGATTTTGTTGTTCCAAAAGAATATGGAGGAGCAGGTTTAGATGCATTATCCGTATCGTTAATTTGTGAAGAGCTTGGTCGTGGCTGTGTTGCGATGCAGATGGCGATCGGTGGCAATGGGCTTGCGTCCTATCCGGTTTTTTATGGTGGGACCGAAGAACAAAAACATAGATATTATAAATATATATTAGATGGAAAATTAACCGCGTTTGCCTTAACTGAACCAGGGGCTGGATCAGACGCGGGGGCTGTTGCAACAACCGCTGTCCTAGATGGTGATGAATATGTACTCAATGGAACAAAATGCTTTATTACTAGTGGGGGCTATGCCGATATTATGACGCTTATTGCCTCAACAGACCCATCAAAAGGGACAAAAGGTTTGAGCTGTTTTATGGTCGAACTGGATCGTAAGGGAGTTACGATTGGAAAGAAAGAAGATAAGATGGGGATTCGAGCTTCAAATACCGTTGAGGTTATTTTATCCAGTGTCCGCGTGCCAAAAGAAAATCTTGTTGGTGCAGAGGGAAAAGGGTTTAGACTAGCGATGACCACACTTGACTCGGCAAGGCTATCGGTCGGTGCCTCTGCACTGGGATTAGCTAAGAGAGTGATGGAAGAAACGATTAAATTTGTAAAAAAAGAAACAAAAGGAGGCAAACCAATCGTTGCCTCGCAACAAGTCCAATTTCAAATTGCTGATATGGCAATTATGATTGAAACGGCTGAGAACTTAATCTATAAAACTTGTTACCTAAAAGACGCCGGCAAACCTTATGGGAAAGAGGCAGCTATGTGTAAAACCTATTGTACAGATATTGCTATGAAAATAGCTTCGATGGGGATTAGTATCTTTGGTCCATATGGCTATTTAGTCGAAGGAGTCGTAGAGAAGTTGATGCGTGACGTCAAAATTATGCAAATTTATGAAGGCTCTAACGAAATTCAACGAGTTGTGATTGCTGGTAATTTGTTGCGAGACTAATCAAAAGGAAGAAGGGATTTTACAATGGATTTCCAATTTTCAGAAGAACAAGCGCTGATTCAGCAAAGTATAAACGAAATAGCTCAAGATTTTTCAGGTCTGTCCGTGAAAGAAATATTGGCTTCATTGGCTGAAATTGATTTCCTCGGAATTTTCGTTTCCGAGGATGAAGGCGGAGCAGGTGGGGATTTCCTAAGCTACATTCTTGTTTTAGAGGAAATCACGAAAGCTTCACCAGCAGCTGCGCTTGCCTATGCGGTACATAGTACGCAAGCGATGTACGCTGTTCAAAATTGGGGTTCACAAGCAGGAAAGGAAAAGTATTTGGCCTCGCTTTGCAATGGGGAGAAAATCGCAAGTTATGCATGGAGTGAAGGTTGGATCGGAAAAGATATGCTTGCCCTTGAAACAACGGCAACGAAGACGGAAAAGGGCTATCTTCTTAATGGAACAAAAACATTTGTTTATCATGCTGGTCAATGTGATGTTTACGTCGTTTTTGCTAACACAGAAGCAGGTATAAGTGTTTTTATTGTCGATGCTGACACGAATGGAATCAGCTTCGAGGTACCGTACCAAAAAATGGGCTTCGATCAACTTTCAGTCGCAACGATGATTTTAAACGATGTCGAAGTTCCCGTTGAAAATTTAATTGGTCAAGAAGGTGCTGGGAAGCAAATTGCGAACGATGTAGCAGCACTCCAAAATATAAGCCTTTCTGCAATCGCTGTCGGAATCGCGCAAGTAGCGATTGAGAAAAGCATTGCTTATGGAAAAGAGCGGAAGCAATTTAATACATCGATTCTTAATTTTGAGGCTTTACAAGAAATGATTGGGAATATGGCGGCAAATTTTGATGCAGCTCGCTTGTTGACCTACCGTGCGGCAACCTCTAAAGATTTGGATAAATCATTTAGTGGGCAAGCGCAAATCGCTCGATATTTTGCAACGAAGACTGGGGAGGAAACTTGTAATCATGCAATTCAAATCCATGGTGGCTATGGATACAGCAAGGATCTTGGTGTAGAAGTTTTATTAAGAGATATCAAAGGTTTAGAGGTGTTTGATTTTCTCCGTAAACCACTTGTGTTAACCATTGCAAAAGAGAAAATTGGGTAAGCGAATTCTATAAAAATAATTGAAAATCATGAAAAGGCAGGAGGAGTATAAAATGAAAGCTTTAGTAAGTTATAAATGGATTAAAGATGAGGCAGATATTGTTGTCGATCAAGCGACACGAACATTAAATATGGATAAAGCAAAATACAAGGTGAGTGAAATTGACCGGAATGCTCTTGAACTAGGGGTAGCTTTAAGTGAACAACACGATGTTGAAGTTGTCACCTTATCTGTTGGTCATACCGTTCAAGGCTCAACGAAAGATGTGCTAGCTAGAGGAGCGCAAAAAGCGTATTATGTCGAAGCTCCAGAGCTTGATAGTTTCGTATCTGCAAAGGTAATAGCTGAAGCAACAAAGAAAATTGGGGATGTTGATTTAGTCATTTGTGGCGAAGGTTCAGGCGATCAATATTCACAACAAGTAGGTCCTAGATTAGCAGCATTGCTAGGTTACGAGTTGGTTACGTATGCCTCCAATGTAGAAATCAACGGTTCTGAAATTACCGTTGAAAGAAAATTGGACGATGGGATTGAAATCGTCAAAGTTGAAGCTCCTGCTGTTATTACTGTGCTATCTGAAATCAATCAACCACGGATTCCGGGAATGAAACAAATTTTATCCGCAAAGAAAAAGCCAGCAGAAGAGTTCACTTTAGCAGAACTTCAATTCACAGATGAGCTGTTAGAAGCGCCATTGACGGTCACAAAAGTCGGGCCATCAATTCAAGAACGCAAACAAATTCAAATGAATGTGAATGGTGTAAGTATTAAAGAAGCTGTGGAACAATTGGTCGAAACATTAAGAGAAACTAAAAATATTTAATAAGGAAGCGGGGAATCGAGAATGAATAAGGTTTGGGTAATTGCCGATGTAGCTGAACATGCGTATGAACTGATTACAAAAGCTACTTCATTAGGGGCAACTGTTACGGCTTATATAAATGGAAGTCAAGTAGAAGCAACTGAATGCTTTGTTTACGGTGCAAATGAAGTGAAATTAATGCCAATGCCAACAAATACGACTTGGGAGAAATATGCTTTAGTCTTAGCTGAAGAGGCTAAACAAGGAAAGCCAGACGTAGTTTTCGTATCTGCAACAAGAAGAGGAAAAACTTTAGCCGCGTATTTCGGAGGGTTAATTGATGTTCCGGTTGTAACCGAGAACAAAAAGTATGAGGTTGAAGGGGACACGATTACATTAGGGAGAACTATTTTTGGTGGTTTAGCAGAAAAAGAGTTACAAGTGAATGGACAAACTGTGATTGTTTCCATTGTGCCGGGCACATTTGATAAGACCCTAGCTGAAACAGCAGGTAGCGGAGAAGTCACGACGTTACCTTTACCTGAACCTAGGAAAATCGTTGTGACTGAAAGAAGAGAAAAAGAAGCAGTATCCTTTAATTTGAAAGATTCGAAGGTTGTGATTGGAGTAGGAAGAGGGTTTGGAGAGCAAGAAACGATGGCTTATGCGGAAGAGATTGCTTCGATTTTAAATGGAGAATTAGGCTGTACCCGACCAGTAACGGAAGATCTTCACTGGCTTCCTGAAGAAAGATATATCGGAATTTCAGGACAGGTGATCCGCCCTAATCTTTATCTTTGTGCAGGGGTATCTGGTCAGATTCAACACGTATATGGCATCCGTGATTCCAAAACCATTGTAGCGATTGATAAAAATGAAAACGCACCAATCTTTAAAGTAGCAGATTACTATATTGTTGGCGACTTAAAAGAAGTACTCCCAGAGCTAGCATCAGCGCTTAAGTTAACTCCAGTGCTTTCTTAAATCAGAAATGGAGAGCCAGACAAAGAAGGGACTTGAAGCAGGTTGCTTGATGTTTGGCTTTCCATTAGAAATAAAGAGGTGTAAAACATGTCAGATAATTTTGATGCAATCATTGTTGGTGCCGGTGTTGCCGGAAGTATAGCAGGGTATATTTTAGCAAAAGAGGAATTGGATGTATTAATTATTGAAAGGGGAAATTATGCGGGAAGCAAAAACATGACTGGTGGGCGAATTTATAGCCATAGTCTAGAAAAAATCATTCCGAATTTTGCAGCTGAGGCCCCCGTTGAAAGAAAAATCACTAGAGAAAAAATCAGTTTAATGACGGAAGAGAGCGCGGTCACCATAGATTACTATTCCGAATTCTTGGGCGAACAAGGGAAAAATTCTTATTCCGTTCTTCGTGGCGAATTTGACCAATGGCTTGCTGGAAAAGCAGAGGAAGCTGGAGCACAAATGATTCCAGGAATCCGCGTGGATGATTTGATTGTGAAGGATGGAAAGGTTTGCGGCGTCATAGCTGGTGAAGATGAACTTGAATCGGAAGTGGTGATCTTAGCGGATGGAGTCAACTCTTTGCTTGCCCAAAAATTAGGCTTTCGGGAAGAATTGAAGCCCCATGAAGTAGCGGTAGGTGCGAAGGAAGTTATTGAGCTTCCAGAAAAAGTGATTTCCGACCGCTTTAATTGCAGTGGAGGAGAAGGGACATCATGGTTATTTGCGGGAAGTCCTACTGCCGGTCGTGTTGGCGGTGGCTTCTTATATACAAATAAAACAAGTATTTCCTTAGGGGTTGTCGCAACATTAAGTGATTTAGAAGAATCGAAGAATACAGTTCCGCAAATGTTGGAGGATTTTAAAAATCACCCAGCAGTGAAACCACTTATTCAAGATGGTAAATTGATTGAATACTCTGGTCATTTGGTTCCAGAGGGTGGGATTCAGATGATGCCGAGAGTTGTCGGAGACGGTGTGCTTGTCGTTGGTGATGCAGCAGGATTTTGCCTCAATATTGGCTATGCAGTTAGAGGAATGGACTTGGCGATTGCTTCGGCAGAAATGGCAGCCAAGGCTGTATTAGCAGCAAAACAAACAGGAAATTACAGTGAAAGCTCGTTATCTTTGTATAAGCAATTACTTGACGAGAGCTTTGTGATGAAAGATCTAAATCAATATAAAAAATTCCCGCATTTTATGGAACAGACAACGAGAATTTTTAATGAATACCCAACGATGGCCGCAAATGTAATGAAGGATATGTTTGTCATCAATGGCGAACCGAGTCAACCATTAATGAAAAACGTCATGAAGCATGTAAAACAAGTTGGGCTAATGACTCTCGCGAAAGATGGAATCAAGGGGGTTCGGTCACTATGACTGTAAATGTGGAAGCGAAGTTAGGTACCAACAAATTTCTAGTAGATGAAGAAAATCCTCATATTGTTTTGAAAGAAAACGCCGACCGAAATGAATTCCGAAAACTAGTCATTGCTTGTCCAGCGGGATTATATGTAGAAAATGATGACGGAACGATTCGTTTTGATTATGCTGGTTGTGTCGAGTGTGGAACTTGCCGAGTATTATGTGGTTCGACGATTCTTGAAAAATGGGAATTTCCTCAAGGAAGCTTTGGAATTGAGTTTAGACAGGGATGATGCCTAGGGGAAATGGGAGGTTGGGGATTAGTTTCTATATGTATTGATGTTAACTCGTATTGGCTATCACTAGTGGATAACATATAGAGATGATATCCATTGAAGTAATTTTCCTAGAACTATCCCAGCCTGAGTTGATGTCAGGTTGAGAATACTGTTTGGGTGAGTGTATTTCGTTAGTCCTTAGGTTCTACAATTACAAGTTGGTTTAATCCGCGGGTATTTAACTGTTTCCACTGTGGTCTCATCTCCAACGAAAAGGCCCAATCGAACTGAAACTTCAAGAAATTGAGCTTGAAAAAAAGCGAATAATCGATTCACTGTCAATTGCTTTTGTTTGAATCATAACGTAAAGCCCAATCAAAATGTTTACGGACAATTCTAGGGTTTTTAGGTATAGCTTTTTCGTTTTTTTCAGGCATCTTATTCTTTTTGGCATTTTCTTTTTTGGTTTGACTTTCGGTGGAACGTTTAAGGTATCCGAGAGCCAAAAACGTTAAAAATAATCTTCAAACGTTCCAACGCCTGGTGTGTCGCCAGGTTCAAAGTCATTAAGAATAGCATATAATGGAATGCGACGAAGTTAATCGACTAGTTTGTAATACATTTAGTAGGTTGAACAAGTAAAGACAGAAGATAAGAGCGAATTATGGAAGTAGGGGCGCTAGTGTTGGTCCTTTATTAGACTTAAAAATAAGTGATTCACGAAAATCCTTGAACCGTCTAACTCGGCGAATTCCGAGAGTCTATTTAGTAGAAATTTAGTAGATAGGAGGAGAATTAAATGAAAGATGGTTTTTCATTAATTGAGTTATTGGAACATACATATCAATTATATCCAGATAAAGAGTATTTATATGATGGGAAAAAATCTTTCACCTACAAACAATTATTCCATGAAGTCCATAATTTGGCCGCGGGTTTAGAACGATTAGGAGTTCAAAAGGGAGAAAGAGTTTTAGTTTGTCTTCCGAACTGCCATGAATTTATCGTCGTCTTTTTTAGTTTAATTAAAATAGGTGCCACCATGATTCCATGTAACCCTTGCTATCGCAAGGAGGATATTACGCCTATTCTTACTAATGATGAAATTAACTTTATTTTCACTTCGAATATTGAACATGTGGCTATTTTTCAGAATTTTGGAGTTGAACGAATTGTCACTGTTCATTTGGAAGACATTGTCTGTCTCTCATATCAAAATCTTCTTTGTAATGGTGAAAAGTTAAGGATGAAAGCTTCTAATAACCAAAATGAAACAATGGTTAATAGAGGAATAGCAGCGATTCTTTATACATCAGGAACAACAGGGCAACCAAAAGGTGTAATGCTTTCACATAAAAACCTTTACTATGCAGCTGAAACAACGAGGAGAATATTGAACTGTACACATTTAGACAGGATTTTCACACCGGTACCTGTCTTTCATGTATTTGGATTAGTTCCTGGGGTAATCTTGACAATCCTTACAGGGGCGAAAATCATTCTAATGGAAAAATATAACGCTACTAAGGCACTCCAACTAATTGAGGATGCAAAAGCTACTATTCACTTAGGAGTTCCAACGATGTTTATTTTAGAATTAAACCATTTAACAAATCGTGACTATGACTTATCTACATTAAGAACAGGAATAGTTGCAGGTTCTTCCTGCCCAAGCGAAATTGTAAAAAGGATTCGTAATGAAATGGGCTGTGATATTAGGGTATCATATGGATTAACGGAAACAGCTTCTGCACTAACTTTTACGACAGATGAGGATGATGAGTTGGTTTGTTCTGAAACGGTTGGAAAGCCTGTTCCTGGTTCAGAAATAAAAATAGTAGATAATAATCATCAGGAACTGGCCATTGGAGAAATTGGTGAGTTAGCTTGTAAAGGGCCTGGGGTGATGAATGGCTATTTTAGAATGCCAAAAGAAACTCGTAATGTGATAGAGGAAAATGGCTGGTTTTATACGAGTGATTTAGCGAGTATCAATGAGAACGGCTATGTAACGATTGTTGGTCGAAAAAAGGACATGATCATTCGCGGAGGGTTTAAAGTCTATCCGAGTGAAATAGAAGATGTTCTCCATCAGCATCCGAGTGTTTTCGATGTAGCGGTCGTTGGAGCACCAAATCCTGTATTGGGAGAAATTTCTATTGCCTTTATTAAATTAAAATTTAACCATTGTGGAGACGAGGAACATCTAAAGGGTTTTGTAGCGGTCCGGCTTGCAAAATATAAAGTTCCCGATAAGGTAATTTTTCTTGATGAATTACCCTTATCAGCTAGTGGAAAGATTAGAAGAGATGTTTTAAGGGAGATGGTAAAAATAGGAGCACTGGCACCAGTTTGAAATTTTATGATTGGTATTTGGGAGTAAAAAAAGCAAAGGGGTGTCCAAACAGTCGGATTAACCGACTTTTTGGACACCCCTTTTTCAAAGTAAGCCCGAATTATAAAAATAAGCGTACCTTTTCGGTACGCATGACAAATAACCGTAAATCATGATTTTTTTATCAGAATTACGGTTATTTCACTTTATTTTACATTCAGCTTGTATCATCCTTGACCAAGGCATATATTGATTTAAAATTTCCGGATTTTGATAGATATCTAGATTTGGTAACTCAGTCAGTAACTTCAATAGATATCGATAAAAATCGACTCCATTGGCTTTTGCAGTTTCTGCGATACTTAAGCAGATTGCGTTGGCTTTTGCACCAGCTTCACTAACAGAGTGGATCCAGTTTTTTCGACCAACCACACTTGGGCGGATGGCATTCTCGGCTGGATTATTATCTATTTCAATACGTCCATCATTTAAAAATGTCTTAAGTCCATTGGCCCTGTTCAATGTATATTCAGCTGCTTTCGCGAGTGCATTTTTGCCGTAAAATGGGGACGTTTCGACCCATTCAAGGAATTTATCCACAATTGGCTTCGAATATTTTTGACGTTTTTTTCTTCGTTTACTCGGAGATAAATGTTTAAATTTCCTTTCAAGACGATATAATTCGTCACAGTAATTCACACCAATTTGGCCATTTTTGCTGTCTGCTTTCAGCCAATAACGTCGAACGTGCGCAAAACAATTTGCGAAGGTAACGCCCTCCAATTTATCATAG
>NZ_WOFU01000009.1 GCF_016879755.1 Bacillus sp. B15-48
GGGAGTACTTATATTTTCGCGATGAAGTGTAACGGGGACAATCGTTAATTTCTCTTGCGGCATTAGAAAAGCACCTCCTTTTAAATTGATACTTGTATCATATCAGGAGGCGCTGCATGAAAATATGAGTTGTTTGAATTCGGGCTTACCTAAGATCAGATCTCTTCATAGCAAAACCTCCATAATATTTGATCTCTAGGAGATTATCACATATAAAAAGGCATCAAACCATGTGGGCATAGTTTGACGCTTACGTTCAATTTCCGAAGTATAGATAACAGAATCCCTTCGTTCCCTTGCCATTACAGCAATTTCATTACTACTACGAATTCTTCCGCATCTGTATTCAGCATCACTACTTTCACCCTTGTTAGTTCATCGCTTGGGTTTTTCGTTTATCATCAGAATACAGACTTCTCCTGTTCCTTGTAAGAGCCTATGCCACGCTCCTGCAACCTTTACGCCGACAGCCATCTGAACAGTAATCAGGTTTCTTTCAGACTTATCCTAGGAGTGTCAAAATCCCCTAGTTTTGACTGTATGTAAGTAGTAACGACGCTTCATCGAATTGTTCACTTTCGTTCAGCTTCATGGCACACACCTGACTAATTTATTAGCCTTTTCCATTTGCGCTCAGCACCACAACTTTTGATTGCAGCACCCAAAGGCGGTTTGAAACCTGTACCTGAATACCGATTTCGAGGGGCCTTCCCTCATCTCTTACAAAGCATGAATTTCTCGCATTTTCACTCCTTTCAGTGCAAGAAATCCTTCAGGACACACTTTGACGCTTACGTCTATACAACGTTTCGCTAAAAAACGTGGAAATCCGTTAGATATTCGGGTTGTGCGGGTTCGAATCAAACAGATATGGAGAAGACCTCAAGCAGTCTTGAAGTTTGCTAGCATCCGTTTTTCTAGTACCTTGATGTGCTATCTTGTGATTTGTAATTTTAAAAATTTGGGCACCAAGCATGGCACCAAAAGCCCGAAAAAATTAAGGATTAGGTTAATTATGATTTTCATCATTTTTCCATATTTACAATGTTCAAATATAATATTCTTTTGTTTATTCAACCTCAAATATCACATTATTTCCACCAAAAGCAGCTAAATGTGGTTCCCATCCTATTAGTTCAAAAAGTTGAGATTTGGGTAATGGAATTGTAAATCTCTCATTTTGCTCTTCGCTTATTTTTTTATAACTATACATTTCTAATACAAATAATCCTGCTAATGCATTTAGGACGTTCCCTAAATTTGCTTCTTCAAAATAGAAATTACCTTCAGTATCTTTATTTGATCGATTATGTTTTACTTTATTATAATTTGACCACCAACTAGGTGACTGGTATTCAGGATTACCTTTCCAATCGCTCCAAGGACTCAAAACCTCTTTCCACTTTGCTTTAACTTGTTTATTAGGAATTTCGGGAAAGCTCCCCAGAATAATTTCAGTATAATCAGGCATGGTCGTAAAGTTGCCTGTTGGCTCTAACAGGCTACAAAGATTTTTACTTAAAACATCAAGTTCTGAACATATTGCTTGATACTGCTTCACGTATTCTACTGAGAATGTTGAATAATTTTTTTCATCTAATTCAACATATCTTAACGTGCTGATAAAATCAGACTCCAATGTTAAATAATAAGTCCAGTAACTATGAGTAAATTCATCCTGGTTCATCAGATCACTCACCTTTGGTTGGTTAAAAATTTCTTTTTTTACTAGCATTATTTTATCATTTCTATAAAATAAAAATAGTAATAATTGATAAACACGCTATTGCTTAATAACTCTTTTGTCTATAGATTTTATTCTTTTTTAAAATCTTGTTATAGTCATAAATAAAGACTGTCAAAGCCATCGACAAAGTAAAATAAGTTTCACAACGCTTATTATAACTTGTTTTCTGTATATATACAGAAATCATCGTTAATTTTAATAATTATCATTATAAACATTCTTAAAAAAATCATATAATTAAGCTCATGTATATCCTCACTATCATCTCCACTTGGCTGCGTCCCATGACTATACCTATTACGTAAATCCAAAGCATTATTGAAAGATGATTTATTTAAGTAGTAATTAATATAATCCTGTTCAGGTCTTGAAAATAGTGAACTTTCAAATTCGGCAACTCCACATAATTCCATATCATCTAGCTTTTCCCGTAACTTCAAAGGATATCTCCAATAGTTAATAACTTCATTAGTGAATAAATCTTTCAAAATATATAAGCGGTTAATATCGTATATTTTAATGTAGCCTTCACTGTTTATTTCAATGTATTTATGTTTTATTAACCATTCTATATCTTGCCCATGATAATGTAGATAATCATTAACAGAAACTTCTTCATTCATTAATAAATCAAAGAAATTATGATACTTGCTACCTATTTTTTCAACGTATGAAAGCATACATTGATTTGAGAAAAAATAATATGTTGCCTGTTTAAAATCTTCCCCCGTACCATATACATATTTCTTTTCAAGTAAACTTGGAACATTCTTATATAGGAGATGGCCAGATGACATCTGCAACAGTTCTTGATCAATTGAATTATCTTCAACATACAAAGTAAACTGTTTTAGAACTGATTCCATCTCCGGTAAAATAGCTCTACACTTTTCTATAAAAAGAGAATGTTCCGATGGCATTTTAATTCTAAAACCGGTAATGTTAAATTCCTCTGGAATATAACTTTTGAAAAACCATTCAACAATTCCCTCAATTCTTATACCCATTTTAGTCAACTCTTTATAGTATCCAACAATTTGGAGTTTAGATAAAATGTCCTTTTGCTGAAAGGCCACCCCTATTGTATAAGAATTTTTAGAACGCATAAATACGTGCTGTTCAAAGATTCCCATTTCTTGTGGTTTATTAACAAGTGTTACCCTCATCTGTAAATCAACAAATTCGAACAAAAATATAAAATTATTCATTAATGTGTGAAAATCGTTGTTATCTTTAATCCATCTTGAGTTGTAAGAAAAAGCCCAACGCTGTCCATCAACTTCTTGTTTCACTACCTCCTCATGACTGTCTAAAAAGGTTACAGAAGTTTCCATATAAGTCCCTGAATCTTTATTAAATAATTGATTTTCCTGTTCTTCTACACGTTTCCTTGCTTTTAAACGAGTACGATCAGAAATGGTAAAATCTGAAGTACTCTTAATATTTACAATTAGACTAAGGTAATTAAGATTTGTATTTGAACTATTAATATAATTGAGTAAGATTGTCTCCTTATCCTGTGCAATTAGTTCCTTTGGAAAATAGATGGCTTCCGGATTATGGTTTCGCTCTACTTCATATTTATCTAATAATAATTCTGCAGAAGACGCATCCAATATCAAGTGTTCCCTAATCGTTTCACCATAATGGTTGACTAGTTTTTTATATTTTAGTATCTCATACAACCTTGCTCCTGGTTGTTTAAGCAGTTCAGAAAATGAATTTGTGGAAACTTTTTTATAAACATTAAATTTTTCGATTAATTCCCAAAAATTATCGGTATAATCAATATCAACCTCATTGAATAAATTATTAATATTGCAATCAGAAAACGTCTTAAGAGTTTTACCAATAAGACGTGTATACATTTTAATAATAACCTTAAACTTCACAATATCTTCTGTTGACCAAGATTTTAAGTATAATCCTGCATCAATATATTTACTTATATTGGAGAACTCAATGATTTCATTAATATTATAGCAAGTTTTATCAGGATTAAAATCCTTCATTATATTTTCTGCTTTTTTCAATTGGTTACCAACCCCAAAATCATTTGCAGAATAAAATTTAACTTTGTCCATTCCTGATTCTAACACCTCTTTTAAAAGAAAGAACTACAAGCATGCAGATTGTTCTAACGTTTTTATGCGGATTATATTTTAGTAATTACTTCGACGGCAGAGTTCATTTGCAAAATATAAAATGCTGGATATTTCTTAAATATTTCAAATATCATCATCCATCATATAAAAGGGATTGGGGTTCCAGCATTTATTGCATATTCTCATTAATTCACTAATCTGATTATGACACTTAGGACAGTTCATTGAGTATAAATCCTTTTGCCATGGAGGAGTATTAGGATTAAATAAATCTCTCCTAGTATAAACATCTACTTCAGGGTATGCATCAAATGTGTATTTTCCTCTCCAGTTAAATAACGCTAAATTGTTCCCTTGACCTCTATTACTAGAAAACTTTATACCATCAAACTTACATACCATTTTTGCTACATCAGCTACAAAACGAGGAATATAATATTCAGGCTTCCATACTTTGTCTCTAACTGACTCTTGATTGATTACCCCTTCATATATTAAAGCTGCAATGAGTAACGAATGTTTAGGAGATAAACTTTCTCCTGGTTTTGTTGTCAAATCTAATACTTGTACACTATTTAAAAGGAATTTTTGAAACCATAAAAGTTTTGACTCATTTTTTTCCATCATTTCTGCTACACAAGTATTTTTATCACTAGCTAGGTAAAGCACTGGAATGCCAATATGATTATATCTACCTTCTTTTGTTACATATTTACTTTTCGGTGCTTCTAAATCTTCATGTATAAATACCTTAGAATCTGTTGCTTCCCTGGCTCTAAAATAGATTGTGTTACTTATATTAGTGGGACTCATATCTTGTATTGCCTCTATTATCCTCTTCCCTGTGGTATGATGTGCTCCTAAATTTGGATATTTTGTAATAAAATTTTGAAACTCATCAAGTTCTTCTTTATAGGCTTTTCTAATTAGCTCATGTGTTTTATTCTTTGATTCACTCCATAACAAAAAATTAGATAATATGAATCCAATACTCCCCCTATCTTCATTTTTCCCAAAAACTACTTTCTTTTTGGTGTATAACTTATCATAGTTTCCTCTTATAAATACTTTATATTGACCATCGTCTATACCACTTATTAAATCGTTTATTGCAAAATCCTCCAATGATTGCTGACTTTGGTCTAATTGTCTCTCGATTGGAGCATCGTATATGGTATGATTAAATTTATTTTTTATAGGTCCATCTCCCAAATCAGCTATAAATATAGAGATAAAATTCTGAATATCATTTCCAACTTCATCCCATGAAATTGCACCTTTTAAAATTGCAGAAGCATTTTTATTGATTTTTTCGTTAGCTATGAGTTTACTCATCTCATCATCATTCATTAATACTGCAACAGTAAGGATATCCTTTTCATCTTTCATTTGTTCCACAAATATATAATTTGACAATTATTACACCCCTAAATTATCTGACATACTTATACGGACCATGTACAGGCATATATTTACCATTTCTACGCCTAATTCACGGTTCTTGTTTCCTTTTCTCTTACTGATTGCTCAATTATTTGATTCCTTTGCATTGTAATAAATTGTAGACCTTGGAACACCTGTTTGTTTGACAATATCATTCACGCTTAATCCGTTATACTTACGGTTAGCAAATAGTTTCAATGCCCTTCTAATTTCTTTAGTGTCCTGACCTTTCCTTCCTAGATGCTTCCCCTGTTTCTTTGCTCTTTCTCTGCCTTCCTTAGTCCGTTCGTTAATTAAGTCCCTTTCAAATTCTGCAATAGCCCAAGCATGGTAAACATCAACTTGCCAGCAGCTGTTGAAAAATCTATTTGTTCCTTTATAAAAACAATACCAATGCCTTCTTCTTGAAGCTCATGAACAATATTGTATAAATCCCTAGTGGAGCTCGCTAATCGATCAATCTTATAAACAATTAGCTTGTCTCCCTTTCTTAGATATTCTAGCGCCCTTTTTAATTCCAGAAAAAGGGCCAGTCCCCCAGCAAAGTAAAGCTTTACTCCACCGGGGGACTGACCCCGAATACCCTGAAAGACTTTTAGCTACGGGAAATACAAAAGCGTGCTCAATTAGCTCTTGTTCAAGTGTTTGAATGTCATTTAATGTCCCTCGAACTTCTTCCAAAACTTGACCCCAGTAGTTCATTTGTTGCGAATCCCTTATACAATCTTCGATTATCGTTCTTAACCATGGTTCATTTTGAAGTTTCCTTAACTTCTCAATTGATGATTTGGTTTTATTGATCCATTGAACAAAATCAACATTTGATAAATCACTTGGTGACCATTCATGAATGGCTTCCTTTGTTTGATTGACTTTCTCCTCTATACTGTTTATTTCATCTACTTTCTGTGAAAAGATACTTGTTGTCGGCAGAGTCTTACTAGATGGCCGTTCTAATGATAAAGACTGGATATCCTCCTTTGAAAGAGTCCCCAAAAGCTCAAAGAATCTTGATAATTGTGCACCAGAAAGAGGAAAATCAATATGCGGTTTTATATCATCAGGGATCCAGGAGTGACTTTGATTTTTATTCAGCCATTTTGTTCCTTCTAGTGGGGTTAATTCCAACTCACCGAAATTTTCGGTTTCATTTTCCCCCTCAGCCGCTTTGTTGATTAAGGTGTCGTAACGTGCAATATTTCTCTTAGTAGTCTTTAATTCCTCTGTTAAACGTTCGATGTTTTTCTGTAATATTTCTGGCTGCTTGGAGTCCAAATTTTCAGCAATTGTCCGGACTGAGTCCTCAATTTCTTTCACTGATTTTGAATCTCCACCGAGCACACTGACACAAAGAGCGCGAATTTCTTCCGGAATTTTATCTTTTAATACCTGAAGTGCACGTTCCTTTTCACTTGTAACCAATACTCGTTTTCCATGGGCAAGAAGGTGACTGATTAGATTTGCTATTGTATGACTTTTTCCAGTACCAGGTGGGCCTTGGATGACCACACCGTTGTTGGTTGCTAATTTTTGAGCAATTAATTGTTGTTCTTTATTTGTAGGCAGCGGAAACAGTAACTGTTCACTAACTGGTCCCCAATTTTGATGATAATCCTCTACTTTGTCTGTTTCTGTACCTTTTGTATCCGTTTCTGTTGTAGTTAGTATTCCAATCGTTTCAGGAACTGGGAAACCTTGTTTAATTTTCTCAATGACCTTTGATAATTCCTGCTGCCATAACCTGCCGCCTACGTTTCGTAAAAATAACCCTGGACTGTATGTGGAGATGGGTGCTCTCAGTCCTTTTGCCGATTCTTGTTTATCCGTTTTATATAATCCATCGGGACTTATCGTATGGACTACTTCTTGTAGGAATGGCTTAAGTTGGTCTTGTTCTAATGGAGAAAATTCAAAATCTGCAACCTGGTTCTCCATTTGCATCAATCTTGTAGTATTTGGTAAATCAATATGTAATAACATATCCGTTTCCATCATCGTACCTTTACTTGTAGGAATTAGTAAAAAAATACCTTTTTTCGCATCAAAGAGTAGCTCAAGTTTTGTGACAAGGACATGTCTTGAGATTTGAAAACCCTCAACCTCCCATTGAAGAAGTCCATGGCCACAAGCAAGTTCCAAATCTTCTCCTTCTCGCTGGAAACGTTGGTGCAATGTGAAAAGCTCCATGTAGATTTGCTGAACTTTCTTCTTTGGTGAAGCATCCTTTGCCCATATATTCCATGCATTTAACCATCGTTCACAAACAGAAACTCGACCTAAATCCTCGTCAAATAACTCAGTAATTTCATTACCCTCATCATCTTTTCCGTTGATTAAGCTAGTATGTATTTTCGGTTGCTGATCCGGATTATCATCATTTACAATCCATCGTTTCAAATCTGTTGGTGGTTTCGGCGGAGGAGGAATTTCTTGCTTATGGACTTCATACCATGCCTCTTCATTGGTCCCTTTTCCCCCAATATAAAAACCGTCAATGGTAGGAAAATCCTTTTCCCACCATATTTTTTCATATTCATTCACATGACGGATTACTTTTTCATTCAAATTTTTTACTGCAAGTAAATATTCGAATATTCTTGCCACTTTTGCTGAATCCACAGCCATTTTCCCCCTCCTCTAAGCAAAAAGTACTATGTAATTATATTAGCATATATTGGTTATATTTGGATATGTATTCCCTAACAGGAACATTAGAACAAAAAAGAATGCTTTCGAGAGGATAGGGACATATTCATATTTCATGGGGATTAGTAGGAGTTTAGGGGGCAATACAAACATAACCGACAATTCATCGATTCCTGCCATTGACATCAAAACCTACTATAATGAAAAGCCTGTCATTGAAGATGCTCTCTTACTGCTACTTGAAGCAAAGGTCCTGCTGCTATCAAACAATAACTACAAGATCACTTCAGACCTATCTAAATAAACAATCCCCACCTTCGTTGGAAGATGGGGATTGTTTTACACTTCTTTCTCTATACGGCAAAATGATTGCATTGTTACTACCTTCGGATCGCTTGCATAAACATCCGTTTATACGCAATCACTAATGTGTTAATTTTTAGAATTCTCTAAACAATCGTCCGAATCCATCCATTTTGTCCATAATGCCTTCACCGCGCAGTGCATGCCAGAGTGTAGCAGCATTGATCGCTATAACCGGCTTACCAAGGTAACGCTCTGCCCCATCGGCCAAGCGAACCATTGACAAGTTCGTGCCGCATTGGATGATGGCATCGACATCTGGGAGATTTACTTCGTTAATAGCAACGCGAAGTTCATCTTCCGTTACTTCAGAAATAGCAACGGCGTCTTTAACCTTTAGACCTTTAATTGCCTTCACTTCATAGCCGTATTCCGTGAAAAATTTCACCACTTGCTCATCACCCGGAAGTTGATACGGAGTAACAATCCCGAGAGTTTTTGCGCCGTATTTTTGGAGCGCATGGTGAGTAGCCGAAGCACCCGAATACACTTTCAAACCGTTAGACAGCTTCTTGACATTTTCCTCAAACCTGATATTGCCTTCGCGTCCGCCAACAAAGGTTTCGCCGGACATTCCCATCACCATGCAGCTCGGCCGGCAAGTCATGACTCGCTCAATGGCAGGCGGCATTTCTCTACGAACCTGGTCAAGTAAGTTCTCGAACAGATCGTCGCTACTTAAACGCATATCCTTGATATGAATGCGACCCATATGGAATGTTACACCATAAGGAGCCATCATATTGAAATCAGATTCAACCGTCGTGTTTGTAGACGGTGCCAATACGCCAGCCTTCATACGAAATCCAATCGCATTAGACATGTGAATTCCTCCTAAGTAATTTCATATTCTTTAAAAACTCCACTACCAATTTTGCAGTTTCATCCGGTGCCGTCTGTGCTAAGTGATAAGGTACATCAACCACTACCTCTTCCGGATGCTGCAGCATTTGTCGGACAAGTTTATTCTTTGATAGGAGAGGGTCCTCTTTGGAAATCAGTAGAAATATGGGTTGTTTTAACTTTCTAAGCGCAGGTTCTGGATCGTAATCAAAAGCTTCCCGATATCCCCAATCGTAGGTAGTCCCCGCCTTCATTACGTCCATTACTGCATCGTGGTTTACCACTTTTGAGGTCTGCTTTCCCCATTTTTGTTGAAAGAAATCCCACCATTGCTGAAAGTGACCACCCGATTCTTCAAGTTCAAATGCCTTCAAGTTTTGGTGCAGTTTTAAGCGCTCATCTTCCTGAAATAAAGGCACTCCGTTTAAAATTAGCTTCTTCACCCGGTACGGCGCTTGATATGCCATCTCGACCGCTACGCTTGCACCCATATGCACACCAAGAACAGAAAATTGTCTAATTCCCAACTGGTCCATCATTTGCAGCAGCAATCTTGCATATTGCTGCATGCATAATCTTTCCGTCGGCAATTCCGAGTCACCATAACCGGGTAAATCCGGTGCGATCACGTGCAGATGCTCCCGAAGACGATGCATGAGGGGGACGAACACCTTAGAAGATCGCGGCATTTCGTGGATGAGCAACAGACATTCCCCTTGCCCACACTCGCGATAATGAATTTGTTTCACTTCCACATCTATAAAACGTCGTGTGATCAAAGTAATTTCACCCCTTTCCGAAAGGATCTGCATAATCCCACTCTAAGTCACCTACAAGAACAGTTTTGGTATATATAAGGAAATGGATGGCACATAGGTAATTAATAGCAATATAATTAAACTGATAATAATAAAGGGAATCAGTTTAGCTGTGATTTGTTCTATCTTCACTTTTGTTATAGAGGATGCAATAAACAGTACAGCCCCTACCGGCGGTGTCATTAGCCCAAGAGTTAGGTTAAGCACAACAATGACCCCGAAATGAATCGGGTCGACTCCATAAGTAATGGCAATAGGCAGCAAAATAGGAACAAGTAAAATTAGAGCCACAATCGAGTCGATAAATAATCCCACAACCAAAAGCAAAATATTACTCAACAACAGGAACATTAAAGGACCGTCGGCCAATGCCAGAAAGATCTCTGCAATTCTTTCCGGCACTTTTTCATAAGCAATAATATATCCGAAAATATTTGCGGTTGCTAATAAAAAGGTAACGATCGATGAAGTAACGCACGCATTCAGGAAAATTTGCCATAGGTGTTTAATTTTTAGATCTCGATAAAGGAAAAATCCTACGATTAGTGCGATGAATATGGCAAAGGCTGCCGATTCCGTTGCAGTAAAGATTCCTGAGGTAATCCCAACCAAAATGACAACCGGTATGAATAAGGCAGGTAAAACCATCAAAGTATCTTTGAAGGCCTGATTCAATGGAGCTCGATCTAGTTTTGGCATATTCTCTTTTCTAGCTACGAAATAAATATATATCCCAAAAGCTAGACTAAATAAAACGCCAGGAACAATACCTGCCAAAAATAATCCTCCGATTGAAACACCCGCGGTTACACCATAAATAATGAACGGTACACTAGGCGGGATTAATGGCCCTACTATGGAAGACGCAGTGGTTAAGGCAGTACTAAAATCCCTCTTATATCCTTCCTTCTCCATTGCTGGAACCATCACTTGACCCATAATAGCAGTTTGTGCAGCGGAAGAACCAATAATCGACGATAGAAACATATTTGCTGCGATATTTACATAAGCCAGTCCGCCTCTAAAGTGTCCGAAAATGGTTTTTGCAAAATTGATCAACCGTTGCGTGATTCCGCCGTGATTCATTACTTCTCCAAGTAATACGAATAAAGGGATGGCCACAAGTCCGAAGTTTTGAAGTCCATTCATCATCCTTGAGGGCATCGAACCAAGAATAGTGAAGTTATCAGTTACTAAAACCCCTACCAAGGTCGAGAGTCCTAATACAAATGCGATAGGCACACCGATAAGCAAAAGTACAAAAAAGGCAATGACAACGATCATCTAGCATCCTCTCCCTTCGCCCGTAAATCGGTGATGACACTAGATATTGCGTCAATCAGATTTTGAATAGAGAAAATAAATATAGTCAACATTGAAAAAGGTAATACTGAATACAAAACCCATAGTTTAATAGGAAGTGTAGCTGAATTACTATTAATCATATTTGGGGTAGTTACAAATCTACAAGAATAATAAAATAGGACGATACTGAAACAAATAATCAAAGTATGAATGAACATATCATTGAATCCGCTCAATAATTTAGGGAAACGATCCTTCAAAATTGTGACTGCTGCCATATCCATCCTTTTTACTGCAATACTTCCCCCGATTAGAGTAAGCCAACACAATAAATATAAGGATAGCTCATCAGCCCAAAATATTGGGGATTTAAAAAAGTAGCGAAAAAATACAGCTACAATCATATTAATAGTTAATGCGACTCCTAAACTAACAGCTAATATTTGATTTAGTTTTAGCAGGCCATTAGAAAAGGAAGCGTATACCGCCAATATTATTTTCATTTATACTATTCACCTATCTTTTTAGATTGCCAACTTCAACTGTAAGGATGATGCGCTCACGATCTCTTTGCAGCCGAAGTTGACAACAACTATATCAGAACTTTTTTATTGTTGGTTAATTTCATTTGCCTTCTCCAAAAATTTCCCGATGTACTCTGATTTAGCACTCCAATCATCTCGAACTTTCTTAACAATGGGATCAAGTTCGGATATATCGAAATCGTGAATAATGACCTCATGTTCCGTAGGGAGCGAAGCCAAAATATCTTTTTCATTGACGGTTACTAAATCGAAGGATTCCTTCGATTCATTCTGAACTACTTCTTGCATCAGCTTCTTGTCTTCCTCAGAAAGGCTGCTCCATTTATCGTTATTCATAACAACACCCATTACCCAGTTCATGTGACCGGTTGGGGTCAAATGTTTCGCAATCTCATGCAAGTTGATCGTACGAATGGATTCCGAGTCAATGTCAATACCGTCAATGACACCAGTCTGTAAAGCGCTATATACATCAGGTAATGGCACTGGTGTTGGAGAAACACCGACAGAGTTGAAGAAATCAAGGATGGTCGGACTTGGTGTTGTTCTTAGAGTCATATTCTCTAAATCTTTAAGAGTTTCCACAGGTTTTGTCGTTAGGAACCATCTATAACCTGATGTAATGTATCCCAATCCTTTAACGTTATCATTGACTAAAGTGTCATATAATGACATGGCCTCTTCCGAAATAGCCAATTCGTAAGCCTTTTCATGAGAATTAGCCAAGAATGGCATCAACCATGCTCCGAATGCCTCAGAACGGCTGCTCAGTGACGATGTTCCTACTAAAAGGAGATCAAGAGCCCCATCATTAAGCTGAACAAACATATCATCTTCATTCCCTAACTCACCTTGAGGGTATACTGTTACAGAAATCCTGCCCTCTGATTTCTCTTCTAATTCTTTTTTGATCGCGTCAGCAGCCATTCCCACGGAATGGGAAGGCGGGGCAAGATGACCGATTGAAATCTTAATCTGTTCTTCCGATGACTCCGCGTTGTTAGAAGCAGTTGAATCGCTGCCGCCACATGCACTCAACACCATCAATACACTAATCAACAAAATTCCAATTAGGATCGTATACTTTTTCATAAAAATTCCTCCTATAGTCTGTTGATTTACCTTTATTGAGGCATATAAACCTCTTTCGTTGGGAGTGCGTATTCATTCAAACATTTATCAACCAATTCAACCGTTTCATCAAAATTATAATTTCGGAACGAATGGCCTCTTACCAGGTGGTTAGGCCCTGCGTAGAAAATTTCGTAATGCTGGTGCCGTCCCGCAAATTCTGACCCGATCAAATCCCATGCAAGCTTCATAATTTTTGCCCTTTCCTCAGCTTCAGCAGCAGACGTTCCTAGATATCGGTGAATATCATTTTTCGTTTCTGGATTTAACAACTCCATATACGATGAAGGCGGCTGCAAGACACCCCCTCCAACTAATTCTCGGAATAATTGGATAACTCTTGGGTACATTTCATTTTGCATGCCCATGGCACCGTACAGAAATCTCGCATTGGGGCGCGCTACTCCTTTAGGATCAATCTCGCATTGATATTCTGACGCAAGCAGGTAACCTTCAACGGAGGCAATGACAGAGGCAAGCTCGCCAAGTTTTTCCTGGACGCCTGGTATTTTATCAATTCCGTTCATTGCGGTAATCTTTCTAGCTAATCCTAGGATAAATTTCAATTTTGTCACCAATCTTATTTGCGCTTGATTGTTCCCTAATGCATGTGCAGCTGTGGCGAAAAAGAAATTCTTAGAAATCTCAATATTTTGGTTATTAAACACATGCTCCCAAGGGATAAAAACATCATCTAAGACGACAAGCGAGTCGCTTTCATCAAATCGAGTGGACAGCGGGTAATCGAATACACTTTTCTTGTCCATCGCATATCCTTGTCTTGCATACAGTTTCAACCCCGGTGCATTCACAGGTACCATTGCAGAGAATGCATACTTTTCATTGCCGGGTTGTAAAGGCTGAGCACTACCTATAAAAATATAATCTGCAATTGCGGCGCCGGTGGCCAACATTAAAGCTCCTCTAACGACAATCCCGTCTTCTCTTTCTTCACGAACTGCAGCAGTTGTGAACCCATCATTTAGTTCAGCTGGTGCTTTACTCCTGTCCACTTGCGGCGGCAATAGTGCATAAGTCAGATATAGACTGTTATCTCTAGCGTACTTATAAAATTTTTTCGCGTTCTCAGCATATTTTTGTCCGCCAAGTCCAAAGACATCCGGGTTGCCTGCAAAACCGGCCATGAAGCTTGCCACATGTTCCGGCCCTCTTCCTAGCAAACCATAAGTAGCTTCTGACCATTTTTGAATCGCTTCACGTCTTGCCGTTAAATCCTCCCTACTTCTTGGAATCATGTAAACTTTATTTGCGAGATTGCCATCCTCCGTTACGTACGTCATTTGCTGTGATTCATCAGCTGCCATATCATACAATTTAGCCACGCTTTCTGAAACACCCTTGAATGCGGGATGAGTAGTAATATCTTCCACTTGTTCACCACCGATATAAACACAACGCCCGTCTTTTAACGACTCTAAATATTGTTTACCTGTTCTCATTAGTAAAACCCCTTTCCTATCTCAATTTAATAAACTATAAAGTTTCAATATATTTGCATACATTTTCCAAAGACTCCACATCACCGTATTTCGTGTTGATGTCGTACAAATTCGCCTCATGTGCTGTTTGTGAGCGATCGCCTACACACTCAACCGGCACAATCATGCGGTATCCGTACTGCAGACCGTCTACAACCGTCGCCCGAACGCAGCCTGAAGTCGTGGCGCCAATCGTAATGATTGTGTCGACCCCGGCAACTGCGAGCAAGGAATGAAGAGAAGTTCCGAAGAAGCTGCTCGCATATTTTTTAATAATAAGCGGTTCCTGATCTGGATTCCGACCGAGCCGCAGGTCAATGTCTACCCAATCCGTGCCTTCGAGCAAAATATCCAACGCTGGCACTTTCTTAATAAAGTTGCCCGCGTCAAGATAATGCTTTTCGTAGCTTACAGTCGTAAAGAAGATTGGTACATTCTTCGTTCGGGCTACATCTAGTAGCTGTCGGGAGGCATTCACCTCATTCGTAAAATCTGATCCAAGTGGACTATTTTTGTTGGTAAATGCGTTAGCAAAATCTACTGCAACAATGGCTGGCCTTTTTCCCATTCCAATTTTGTGGGCGAAACCTTCAAATTTCTCATACATATTACTCCTCATTCCTTTTGTTTATTGGTGATTAGATATATTTCCAAGGTTAAGTAGCTCGTCACTAGGCAGCATAGGTGTTCTTCCCCTTCCACAATAAGAATAGCTCTTAGGATTGGGTAGTTGTTCATCACCTTGTATACAGTAGACTGATCTTGTTTTAACAACTATGTCGTTGAAGACTGTTATTCTCATTGGCTTAGCCCACAGTGTTATAATAAGTATGGAGTACGCATTATTTATTTACACAATATACCTAATATTCAGTTATTTTATAAAAAAGCGAAGGTTACTTGTCAATTAGTAGTCTTTATAATATAGTAATTAACTATTTGAATTCTGCAAAGGAAGCTGATAAACACTACTAATCCTTAATTTCTGACTGGTCATGGAATGAAATAGTGTACAGTATGACCTTCCTCAAACTTGGAGATATGATCGCTGTAGTTTAAGCTCAAACCAATGTCGTCTATCCCCTCCATCAGCATTTTTTTTCTAAAATCCTCAATGTCAAATGAAGTTGTAAAGGAATTATTATCGGTAATAATGCATTCTTCCAAATCGACATATAAGTTGAAATCTGTACGGTTACTTGCTTGTTCAAATAAGTAATCGATTTGCTCCTGCTTTAAGGTGATTGGCAGTAATCCATTTTTAAAGCAGTTATTATAGAAGATATCTGCAAATGATTCAGCAATTATGACCTTAATTCCATAATCTTTTAGAGACCAAGGGGCATGCTCCCTAGATGACCCACATCCGAAATTCTTTCGAGTTAATAGAACAGTGGCATTTTTGTATTCGACTTTATTGAAAATAAACTGATTATTTATTGTTCCGTCTTCATTAAATCTCCAGTAATAGAATAAAAATTGGCCAAAGCCCGTCCTTTCAATTCTTGTTAAAAATTCTTTAGGGAGGATTGCATCTGTATCAATATTAGGCCTATCTAATGGAATTACTTTTCCTTTTATTTTTCTAATCGGCTCCATATCCCTTCCCCCTTATCTTGTAGGATGGTAACTCCATTTTCTGATATCCACGAATTTACCCGCAATCCCTGCAGCTGCAGCCATTGCTGGACTTACTAAATGAGTAAGTGCGTTGCGCCCTTGTCGCCCTTCAAAATTACGGTTTGAAGTAGACGCACATCTCTCTCCAGCTCTAACCACATCTTCGTTCATTCCTAGACACATACTACATCCTGAATCTCTCCATTCAAATCCAGCATCAAGGAAGATTTTATCTAAATTTTCCTTTTCAGCTTCCTTCTTCACGGATTGTGATCCAGGTACAACTAATCCACGGACATGTGGTGCAAGCTTTTGACCTTTAACTACTTGAGCCGCTATTCGTAAATCCTCAATTCGGCTATTTGTACAGGAACCAATGAAAACGACATCAATTTCAATTTCACTCATCTTAACTCCTGGTAGCAAACCCATATAATCTATAGCCTTTAAAGCGCTTTCACGCGCGTGTGCAGAAGCGAAATTATTAGGATTAGGCACGACTGAGTCTATTCCCGTAACCATTCCTGGGTTAGTTCCCCATGTTACTTGAGGTGCAATTTCTTCTGCATCAAATTGTATAACCTTATCAAACATTGCCCCTTCATCCGTTTTAAGAAGTTTCCATTCCTCAATCAATTTTATTATTTCTAAGTCGCCAGGTCCAAATTCTCTCCCTTTGAGGTATTCAAATGTCTTTTCATCAGGAGCAATAAGGCCAGCCCTAGCTCCCATTTCAATGGACATATTACAGATGGTCATCCGTTGTTCCATAGAAAGATTGCGAATGGTTTCGCCGGAGTATTCAATAACATAGCCTGTCGCAAAATCAGTACCATACTTACCGATAATCGATAAAATCAAATCTTTAGCATTAGTCCCAAAAGGTATTTTTCCTGTCACTTCAATGTTAAGGGTCTTTGATTTTTGTTGTTGTAGGCATTGGGTAGCAAGCACATGCTCTACTTCACTTGTTCCTATTCCAAATGCAAGTGCTCCGAAGGCTCCATGAGTAGAAGTATGACTGTCTCCACAAACAATTGTCTGACCAGGAAGTGTTAAACCTAACTCAGGTGCAATAACATGCACAATGCCTTGTTTTTATGGGTAAGATCAAAAAGTCTAATTCCAAATTCCTTACAATTTTTCTCTAAAGCTTCCACTTGTTTTTGGGCAATATTATCTTTAAATGGGAATGTCCGATAAGCAGTAGGTATACTGTGATCCATCGTTGCAATGGTTAAATCAGGTCTTCTTACTTTTCGATTAGTCATTCGCAAACCATCAAAAGCCTGGGGAGACGATACCTCATGTACAAGATGTAAATCGATATAAAGCAAAGATTGCCCCCCATCCATGCCTGCCACCAAATGTTGTTCCCATATCTTCTCATATAATGTTTTTGGATACACAGTATCCCTCCCTTACGAAATTAAATAACTTTAATTTCTTTTAATTCAGCGATTCTTTCTTCACTATATCCAAGTAAATCTCCATAAACCTCATTGTTATGTTTGCCCATGTACTCCGCACCAACAAATTTCACCTTTCCAGGTGTACGACTTAGCTTCGGAACGATTCCTGGCATTGGAAACTCTCCTAATTCCTCATGCTTGGCCTTGATAATCATATCTCTAGCTTTATATTGCGGATCTTCTAGAATCTCTTTTGCGGAATAAATTGGCCCGGACGGTACCCCACATTCTTCCAGAATAGCAAGACATTCCTGAGTTGATAATGTTTTGGTCCATTCCTCGATACGTTGATCCAATTCATTCATGTTATCGCTTCGAGCATGGTGAGATGAATACTTTGGATCTTCAAATAATTCCGGTTGCCCCATCGCCTGACATAACCGTTTGAAAACACCATCAGCATTTGCGCCAATAACAATATAAGAACCGGTTTTTGTCATATAAATATTTGAAGGCGAGACACCTGGAAGAATGTTCCCCATACGTTCGCGGACATAGTTAGCTAATAAGTAATCCGGGATAATACTTTCCATTACGGAAAAGACAGATTCATAGATTGCTGTATCTACCACTTGGCCTTTTCCAGAGGTACCTCTTTCGTGTAACGCTGTTAAGCACCCAATTGTCGCAAATAAAGCAGCTAATGTATCTCCAATTGAAATCCCAATTCTAGAAGGTGGGCGATCAGGAAACCCTGTCACATAGCGAAGACCTCCCATGGCCTCCCCAACACTCCCAAATCCTGCGCGACTTTTGTATGGTCCGGTTTGTCCAAACCCCGATGTTCTAACCATAATAATACCAGGATTAATTTCTGATAATGTTTCGTAGGACAAATTCCATTTTTCCATTGTACCTGGACGGAAATTTTCAATAATAATATCCGATTCTTTTACCAATTCCTTAAATACTTCCTGACCTTTTTCTACTCGTAAATTCAATGTAACGGATTTTTTATTTCGGGATTGAATCGGCCACCAAAGCCCGTGTCCATCCTTTTGTTTCCCCCATTGCCTCATTGGATCTTCCTTATCCGGCGGCTCTATTTTGATAACTTCTGCTCCAAAATCAGCAAATAATCTTCCAGAAAAGGGACCTGCTAGCAATGTACCAAGTTCAAGTACACGTACCCCTTCTAATGGTAATTTTTCATGTTGTTCCATTAAAAAACACTCCTTCCCATATATTTAAGGAAATCATATTATTCTATCCAAATCTATCCGTGTGGACAGTACGAATCCGTAAACCTTTTTATTAATATTAATTACAATAATCTGGGCTCCTTACCACCACCTATCGACCTTCCAAATTCTTAAACTATTTTTCTATGGTGCACTACTATTATTGAAATAGTAT
This sequence comes from Bacillus sp. B15-48, assembly GCF_016879755.1. GTDB lineage: Bacteria > Bacillota > Bacilli > Bacillales > Cytobacillaceae > Mesobacillus_B. The sequence continues at coordinate 18,894 of NZ_WOFU01000009.1, forward strand.
CACATTGTATACATTAAAACAACAGAATTTTTTAAAAAGATTTAATTTTCAGAAAATGATTGTTTTTTTGGGACCTTTTAACTATTTTTCGCAATTTTTTTGAGCGGAATTAAAGCTTTTATATAAATTCATTGAACTCATAGATTTGTTTGTATACAATTAATTACAGTGAGGTGATCTTATGGATCCGTATACTTTTATTAAGGACGCAATTATTACAGGGAAATACGAGCCTGGGGAAAGATTAACGGAAGAATTCTTAGCAAAAGAGTCCAATGTTAGCCGTACACCAATACGCGAAGCTATTAAACAATTAGAGTACGAAGGGTTAATTACACCGTTGAAAAGAGGGATTACTGTCCGAAGCTTTTCAAAAGAAGATATCCACCAAATTTATGGTCTACGGGCTTTGTTAGAAAGTTATGCAGGTAGTCAAGCTGCTCAAAACCGAGACGATGATGACCTAAACAACATGATGGACGCGAATGCTAAATACACGGAGGTGATTAATCGAAACTTACAAAACCGTGACATGAAAAGTATTTATGATATTGTAAAGGTAAATTCAGTCTTTCATGAAACAGTTTTAGCCGCATCCAAGAATGAACATCTTCGTTTTCATCTCTCCAAAGTAGTAGTAATCCCACTTGTTTTCCGTTCGTTTTATTGGTATGACGAAAATCAATTAAAACACTCCTTAGAAGCTCATCAAATTATCGTTAGAGCAATTCAAAACCAAGATACAGAGAGAGCCAAAATTGCCATGCAAGAGCATATCTACAAAGGTCGGGATCATGTATTAAAACATTACGATAAATTAAAAAGGAAATTTCGAAAGGGGAATGAAGATGATTAAAATTTGTGAAGTAGGCCCTCGTGATGGATTGCAAAACGAAAAGAAGATTCTAACAACTGATCAGAAAGTTGAATTAATCGAACAATTAGTTGCTTCAGGAATTAAGAAGATTGAAGCTGTTGCGTTTGTGAATCCGAAAATAGTTCCGCAAATGGCTGACGCTGAGGAAGTCATGAAGCGAGTACCTATAGTAGATGGGGTAACATATGCTGGTCTTGTCCTTAGTCGCTCAGGTTTAAAGAGGGCTCTAAGTACTAATGTAGATATCCTTCATGTTGTTACTGCTACTAGTGATGATTTTAATTATAGAAATGCCAGAAGAACAGTTAACGAATCAGTAGAAGAGTTAACAGTAGTCATTCAAGAAGGCGTACATTCAGGAAAAGTTGTAAATGGTGTATTAGGAACCTCTTTTGGTTGTCCTTTTGCGGGGGAAGTGCCCGTTGATCGTGTAATGAAAGTAGCAGAAGCATTTATAAAAGCTGGGGCAGAAGAAATTACACTTGCAGATACAACTGGAATGGCAAATCCAAAACAGGTAACAGAAGTTGTTAACACATTTAACAATAACTTCGGAAATTCCATTAAAATAGGTCTGCATTTCCATAATACAAGAGGCCTTGGAATTGTAAATGCACTGGCTGGATATCAAGCAGGAGTTCGCTGTTTTGATTCTTCGATCGCCGGACTCGGCGGTTGTCCATTTGCACCCAAAGCAGTTGGTAACGTCTGTACAGAAGATTTAGTTAATATGTTTGAACAAATGGGCGAACCTACCAATACCGATTTAAATAAACTAATAGAAACTGCTCAATGGATGGAAACACAAATGGGACGTCCTTTAGATGGCATGTTAATGAAAATGGGAATTGCCTAAGGACTATTTTAAATCGATTAACGATTCTCTTTCAAACGTAATTTCGGATGTAATACGATTCAAATGACAAACCTCAAATTGAGGAAATATTATTATTGAACCGTTTAACTAAATTAAAATATTCATATTATCGTGCCCCTTTTATAATAGTGGTTCATATTGAGTCTAATAGATTATTAATAGATTAAATTGAGGATTGGACTATTCTAATCCTCTTTGTATTCACTGTTTCAAAATATAGAAATGATTACCAAGAGATGTCATCCCTTGACATTGGGGTCCCCCACCGATTTAACGCTTTACTACGGTGGGGGACTGACCCCAATGACCGTGGAATGTTAGCTTTTGGACCAAACAAGGTTTTGTTCAACATTTCAAAATCAAGATACTTTATTATTTTCTCATTAGCTTCTTCTGGTGTTAACAAAGCATAGTAATCCCCATATTGAGTATGGCAAATTTTCAAATCTAAATGTGCCAATCTTTCTATTTCTACTATCCAGGAAGCATCAAACCATCTCTCAAATCGAATGGGAAAAAGGGCCAGTTGCTTTGGATTGTTTTCATTCATATGATAAGAGAGGACGTCTATCATTAATTGCACTATTTCCCTGTGTTCGTTCTCAAGTTCATCAAACATTTTAATTAATTCTTGTTTATAACTAAAGCATTCAAATGATTTTGCTTTATAAATTGCTTGTTTTAGAATCTTGATAGTATTTATCAATTTTATCCACCCTAATTCAATTTATCATTAATATTTGAAGATTGAATCGTCTACACTTAACTGGACAAAAAAATTTAGGTGCAAGTAGACTAATACCAAAATGTGGATATAATGCCTAATCATAAGTGATCTACCCTAGAAACTTTATACGAGTGGTAGCATGATACCCTAGGCTGGCAATGCCGATGTTGTAACACCTGTCTTCTCGGCAGGGAACTCATGTCCGCAGAGAACTCCGTGTCAAAATTCGGTTGTCTTCCGCACCCAATTCCATTTTTGTATAATCAAGTAAGAGGACGTAAGATTTTCTTAAAGCAAATACTTAGTCTAAAGCTGATTACGCTCTGTAAACATATAAACCTTTACTTTATCAACAGTTAGATATTCACTATCCTCTTTGAGCTTATCATCCTTGTCCACCCAGAACACTATTTTCCATTATTTTAAATGGCTCATCAAATATAAATGAAAATGCAAATTCTACTTGATTTATTACCATTTACTTCAATTGTATGCTACCTAAAATAAAATTCTATAAAACAACAGAATAACTTTGTTAGCCTTTATCTATTTCCTGCTTCTCCATTTTTTCTTTCAAAAAGTCCTTAGAAATCCACTCCTGACTTTTTTCATCAAAAGTTACTTCAAAGACTTTATTTTTATCACCTTTGGATTTCTGTGCTTCAAGGTGTGTTAATATTTTATCCATTGCCCTATCCAATTCATCTGAATCCTTCAACCCATCAATTTTAAAAAAGTAATCATCGGTTTTAAGGTTTGCCCTTACACTTAGCGTAACTTCTTTTTCTTCAATATCTCTTGGTGTTATTTTCGAATATTTTTTTCCACGTGTTGTAAGCCAAACCTTCTTAACCATGAGCTTTATTGCATCCCAGGCCGCATTAGTTCCAATTGATTGAACAAATGAGGATACAAGCGATGCCTCTAAGTAAAATGAAATAACCCCACTTATTTCATCAAAGCTTGCTTGCGGTCTCCCCTCATAATCATACGTTTCAAAATAAATATCATGTTTAGTCATTAGTCTTCTAAGATAATCAATATCCTCATTTGGAATAGCTCCACCTAAATAACGTAAACCAACTTTCATTAAATCCCCCCATATATTCCAAATATTACCATAAGGACCTTAATTGCTAAATCCCCTAATTATTATAAAGGAAAGTAACATTAGTCAAAACCAATGTATCTCATCAATTTTATTTCTTAGCAACAAGTCCTTCAAATTTTTCATAATTCACCTTTAACTCCATCATCAAAATCTATTTCAATTTGCATATCCGCCATATGGTGTAGTAATTCATCGGATGTTTTCACAATTTTCTTTTCAAGAGATTATAGTTCTTTCTTGTAACTCGTTCCTGTGCGTTGCGATCCCAAGAGTAGACAATTATAAATTCGGATTTCTTCATTGTTGTAAGTGCCTAACACCCCCCGGATAATCTTGTTTCACAAAAAGTGTTTCACAGATTCGTTTTTTCCATATTAAACCTCTATCTTTTACAATTACAGTCGGTTGATATGGAAATGCTAAATTCCAAAAATAAGCCTTGGCAGCAGCTAAGGATTAAAAAGGGGCAAAAAACAATATACAATTTCCAGATGGTACCTGTGACAATCCCCTTCTTGCCCTCTATAGATTCTAAATAAGAAGTATTTCCAGCTGTTCATTAATGTCCCTGCCCTCATAATAAACAGATAAAGGTAACAGTTTTGATTTTTTCTCTTTTGGGACATAGGAAACAGAAATGATCAACAGGTATTGGGCAATACAATGGTAAGTAATGAACATGAATTTCCCATCCATGTCACCTCTACCAATCTATAAACTATACTGTCTACACTTCATAGTTTATAAAGAATTTATCGTCGAATATGTTAGAATGAAATCTAGTATTTCAAAATGGACGGTGCGATTATTGGGAAATGTGAAATTGAAAGAGATAGATTTGTATGAACCAATTAATAAGTATTTTAAGCGTAAAGGCTACGAGGTGTACGGGGAGGTTAAAGACTGTGATATGGCAGCCATTAAAGATGACCTACTCATACTTGTGGAATTAAAACTTAACTTAACCGTAGAACTACTCATTCAAGCAACGAAACGACAACGGGTGTCGGAGCATGTATATGTGGCCATACCGAAACCGAAAAAGCACAACCCCCGTTCAAAAAAATGGCGAGATACGTGTCACTTACTCCGGAGGTTAGAATTAGGATTAATACTCGTTTCCTTTACGGAAAAGCAAAGACGAGTGGAAATCATTATAGAGCCAACACCTTTTCACCGTCCGATTAGTATGGGTAAAGCCAAATACCTTAGACAAGCAATCATAAAAGAAATAAATGGTCGAAGTGCGGATTATAATATAGGTGGTTCTAGCAGAAAACAGATTATGACTGCTTATCGGGAAAACTGCATCCAAATTGCCAGTTATCTAGAGGAACATGGTGAACTATCCCCTAAGCAGTTATCGCAAATGGGAACAGGAACGAAAACGCAATCGATATTAAGTAAAAACTATTATGGTTGGTTTATTCGAGTGAAGCGAGGTATTTATATACTGAGTGAAAAGGGAAAAACGGAATTACAGCAATACCCTGAGCTGGTGGAGTATTACCGTTCATAGTTGCCAACCAATCTAAGGGCAGTCCCTAATCTATTGTTTCGCTGGGGACCGCCCTGTATCTCTCCATGGAAAAAGGTGCCAGTCCCCCATTGTGCCATGTCCAGAGAATATGTGGCAACACCTGAGATGCTAGTGAGTTTTTAAAAGATTAATCCTATTTAATTTTACCATTACTACGATTAGTAATCTCATCTTTCTTCATCAGCTGTTCATCGATGTCCCTGCCTCCATACATTACACGGATTATGGTAACTGCATGGTCTTCATCTTTTGGGATATAGAAATCCAAAAAGTTATCAACAGGCATCTGGCATAGTTCCCTGCTATAAGAAAGAAATATTTTTTAAGCATGGAAAGGCTCTTTAATAATACTGCGAAGATGACTAAAGGAGAAAAACATCAATACATTGTTTTTTGAAACTACTCCCCAAGCGATTGATACTCTGCTGCAAGACCTTTTTGAACGCCTGGTCGTTTCGCAATGCGATGAGCCCATTCCAAGAGATGAGTATATTCATCCATGTTTAAAAATTTATAAGAGCCTTCATACAATTTTCCTGGGACAAGAGGGACAGTCCCTTGTCCCGCGCAATGAGCAGATAACTCAATAAAAAACAAAAAAGCCCTGCAGATTTCCCTACAGGACCATCACCATTTCGGATTGTAAAAATTTGGTGGGACATGGAGCCTGTCCCCTCGCCCCTCAATCTTTTTACAATCATTTTTGTATTTAGAACGTTTTATTTCTTACGCTTTACTTCGATTCGATAGCCATCAGGGTCAGTAACAAAGAAGTAAGAAGGTGTTCCACCTGAAAGTCCTCTCAATTCACCTGTTTCATAAGAAGAAGCTTTACAAATTTTATGCATTTCTTCTAAATCATTTACTGTTACGCCTAAATGACTGAAACCATTTCCTATAACATATGGATCTGCATCATAATTGTAAGTAAGTTCTATTTGTACTGAAGAACCTGGTGAATTCAAATAGATTAAATCAAATTTATCTTCAGGGAATTCTCTGCGACTGGCTACTTCAAAATCAAAAAGCCCAGTATAAAAATCTAAAGTAGCATCAATGTCTCTAACACGTAAACAAATTTCAACGAGGACTTGGTCCATTTTATCTTCCTCCGTAATTTTATTGATTCTATCTTACCATAGATACTATATAAGTACATTTGATTCGATTGAATAAAGTTAATTGTTATTTAAAATGGTTATTACTGATTTAAAACAGTATCTTAATTCCGACATACCTTATAAGCATCTATCGCATTATTAGAAAATGATAAGACGTTAGAAACAGTTCATTCATGTGGAGTGCTGTTCACTACTCGTAAGAAAAGATAAATAAGGGATGTAACCGTGAGTAAGAGCCTTTTCTAAGTAGAAAGGCTCTTTAATAATACTGTATGATACAGAATAGATAGGGTTTATCCAAAAAAGTTATTTACTAAAACTCAGGCTTCAACAATCGCACTCTTTAATGGAATAACCTAGATATGGCCTCAGCCTTAAAATGGGTTAATATGTTGTGTAACTAAATAACTCTCGGCGTGCCTCATGGTGTTGTGCCAATAAATGGTTCCGCCAAAAGCATGATTGATAAAGCGCGGGCACATAAGTTGTTCCTTGATAGATTCTCGCTGGGACATCAATCGTGAAGCTGGTGCCATCGACGTAAACGGTGCGAGAATCGGGATGAAGCAAGAGTTCACGTTCCCCACGTATGATCTCGTAATACTTCTATCATTTTGATCCCAGTTCACTTCTGAATCAAGTATTTCTGAAACAGCCGGTAACGGAATAAGCATTCTCCCATTTTCAATTTTTCCATTTTTGTCAATCGCGGTCAACTTTATTCGCGCAAAGGTTTCCATCGGATTGCTACATGGCAGCGTAATAGTCAAAAACAGCGCTCTAACACAGTTATTGCTTTTATCACAATTTTCCCCTGCCATATTCTATTATTCAAGTAGAGATGATCTCCATTATATACAAAACGAGTTCAATGCCTTTTAACATTAAACTCGTTTTTTATGTAGGTGTCTGGCATGCCCCGGAATGTTGACAGAGGATTTACTCTGTTGATGAAATATTGAAATACGTCTAGAAGCTTTTCGTTATCTACTGTGCGAATTCCCATGGATGCCTAGTCTAGTAGTAGGTAGATTTGTCCTTCTTAATTGGGTGTGGCCCCTTCCATTGTCAGAATTACCCCCTATAAAGTGCTATGTGGACTTTTACATCTGCTACTTTCCAGCGGTTATCTTCGTGAAAAAGGGTCAGTCCCCCAGCGAAGTAAAGCGTTACTCCACCGGGGACTGACCCCGAATACCCAATGGTTAGCCATTACTCTTACAATACCAGTAAAAAACAGCCTAGACCTACATCTAGACTGTGAAAAATAATCAGACTAAAAGTAACCCATCCAACTGTTTACCTCAATTCTTGATAGATTTCCTTTTTCCATCGTAAAAACTCTTCCGATAACAGGATGGATTCTTCCCGTGGACGCGGAAACGGAATCTTAAATTCTCGCTTCACGGTCGCCGGGTTGCTTGTAAGGACGATAATTCGGTCCGATAGAAAGATAGCCTCTTCAATACTATGCGTCACAAACAGAACAGAGCGACGATTTTGGCCCCAGATGTGTAATAGCCATTTTTGCATTTCTAACCGCGTCAACTCATCTAGTGCCGAAAATGGCTCATCGAGGCAAATAAAAGATTGGGGACTGAGCAGACTTCGAACAAACGCAACCCGTTGGCGCATTCCACCTGACAGTTGATGGGGATACGCATTCTCATAACCTGCTAACCCTGCTTTTTCAAGCATGGCCCGTGCCTTCTGTTCGTCTGGTTTCCCAAACAGCTCACTGCCAAGCACGACATTTTTTAAAATCGTCCTCCATGGAAATAAGGACGGGCTCTGTGGCGTATAGCTAATCGAACCACGTTTCCCGGTGATCTTTTCCCCATCCAAATAAAAATCTCCCGCATCTGGTTCATACATGCCACCAATTAAATGAAATAATGTACTTTTCCCACTTCCAGATGGACCGAGTAACGAGACAAACTCACCATCTTCCACTGTAAAGGTGATATCTTCCAGTACCGTTTTCTTATCAAAGGATTTCGTGATATTTTTTACGATGAGCTGGCTCATTTTCCGGTCCCATCTCCTTTCGGCCGCCCCTTAACGAACAGTTTTTCCAAACTGATAATGATGGCGAAAAATAACATACATAAGATCATGATGAAAAGAATAGCCACAAAAACACGATCCGTTCGAAACGAGGAGGATGCAAGTGTCATATAAACACCAATTCCTTGGTTCCCACCAAGCCACTCCGCAATGACTGCACCCATTACGCTGTACGTGGCGGATATCTTCAATCCGGAAAATAAGGATGGCAGTGCGTGTGGGAGTTCAAGCTTAAAGAAAATTTGTTTTTTTGATGCCCCGGCCATTGTCATATAATGGATGAGCTCCTGACTGGTCTGTCTGAATCCATCTAACGCCGATACTGCAATCGGGAAAAAGCAAACGAGTGTGATAACAATGATTTTCGGCATCATCCCGAACCCAAACCAGATCACAAGCAACGGTGCGAGTACGATAATTGGAATATTTTGCGATAAGATTAATAAGGGATAGAAGGCTTCTCTTATACGAGGCATAAGGTGCAAAGCAATCGCGACGATCAATCCAACACTACATCCTATACCGAATCCGATCACCGTTAATTGAATGGTTGACCCGATATGATGGTGATAATTCGCCCAGCCAGCTACGGCCTCCTGCCAAATTTCCGACGGTGCCGGCAACAGCCATGACGGAATTTCAAAGAAAGTGCTCGACCATTCCCAAATGATCAATAAAAGGATGATGACCAAGAGTGGCCGCCATCCTGCTTTCATCCCCTTATACATTAACGATATTTCTCCGTCAATTGATCCATTGAGGCACCGTCCGGTTTGTAAAGCACTTTCACTTGCGAAATGATGCTGGGGCTTCCTAGTTCCACCATTTTTTCATTCATCTTTTCAACAATGGCAAACAGATCTGAAAGCTCCCCTTCCATCGTCGTTTCTAAAGGATTGACTACATATTTCACACCAGATTCTTCAATGACAGCGATGGCCGCATCCACGTATGGGATTACATCTTCGCCATTTTTTGTTTTCGGGATAATTTGTATACTTAGTAAGGAATTTGCCATGTCACACACCTCTTATTGTTGTGGTAAAAATTCATTTGTAAATGCTTTTTCTGCGTCTAACTCGGTTTCCAATAAACCATTTTCATACATCCAACTAGCGTAGTTTTCCCAAACCTCTAGTGATTGAACCCCCCATTGCTCCGCATCATCTTGATATTTTGGCGATAACCATTCTTGACTTGCCTTCACAAGATCTGCATCTAAATCCGGTACAGCTTCAATGAGAATATCTGCTGAAGCAGCTGGATTGTCAATTGCATATTGGTACCCTTGGCTAACAGCAGCCATAAACGCTTTAATCGTTTCGGGATCATTATCAATTTTCTTTTCATTCGTAATAATGACTGGCGTGTAATAATCAAGTTTCTCGGAATAATCGGTTAAATAGAGCATATCCAATTCCATATCACGAAGTTCCGCTTCGACACCAGTCCAAGCATAGTAAATCCAGGCAAAGTCAATGTCACCACGCTCAATGGCTATAAAGAAATCCGAATTCCCCATGTTTATATTCTCTACTTCGCTAACATCGGCATCTTGTTGCTTCATGAGAGAATCAATGACCGCTTCTTCCACCGGTGCACCCCAACCGCCGTATGTCTTCCCTTCAAAGTCAGCTGGTGATTTGATGCCACGGTCTGCTGGTGCAGCGAATCCAGATGTATTGTGTTGAATAACCGCTCCAATGGATACAATCGGAATCTCCTGCACCCGTGCTTCCGTAATACTTTCTTGATAACTAACGCCGAAATCAGCTTGTCCAGCTGCAACAAGCTGGTCAGACCCTGCCTCTCCTGGTAATAGAATTTCTACGTCCAAGCCTTGCTCTTCAAAAAATCCTTGATCCTGTGCTACATATAAGCCAGTGTGATTCGTATTTGGTGTCCAGTCCAATACAACGGATACTTTTTTCAATTCTTTCGTTTCTCCTCCATTGTCAGACGCCCCAGTATCCTCTTGATCTGAATTACATCCTACTAATCCTGTGATAAAAACAACTGCAAGTAATACCCATAAGCCTTTCTTCACCTTTGCATCCTCCTCCTATGATGATCGATCTCTAGCAAGTATTGGTGGAACGCAGGAACAAACATTATCAGTTCGTTTTCCCGTTGATCAAAATAAAAAGCGCCCTAGGATATACCTAGGGCACATATTATCAACTTCAAATGTTTTAAATATGTTCCCTACGCTGGTTTTAGCCAGATCAGGTTCCAAGGGTCTGCATCTTACGGACGCGATCTCAACCAGTCACACTGGTTCCCCCACATTATTTGCTATTCATTTAATCTAGTATTTACAATGACATAGATGCGAAGTTTTATCAAGCAGTTACTATTAGAGGATAACATTTATCTTGTATATTATCTTCAGGAATTCTTCTACGATCGCTGTCGAATCATTCTTAGTAGGATTGATTTTCTAAACATGTTCCTTAAAAGTTCTAGTTATAGTAAAAAAATAACTACCTCTATTAACTTGTTGACCCGTTGCGTCTAGCTTTCAACTCACTAGCTGTGAATCTTTTCATACTTGGGTTATTCAAATACCTAGACAATGATTCTTTTAGCTCTGGATACTCCTCAATCTCTTGAGATAAATCCTTATAGACCGATTCATTATGTGAGCGTGAATCATGATTTTCAATTTCAATTGAAATTAACTTACCATCCACAACAAACACGCCTGATTGTTTATCATTTAGAGCATTAAATATTTCTTGTTTGGCATGTTCACTTAATCGATTCATTTAGGATCACCTCAAATAAAATTTTATCACATCGTTCGCAGTAAGCTAATAGGTTTTAGGGTCCGCTGCGCGCTCTGGTTATAATCATGACGCGATTCACTGCCATTGGGGTATTTTTTGTTATTGGCTTGAATAGGCATAAAAAAATAATATTAATATGTAAACTTAATATTCGCCTCTTTTCACTTCCATAATATAAGTCTCCCAGCCGCTAAGTATTTTAATGGCACTCTTATTATAAATACTTGTTAAAATTTAGTATCAGGGGTTATAAAATAAGGGTAGCCTAAATGATTCGGTTTGCCTTCAAGCAAGCTTTTATGGCTTCTGTTATATTATTCTTGTATGTAATCAAAATATAATTCCCTTGAACATCTTGAAATGAGCGGAACTGTATCCGCTGTTTCTATTGGAACAGAGGGCGAAACGGAAGGTCCGTCCCAATGTTCTCTCAGATGATTAACTAATCGAATATCATTTATGTAAAAAGCCCTTCGGGTTACAGACTTAAGGGCTAAAATGTCTAAGCAATCTTCATTTTTTTAAAGCGCCTATCTAAAAAAAACAAACTTATTAGCTATGATTTCATAATAAACGCTAATTTAAAAAATGGATTTGTAATTTCAATTGGGGCTCCATTCCCCGTATTATTTGTATTAAAGCTGTGGTCATGTAATCCCGCGTTCGCGACAGTGACAGTATGATTGTGACTACCACTACTATCGGTTGTGAAAGTATGGGAATGGATTCCGCTTAAGCCGGTAAATGCAAAAAATTGTACGCCGTTTGCATACGTTCGATCACCATCAGTAATACCCGCAATACCTTCGGTTTCAAATGTAACTAAACCATAGGAATGCCTGTGCTCTCCATCTGAATTGGTGGTTCCCGTATGAGTGTGACTTCCGGTTAGATCGGTAGTTGCCGGATGATTGTGATTTCCAGCGATATCTGTAACTCCACCATGTGAATGTGAAGGTAATTGAGGTTCATTTAAAGTAATGCTGTTGCTTCCACCTGTGTCTCCAATTTCTGAATCGGAGACAGTACCCATTATAAATCTGTCCCTTAAGTCTGGAGTACCATTGGTACCATCACATAATAGCCAATCCTTCGGAATATTGTTAATAGATCCGCTCCACATAACAATAATCCCACTTGGAACAAAAAAACTCGGTTTTGCCATAACAATCCATCCCCTATAATATCTTATTGAGATTTTTTCACTCTTTCCATCTTATGATGATATAAAATCAGAAGAAATAATTTAGTTAACCATTTTTGATCTTCCTTTCATCAAATTGGGGTTATTTTACAAAATTTTTCGTTCGTTTAAGTACAGAGGTCTGACCCCCTGCTCATTTGAAATGAGCGGTACTGTTTCCGCTGTTTCTATTGGAACAGAGAGTGAAACGGAAGGTCCGTCCCCATGTTCCTCAAAACGGACAATTAAATATCAGTTTACATAATAAAATTATCATCCCCTATCAATCTCCAGGACAAATGTTGAGGTTCTGCCTAATCCCGCTCAAAGCACCCTGCGATCGCTGGATACTTCTCATGTTCATTTTTCAGCGCGCGAAAACTTTTCACTTCATTCCCCCTAGTCATCTCATAATCTAGTAACATTTCGTGACAATTTAAGGGCCGTTGCTGGAAGCTGTTTGTGAAATAGTCAACAGCTTCCTGCGGGCTTGCGGCAAAGATGAAAATGAATTTTTTCTGGTCCATTTTCAACGAATAACAGTTGATCTTTTTAAATCCTAGCGCATTCCCATTGATCATTTCTGTTACTTTCTGCATGTCTGCCTGATCAAAGTCAAGCAACGAGATCGGATCCTCCCACGACACCTTGCGTTCCAAAATTAAGTGTTGAATGACATGTGCCAAAACGGATTCTTCGTACATAATCGCATCAAAATACATATCCTTAACCAACATAATCGAATCACCTCTATCAATATGTAACGAGGGAACGGTTCACTGTTTCCCCCTGTTTCTGTTTAATTAAATAGATTTGGTTTTTTGGGAATGAGTGAGGAGAACAACGAAACCACACCGCGTTATTATTCAGGCAAATCCTCGATCCTGCCTGTACATTCGTTATATTTCGCCATGACCGTCCCCACTTGACCATTCCGATTTTTACAAACAATGAACTCAAGCAGTGGATTTCCCTCACTCCGGTCGTAATATTTTTCGCGGTACAAGAACACAATGATATCGGCATCTTGCTCCACACTCCCGGATTCACGAATATCTGACATCATTGGTCGTTTATTCGCTCTACTTTCCACGTTTCGATTGAGCTGTGCCAAACAAACGACCGGGCAGGAAAACTCTTTTGCCATGAGTTTCAGACTTCTCGATATTTCCGTCACCTGCAGATGTGAATTTCCGCCGTAAAATTGATTTGTGGCAATCAAGGTTAAATAATCGATAAAAATAATCGGTTTTTGCTTTGGAAATTGGTGGATCATCTTCCGTGTCTTGGCCCTCATCTCAGGAACGGTTTGTCCTGGACCATCAAAAATTTGAATGCGAGTCTCATTCAGATACCCCAAGACATCCTGCCATTTATTCTTTTGATTTGGACTTAAAAGTTGATTCGGATTCTGCATTTTCGCTCGATTAATCCCTCCAGTCGAGGCAATTAATCTTGATGTAATTAGTTTTTCAGGCATTTCCAAGGAAAAGATGATTGGCAAGTAGCCCGCCCAGCCTGCGGACTTAGCAAAGTGAAGCATGACATCCGTTTTCCCCATCGAAGGTCGTGCCGCAAGAATGGTGACTTCCCCATCATGAAAGCCCCTCATCATTGCATCTAGATTTTTAATTCCAGTCGTCGCGCTTGTAAATAACTCCTGCTCCTGCCATGGGGCCTCATACATTTCTGCTAATGCTTCGGTAATCGAATTATGATCATCGACCTTGATTTCATTGATTTTATCGAGCTCGGAAATCACTTTGTTAATCTCCCAATCATTTCTGGCAGCGAGAATTAAAATATTTTTCTTTTCCCGTTCCTTCCATGCGTCGAGAATTAAATCTTCTATTTCGTTGAATTTCTCAATATCCGCATGAGCCTGCAATTCACTAAAATAGGAAATTCCTCCATACGACTCAAGATTTTCAAGCATCGACATCGTAATTAAATCGATCCCTTTGCCACATTGAGTGAACTCAATCATTCGTTGCATGATTTCCCGATTACGCGTTTCCGCTAACTGCTCGGGACGAATCACCGTATCTTTAATTAAATAGCTGGCCTTCATCAAGCACCCTAAGAACGCTTTTTCTACCATCATTCTTCATCATCCTCCCCTGCACAGAGATCGATTTGAAAACCAGTTGGAATATCTCTACCGATGTGATTAGGAGAAGGCTTGTGCTTCTTTCTTGCGATTTTTTCCGTAAATTCTAATTGTGCTGCCTGGACTTCATCGACGGTCTGATAGCCTTTACTAGCCCAATCACGAAGGATTGCCTCAACATACCTCCAGGTTTTCGACCCATTTTCAACCGCTAATTTCATCGCCTCAAGAACAAGTTCCTCTGATAAATCCATACACCAGCTCGAAATTTTTTCAGCGATGTATCCGCCAATCGTTCCAAATCCATTTTGTTCGAAAAATTCGAATGGATTCTTACGCTTAGCGTGCGTTTCTTTAACTTCTTCTTTCTCTGAAGTAATCTCTGTAGTAATCTCTGGTATTGGTGTGTTCATCACAGTCTCTTCTGCTGTCCACTTGGATGCGTCGTATGGTTCATCTTGAGTACTCGTAATGCTCATTTCTTCCTCATTGTGAACAACAGGAGAGAGCATTTCTTCATCATCGTAAATAGCTGCTAATGCCTCATAATTAATGCGATACCATTTCGTTTTATCTAATTTCAAACGATTGTAATTTCCGCTGATGATCAATTGCTCCTGTTCCAGCTTCGCGATGATTCGGCGAATCGTGCTGATCGACCAGAACGGAAATTGTTCATGCCATCCTTCGTAGGTGTTATATACCCAGCGTTGTCCATCATGAACATGATTGCTTTCCTTCAACCAATAATAAAGCTGTTGAATAAAAATCGATTCATTCAAGCCAATCTTCGCCGCTAACTTCGGTAAAAGCATCATTGGTGCCTCATTCACTACTAATCTACTCATCTCTCACTTCTCCTCCTTTTGATCCAGCCACTCAGTCCATTTGAAAAACCCTTCATCTCTTACATATGAATTTCTTTTCAAAATGGACAGGCTATCTGCAAAAAGGTGTGACGAAATTTTGAATAGTAGTTCTTTTCATAGGTCCTGTGCTAAAATTGCACGCAAAAAAAGGACAACACGAAAACGGTTGTCCTTTGCTGGGCTAGTCCCCCGCATTACTAAAGCGTTAAAGGCCAGTGGGTCAGTCCCCCCATACTGGGGGTCAGGCACTGGATTTTGCAAATTTAACCTAAATAGTAGAATTCCTAAATGCACAAGGAATTCTACTTTGTTTTTTGATATTCGCTTATTCAGGTAAAGCCCCGTTTAATGAGGAATAATTATGATTTGGGCTATATAGATAAAAGAGGTTTATTTTAAGGAGGCCGATGATATGATGGGAAAGGTACCAGTATATGTATTAAGTGGATTTCTAGGAAGCGGAAAAACAACGCTCTTGGAGCGATTGTTAGAAGATTGTACGAGAAAAAAATTACGAGCAACCGTCATAATGAATGAAATAGGGAAAACAGATACAGATGGGGAAATCCTGAATGGGAAAACCGCTTAATACTGTTACGGGAATCTGACTCAAACACTTGCATCATGAGCATAACGGACATTGGTATGAGTGCACAATCCCTGTCAGCAGCACAAACCCAGATGAATGTGCTCCGATGAATTGCGGTTGTTCACACGATACCGATTGCGGACATGAAGTCGTTCCTCATGGAGATCATTTCGATTATCTCGTCAACGGACGGTTGCACCATGTCCACGGAGACCATTGTGACGACCATAGCCCTGTTAAATTAGTTACTGTAGAGTAAACATTTATGCATTTATAGACAAAACCCGGATAAAGGATGTTTTTAATCCTTCATTCGGGTTTTGCTTTTAAATAGATGGTCATAATTTTCTAACCACTGGCTTAAAGCTATTCTGTCCACTGGCTTTTGAACATAGAATGAAGCGGTTCGAAGATGTAAGTGCTGATTTACATGTGATTCATGATGAGAATGTCGTTTACTCTCGTCTTCCATCGTCCTTTCGTATATGTCTGCAGAGCTCATTTTGGCAAACGATACAGTGGGTTCAACTGAAAGCTTAATTCGCCTTGTATCGTGCAACAAATACAGCCATTTAACATTTCCTTTAAAGGCGTGTCGCTAGGAACGACAGCAGAATCGATGCTGATTTCCCCCAGCTCGTTCATTAAAACGCCAATCCTTCGTCCTCTATTCTTTTCAAATTGAATCAAGTCTTGTAGTAACGTACTTTTTCCGCTTCCCAAAAAACCGCTTAATATTATGATATCTACTAGTCACATCTCGTTCAGCAATGCCGGTCCCTCTGTTTAATAAATGGCATCAATTTCGCTAACTGCAATTCCTCATTGGATAGACGCATGGATTTCGACCTTTTCATCTTTGACGATTTCGTAATCTTCTATTACATGGTCCGTTTCTAATAAATATTGACAAATCAGTTGACCGCTCTTGTCGGTTTCTGTTGTTCGAGTATCACTGACAGTAATAATTTTGCATCTTACTTGTTTTGGTGCTTCTTTTTTATGTTCTTGTACACTCAAAAAAAACCTCCGCTTATCTTTTTATTCCTTGATAGGACGGGACATCTGCCATTATTTTGTCTAAGGCCTGCCACGCCATCAGCGCACAATTATGGCGTGCTCTTAATTTGTGGACTCCTTGAAGACTCAGGGCGTCTCCTAAATCAATGTCCTCATTCATTTGCGTTCCTTTTCGTATAAGTTGTTCAAATTCATTTCTTAATTCTGAAACAACGCTTATCTTTTTATTTTTTACCATTTCTGTCATCATCGAGGAAGATGCCATGCTAATGCTGCACCCTTCTCCTTCGAAAGAAACGTTTGTAATTATATCCTCTTCTAACTGTACATAAAGTGTAATAACATCACCACAAGTAGGATTTTTATAATGAACTTTATGTACTCGTTCTCCTTCTAGCTTTCCATAATTCCGTTTATATTTCGCATGGCCAATTACTACTTTACGGTACAGATCATCAAGCAAAGCTTTCCCCTCCAATTTCCTGTTTTCCACACTCTAGAAGAAAAAAAGAAATGTTAATCATTTTACAACCTATCAATATTATTATACTATTTAAATCAGAAAGATTCCTATTTGCATAATAAAAAGGAGCACACGATGGAAATAAAAACACTTCCGAACAAGCATGAACGTCATAAAAGATTTGGGTCAGTTCCTCCCATAACTGGGGCAAAGCCGATAAATAAAGAGGAAATGACAGATCTGCAAAATACACCGAACGATTTTTTATTTGCAATAGAATCTGTCGGAATATGCAATGTTAAACATCCTTTTATTGTAACATCTGACTTAAAACCACATAGGCAAACAACCGTAGGGACTTGTGCATTAACTACGGGGCTCCACCAGATGAGCAAAGGCATTAATATGAGCCGATTAACCGAATTACTACAAGAATACCATCAAGAAGGTTTTCTCCTTGAGATAGATAAGCTTTATTCTTTTACCAAAGCGCTCGCAGAACGGATGGAGCAAATGAGTGCCGAAATAAAAATAGCATTCCCATGGTTCTATGAACGTTCTAGCCCATCCTTAAAGAGGGTTGGATTATCTCACGCCGACGCTTTTATGAATGTGAAATACGACCATGAACAGGGCTTTACGCACGAGATTGGGATAACTGTAGCCGTAACGACACTTTGTCCATGTTCAAAAGAAATCAGCGAATACAGCGCTCATAATCAACGCGGATATGTCACGATAAGAGCAGAACTGACAGAACCTATAGCCACGACACAAGACTGGAAGGGATTACTGCTCGAAGCAGCGGAATCTAATGCCAGTTCGATTCTTTACCCTATTCTCAAAAGGCCCGATGAAAAAGCAATTACAGAAAAAGCCTATGAAAACCCCCGTTTTGTCGAGGATATGGTCCGCCTCGTTGCAGCCGACTTGTACGAAAATGAAAAAATACGAGCTTTTACCGTAGAATGCCGCAATGAAGAGTCGATTCATATGCACGATGCTGTTGCGAAGTTATCTTATAATAAAATAACTTAATCACTTATTATCTTATTAAAACAGAAGATAAATAAGCTGCTGCCTTATTCTAAGGACAGCAGCTTATTACGTATACAGGCAAACTAATCATCAATATAATGAATATTGTTTTTTGACTTACTTACCTACCAATAAATCATTTACTACGCAGTATTGGTCTAAGGACAATCACTCTTATTGAATTAGATATCTTTTATGCTGTTCATGTTTTCTTTCGTGAGTTATTTTTGCATACCTAAGTGTGGTATCTGGCGAACTGTGACCTAACAACTCTTGAATGGCTACGAGTTCAGCTCCATTATTTAATGTTAATGTTGCAAAAGGGAAAAAGGGTCAGTCCCCCAGCGAAGTAAAGCGTTACTCCACCGGGGGACTGACCCCGAATACCGAATACCAATGACATTACATCATCACTTTGGCTAACTTTATTATTAAATTGTTTCTATAAGTTCTTTTAATTCGGGATTAAAGCCTTTAATTGCTTTATCACCAACTACGGTAACAGGTACACCCATAAAGCCAAATTTTTCGACTTCCTGTTGATATTCCACACTTGACATTACGTCTCTTACTTCAAATGGAATTTTTTTCTCTTCTAGCATTTGTTTAACATAGTTGCATTCTACACAACCAGGCGCAGAATAAACGATGACTTGTTTGCTCATGCGTTGAGAGCCTCCTTGATCGAATCTTTTGTAATTTTCCAATGAGAAGTATTCCAAGAAATTTTTCCATCATTAAATAGCAAAATTTGTGGAGATTCATGTTTAATTTCAAATTCTTCAGCAATATGATTGGATACAGGCCGATCTTCGATTACCAAGACCATTGCAGCAGAAGTCGTTTCATTTTCATTAACATATGCTTGAAATTCTTCATTCGCTTTGGCACTGATTGGGCAAGTTGTACTATGTTTGAATAGCAAATGTTTCCCAGGTTGTTGAACAAATTCATTTAATTCTTCAATACTTTTAAGTTGTTTTATTGACATCATCCGCACCATCCTGCTTTTCAATATAATGTTTTCGTTCATAAAGTGAAACTTCAATCAGTGGGGGTTTTCTTCATCCCCCACTGATTGCTAGTTTAACCAATCGGGCGTTTACTGGCTGTTGATCCCCCTCTTACAATTCTTATTACTATCGAATCCTTGAAGTGGGGGTCTTACAGCCAGTTAACCTGCGATAAATTTATCATAATGGAAGATACTTTACTAATAATGTGACTCGTCCACATAGGAACAATCCTATTAATTAAATTTGATTACGGAAAGTGCTATACTACACTTTAAATATAACAATTCCCAATCGCGCCAGATTGCGGAAGATCAAAAAATTTAAAAGAGCTTCAAAAATTAACCTTTTATTATTGTGTTAACGCAACCCGTTAGTGTAACAAACAAATCACAAGTTTAAGTATTTTCATAATTCCTTATCCAGTCACGTATATCCTCATCACAATGTAAGTATTCAGTTGGGGCATCCCTTAAATCTATACCAGACGCTAAATCGAGTAGCTTCCATAATTCCTTATCCCTAATATCATATATTTTATCATTTACAATGTAATGTGTTGCCCAATCAGATATTTTTTCCCTTGTAGTTTCACCTGTTAGCACCTTTTTGAATAACTCAATTACTTCAATGCAAGAAGGTATTTCTTTTTTCATCTATGTTAAACCTCCTATTTTCGAAAGATATTTTGTAGAACCAGTATCACTCACGCATCCCGTTGTTGAACAATATTAAAAAGTAAACCACTCATCATTCTTTACGTTGCGATTGTACTTTGCACTTTCTTTTACTCCATTCAATTCAGATGGCATATACAATTTATTTACGTCCAGTTTATCAAATCTTGTTGCACTATCCTGCTACCGTTACTTCAATAAGAAAAAGCGTCTCCATCTTATTGTAGAAATGCCCCCGTTTCTTTAAGTGAATTTATTCGCAATTTGCCCATTCTATTCAATTATCTCGCTTGAACAAACCTTAAGTTTTTCCTTAGCAATTGCCATTGCACTGTCAATGTTATCAGTAAGCGAGAAGCCAGTAGACATTTGTAGCCAAGTTTCCCATTCACTATCCCAAAAATAAGTGTCAATTTCTAAAAGCCCGTCTCTCGAACGTTTATTAATTTCAACTTTATATTCCTTATTTGGTGAGTATATTTCTTTAACAAGTTCAAGCATAATTCTAACTCCCTTATGAATATCTGTTTAACTCTTGCTACCCTTTAGAATAAGAACTTTTTACATTTTACCTTCTTTAATCCATCTCCAAATACGATAACTACCGAACACTGACACTAAGAAAAGTAAAATCATAAATATAACGTAAATTGATAATCTATTGATTTCTTGTAACCCTTCACCATTAGTCACTACCCACATTGATAATCCAAATAACATTAAGTAACAAAATACATTAGGAATAATCCATACGATTCTTAACTTTGTATTTTTCAAAAGTATCCCCCCCAAAGAAAGTACGAATATCAGCAAGAATTGGTTCCAAATATGTGTTTCTTTCTTCAACAACCCTGGCCCGTTTGTTTAAGTAAATTTATTCACAAGTTTTTCATTTTAATATTTAAAACTTTATAATCCTCTTTTCTGAAAGATACAGTTACTCTAGCAAGTCTTTGCGAATCTGGATAGAAGTACAATTGTTGATTGAATTTTATCCCTAAAGGTCCAATAATCTGGTAAATCAGGTTTAGAATACCAAAACAGTCTACCAAAAGATTCACCCTTAATTTAAATTTCTCTACCCATTTTAAACCATTACCTTTTTCAACTACACAGCCCTTTTAGTCGAGGAAGGATTTGTATAGGTAATGTATTATTAGCCCTAGAAACACAAATAATAATAAGCATAAAAGGAGGCCTAAATAATGAAAAGAATAATGTTTTTATGTCTTTTTGTTACTTTTATATTCATTTTACCTGGATACGAAAAAAACGACATAATATTAACTGATATTGAAACAACAATAATAAAAGCCGAAAATACATTACGTTACGATTTAAAGCTTAAAAATGTAGGGGAAGAAGAAATAAAAAGTGAATTCGATTATCCTGGGCATCACCCTATGGGGTTTGAAATTGTTATACGCCCAAATAAAGAATTAGAATCATTGATGAAAATGGAAGAGCAATCGAAATATAAAAAAATGGTATTTCGCGGAGGAGGGAGTTCAGGACTTTTCGAAGTCGGTAAGGAAGCAACCTTTCATATTGAATATGAAATCAAGAACACTGCAGATTTAAATAAAGTATCGGAAAATGCTTTTGATGGAACATTAATTTTATTAGACGGTTATAGGGTTGTAAAAGAATTTTCTTTGAAAAATTTCGAGCAGTAAATTGCTATGTTATTGCTGTAACACCAAAGATCTAGCTTGGATTTAGTTTACCACCAATAAAAATTGGTGGTTTTTATTATTGATACAGATAGGTAAGAGTTTGAAGTTATCTCTCTCTTTTCCCCCTGTTCACACCGTACGTGAAGCTTTCACCTAATACGGCGTTCCAACTAATCCAATTCATTCAATTCTATGTATCTAATGAAACGAAAATTAAATCCCCAAGTTAGATTGCGTCACTTTTGCACATTTTTCTAAGTTCGTTTACCTTTTCTTTTTGCTTAGTGTTCAATTGTAAAGAAGATAGTAAGTGTTGAATTTTGTTACTATCTTTAAGATGTATGAGTCGATGAACAGCTTCATGTAGCACTATCAAGTTTGAATAGCTGTCATCATTTGAAAGAGAATAGAGAATTTTATGATGACAGTGCCAATCATTATTCCTAGTTCAACTCCTGAGATAGCACACTTTCCATATTGGGCAATGAACATACTAATGCGGTTGTCGTTATATTCAATCATTCGATTTGGGATGAATTTCTTCATGACAGAACCTAATACTTTTTTGTTATCGCATTTAAGTTTTTATGAATTTTCGCTCTGCCTGTAGCTTTAGAATAAAGATTGATTAAGAAATATCCCTCAATCCTTATCTAACAGCAACTTCAAAAACTCCATTTTGAAAAAAGATTGATCAAAATGGAGTTACTCTTTTTAAATAAGTATGAGATTTTTATAAAAAAGTTTGATCATTTTCCACCTATGTTATTCAAGAATAGCGCCCTTTTCTTGAATAAAGGATTCTCTAAAATAATTTTAAAAAATAAAGTGTTTATATTTTTAAAGCATGCTACATTCGGATTGTATCCCCAATAATAATAAAAGAGAGGAAGAAAAGGTTATGAAATTTAAAGTTGAAACACTGCCAAACTATCGTATCGCTTATATGCGACGGGTTGGTCCGTATGGTCCTGCCAATATTGAAGTAATGGAAGAGTTAAAACAATGGGCTAGGAATAGAAATCTCCTTGAATCGGCAATCCTATTTGCAATTCCACGAGATAACCCTGAGACAACACCGCCTGAAAACTGTAGGTTCGATGCTAGTATTGTAATTTCACAGGATTATCAATTGGATGATTCAATTGATGAAGATGAACTCCCCGGCGGAAAATACGTTATTTACAATGTAAGACATACAGCTGAAGAAATCCAAAAAGCATATGCTAACATTTTCCCATCTTTACAATGTAGTGGATATCAAATTGAAAACAAACCCATCATGGAAAAATACGTTGGTGACATGGTTAATAATCCTTATTGCGAAATATGTGTACCTGTTAAACTGTTATAGGGTGTTTTTCCCCCAAAATGGTGGATTGAGGAATCTTCCGAAAAAAAATCCTTACTGGAAAAAGGGTCAGTCCCCCAGCGAAGTAAAGCGTTACTCCACCGGGGGACTCGCCCCGAATACCGGAATACCGAATACCCCCTGTTCGTCCACCATCCCTAGTAACTTATCCATTCTGAATTTTAATTGTATTTCTGCTTTCTTTACTTTAAAATCAATTTAGAATATTTTTCCATATAAAAATATGTTAGTTAATAGACAACAGAGTATGAACATAAATAAACCAGGAAAAGCAATGAACCTACATCAAGATGTACAGCAAAAAAATATCCTTATCGGAGGAAATAATGAGAAAGTTTTCTATCTATTGTTTATGTTTTTTATGTATTTTCACTCTTAAACTTAATCCTACATCAGCGAGTACGAATCTAGACGACGTGAAGGAAACTATTGTTTCATTCATGAATGACTTATATGAAAACCAACTCCAACACCTTAACACTGTTGGTAGCGAGATTGTTATAGTGAAAGATGGTGAGATAATCTATGAACAAGCATCTGGGTACGAAGATGAAAAAGCACAAAAAGAAGTTTCAATAGATGAAACACGATTTCGCATCGCTTCTATATCGAAAACATTCACAGCATTAGCAGTAATGAAACTAGTAGAAGAAGGAAAAATTGATTTAGATGAAAATGTGAATCACTATTTATCTACTTTCCAAATACCGGATACATTTGACGAACCAATCACTATGAGACACCTCGTAACACATACAGCGGGATTTGATGATAAGCTAATGGGAATGGGTGATGAGAATTGGCAGGATACAGAGTCTCTACGGGAACACTTAGCAGAGAATATGCCAAAACGGATCCGTGAACCTGGAAAGTTCTTTCAGTATAGTAATCATGGCTTGGCACTTGCTTGTCTCCATTGATACAGCTCCTCATCACTTATTCCAAACCAAACACTTCGAAGTGCTGCAACAGTAGCCACTAGGTCCGTTGGATCAACGAATACGTTTAAAAGCAGAACCAGCTCATTAAATTCCTGCGTGACACCAATCTTCCTATTTCCGCTAACGCTAACAGGAATACCGACAGCTTCTGTGCGCGCGCATATACATCCATTCCATCATTATAACGAGTCAGAATCATAAATTCCTTTGGTTGATGCCCCGCTTGAATTAACGATTGCAGATAATGAGTAATGTTCTCTGCATCCTTTTCCAGAATAAGCCCTTGGTTCTTTGTAAAGTCACTCGGAACCAAATGGACCACAATTAGTGTAGTGTTTACCTCCAAAGAATAAGATCAGACCCTCACTGGACTAGCCCTTTCTTTAAACATTTTTTCGTTCTAAATTGAATCGTTTTCCAATACGTTAAAAACATAGACTATTTTAAAAGGAGAAATGATATGATTACCATAAAATACTTAGAGAACCATGGTCACGTATTTTGTCAATTGGTAGAACAGATTCCATCAAACGAAAAAATAAAAATAAAAGGACGTAAAGCAACAATACTAGGCATCGATAAGGTGAATGAACAGCTTTATCATATAAATATAGCTTTTGAAAAGAAACCAAAGCAAGACGAAAAGGTTGTAATAAAATAAAGCTAAGCTTGTTTCAGCATTTATGTTTCACAAACAAATAAAAACAAAAATGCTTGGAACAATAACGTTTCCAAGCATTTTTTATCAGTTAAACATGACTTCGGAAAAAAGGGTCCCCCAGCGAAGGAAAGCGTTACTCTACCGGGGGACCCCGAATTTCCCTAATCAAATTCGTAATTTTTCATGCCTTTAACGTTCCTTCATAACGAAGCTGCCCTGTTTTGTAATACAGTTTTCTTTCTACGTTTAGCCATGCTCCGTAAAAGATGTAAGGGCATTTTCGGCACCGATCAGTAAATTTAATTTTGCCGTTTTCATAATACTCCGTTCCTTGCCCTACATCTTGTAAACCTTCGAATTCCCCTTCGTAACGAAGTTGACCAGTTTTATAAGAGAATTTCCCCATTCAAAATGGTTTTCCATCCTTAAATCGACCTTCATACCAAATTACGTTTCCATTTTTCCAATATCTATACCCTCTCCATTTGGTTCATTATTTTGTAACCCGCCCTCATACTTTAAATTACCATTTTCATAGAATAGCACCCCATTACTTATCGTTCAGACCTCCATTCTTTTTCGTGCAAGTTGTTTACGTCGTTTTTTCAATTCTTTTCCGTCCACTTCCCAGTTCGCAATCACTTTTTGTAAGTCTTCAAGTAGTAGTAAGTAATGATAAATTTCTTGTGAGAAGACACCATCTGTTCCTTCTAAGCGATAATAGTCATCAAAATCCTCTATGATACTATCAATATCCTCTATTAATTCTTCTTTTTTCGGCGCCCCATACAACCAATAATTATAAAGTTCATCCTCGTAATCTCTCATCCACTCGATGTACTCAAACCGGACCGCTTCATAATCATCAATATATGGATGATTAAAATCATTAGGAGAATTCTCATAGTCTTCATAACAATCATCAGAACAAAATAATATCCCCTCACAACTCACCCTTCTTTCTAGCTTTGGCTTTCTTCTACAAACTTTACATCGTTTCATATCTCCCACTCTCCCCATCAGAAAATAAGATTTCCCTATCCACCTTCAACATACATACGCTTATTACTTTTTGTTACGAAGCACTGGGACGGCTTCTTAAAGGGGAGAATCAAAAGTTTTAAGCGAAAAAAGGCACGACAAGCGGATTTTTATCTCCACGTCGTGCTTTTTTTCATATTGGAAAAAGTGCCTGACCCCCAGTGCGGTAATTAACTCCAATGCTCTTTTATGTGTCTTCACAGAAGAGTCAAAATAAACAGCCCCTACTTATTTGCAAGCTAATACTCTATAGAAGATTATAAGTGTCATTAACCTTTCAGAAACAAAGCAAATATTTCTTACTTGTATTGTTACGATAATTATACTAATGATTGCATCACTTTAATTTGGAGGAATCATGATTGTGCAGACTTTCTTTGAGGTTAACTTAGGTTTGATTTATTTTATCTATTCACTTATTTTCTTTTTAATGGGTTTTGCAATATTAATTAAAAATCGTGTACATAGTCGATTTAATTTAGCCAAGAGCTTAAAGTATTTGGCTTATTTCGGGATTGTACACGGTATTGCCGACTTAGGATTATTTTTCATCCCGATCCAAAGCAGCTATTTAAGCGCAGAATGGATTCACTTTCTTGAAGGGGTTCAAGTTATCGTGAATGGTTTATCCTTCTATTTCCTTCTAATGTTTGGCGTACACCTTCTCTATTTGACTAAATCTTGGTCAAAAAAAGTATTATATGTCCCCATCTTTTTGTTCAGCTTATGGTTTGCTAGTTTCATTTTGTTACAGCCGATATTTGTTCATGAGGGAAATCAGGAATGGTGGTTTGCGATTAGTGACATCTGGTCAAGATATTTGCTGGCATTTCCTGGCGGTCTATTAGCCTGTTGGGGACTCCTTTCACAAAAAGCAAAATTCAAAGAAAATAATGTAGAATCAATGATCAAAACGCTACAATTTGCAGGATTAGTAATGGCTGTATATGCAATAGTGGGAGGATTAATCGTTCAATACGCTCCGATGCTTCCGACAATACTTTTTAATTCCGATTTATTCTTTACTACATTAGGATTTCCTATTGAAATATTAAGAGGGTTAGTTGGGCTATTCATGTCGGTTTCGATAATTAGAATACTAAAAGTTTTTGATTTAGAATATCAAGTTTATTTATATCATGCAGAAAAAACACAAGCGCTAAATGAAGAACGAAACCGTATTGCACGGGATCTTCATGATGGAACGATTCAATCAATATACGCACTTGGACTACAACTAGAAGGTATGAAACATCATTTATTAAAAGGTTTTGCAATTCATGAAATTCCTCTAGCTAAACGTGCAGAGGAAGATATAAATAATTTTAATCAAAGAATAAATGGCATTATTAAAGAGATTAGGACCTATATAAAAGATTTAAAGCATCCATTAGATACAAACATAACGATGACGGATGAAATTCAACGGCTAGTAAATGATTTAAAAATAAAAAATCACGTTGCTCTCTACTTTCATAATGATTTTACGGGAGAAAGTCCTTCTTTATCGGTATCAATCCAAGTCTACTATATCGTTAAAGAATCATTAACTAATATTTTAAAACATGCGGAAGCAACGGAAGTACACTTGTCAGTTAAAGGTAATAGCCAAAATTTTGAGATCACCATTGCTGACAACGGTAAGGGTTTTGATAAGAACAATTTTCTAAACTTAGGTGATTCTTCTCTATATCACCATGGAGTTAAAAATATGAAGTATCGAGCAAAAATCATTAATGGGAATTTAGAAATTAAAAGTATGAAAAATGAAGGAACAATTATTACACTTGTTGTTTAAGAAGGAGTGGACCATATGAGCAAAAGTATCAAATTAATGTTAGTAGATGATCATACTGTAGTAAGAGCTGGTTTAAAAAGTATTCTTTCGATGCATGATCATATAGAAGTTGTAGCAGAGGCAGCTAGTGGAAAAGAAGCAGTGGCTAAAGCGTCTAACGATGACATTAACCTTATCTTAATGGATATACGAATGCCAAATGATAGTGGAATAGAGGCATGTAAAGCAATTACTAGTAAGTATCCTAATATAAAAGTGATTATGCTGACTTCTGATGATGATGATGATGTCATATATGATTCGATACTTGCTGGGGCGAATGGATATTTATTAAAGGAAATCGATACAAAGGAGCTTATCCAAAGCATTGAGAAGGTAGCCAGGGGAGAATCTTTGCTTGATCCAGCTGTAACATTGAAAATAATGAATCGGTTGAGGCAAGGCAAAACAATGATCGAAACAGAAAAACTAACTGCTCAAGAAAAGCACGTCCTCGCTTATATTGCTCATGGGAAAACCAATCGAGAAATCGGGAAAGAAATGCATTTAAGTGAAAAAACGATAAGGAATTATGCAAGTACAATTTTCTCAAAAATAGAGGTCCACAACCGCGCTGAAGCAGCGGTTTATGCAGTCCGTCATAAATTGGATCAACTTTAAGTACAAATGTCCTTTTGTAAAAAAGGACATTTGTACTTTTAAATTACGGATATTGATCACTACTTCACAAAAATTCTCCGTGGCACAATGAAGTTAGAAATAAAAATAAAGAGCTTCATTAAGGAGATGGAGAAGAAATGAAAAAAAATCAAATTCAGAATCAGTCGCACACTTTTGATCCTTGGCTCGCTTTTGCCCGAATATTTTTAGGGGTATTTTGGTTGTATGAAGTTACCATTGGTCATAACTGGAAAGTCACTCATCCGGAATGGGTAGGGGCAGGTGCTGGTGAATATGTGATCAATGCTGGTAATCGGGCAATTGCGGATGGGACATGGACCTGGTTTGGATGGTTTTGGGCAGAATGGGTTATCCCTTATGCAGCATTTTGGAGTTATGCAGTAATTGCCTTACAACTAGCATTCGGGATCTTATTTATACTAGGACTTTTCGTTCGTCCAACTGCAGTTGTAGCATTAGCTTTTGATCTAAGTGTATTCTTCCTAGGCAACTCACGGATTCCTCCATTATTCTCAATTGGACATATGTTTGTACTTTTAACGAATGCAGGAATGTATTATGGTTTAGATGCTCTAATCAAACAAAAGGTAAAAGACCTTACAACTTCTACAAAAAAAGTTATCCATTTCTTGCTTCACTTGCCAATCGTAAATGAGCGAACTCGACCTTATTTTATAGGGGCTTCGGTTGTAGCATCAATATACTACTTCTTAAAGATTCCGATGATGGAAACAACACGTTTTCAAATGGTTAGTGTAGAGCTTGCCGCACTATTTGCTTTAGGAGCTTTCTTATTCTATATGAGTAAAATGCAAAAGGATACAATCGCTTTAGCTGGAAGTGCTGTAAGAATCTTTATTGGATTTAAATTTCTCCACGAAATCTTTGTCCGTGATGTTCCGGCTCTTAATGGGATGCCAGGATGGGGAAGGCCTGAACAACTTACAGAAGTATTTCAAATTATTGTGAACCAACACTGGCCGATTGTTTCCTCAATCGTCAACCAAGCATTCATACCAGCGGTAACGTTTTGGGCGATTGTATTCGCAGTAGTTCAAACGGCAGTCGGTATAATGTTGATATTGGGTTGGAAAACACAGTTGGCTGCAAAAGTAGGTTTAGTCTTCGTAGGATTATTGATTTTGTTAGGATTTACTCGCTACACAGCCTTCATTTTTGGGTATCTCGTTACAATCATGGGCGTTTATGGTGGACGATTTGGAAGTTTAGATGCAATTGGCACGAAGGTCAAAGTTCAGCCTCAATTTATCTCTGGAAAGCTCATGGCGATTCTTTTAGGAATATCGATTGTCGCATTTATTGCAACATTAGCAACAGGTTTAATTCCAGATGGGTATTCTGAAACAATGGGTGGCTTTGTAGGATCGTTTATAGCAATTTTCTCTTTACTCTTTTTCGTTACTGGGTACATTCAAAGAAAAGAATCGATAACGATGATTCAAGATTCACCAACTAAAGGAGCCGCATAAGGAATGGAAAAAAGAACTAGTGAATGGATTAGGAACCCATTTTCACTAGTTTTTGTGATATCGTTTATTAAATCAACAATATATGCTCCCATTACCACCATTACCCATGGTGGTAGCTTGCTTCCAAAAGACAAGCATGCTAAACAATACTGTCGAAAAAGGCAAATTCAATTGGATTTTGTCACAGGCACGCCCCGAAGAATCTTGTTTCATAGATTGTTCCACTTAGTAGTACGACTGTAGATGTTATTGTATTTCCACTAGATGCTTTTTGACAATCACTTGACACTGAAGATCCTCATTGAAACGGAACAAAAGGATAGCCGATATACTGGATTTTCAAGGTACCATCCTCATAGCTTATCGGTCCTATGTTTCCAACAATCGTAATTGGATTCTGATTTGAATTTGAATGACGGCTGTTAAAAAG
This sequence comes from Bacillus sp. B15-48, assembly GCF_016879755.1. Classification (GTDB taxonomy): domain Bacteria; phylum Bacillota; class Bacilli; order Bacillales; family Cytobacillaceae; genus Mesobacillus_B. The sequence continues at coordinate 49,055 of NZ_WOFU01000009.1, forward strand.
CGGGTTTTGTAAAATGAAGATCAACAGCACGTAAAGCAGTAATAAAATATGCAGACTACTATCAGTCACAACAATTCCCCCAGGCAATTTTCTGATTCAGTATATGCCCTAGAGGTTTTACTGTTTCTTAATGAATAAGTGATATAAATTGTCCCTCCAGTTTCAGAAACCTACTATTCCGCGCTTTAAACTAGTGGAATTTCGGGTCAGACCTCCGTTCAGCTAAAGTGTTCAGCGTTAACGTGTTAAAGTTCTTTTTTAGTGGCGTTAGTTCTTTTATCACTTCGGTTTTTGTCGAAGGAATCCTCTGAAGTCCTACAACAATATATGAGAATTAAAAATGAATAGTGAGCATTGACGACGCACCACTAACACTGATGCCTAAACAAGCGATAGCAGACGTTTCAAGACCTTTGTCAAGATACTTTGAAGCTGAATTGAGCTTTTGAAACTTCTCCAACTTTTTCAACCCCTTCTTTAAACATCCGAGTTTAATAGAGCACTCTATTAAACTCGGAAACAAAGCTTCATATAAGATAAGAATATACTTGCTAAACAATTCGACGGATTTCACTTTTCAGTTGTTAGTGAAAGCTTCTATTTACTTCAGTGCTTCAAAAAGTTCCGCTCCCCCATCGACTTGCTTTATAAATACTTCCTTTACTGGTTTAGTTGCTTCTTTCCATTCAGCGACTTCTTCCTCAGTTGGATAATAGATTTCCACACCCTGACTTTCTAGATTTGCAAAAGCCTTGTTCGTTTCCGATAAAACTTTTTCCACAATATACTCCTCTAAATCTTCTCCAGTTTCGGTGAGTATTTGCTGAAGATCTTCAGGAAGCGACTCGAACTTTTCAACCGATATCGATAATGGTATCAAACTATTAATCAATGGAACGTTAGTGTATGTCTTTATAGGCATTTTAACTTGAGATGGATAGATTGGTGTGGTTAGCAGGCCATCGACTAACTTTTGCTGTAGCGCTGTGATTATTTCAGCAGTGGTAATCGTAACACTGCTGGCCCCAATTGCTTTTATCGTTTCAGATCCCAACATCCCACCCGCTGTTCTTAGCTTTAATCCTTTTGCACTTTCCGGGACGGTTATGAGATTATCCAATTCTGTTGTAGCTATTCCACCGTACGCTTCAGTATAAGCAAAGGCTAAAATTTTCAAACCTTTTTCTTCCATCATTTTCGCGATTTTTCCTCCGCCGTTTTCACTTTTGTCAAACGCTTTACGATTTTCCATGATGATAGATAGATCCTCTGGATGATACTCAAAAACGAACGGAAGTTCATAGATATTCCAAATCGGATCAAAACTAGCCATCACTGGAGAAGAAGTGAAACTCATATCAATTTGTCCCTGTAAGACTGCTGGCACTTCTTGTTCTTGAGGCATTAACTGAGCGCTTGGATAAATATCGATCGATAATCTTCCATCACTTCGCTTTTGCACCTCATCATTGAACCACTCAATATACTGGTGCTGAAACGCTGATGTACTATAAGCATGAGCTAGTTTTAAAACGTATTCCTGTTGTCCCGCGGAATCAGTAGAATTACTTTCATCAGTCGTTTGAGTTGATGTTGTATTGTTTCCACATGCAGCTAAAACAACAATTACTAATACACAGAATACAAATTTTAATTTACGCAACCTAATTCCCCCCAATTCTTGATATACAAACAAATAGGACGCTTTGTGATTCTCTAGGACTATTGCTCCAATTCCGCTAATGCCTCCAGCAGACTTTCAAACAGACAGGGTAAATGTTTGCTACATTCACCCTGTCTTGTATGTTCTATTCTTCTAATGGATGGCTTGCTCTAACTTAGAAACACGTCTCGTGTATGTTCAGTGTCAAGATATTCTTTTACTTTTTGGATTTTTCCATCTTCGACAATGAAAAGGAAATGATATAGGTTATTATATACTCGGCCATTGGTTAATTCTGTATAGGACTCGGTCTCTACAGCAACACGATTCCCTTCTGCTGTTATTGCCAGCGGAGTTAATCGAATGGCACCCGAGTCGACCCAAAGATTCACATGAATCTGCAAATGAATATTGCTGATGATACAGCCCAAGCTATTAAAAACGTAGAAAAATCGATGATCACGTATTTTAATAAGGTACTAGAATTAATTCCAGGAGCAAAAGGTACACAAGCTCCGGCAACTTATGAGCGTTTCGCCGAAGTAGCGAAAGAATTCGATTGCCCATTGAATATAGGTGCCCTTAACGAATCTGGAGTTGCTTTACTAATATTAAGCATCTACAAAAATTTTGTCATCCTTAATGGTGACATCATACGTTTTCACACGCACTTTTTCCGGGTTAATTATGGATTGACCTGTTTTAATATCAAATTCCCAAGAATGCCAAGGACAACGGATTACTTCTTTATCTCTTTCGAAATTATATTGTCCTACTTCATTGCTTGAGCAATCGTTATCGACCATTCCGCCCGATAAACAAGGACCTTTATGGGGACATGCGTTCTTTAAGGCATAGACTTCACCATTTTCTGATTTCACAAGGACAATTGGTTTATTATTAATGGTAACTGCCTTCATATTTGACGAATCGAATTCATTTATTTTGCAGACTGGTTCTTTCATTACAATTTAACCCCCTTATAACTACATTTTTCGTTTATCCAATACCCATGATGATAAACATCTTCTCCATCTTCTTAAAGATTGTAAAATTCTTTTGCATTATCATAAAAGATTTTTTGACGAAGATCTTGCGATAGACTATTTGGTAATGTATTTTGAGGTGACTCGAAATCCCAATGTGGATAGTCCGTTGAAAACATCAACATTTTATCTGTTCCCATAGCATCGATAGTATTTAAAAGCTGTTTGGCTGTCAAATCATCGAAAGGTTGAGTCGAAAACTTCATATTATCACGGAAATATTCACTTGGTAAACGCTTCACCCAAGGAGTTTCTTGTCTTAAACCTTTATAAGCAGCATCCATACGGTGCATCATAAATGGCACCCATTCAAAGCCACCCTCGATAAGGCCTACCTTTAAGTCTGGAAATTTGTCGAATACTCCATTAGTGATCATGCTTACCGTTTGTGTCATATATGCTTGTGGGTGAGTACAACGCCATGCAACATAGTAGCGTAAAAAATCCCCACCTTGAGCTGTAGTATCACCTGAAAGATGCATACCAATTTGTAATCCATGACGATTGGCAGCTTCAAAGATGGGATGATAGTATGGATCTCCCCATGCAAAGTTCGCAATTGGCAGCATCACCTGTACCATTTGTGGATGGGAGGCTACACGGTCTATCTCGCGCACTGCAGCTTCAGGCTCTCTAGGAATAGTGATCGATCCCAACAATCTCTTGTCACGGTTTAACCATTTGTCAATTGTTAAATCATTATAAGCTGATGCTCTCGCTGCTGCAAATTCATACCATCCTTTTGTGGTAGTAGCCTCATAGAATAATCCCGTTAAAACACCATACTCGAGATCATATTTATCTAACAATTGTTCCTTCATAAGATCATAATCAGAACCAGGGGTTGATCCATCTTCTGGAGTAGAATCCATTCGATATGTTGTATTTTTTCTTATTTGGTGAAACGGAGTTGCAAAACCCCCACGTGTCCAGGAATATTCAGTAATATACCTCTTCCATTGATCAGGCAAATATTCCACTAAATCATACACTGACTTTATCTCGTGATGAATATCTGTATCAATCACCAGTTGCTTTTGATTCTTTGCATTTTCTTTTGAAGTACTTGTTTGTTGCTTAACACTCATTTAAAATTCCTCCCTCAAAAAAGTATAATATCCTTTGGAATACTAAATCAGATGCTCTTCGAATTTCATCAACAATGATGAAGTACACCTCATAATTATGGATAAATTACGTGCAAATTTAATTTTTGCACAGGGTAAGGACCATACTAACAATAACACTGGATAAGATTGGTGATTTTTAATTAAGATATAACCGAGCTTTCATATCTCCACATAGCCCACAGTCACTAACCCATACATGTCTATTTATCCGAACACATCGAAAATTCTGAAAAATACAGTCAAGTTTTTGAATTCTGCCTCCTGTAATAATAAGCTGTTCAACAAGCTGATTTCTTTTGGCACCTTCTCTCAGTTCTACACAACTTCTTTCTAAGTGGTAAGAGGATGGGGACTGAGTATTTTGACCTACATTAAACACATATTCATCATGATTATACGGTCAGGCCTAAGAGTCTTTTTTTTCGTGTCCAGCAAGACGTATACAACCATATTCCTTGTTAATTGTATTGTTTAGACATGGCATTTCTTGCTTTTTTTAGTGCTGATGTAGCTCCATTGATTAAAAAAATATCTGCATCATCTACTGCATTAAAAGTAAAACCTTTTTCCTTAACAGCCCATTCTATTTTGTCACTAGGAAAAAAACCACCACATGGAACTCCTGTTTTATTTGATGCTAATGAAATTCTGTCAATCGCCTCTATAAAGGTTGGATCATCCCATTTAGGGGGGATACCTAAATTCATACTGACTGAGAGATCAACGGGACCAATAATGCAAGCATCTATACCTTTTACCGACATAATTTCCTCAGCATTATTTACCGCCTCTATAGTTTCTAATTGTACAGCGACAAATATTTCTTCATTGGCAGTATTAAAATAATCTATCCAATTGCCAATATCCCCACGCCTTGGACCAAATCCACGGATACCTTCTGGTGGGTATTTGCATGCTTCAACTATTCTTTTTGCATCTTCGGCTGTGTTACACAACGGTACAACAACTCCGTGTGCTCCGGCATCTAACACACGCTTAATTATCGATGGATCATCATTTTGAACTCGCACAATCGGTGTGCAGTTCGTGCCTTTACAAGACTGTAACATTGACATAATTGTTGAATAATCTAAAGCACCATGTTCTGCGTCAATTAAAAGCCAGTCATAACCAATTTCCGAAAATAATTCAGTAATCCAAGGATCCGATCTGCCAACAGACGTGCCTACTACTGCTTTTCCCTCTTTCAATTTTTTCTTTATGGAATTTTCCATCAGAACGCATCCCTTCTTCCCGATATATTCAGGAGCATTAATCTAATTGCATACTAATATAATTATGCAGTTTCATCTATTCTTTACCAAAAGGTATCCCGGTTTCATTACCAAGTGATTCTAATTGGCTTACGAGCTTGGCCTGCAAAGGTATCCCTTTTTCAAGTCTTTCTATCTGAGTATAAAACTCTCTTTCACCTGGTACCATAACTCTATCAAATCCTGGCGCGGGTGGAGAATTTCTCAATGAAGAGATCATATCGTCCATCATAGACTTAAAATCATCTACCGAACGAAAAGCATCAATGCGTAAGGCGCCAAAAAAGCTGCCCAGTTCGAGTGTCTCATTATTGAGCATCTTACTCCAACCATAGCCAGAAAGAATTCCTGCAAGAATTTCTACCACCATAGCCAAACCGTAACCTTTATGGTAGCTGTGTTCTGCACTGCTCCCTAGTGGCAACATTGCCCCGCCCCCGGGTTTTATCTCTTCATCTAAAAAGTCACGTGGATTAGTTGTATCACGTCCATTGGCATCTACTATCCATCCTAACGGAACGCTTTTATCATTCATTGAAGACATGACAACCTTCATTCCAGCAACAGCACTCAATGCAATATCCAACAAAAATGTAGGCTCCTTATTGGTGGGTGCAGCAACTGAAAGTGGGTTATTCCCAAGCATTGCTTTAGCACCCCCTGCTGGAACCATTATAGGTGTAACATTTTGAAACGAAAATCCTATCATATCTTGTTCGGCTGCCATTAATGAGTAATGTCCTGCCATAGCTATATGTCGTTGATTTGTAGTTGCGACAAAACCTGCTCCCGTCTTTTTTGCCTTTTCAATCGCCATCTGCATTGCAATAGTCCCTGTCGCAGTTCCTAGACCCCCATCACCATCCAATAAGGCTGTAGTAACAGTTTCATTCACTACCTTTCTGCATGGTTTAGGATTTATATAACCTTTCCGAATCCCTGTGACGTATCCCGGATGTGTGGGAAGAAGTATTAAACCATGAGTTTCAACACCCAGTAAGTTAGCATTTACCAGTGCAAGAGCATTTGCTTTTGCATCCTCACTGGCAACCCCTAATTTTTCTAAGACATCAGCCGCAAATTCTTCCAGCATTTTACTGCTATAAGTTTTTACCTCTTCCAAATTTATTTCCTCCTTACAAAATTAAAAATCAACAAAAAATTCAGTCTCCATAAGAGGAAATTATATCTCATTTTGTTTGTCTAAAGGAGAACCATGTAGATTAGAGGACTTCTCTATAATTGCTATACAAAATTCTTTCTAATACCCTATAGATAACGTTGATCTAACGCTTCATATACTTCATAACAAGCTACTTCATTACCCTAAGTAAGTATGAATGTCATTCCAAATCTCTTCGCTTTACTTTCGATATGTTTGTTCTCCTTCTTATTTAATCAACCTTAAACGGTTACTCTTTTAGCAGGAGACTTGAAATATGGCATTACTTCAGCAGCGAAACGTTTCATTGTTCTCATTACTTGGCGATGTTCAAGGTCTCCCATCCGCAACCAGCAAGACATACTATCAATCCCAGCATCCTCGACAGCCTCTAGGCGCTTAACTGCCCCTTCAGGACTATCCAGCAAAGCGACTCCTGAGTCGTTTAGAGCGCCAATATTTAATGGGCCATCGAAATCTTTTGCCACTTCCGCGAAGCGTTCATAGGTAGCTGGAGCTTGTGTTCCTTTTGCCCCTGGGATTAATTCTAGTACTTTATTAAAATAAGTAATATTTGTTTCATTTTATTACAGAAGCGCTAAAGGATCATTTACCGATAAATTGATATAGCAACTTTATCTTAAGTTGTAATGTTAAAAAAATATCCTCGACAATTAAACGCTTACAAAAGTTAGTTTTGCACGTTCTAGCAAATTTCCCCTTGGAAATCCTTTATTTTACTGAAGAATATCCTCCGAGCATCAAATCCGTTTTAGGATCACTTGTCATATTTACTTTTCAAATTCCCCTTGAATCCTTCATTCTACCTTTATGCATTACCAATGTCGTTTTTAAATTTTGTCTTGTCCATTTTTAAATGGTTAATCCATATAATTCTGCTGCATTTTTATAAAGGATCCTCTCGCGAAACTCTCTAGGAAAATGCTTGAAAGTAATTTCTGGTGGATTATACGTAAAATGCGGATAATCACTTGTATAAACAAGTTTATTCCTACCAATCATATCTGCTAAATCGACAACATGCTTTGCATCTTCAGGACGATTTGGTTCCATTAATGGCTGTGTACCAAACCAAAAATGCTCACGAACTTGTTCACTTGGCGCCCGCTTTACCCATGGAACTTCTCTTTTTAACATTGGCCAATGTGTATCCATAGCATACATAATGTTTGGAGCCCAACCAAAGCCACCCTCATTAAATAATAAACGCAGTTCTTTATATCGCTCAAGAACTCCGCCAAAAACCAAACTTGTCATACCAGCTTGAGGTGCGTAACAATTGCTTACTTGATTTTCAACAAAGTAATTTACTTCAAAACCATCACGGCTTAATCCTCCGCGCGTTGACACATGAAAACAGATAATCAAATTATTTCGAATCGCTGCTTCCCAAATTGGATAATATCGAGGGTTTCCCCATGCACCATATGGACAATAAGTCGGCAAAGCCACTTGTACGATCTGCGGATGACTACCGACCCGATCAATTTCACGGACTGCATGCTCTATATTTTGCGCCGCAACGACAACAGATCCCAGCATACTTGAATCTTTTGATAACCAATGCTCGATTTGCCAATCATTAAATGCTGACGCAACAGCAGCCGCCATTTCAAGCTGAGGAGAAGACGAAATAACAAAACTCGCATCAGGATTAATAACTGCATAGGAGTAGTTATATTTATCAGCTACTTGTTCACGAAAATCGCTTACCGAAGAAGCAGCCAACCCTCCATCAGGTGTTTGACTATCAAGAAGATTTCTTTGTAAAATCGCCATTGGCGGTGCCCCTTGAAACACTCCTTGCCAACCAGATTCGGTCAAAAAATTGCGCCAATACTCTGACATATAAGGTAATAAATCATCAAATGTTTTTGGACTCGCATGCAAATCACAGTCAATTACTGGTATCTTTGATTTCTTCAATTCCTTACTATCGTTTTGTTCGAGCGTATTTGTCATTTTATAATCCTCCCATATAAAAAATATTAAGCGTAAACGACTAAATCTTCACCCTCTACCTTTACATCATAAGTTTTCACCTTTTGATTGTCAGGGTCATGTTCGGAACAACCTGTCTCTAAATCAAAACTCCAACGATGCCATGGGCAATAGATGTGTTTTCCAGGTTCTTCAAAACAAAATTCATTCACGTCTTCGGCACGAACAACACCGCCTGTATATCCTTTTTCAAAGGAAGCACCTTGATGGGGACAAACATTACGAATCGCATAAAAAGTGTCCCCATTACGAACAACAAGAACCGATGCCCTACTCACCTTAAAAACTCGCTTTTCTCCTGGTTTTATTTCATTTTTTTTACATAATACATTTCTTGTCATCATTGAACCTCCCTGCTTTTTAAAATAATAGACTATCGGTACGTGAAATCCTTCCAATCTTTGACAGTCGCTCCAAGCATTCTATAGTATCCCGTAAACTCCCCTTAATACAGTTGTTTAAATTAAGGGGCTTTTACTAAAAATTCTTTAAGCTTTCCAATATACGTTATTCTAGATGGTAAATAAACCGTTAATCCCTTTAACTAAATCATTGAAGCAATGTCAATCTATTGTCTCGATGTCCGTACCACTTAATCTATAAATATAAATTATCATTGTTTTTTCATCTTGTCAAACTCTTTTTTGAATTTTCTGGATATTTAAAATATTAAAAACAATATGTTCTGTTTATGATCACTTATCATATTTACATCCAAATTTTCTCTTAATTATCATAAAAATATTGCAAAATGAATGAACCATTTTATATTTAGTTTTTCCTTTTTGCTCTGGGCAAGGAAGCGAAACAGACTGAATGTTCTAAACTCTTTTGCGGACCCTAGTGAGATCCAAATATACAGTGTCAACGATTCTTTACCAAAAGGTTTCCCACCATTGTGCAAAGATTCACCCCGCTCCTTAGCGGTGAATCTTCGCCGTAGGAAAACCAATGGTTCGCCCTATTTTCCGCCCATGAATTTACGATTCCACGAAAGCAACAAATTTCATGGTCCTTCATCATTAAGAGCAGTTCACTCATTTTCATAATGGGCAAATAGTGTTCCTCAGCTACTTTTTCAATTTCTAAGCGGTCAGCTACATATCCATTTATATTTAATATTTCTGACATATAGCCAACATGTTTATTGGAAACCAACCTGCTAAGTCAATAACTGCTTCTGTTAAATCCATACGCTCCATCAACCCATTCTTCTTACTGATTAATGGAAATACATGACCCGGACCTCAACTTATTTTATTTTTGTAGAAGATGGACTAGGTATAGGCCCCACATTTTAGGCTATTTCGTATCAGCAATTGGTTTTCGGAATACGTACTTGATTTTGGGAGCGATTGTTTTTATTTGTCTCTTTGTATATTATTTTCTGTATGGAAATAACAAGACCTACAATAAACAGGTTACTCAATCAAACGTAAACAGTAGTATCTATATTAGAAATGTTTCTCGCTTTTTTAAAACAAACTACTCAAAATAATTTACTTGTTTTATCTTCACAAAACATTTAAAATAGAATTAATGGTACGGATAACATATTAATCTAGCTTCCTAAAATAATGAGAGAGTGATAACATGTTAAATGATAAAAGTGTGATTCCATTATATTATCAATTAAAAGAAATCCTAAAAGAACAAATTAAGGATGGTTCTTGGAAGGAAGGGCAAAAAGTTCCTTCTGAGCGGGAATTGATGGAGATGTATAATATTAGCCGGGCAACAGCTAGAAAGTCCTTGAACGACCTGATGATAGAGGGGCTTATCGAAAGAAAACAAGGGCTTGGGACATTTGTTGCACCTAAAAAGGTTGCGCAAGATTTAACTGGAGAAATCTCTTTTGTTCGCCAAATACTTAATCAAGGCTTGGAACCAAGTATTAAGGTCATTCAATCATCCATTGATACAGAAGTCCCCACCCGTATTGTTAACCTATTTAAAATTGATCCTTTAGAAAGTATGTATAAAATTAGTGCTGTAGCTTACGTTAATAAATCACCAGTAATTTTTGCTGTAACTTATTTTCCTTTAAAATTAGTCCCAAATGCTGAAATGCTCGATATAGAAAATACTATATTGCTTGAATATTTACAGAATGACCTTAACATCCGCTTTACTCATTCAACATTAGAAATGGAACCAATCCTATTGGATGAATTTCATGCTGAATACTTAAATTCAAACGTGGGTATGCCCGCATTATCCGTTGAAAGAATCTATTATTCAGAGGATAAGATTATCTTAATAGAAAAGAGAGTCGTTCCTGGAGATAGATTGAAATATCTGTTCACTCTAAAACATGATACAAATGAAGATAAAGATTACAGTTTAAGGATAAAAATTGATAAGGAATATGGTGAAAATACTGTCTAATCGAAATCCATAAATTATACTATTCTTAAAAATAAAAAACGAGATTTTAAAAGAGTTTAAAACATGGAAAAATAATATGGCCTCCACAAAATCAGTTTATCTGGCTTTATGGATAGCTTTTTTCTGTGAAAATAAATTATTGGTTAAAACTCAATGATTTATGATAAAGCTAGTGTTAATTAATTTTAGACAATAGGAAAGCAGAGCTACCGTAATCTTCGGTTTCTCGTATAACTTTTCTATTGGTTGTCTATAATGCTATGTTGCAGTGGGCTCGTGGTAGGGTTCTTTGCCCTGAAGCATGTGATAGACAATGGAAAGCATTCGATGTCCAATGGCAACGAGTGCTTTTTTCTTTCCCCTTCTTGCAGCCAATGACCAATATTTCACAGATAACATCTTGTTCCGACTTCTCGATATAGCCCAGGCAGACTCACACAATGCAGACTTTATATGCTGGTTTCCTTTTACGGTTCGTGTACGTTTTCTTTTTCCTGCACTTTCATGGTTTCCGGGAGACACTCCTGCCCACGATGCAAGGTGCTTGGAGGTTGGAAATTGAGACATATCTACTCCAATTTCGGCAATGATGATGGCTGCAGTATCTTTCTTGATGCCGGGCATTGTAACGAGAAGTTCCATTTTTTTTCTTATAGTTTATCAGGATGCTGTCGATCCTTCCTCAATATCGGCCACTAACTCTTCCAGATAAACAATGTGCATCCAAGACTGTCTAATAAGGAAAAGCTGATGGTCGTTTAGCGTACCAAATAGGAAATCCGTAATAAGTTGGTTTTTATGGGCCATTCTCCCATGAATTTTCTACTCAACCTCTTTCTGGTCAATGTAGCCATTGGACATGAGTTGTTCCAGCAGCCTTCTGCCTAAAAATCCAAAAACATCCGATATGACGGTGCCTAATTTAATGTTCGAGGTTTCCAATAGCTTTTGGATCCGGTTCTTTTCTATTGAGATTATTAATCAAAAGGCCCTGTTATTATTCATTGTTGATTTTTGTATAGGTATGCGTACTAATAGGCGGAGAATATCCGGCTAATGTGAATAGAAGAGGCTTAAAAAGCAATATAAGCGGAAATTTTCCGATTAACTTCTCCAAATAAGAAAAAATTCAAAAATTTGGTTCAATAACTGGAAAAACTACTCTTATTTTCAAGGAAATATAGGTATTTCCCAAAATAAGCGGAATTCTTCCGACTATTTTTCAAACACAGTGAAATCAGCATTGTGTTATAAGCGAACCAATCAAAAAAGAGGTAACACTACCATTTTTGCTAGTCACCTCTTTTTGCTTTTATAGTTGGTATACTACTCAACCACTCCAAAAATATAAGTGGCTTTCGGGTCAGTCCCCCACTCTACTAAAGAGTTATTGCTTTACTGTACCGGGGCACCAAACTTCTTGTTAACGACGCATTCGAGTTATTTTCAATTATTCCTTTTCATGAATTTCCATTATAATATAATTAGTTATATCATAAAGTAAAAAAGGACCGTACATGCGCGAACATGTCCAGTCCAGCAATAGACGGTCCCCACGAAGGGGGCGGCTATTTGGTGAATAAAACAATCCGCCCGTTGCCATCAACTCAAGGGTGGATTATTTTTTATGGTTAAACGACAGGATTCAATTATGTGCCTAATATTTTTGCATAGATGACCCGAAAATTCTATTGAAAGATCTCTTTTAAATCGACTGAGAATCCCTGCAGGATTTCCGATGTAATGACTCCACCTTCTGTTTTGATATCATGCTGTTCGTACAATCCTTCCTCATTTAGTGAATAAACAGTCACGGAACGGAGCATTGGATTCACAATCCAATATTCTTTTACTCCAACATTCATATATAGGTTTAATTTTGTAATTAAATCATGTGCTTGATTAGAAGGGCTTAGGATTTCTACTATTAGGGTTGGCATACCAACATAACGTGATTCTGTAAGCCCGCTTTTATCACAGATGACACTGAGATCTGGAATGACAATTTTCGCCTCTTCACTATTATCTGTTTTTAATTCAATATCAAATGGTGCATGAAATACTTCACAAGGCTTTCCATTTAAAAAACGGTCCAATTGAATGAGAAGTTTTCTTGATATCCGTTGATGGGCCGTTGAAGGCGAAGGTGACATATAGACCATTCCATCAATATATTCTAACAAGTCCTCAGACTTCTCCCGGATGGTGAAATATTCATGAACAGACATCGGGCTATTTTGGTACAGATTCATTTCAACCCTCTCCTTACCCATTTGTTTCTTTAATTTTACCATCATTTTCTTATGGAAACATCTCCGATACCGCTGTCATCATATTTGGGGCAGTTTATTCTGACAGTGGAAGTCCCCCGCATTACTAAAGCGTTAATGCTTTCTCATACTGAGGGTCAGGCACTGGATTTACGGAACCTCCTTCATGCGGCGCAGCGTGGACAAGCGTTCTCGCTCGGAAAAGCTATAATTTAAAACGGATTCAGGGGATTCAGTTGTATTCTTCATTTTCATCGACTATACTTTAGTTAGTTAAATTAGCTACTTTAGCTAAATTGGAGGTGCGAAAAATGAGAGTAAACTCAACTGATCTGCAAAATAACTTTGGAAAGTACTTAACGCTAGCACAACAGGAAGATATTATTATTACTCGAAATGGGACCGAAATGGCAAAACTTACTGCTTTAGATCATAAAAAGCCTAAAGAACAGGAATTGATTCACGAAAACGCACCAATGTATGGCTATGGAAAACAGGCAACATATGAGGAATTTTTACAATTACAACAAGAATCAGATGAAAGATATGAGTATATCGATGGAGAGATTTATCTACTTGCCTCACCAAGAACCGCCCATCAAAAAGCTGTAGGAGAATTATATGTTTGTTTATACAATTTCCTACAAGGTACCGATTGCACTCCTATGATTGCCCCTTACGACATTGAACTAAGAAGAACGCCAGAACAAGTGAATATGGTTCAACCGGATTTAATGGTTATTTGCGATCTGGAAGAAAATTTGGATGACAATGATTATTATAAAGGAGTTCCTTCATTAATCGTTGAAGTCCTTTCAAAGGGAACGAGGAGAAAAGATTTGATTAAGAAACTCGATCTCTACATGTCTTGTGGTGTGAAGGAATACTGGATTGTAAACCCAGAAAATAAGGAAGTAACTGTATATCATTTTGAAGACCAAAATATCGATAACTTTACTACCTATAAAAATGATGAAATCGTCCAATCTTATATTTTTGCGGAATTAACAGTAGAGTTGCAACGGATTTTTAGATAAATGGGATAGAAAAACGAGGCTCTAGAATCGCTTCTAAGGCGCGTTACTTACAGAGGGAGACATTTTGGTACCCCCTAATTAAGTTGATTTTTATGTACTCCCTACTTTTTCACTGGTCTCGGACTTACCCTTTGCTTCCGTTGAACATCACTTTTACTCGAAGGTACTCCTCCCCCCCCTCACTGAAGAGTAGATCCTCATCGGTATTCATTAAACACATATCAAATTCGTTAAGCCATCACTTTACTAGATTTCAAGATGAAGGAGAACGATCTGTTGTCTCTATGAACACGAAACATCTCCAGGCGTGTCATCCCCCGAACCATGAATCACCATCACATAAAATGATAAGAGACAGAAGCACAGGGTACGTCCCCATGCTTCTCCATTGAAGAAAACGCCCTTTAAGTTCCAAGCAGAATGTAGCAGACACTTGTCTTGGGTATTGAATTATTTATTCATAAAAGCTTTTATTTCTTCTTCTGGCATGGATGAATCGCATTTCACGTTCACTGTGTCACCATTCGTATAGATGAAACCGGGAACCGTTGGAATGTCGTATTCATCTCGGAAGGCCGTAATCCCTTCCATATCAGATTCCTCCACACTATTAATATAATAGATGTGAGTATCCGTTTCTGCAGCCACTTTTTTTAGTTTTTTAACGAATATTTGACAATAAGGACATACACCCTTGCCAATATAGATAACCGCTTCGCCTTCACCTTTTATCAATTCCTGTGCTTTTGCGGAATCAATTTCTTCAAAACTAGCTACATCTTCTTCATAAGCAGCAATCATCGTTCCAATCTCCTTTCTTAGGTAAACAGCGGGACGATTCTCTTTTTTTTCCAATTATTAGGAGAACGGGAGAACCGTCCCCTTGTTTCAACAGGTTACCGTTGTAAATTCGCGTTTTGCTAGTGGTACCCCTAGTTTGATTAATTTTGAGTCCTGACTTTGTAATAGTTCAGGAAATAAATACTGGATGATATGCATAGTTAATCGTCGTGATTTGCCTTTATATGGATATACATGCATATACATGGATGGATTAAAGTTTGCTTCAATAATTCCATAAGCATTTTTATTGGCAGCAGGAACTTCTGTATCTTCAATGATTAAATCGATCCCACAAATTTTAACGCCAAGGGCGACTACCGCATCCACTGCTATTTTTTTATAATCATCAGGAATGAGATCGGTCACATCAATCGAATCTCCACCTGTACTAATGTTTGAGTTTTCACGCAGATAGACGATTTCATCCTTTTCTGGAATGGAATCCATTCGATATCCTTGACCTTTAAGCATCAGGTTCTCCAATTCACCTAATTGGATCAATTCTAAAGGGGTCCGATGATCTCTTCCTCTTAGCGGGTCACGATTCTTATTATTGACTAACTCTTCAATTGTATGTTTACCGTCACCTTTCACATTCGCAGGAATTCGTAATAAAACAGCATAAACTTGATCATTTAACACAAAAAACCGATATTCTGTTCCTTTCATAAATTCTTCTACTAATACCGATGAATCTTCTTTAAATGCCAACGCGAGTGCCTCTTGATAATCCTCATAATTGGCACCATCTTTAAAGATCGATATTCCTATTCCATAGTTTGTTGTTTTTGGCTTCACAACAAAAGGTTTGCTGGAAAATAGATGATAGGAACGTAAAGCCTGCTCAATTGTTTGAAACTCTTCACCTTTAGGTACTCGGAATCCATGTTGGTGAAGAATTTTCTTTGTGACTGTTTTATTTTCCATAATTAAAGTGGATACATAAGTATCTTTACTAGTCATATTCCCATTTTTCACATATTCAACATGATCCTTTAATTTCAGCTTTAAAAATTGATCTTGTCGATCTAAGATTTCTATTTGGATACCTTGTTGAATCGCATCAAACATTAAAATCTGAGTGGACAACTCCATATCAATAAATCCTGCTAATTGATATGGTTTCTCCCATGACTTTTGATAATTTTCTTTAGCAATGGACGTAGCCACTTGACTTTGGCTGCTTTTTTCACTTTCTTTGTAAAGTCTTCCAGCTAAAGTCTTGCTTGGATCCATTAGCATTTCTCTTAGATGATCAAATAACGTATCAGAAACAGTTAAATCTAAGATTTCTACTAAATACTCCATTTCATTAATGATACTTTTAGCTTCTTCTTCAAATTGTGTGTGCGCTAATGGGTGCTCAAGAGCAACGGCCTCATTGTAAAAATCACCCATTTTTCCCCATTCATCACATTGATCTCCTTCATCTTTCCATAGTAAATAGATTAAGAAAAGATGGAGAAATTCTGCTTGTTCATAACTGATGCCATACGTTTCAAAAGGATTTAAATCGATATTGCGCAATTCAATATAATGAACACCATGATCTTCTAAATCTGACACATGATGTCCACCTCTTAAACGAATAGGTCCATAAAATTCCTTTTCTTCAGATAGAATCCCTCTTTCCACCATCATAGAAAGATCCGATAGATAGCTCTTGATACTCTTATATGACACTTTCACCTCATCAGAATTGGCATAACCGTATTTACTGCCTCTAATGGTTCTTACGGCTCCATCTAAAGAATGAAGTTCAAAAAAGTTCTTTTCACTCATAGGAGAAGCACCATAAAAATAAGTGATAAACCATCGGTTGTGTAAATAGTTTCTTGTCACCTTTAAATAAATCTCTTCTTTAAACTGACGGTAATCTTTGATCTCCGATTGTAGGCTAAATAACGCTTGTATCAACTCTTCATCGAATTCAAAGTTGAAATGAATTCCACTAACCATTTGTTTGCGACGGCCATAAGATTGCGCCAAAGTTTGGCGATATCTTACATTTTCATCTTTTTCCAATTTTGCAATCACAATGTCTTCTTCGTTATCTGGTAACTGTGGCGGCATGCTCAATGGCCATAGCATTTCATTCTCATCCATCGAACGATAAGCAACATCATGGATTGCTGCTAAGTAATTAAACAGATCCTCTAATGTCTCCGAAACCGGTGTGATTAATTCCATCTGTGTTTCTGAAAAGTCCCGCTGAATATAGGGGTGATCATCTTTTAACGTAATACTCTTAGGATGACCTGTGCTAGCTAAATTTCCTGACAAGTCCACTCGATGGCTTTCCTTTTCAATCCCATAACGGGCTTTGAATAAGAAGGGTTTTACATGGTCATTGACTAACATCTTCTTATAATCCATAGGTAGCTTTCCCTCCAATCTAAGCCATTTTTATCGTAAATAGTATATCACACATGACTTAATGAGTATAAAAATATCCACATTACCATGCAATGTGGATATTTTTATTTTCAAATTCCACCGATTTAAATGAGATGGATTATCTAAGATGATTCATATGAAAAGCAAAATGCTCTTCTAGGAAAGTTGCGATAAAGAAATAACTATGATCATAACCTTCCGCTTTCTCGTAATTCACTACTACATTGTTTTCCTGAGCATTCTTTAAAAAATATGTTTCATCTAAGTGTTTAGGGTAAAAATCATCTTTGGTTCCTTGCGTGATCAGAATAGGTGGCATAACGCCCTTTTTGATCAATTCTGAAGCATCCCATGCTTTCCAGGTCTCTTTGTCATCCCCTAAATAAGTAGCGAAAGCTTTTAGTCCCCATGGAATCTGACTTGGACTTAAAATAGGAGCAAAAGCAGAAATCGCCTTAAATCTTTCTTTGTTTTTCATGCCAACTACTAAAGCACCATGGCCTCCCATAGAGTGGCCCATAATACTTTCTTTTCCTGAAAAATGAGGGGTTAGCGATTTCGCAATCGTTGATAATTCTTCCGCGATATACGAGTACATCTTATAGTGCTTTGCCCATGGTTCTTGTGTGGCATTTAGATAAAAACCTGCCCCTTGGCCAAGGTCATATGCTTCATCGTCAACCACATGTTCCCCACGTGGGGAAGTATCTGGAATCATCACGGCAACTTGATATTTTTCAGCCAATCGTTGAAAGCCGCTTTTTTGACTAAAATTATCATCTGTACAAGTTAACCCAGACAGCCACCAAATAAGAGGGATTTGTTTCTTTTCTTTATTTGACGGTAAGTAAAGACTAAATGTCATTTCACAATCCAAGACCTCTGAATAATGAGTATATTTACATTGTTCTCCACCGAATGAGCGACGGTTTTCAATCAGTTTAAGACTCACTTTCTCACTCTCCATATGTTAAAATTGTACGGATTGACTCCCCTTTATGCAGCAAATCAAACGCTTCATTAATGTCTGTAAAGTTTAGGTGGTGGGTAATAAACGAATCTAAATCGATTTTACCGTTCATATAATCTTCAACCATTCCTGGCAACTGAGTTCTTCCTTTTACTCCACCAAAGGCGGATCCACGCCATACTCGACCCGTTACTAATTGGAATGGACGAGTTTGAATTTCTTTCCCGGCGCCTGCTACACCGATAATCGTACTCTCGCCCCAACCTTTATGACAACATTCAAGTGCAGATCTCATGACTTCCACATTTCCAATACACTCGAAGCTATAATCGACCCCTCCATCTGTCATTTCAACGATGACTTCTTGGATTGGCTTATCAAATTTAGATGGATTGATAAAGTCCGTTGCTCCCATTTTTTTAGCTAATTCAAACTTATCTTCATTTAAGTCGACTGCAATGATTCGGCTTGCTTTTGCTTGAACCAAACCTTGAATAACGGCTAATCCAATCGCTCCAAGACCAAAGACGGCTGTCACTGCGCCTTCTTCCACTTTTGCTGTGTTATGTACAGCGCCAATCCCTGTCGTAACTCCGCATCCAAACAAGGCAACTTTATCAAGCGGCGCGCGCTCGTCAATTTTTGCTAAAGAGACTTCTGAAACGACTGTATATTCACTAAATGTACTGGTTCCCATGTAATGATAAACCGGCTCCCCATTATAAGAGAAACGTGTTGTTCCATCGGGCATTAAACCTTTCCCTTGGGTTTCTCGTACAGCACTACAAAGGTTCGTTTTACCAGAACGGCAGAATTTACATTCTCCACATTCAGCCGTATATAGTGGAATCACATGATCCCCCGGTTGTACTGAAGTCACTTCATCACCGACAGCAACGACAACTCCAGCTCCTTCATGACCTAGTACAGCAGGAAATACACCTTCCGGATCATCACCAGATAATGTAAATGCATCTGTATGACAGACTGAAGTATAGAGAATTTTTACTAATACTTCTTTTGCCTTTGGTTCTTCTACATCGATTTCTACTATTTGAAGTGGTTCTCCAGGTTTAAATGCAACAGCTGCTCTGCTTTTCAATTGAATCCCTTCTTTCTTTTGTTATCTCATTTCTTTATATAGTGACATAATATAATCTGATTGAAAATACTGACATTTTTGTCACTACCGTCAAACGATCTAAAGAATGGTTCTTAAGTTCCAGCAGTAGCTTTCCTTTTTAAAATGAACCCATCCTTTTTTGTTATCTCATTTACATATCCATAATTACATATTAAAATACATTAGGCAATACTGACTTTTTTGTCACTATAAACAAATGATAGGAAGAGGAGAGGACAATCATAGATGGAAATTTTATATAAAGAAAAAACTTTTTTCACTAGCAAAGATTTAGCTTTATCGGTGATCGGTGGACGTTGGAAAATACCAATCATCTGGTGTTTGCTCCAAGAGTCTCCGTTAAGGTTAAGCGAAATTCAAAAAAAACTTCCCGATGTCAATCAACGAATGTTAATTAGACAATTAAGGGAATTAGAAGAAGATCAAATCATTACTAGAGTGGTATACCCGGTTGTACCTCCTAAAGTAGAATATCAACTAAGCGAAATTGGGCTACAATTAGAACCAGTTGTCACTTCCATATGTAATTGGGGAGATCATTTTAGAGCCTTTTTGGATGAAAATGCCGATAAAAAGCCAGTTGAATGAAAACTTAGTTGATTCAAATAGGCAAGAGGATATACAGAAGCTGCAAGCGATCCATTCCAAAAAAAATCTAAAAGCCACGAAACAGCTTCATACCAACGCGCTTCGTGGCTTTTAATCATTAATTACTTAAACTTTACTTTACGTGAATACTTGGTGACAAATATTAGGAAACCACGAGACCATTTTGCAACTGGAACATTTGATAATAGAGTCCTTTTTGCGACAATAGTTCCTGGTGTGATCCTCTTTCGACAATGTTTCCTTGATGTAAAACTAGAATTAAGTCAGCATCTTGAATCGTTGATAATCTGTGCGCAATCGCAATCGTCGTTCTCCCTTTACGCATTTTTGCTAAAGCAGCTTGAATTTCTTCTTCTGTTTCCGAATCAATATTAGCCGTCGCCTCATCGAGAACAAGAATCTTTGGATCCGTAGCAATGGTTCTGGCAAAGGCAATAAGCTGCCGCTGTCCGCTAGAAAAAGTAGAACCACGCTCAACGACTCGATGCTCGTAGCCATCCGCTAGCTTTTCGATAAAGTGATGTGCACGAACAAACTCCGCTGCCTCTTTTACTTTTTCATCTGTCATTGAATCGTTATGCAAACGAATGTTATCCTTTACCGTACCATAAAATAGGAAAGGGTCTTGAAGGACGAGTCCCATTTTTTCCCGTAACTCCTCACGTGAATATTCCTTAATTGAAATGCCATCGATGAAGATATCCCCTCGCTCAAATTCATAAAATCTCATCAGCAAATTAATGATTGAACTTTTCCCGCTGCCCGTATGACCGACCAACGCTACAGTCTCGCCCGGTTTTGCCGTGAAGGAAATATCTTGGAGCACATCCTTTTTCCCATCATAGGAGAAGCTGACATCACGAAACTCAATTTCCCCGTCTTTGATTTTTGTTTCACCCGCATTCTTTTGTTCCGGTGCCATTTCTGATTCATCGAGCAGTCGGAATACCCTGCCAGCAGCAATAATCGCTTGTTGATACAACGATAGTTGCCTCATCACGTCATTCACTGGCCTAAAGAAACGATGCAGATAAGTTGTAAAAGCATAAACCACACCGATTTCGACAGGACTATTTAAAGAGGTAATCCCAAAATAGCTTAGTGCCATAATTAAAGAGCCAAAATACACGAGCTCGACTGCAGGTCTTAAGAGCAAGCTATCTAGTTTAATATTTCTGCGACCGGCGAGAAAATGCTTTTCGTTGATCGCAGAAAACTCTCTTTCCAGTCTTTTCTGCTGTCTGAACATTTGGATCATGGCCATTCCCTGTAATGATTCATTAATTTTTGCATTCAACTCACTTAATCGTTCACGCACTTCCGCATAATAACGTGAACTATATTTCCGATACATTTTTATGATTAAAAGGACAAGTGGAATAATGATTAAACAAAATGCTGCCAATTGAACATTTAAAATGAACATCGCGATAAAAATACCGATCAGTAAAAATCCACTTTGGATAAAGCTGGCGAGAACCGTTACAAACAGTTCCTTTATTGCCTCTGTATCATTCGTCACTCTAGAAACCGTACTTCCAGCTGGAGTCTTATCAAAATATTTTAACCCGAGCCCTTGTACTTTTGTAAAGACATCCACACGGATTTTTTGAATGATTTTTAAGGCTATCTCCTGAAATTTATATTGTTGAAAATACGTAATAAACGACCTTGCCACTACAATAGCAAGATAGCCTCCTCCTAAAACGAGCAATGGCTGAAGAGGAAGGTTTCTCGGTGTTAAATAGTGATCAATAAAGTGCGCAATGATTAGCGGTCCGGCAATTTCCCCTAATGTAGCCAGCGTAAGCAGGATAAAGGCAATGATAATGTTTTTATAATGAGGGGTCGTATAGGAAAGCAGACGAAAAAGGATTGTACGCTGCTCCTGTTTCGTAAATTCAGTTGGTTTACCCATGAGATCCCCCTTTCTCTACAATTGCTTCTAACTGCTGATGGAGATACATTTCCTTGTACCAGCCATCCCGTTCCATTAGCTCATAGTGTGTACCCATTTGGGCAATCTCTCCTTCATCAAGAACGAGAATCATATCCGCATGCTGGATCGCACTTAAACGGTGTGCTGTAATAATCGTTGTTTTTCCAGCACGAGTTTCCCTTAATGATGCTAGTATCCCTTCTTCCGTTTTCGCATCAACAGCAGATAAAGAATCATCGAGAATGAGGACTTCCGGTTGCATTAATAAGGCTCTGGCAATGGATATCCTTTGCTTTTGTCCACCGGAAAGTGAGACGCCCCTCTCGCCGACAATCGTATCATACCCATCCGTAAATTGAAGAATATCCTGATCCACCTTCGCTAATTTCGCGGCATGATGAATTTCCTCAATTGAAGCATCCGGATGCGCGAATGAAATGTTTTCTGCAACCGTCGCAGAAAATAGGAAATGCTCCTGTGGCACATAACCAATGGCTTCACGAAGCCTTTCAAGTTTATATTCATCTATACGTCTTTCGCCGATTAAAATGTCTCCATTAAAACCTTCACTTTCCCGAATGAGAAGTTTTAATAACGTCGTTTTTCCAGCTCCTGTTTTTCCGACAATGCCAAGGGTTTCTCCTCTTCTTAATCGAAAGTGAATTTGTTTTAATACAGGCTGCTGTTCTCCTAGGTAAGTAAAGTCATCAATATGAAACGCAATATCCCCAGTCGGAACTACATCTAGCGCATCTGGTGTATCTTTTACATCCACTGGTTCGTCCAGGATATTCCTTATTCGGTCATAAGAGGCTCTTCCTCTTTCCAAAATATTAAACAGCCAGCCAAATGCCAGCATTGGCCAGACGAGCAACCCTAAATAGGCATTAAACGAGACGAGTTCTCCAATTGTAATCATTCCGTCTATGACAAACTTCGCACCAAAAGCAATGGATAAGAAAAAAGACACCCCTACAATACCAGCGATGGTTGGATCATATAAGGCATCCACTCGTGCAACGGCCAAGTTCTTTTTCACGACATCGGCTGATTGGTGATAAAAATCTTCGACATCTTCCTTTTCCTGACCAAATGTTTTAATGACTTTAATTCCTGTAATACTCTCCTGCGTTTTGTCATTCAAAGACGAAAAGGCTTCTTGCGCCTTGTAAAACCGTTTATGAAGCAAACGACCATACCAGTTCGTCATAATCGCCATCAATGGCATCGGGATTAAGCAAATCAGCGTTAATTCCCAGCTGATCGTCGCTGCCATGACCACAACGACCGCAATCCCAATCGTCAATGAATCTACCATTGTTAATACGCCGGCTCCTGCGGTCTGCTGAATAGCCTGTAAGTCATTCGTCGCATGAGCCATTAAGTCCCCTACTCTTTTCTTTTGATAGAAGGTTTGCGACATTTTTGTAAAATGAGAATACAGCATATCCCGCAGTTGTCTAGCAAGCTTATAAGCGGAACCGAAAATCATGACCCGCCAGAAATAGCGAATGACATACATCGAAATGCCTGTGACCGTTAAAACGATCATCCATTTCAGAAGCTGGCTTCCTGTTAAAGTCCCATCTTTAATCGCATCTACAATCATCCCAATTATTTTTGGCGGAACCAATTCAAGCATCGCTACCACAATTAATAAAAGGATTCCTACAATATATGGTCTTTTTTCCTGTTTAAAGAACCACATCAAATCCATAAAAACCTTCATTCAACCACCCCCTATAAAAACATAAAAATATGAACCTTGTCATCTTCTCTGCACGAAATAAAAAACACTCATTTGCGAGTGCTTGTCCTCTTTCATTTACTGCTAATTGCTGTGAACGGTTATGTCGGCCTTCCATTCACTTCGAAAATCAAAACCTATAAGCGGATATAAGTTTACAAAAAAAACAGGCAATTTTCAAATGGAAAGAAATATTAATTCTATCAATCATTTTCTATTAATTGTCTAGTTTAAGCAAGGGATTTAACTCTTATATCCATAAAGCAAGCTAAAACAAGGTCCTTTAAGGTCCTTTACTGTTTAGATAAAAAAGGCATTTAGAATAATTAGGGCAAAAGGAAAAATAAAAAATAAAAGTTTTATCAACTTGGTTAAATATTTGGAGTTTTTTTCCATCACTTTACTAGCTTTCAAGATGAAGGAGAACGATCTTTTGTCTCTATGAACACGAAACATCTCACGGCGTGTCATCCCTCAAACCATGCATCACCATCACATGGAAATGATAAGAGACAGAAGCACAGGGTACGTCCCATTGCTTCCCTTCTTCATGTATACTAATAGTAGAAATAAATCGGGGTCAGTCCCCCAACAATGGAACGCTATACTACGGCGGGGGTCTAACCCCATGTCTCAGGAGGAATGAAAATGGCAGAACATCATTTTTATTTAACGGCACATTGGCCTGGGCTACGTAATGATGTAGGAAAAATTGAAGCCGATCATTTAGTGACAAAAATATCTATACCAAAAGAAATGAACGGTCCCGGTATTGGAACAAATCCTGACGAAATGCTCCTTGGGGCAGCAGCGACATGTTACATTATTACACTTGCTGCGATGATGGAACATAGTCAGATAGAGAAAGATGGATTAACGATGGAATCAGAAGCAATTGTTGATGTGACAAATGGTGTATATACATATAAAAAAATTATCCATCGACCAGAAATAGTATTGAAACAAAATGCTTCCAATAGAGACAAAAAGGTGGCACAAAGGCTTGCGGAAAAAGCTGAAAAGTCTTGTATGATTAGCCGTGCAATTCAAGGCAATGTGGATATTCAATTAGAAGTAACTATTAAAACGGCTTAATTGTACATTAAAGAAAGAATTCAAAAAACACCCTGTGATGAGAGATTTTCCAGCGTGACAGCACACCACAAACGCCACTATCACTTTAACTCTTTAATGTTTTAAAGTTATATCAGGACGGGGTCGAGTAGAAGGGAACCTTACTGCCATTCGGCAGTTTGTGTTCCGCAACCCTCTCAGAACCGTGCTTGCGGTATTACCGCACACGGCTCCTCTCATCACCATTCACAGAATGTAGTTTATCTCCTTCTTTAACTCGTATATGCTGACCTTAACCCTAGGTTCAGGTAAAGGGCATTTCTTCATGAACAGCAGGAACTTATCCCAATTAAAGGATTTACGTTGACTCCTTCGATTCATCCATTTAAATAGTAGACTTCTCACCTTGTCTTGGAAACATTTCACTGTTCGTGTATTGTCTGTAATACAGTAATAATTGTAGTAGCCATTTAATGAACGGCTTAGTCTGTCCATTATTGCTTCTATATCCTTATTTCTATTAGCTTTTAGCCATTCCTTACACTGTTTGAGTTTAGAGGCCATTTTCTTCTTACTCGTTTTAAGTTTAACACGAAATTTTCCATTTTGACTTTTGCTACAGTAATGGGTGAAACCTAGAAAGTCAAATGTCTGTGGCTTTCCCAACCCTCTGCGTTTACATTGTTCGGATGCAAATCTCCCGAAGGGAATGATTTTCGTTTTATCCTCAGCAATTTCGAGA
Organism: Bacillus sp. B15-48; assembly: GCF_016879755.1. Lineage (GTDB taxonomy): Bacteria > Bacillota > Bacilli > Bacillales > Cytobacillaceae > Mesobacillus_B. The sequence continues at coordinate 74,512 of NZ_WOFU01000009.1, forward strand.
TTAAATTTCTTTAATCGTTGGATTAAAGCATAGTAGAAGTTTTGAGCATCTTCTTCATATTGGAAACAACAAACAAAGTCATCCGCATATCTTACGATATAGGCTTGTCCTTTACACTGTTTCCTAACAACTTTCTCAAACCATAAATCTAGCACATAATGAAGATAGATATTTGCCAAAATCGGGGAGATGATGCCACCTTGCGGTGTTCCCGTATCTGTTTCATAAAATACCCCTTCCTCCATATAACCACCTTTTAAAAATCGCGAGATGATTCTTAGGAGACTGGGGTCGTTTATGCGATGTTCAAGAAATTTCATCATCCACACATGATCGACATTGTCGAAGAAACCTCTAATATCGGCATCTACAATGTAGTTAGTATATTTCCTTTCCAAGTAGAAATTTAGGATTTTCAGCGCATCGTGACAATTTCGTTTTGGTCGAAAACCAAAGGAAGAATCAAGGAAGTCTTGTTCATAGATGGCATTCAGTATTTTCGCTATCGCTCTCTGAACTATTTTATCTTCGTATTCAGGTATTCCTAATGGGCGCTTCTTACTCGAACCTGCCTTGGGAATATATGCTCTTCTTACGGGTGTTGGACGATAGCCTTTAGTTTTCAGCCGTTTGACTAGTCGTTGAATGTTTTCATCTATAAAATCCCCATATTCTTCTTTTGTTGTTCGGTTCACCCCTGTTGCTTTCTTATTTGGAAGTTCATTATGACATTGTTTAAGAGTATCTTCATTTAACATATGTGCCAGTGAAGTAAATTTCATGACTGGGTGAGATTTTGCTAATTCTGCTATTCTCAGTAGTTTTGTTTCCATTAATTTATCTCCTACCTCTGTGTGTAGTTAATGTGTCCCTAGTAAGAACGATGACAAGTAACAGCCTTTCCTCCATCAGCATTACCCGACTTCACCGGTACTACGCTGTTATCCGACTGCCTGCGAGACATTTGGTTTCCTCACTTTGTATCGCTTGTACACCATACTCTTCGCTAAAATACGAAAAGACCTGCAGGCTCTCCCGAGTTGCCGTAACATATCAATGTGTAACGTGCCAAGGTCAACGACTCCGAGAAGGTTCCTATCCTCTTGCCACTAACGACGATAGAAATATTGCTTTCTGCACAGTCCAACGCATCAGCCCTTCTAAATAGGGTTTTCGAAGCTCAATCCCTTCAACCTTTCGGCTTTCAGCCCATTACCTCACTGTCTACGCTTAAAGACAACGGTTACCCGTTGCCCTCCAAGACTCGCTACGAGTGAATGGCTAGCTCTTACTCGACGGGAATCCCACCCGCTATATGTTACGACCTATGCTCGGCCGCACGGACTGACCCCAACCTACCGAAATACTTCTTGTTTATCTTTAAGTCGTTTATGCCCCTTCTAAAAGACCTTTATGAGCCACTCTTATGAGCCATTCTTGAGATTTTTTAGTACCATTGGCATGTCCTTTTTTTCATTTTCTTTCTTTTTTGGAAGTTTATTTGCCGTGGCGTTCTTTGACTGAAATCTTACCGCGTCCATTCCATCAATAATATTAGTCAAAAACACTGCCCCCTCTCAAAGTAATCTTGATTAATATCACCAGATCTCAATTATAATACAGGTGCTTGTCACCAATTACATAATTTACAAAAAGTGAATTGGGTTGATGTCGCAACTCCCTACCTGAATGATTTATAGAATTCGTCCCCATGCTTCTCTAGAATTTGAAGTCTGCCCCCCGCTCAACTCGGAGCTTACTACCTAGCGATTCCAACTTATGCATAATTTGGAAAGACTAACAAAACCTAACTACAGCGGAATTTAATTGGTGGTGGTTGAATGTATTTTTCTCGGGCACAGTTATTGTATGTTCTGATTCTCTTTATTGGGATTTCGAATCATGTGCTCATCATGCCTCATTTGCTAGCAGCAGGTAAACGGGATGCATGGATCTGCGTTTTGTTTGCCTATGCCTTCTTACTGTTTTGGGGTTTTATCCTTTATATGATTATGAAAAAGAATAATCAGCGACTATGTCTTTATGACTGGATAACAGCACGTGCAGGGGTCGTGATTTCCCGTGTTTTAATTGCCATCCTTACAGCCTATGTGTTCGTGATTAGTGCCATTTCTTTTTATGATTTAATTCAATCTGTTAATATTTATTTTCTGCCGCGAACCCCATCCTTTGTCGTGATGTTGCCTTTTCTTTTGATAAGTGCTTGGGCAGCTTATAATGGCATAAAATCGATTGTCCATGTTTCAGCTGTTTTATTGCCGATTGTTTGGATGCTTGGGATTTTTGTAGCTTGGTTTACTATGAAGGAAAAGGATTATTCATATCTTTTCCCTATCCTTGTTGATGGCTATCACCCGATTTTAAAAGGGACCATCGTTATTCTTGGAGGGAGCGCCGATCTACTTGTGCTTTTGCTTCTGCAGCACCATTTAAAAAAATCGTTTACGTTGTTTCAGCTTTTCTTACTCATTACCATTTTAGTTGGACTAATTCTTGGTCCTACAATGGGTTCCTTGTCTTCCTTTGGGCCAACGGTTGCTGCTGATATGCGGTTCCCAGCTTTTGAGCAATGGCGACTCATTACTTTAGGCGAATATATTTCCCATGTTGATTTTTTAGCGGTATTTCAATTATTAAGCGGCGAGATTATTCGGGTTTCATTAGGTCTATACCTGCTTGCGAGTTTGGTTAAAGGTCCTTTGCCGGCTTCTAAAAAGATGCATGTGTTTGTCGTCGCTTCGCTTCTTTTAGGATTATTGACGATCATTCCTATAAGCGACATGTGGGTTCAAACGATGATTGGAAGATACTTTTATCTAGCTGCTTTTATCTTTGCTATGTTCATTTCATTGGCATTATTGATCATTAGCTATTTGCCACTGAAGAAGAAAGGAACCGAAAACATATGAACATAAAACGATTTGATCATTTTTTAGCAAAAGGAACGTTAACTTGCGATGAGGTAAAAGGCTTTTTTCGTCATTATACTGATATTGAATTTATTCCAATTGAAAAGGATGAGAATCTCCAAGCGTTTTACTGCAAAGGAATGCTTGATTCCACACAGTTAAATAAGTATTTTAACCGGATCCTTCTAAGTATTGAGAATTCAGAACCGCGCAGTCACTCCGAAGCGCTCCCACCTGTCCAGCATATAAAAAGCATGAAAGAAATGGTGAATCTTGTGTTTTCAGGTTCGCTAATTGTTTTTAGGGAAGGGACTCCATTCTTTCATGTGTTTGATATTAGCAAGGTACCACAACGAGAGCCGCAAGAATCGACGACAGAGGTTTCAATTAAGGGCCCAAAGGATAGTTTTACCGAAGAAATGAATGTAAACATTTCCTTGATTCGCAAACGGATGAAGTCTGAACAGCTTTATTGCGAGTCCTTTACATTAGGATCGCTTAGTAACACCGAGGTGTCTCTGCTTTTTTTAAATGACAAAGCCAATAAAGAGATCATTGAGGAGGTCAGGAAGCGACTGGCAGACTTCCAAGGAGAAAGTATTGTCAGCAGTGGTCAATTAGAGCAATGGCTTGCCGATCGCTCGTTTTCTTTATTTCCTTTATTCGATTACGTTACGCGTTCAGATTATGTCATTGAATGCATGCTGCGCGGAAGATTTATTTTAATTGTCAATGGGTCTCCCTCCGTACTAATTGGGCCAAGCAATCTATTTGAGCTCATTAAATCCCCTGAAGATGTTCATTTTCCATACTATTTGGTTATGTTTTCACGGGTTATTCGGCTTATCGGGTTATTAGTCGCTATTTACCTACCAGGTTTCTGGGTGGCTCTGGCTTCTGTCAATATTGACCAACTACCGTTTGCCTTATTGGCCACTGTTGTTGTCTCGCGAGAAGGATTGCCCTTACCCGTCGGACTTGAAGCCATTTTTATTCTTGGGTTGTTTGAGATGTTAAGAGAGGCTGGAGTGCGAATGCCAACTGTTTTGGGACAAACGATATCCATTGTCGGAGGTATCATTATTGGTGATGCAGCCATTCGGGCTGGGCTCGCTTCCCCAACAATGATTGTGATCATTGCGTTAACAGCGGTGGCGAGCTACACGCTTGTGAATCAATCACTGGTTGGAACTGTAGGAATTCTCCGCCTCTATACATTATTACTATCCATTTTTTTAGGAGTATATGGACTTTTTATTGGATTCCTAAGCATTCTTATTTATCTTTCAAGTTTAGAGTCATTTAAAGTAGCTTATCTTGAACCCATCGCCTCGTTAACATTGAAAGATTATTTAGCTGCCTTGTTTGTGAATCCATTTGTCCGGAAAAATTACGGAATTTCATTCATTCAGAAACGGAGAAAGTAATATGCAGCTAAAATCAATCATGCTTTTTAGTAGCCTTCTTTTTCTTTGTCTGTCAGTCGTAACGGCTTGTGACCATGACATTGGTGAAATCGAAAATCAAAACTTTGCAACCGCCATTGGTGTCGACTATCGAGATGACGAGTTTCATGTCTATATTCAAATGCTAGGATTGAGCTCTGTTGCGAAAAATGAAGGCGGTGAAAAACCTCCAGCCGAGGTTTATGTTTCCGAGACAAGCGGGAAAACGTTTATTGACGCGTTTTTTAAAGCGTATTTTACCGCGCAAGAACGGTTTCTGTGGGCACATGTTACAGCCATTGTTTTGAGCGAAGCCGCGCTAGAAAAAGGACTGGATAGTGTGTTTGATGGCTTAACGCGGTATTATGAGTTTCGGCCAACTCCATGGATTTTCGGGACAAAAAGTTCAGTGTCCGACATCCTCTCAACTCTTGGGTTTTTTAATCAAAACTCATTAAATACGATTCTTCATAGTCCGGAAAGTTCCTACGAACAAAGTTCCACCATCCGGCCGGCAAAGTTAAATCAATTTGCGCGAGAATTTTTTGAGCCTGGGCGTACCACTTATATTCCGTCGCTGACAATCGATGATAAACAATGGGAGAAAAATAAAAAGAATGAGGCGAAGTTAGCGATTGATGGGGCGTTTTTTCTAAAGAACGAAAAGTATAAAGGCTATTTTCCTTTTGAAAAATTAAAAGGGATGCGATGGCTGACTCCGGAAACCGTCCGAGCTTCCTTACTTTTGCCAACCGAAAAAGACCCAGAATTCCTTGTAGTGCTTGAAGACCAAATGGTGAAAATTAATCCTGAAAAACAAGACGGACAGTTTCACTTTAATGTCCTCTACCTTGCCAACGGGATTGTGAGTAATCGCATGAAAAACAACACGATCGATGTTGATACCATGGAAGATTTCGTAAAAAAAGGAATCATCTCTGAAGTGAGGCAATTATATCAATTAGGTTTAGAATATGAGATTGATTTTCTAAACTTAGAACACCAACTTTACAGAAAATATCATGGTGAATGGAAAAAGCTAAAAGATCAGGATTCCCCGCTCCGTGAAGATAGCATAAAGTCAATCAAAGCACATATCACGCTGGAACATTCGGGGTCGTTTAAAAATCGAAAAATCACGATTAAAGAATGACTGGGACAGAGGGGACAGGGGAAGCAGAGGGACGTACCCTATGCTTCCGTTGAACTTCATTGCTACTCGAAGTACCTCCTCCCCCCTCACTGAAGAGTAGATTCTTATCGGTATTCATTAAACACATATCAAATTCGTTAAGCCATCACTTTACTAGTTTTCAAGATGAAGGAGAACGTTCTGTTGTCTCTATGAACACGAAACATCTCACAGCGTGTCATCCCTCGAACCATGCATCACCATCACCTGGAAATGATAAGAGACAGAAGCACAGGGTACGTCCCCATGCTTCTCCTTAAATCAATATATGATATACAAACTTAGTCAATCTATTGGAGAGGAAGAAACACGAGAAAATAAATCATATTAGCCGGCAACTGTTTCCGGCTTTATATATTATCGAATTTGATATAGAAGGACAAAAAGGGTCCCGCTAGTGAAGTAAAGCTTTACTCCACCGGGTGACCCCGGGTGACTATGGTTAAATGAATGATCTCTCATAGTTTAAGCGAACCAACTAAGTCGCACTTTGTACCATCTACCATCCACGGCTCACGGAGTAATAGCCTAGCCCCACTCTTACGGCCTCATCACGCTCCCCTTTTTTCCATACGACATAATAGATATCAAATTTTCCACTAGGAGGACTTCCACTAAAAAAGCTGCTGTCGACAACGATCATTTTGTGATCAAGGTCTTTGTCAAATCCTCTATTTTCTAGATTATGCATTCCCAATAGTTGATTCCTAATGGGAATCAACTATTGTTTAATTAATTATTAGATTAATGTACATCTGACATGATAATCTGAATGTATTAACATATGGGGGATGGTATAAATGACCAATTGGAATGCAACACTTTATGATACCAAGCACAAGTTTGTTTCAAATTTTGGTGAAAATCTTGTTTCCTTCCTAAATCCACAAAAAGGAGAACATATTTTAGATGTTGGTTGTGGTACAGGAGATTTAGCTCATGACATTTCAAAAAGTGGTGCTACTGTTACTGGCATTGATGCTGCACAGTCTATGATTGAAGCTGCTAAAGAAAAGTACTCTGATATCCACTTTAGCGTGCAAGATGGCGAACAATTTTCTTTTGACCCTCAATTTCATGCAGTGTTCTCAAATGCTGCGATTCATTGGATGAAAGATCAGCAAAAGGTTGTTCAAAATTGTTATGATGTTCTTCTCCCTGGTGGCCGTTTCGTGGCTGAATTAGGTGGAGCTAATAATATCCAATCTATTGTGGATGCCATAAAGGAAGCATCAAATAGTCTATCAATTCCGTATGATGTCACTTTATTTCCATGGGTATTTCCAACAAAAGAAGAAATGGCAGAGCATCTTATCAATGTTGGTTTTAATGTAATAACAATCGAGCATTATGAACGACCAACGCCTTTAGTAGGAGAAGATGGTATTCGTAATTGGCTTGAAATGTTCAGTAACAATATGTTCAAAAATCTTACAAATGATGAAAAAGAAGCAATTTATAGCGAATGTGAACGTATTTTACGTCCTCAACTTTATCATGAAAATGGTTGGGTTGCAGATTATTGGCGCATTCGTTTCATTGCCAAAAAGCCTTAATACAAAGCAGCTTAGATCCCTCTCCATATATCTAAGCTGCTTTTCATTTTTTATATATAGTGACACAGGCTTGTATAAATCGGTCAAATAAAGGATGTACGTATTTAGTATGAACGAATGTAGCAGAAAGAATGTCATCATCTATTTGAGGAATTTGCGCAAAAAGTTCTCCATTTTCTACTTCTTTTTGGACAACACTCTTGGGTAAAAATGCAACCCCCATCCCCTGTTTAATAAAAGTTTTAATTACTTCTGTTTGGTTCAGCCTTTCTATTTGGCAATCCCTTGGCAAATGACGTTCAATTTGCTCCCAATACGGAGAAAATGCATGTGTATATATCGGAAAACTTTTTATTAATAATTGAAAATCCTCTGCATCGAATGGTTGAGGACCTACAATCATAACAGGTTCATTTGCAATCATCGTTGTTAGTAGCTCTCTAGTTGAAGGAACTTTCGATAATCCGATATCAATTTGTTGCCGAAAAACAGCTTCACCAATCTCATTTGATGGTAAGATGTCAATTTGAATAATTACATCTGGTTGAAGTTGTTTAAAATGCTGAATGATAAGAGGCAGCGTGGAATTTGCAATTTGAGGAGCCACCCCTAAAGAAACCTTTTTGGAATATCCAGCTTGGAATGCTTTCATTTCTTGGACTATTTGCTCTTCAAACTCTACCAGTTGAATTGCTCGAGGTAAAAAATAATGGCCATTTGCATTTAAAATAACTCGTTTTTGAACCCGATCAAACAATTGGATATGCAATACTTTTTCGAGTTTTTGAATTTGCTTTGTAACAGCCGATTGTGTCATCATCAATTCTTCTGCAACTTCTCGAAAGTTCTCTTTCTTCGCTGCCAATAGGAATGTTTTTAGTAATTGTATTTCCATATCTTTTTCCGCCTTTTAAATTGCAATCCTAATCAGATTAGATTGTTTAATTCACCTCAATTATTGAATAGCTTATATATTTTAACATAAGTATCCAATTTTTTTGATGAGTGTTATTCAAGAAAATAGCCCTTAACATAAAGAAAAAGCACAATTCTTTAATGCTGAATAATTCTAAAAGGACTCCCATTTAGGAAGTCCACTGCATGCCATAACCCTTCGGTTAAAGGATAACTTTACTTAATTCTAATCTCTTGTTTTGGAGCCATGATTGTCTTCATCAACGGTACCTTTCCCCGCCTTGTTGTCCCGCGCTCCGCCAGAAACAGCACCTGCAACTGCAACTGAACCAAATGGATCAAGAGCAGAAGCCATGGTATCCCCAGTAAAAGCACCTACACCAGTTCCTACTGCCTCGCCAGTATCTTTATCGTCACGTTTGCGTTTGTTGATATCAGCCATCTATTTCACTCCCTCGTTTTTTATAGAGAAGTGCTATTGTTTTAGCAGCACTGTCCCGTAACATATTTTGTCCAATAGGGACAAATTTACGAGGAGGAATCAATAAGCTTTTGTGAATTTTTTTACCAAGTAGTGTCATTCAACAATCCGTTTGTGGAAAACGGGTCAGACCCCCGCTCAGCTAAAGTGTTCAGCGTTAATGTGTTAAAGTCCTATTTTTTGGTGGCGTTAGTCCCTTTATCACCTGGTTTTTTATGAATGTAAACACTTAATTAAGAGAAAAAATTAGTGATTGATTTGGTCTGACTGAGCACCGTGTTTACGTTGCAACAGGTAGTTATGGGTTAGTACCCGCTTTGCAATTTTTGTAATGGTGCAGTAACGCTTCTTTTATTGTACCTTTTTAAATGATCTGATTGGTTCTACTTAATTCTAAATTATTTCCACTTACTTTATAATGAAATTCTCCGTCTCTAATTTGTTTATATTCCTTGCCTTCAAACTCATTTATTCTTTCCCATACTACTTTCTAACATGTTTTCTCCCACTGGACCCGAATTTCCCGTTCCTATTTCATATATAGTGCCAAAGTTTGAATGTTCACTCCAATTTTCCTGTGATGATTGTTCGTAAATCCTTGTTTGAGCACTTGTATACCTCTTTCGGGTTGAAACTTATTTTAATAATGGACATGAATATGACAACTTTTCGATCCATTTGATTTCAATTAAATGTAAAATTATCGTGGGTTCACCAATTGCGGACGAACATTCTAAATTACTTTGGCTTAAGCGCGAAAACTTAGAGTCATTAGTGTGGGCGCCAGCGGATCTGGCTGTGGTGGATCAGTTAATAAATAAAAAATAGCCTTCACGATGGAGAAGACTACTTTCTTTAGGAATTCTGCAACAATTAGTATAGTCCTCCAGCATATTTGAGGCTTTACTTTGGCTGAAAATCGATTTTTTTTCATTTCCCCCAATTTCAATTCCTAAAGATTCATCAAGAATGGTCATCGTCAGCCAAAACTAACGAATATGAGAATGTTGACGAGTTACCTGAAATAAAATAAGGGATGAGCAAATTTCTGCCCCTATTTCGATTGTTCTTTGATTATCTAGACCGTTTCTTTTCTTCGTTTTCTGGAAAAAGAATATATGAAATGGCTCCTGAAAATAAGGCAGCACCTATTGCAATAATTAGTTTAATTCCTAATTGTATTTCTTGAAAATCCTTATTAAGCATCCAGATTGCGATAGCTAAAACGATAATCATGATAGGAATGACAATTGTAAATCTTTTCGATTTCAAATCTTATCTCCCCTTCTTGTCTCTTTGCACTTAAATGGATACATACGCACTCGTTATTTTCGCAAAAAATTTCTCAATCTCATCTAAACTTTAACATAGAAGCTGATTGTTTTCTCCTCGTTACTACATCAATCCGTACGTTTGCAAAGAAGCAGAGGGACGAAGCAGAGGGACGTATCCTATGCTCCCGTTGAATTTCACTGTTACTCGAAGTACCTCCTCCCCCCTCACTGAAGAGTAGATCCTCATCGTATTCATTAAACACATATCAAATTCATTAAGCCATCACTTAACTAGTTTTCAAGGTGAAGGAGAACAATCTGTTGTCTCTGGAACACGAAACATCTCCCGGCGTGTCATCCCCCGAAACATGCATCACTACCACATGAAAATGATAAGAGACAGAAGCACAGGGTACGTCCCCATGCTTCCCCCCAACGGGCGTATATTGGGCTGTTGATACCAGGAGGCGATTTTTGCCTTCACAAGCTCGTGACTTCAGTCATGAGTTGTTGACTTACATTTGTTTATGAATCTTATATCCACCATCTACTAGAATTTCTGTACCTGTTATAAATTGACATTCATCGGTAGCCAAGAATAGTGTTGTATTAGCAATATCCTTTGGATCTCCTAATCTCTTTAGGGCATTTAAACTAGCTAGGTGTTCTAACTTGGCATCATCTGTATATGCACGTGCCATAGGCGTCAGGATTGGTCCAGGAGATACTGAATTAACTCGGATGTTATAGCATCCAAGTCTAGAAGCCATTGAAATAGTTAATGAATTGACAGCACCTTTAGACGACGAATAGGAAATACCTGCAAGCTCTTCCCCAGCAACATGAATACCTAATGTTAAAATATTAATGATTGACCCACTATTATTTTTTTTCATTTCAGGTACTACAGCTTTGATTCCTAAAAAGGCACCAGTTGAGTTAATATTCATTACTTTATTCCATTCATCGAGAGAAGCATCTTCAAATTTCCAATCACTTCCACCAATCGCAGCATTATTTACTAAAATATTAATTTTTCCGAACCTTTCTACACCTTGTTTAACAACGTCTTCCCATGCTTTTTCATCAGATACATCATGTTTTATACCTAAAGCAACATTCCCATATTTGTTATTAATATCAGAAACCACTTTTTCTAATAATTCCCCTTGAATGTCTGTTGCAATTATTTTAGCACCTTCTTCAGCAAATATTTTTGCTGTCGATTCTCCCATACCACTTGCAGCACCTGTAATAATAGCAACCTTGTTATTTAGTCTTCCCATCTTCATGCACCTCTTTGTTATATTATAAGTCTATGAGATATAATAGCGCCTTCAACTCGCACGGTAATTAGAGCGCTTTCCTTGAATCATTAATCCTCATTAACAATGATTGACTTTGCAACAATAGGTGATTGTATGAATGTCATTATTGCCAAACCTGCTGTAATTGCGGTCAATCTTTTGCCAATGTGTTCCGGGTCAAACCACCAAATGATTTGAGTTTGTGACACACCAAACCCGGTAACTACAATTGCTGCACCATAAAAGACTGCTTCAATATAGAAATATTATGAGACCATTTGAAAAGGCCAGTGCCAAGTAGATGGACGAAAGACACACTGCACCTATAGGAACTATTGTCTTTACTTTCAATACTTTTAGCAACTTCCCAAAAAATAGATATTACCATTGTAGTAAAACCTGCATAAGTAAATAAAAGCGCTTGACCGATTGACGCATTCGATCTTTGACAAAATGGGATCATATAATTTTACAAAGTTAGGTAAGATGAATAAGTAAATGCGGTAATTAATATACTTCCACTCCATGCCTCATTTGCCATTTGGCTTGTATTGAGTCCACTCATGAAATATTTCTCCCCTATTAACAATTGGAATTAATTACATTCCGAATATTCCCTTAATTTTTTTGATAGGTTTCCATGCCCAAACTTAATATTTCCGTTAGTAGCTAAGCCACTTTGAATATACCAGACTAGAAAATGAAAAATTCTTTGTCTTCGTTCTAAAATGTTTTTAATCCCATTTTCAAAAAACCATTCGTCAATCGTATTATAGACTCCACGATTGATTCCAAATTGCTTGATACATAATTGATTAAAGAGTAAATCTGGTAAATGGATAAATTCTGTATACTTATCCATCTTGATACTCCTTTCATGCCGTAACGACACAGTTTGTTAGTTCTTTCCGTAGATTTCCATCCTTCAAGACAAGTTTAGAAGTTGGCTGTTGGCTGTCGGCTGGCTACAGCCTTTAACAACTCAATTTCCTCTAAAATTATTTCAATTATACTGGCCATCCGGCAGGAATCAATCCAACATTTCGGCGGAAATACAACATGGGTTCTTTGTCTTGCTTTTTGATATCGATTATTTGCCCAATGAAAATAATATGGTCACCAGCGTCAATGGGTTGGATACCAAAAAGAATTTTAACATCAGCTATGGAGGAGATTCATTTTTCTAATTATGAACCTGGTGTATAAGTTTCATCAATGACTAAAATTGGCTTAATTACTTTACCAGATGATGATTCATCTGCTGCTTCATTGATGTCTTCAAATTTATAAAATTTTACTAGTTTATCAAATGCGAAGTTTCCTTCTTTGTAGAACTCAACCATTTGTCGAATGGATAACTGTGGTACAGCCTTCCCTATACGAGCTCCAACTATATTACGATTTTCCATAGCTAAGTCTTCAAAAATATTAATATCTATATCACCTCCCATTCCAAGAGGTGCTACTGATCCACCTACAGCTAATACTTTAATTGAATCTTTAACAACTGCTTGTACGCCAGTCGTATCTACACTATAGTTCACACCTTTACCATTTGTTAACTCGCGGATAGCATCTACTACGTTTATATTTTTACTGTTAATTGTATGTGTTGCACCAAGTTCCTTGGCAAGGTCTAATCGATTGTCATGAATATCGACAGCGATAATTTTTGTACAGCCAGAAATTTTGGCAGCCATCATTGCAGCTAATCCAACTGCTCCAGTTCCGAAGACAGCAATTGTTGTACCTGGTTCTGGTTTTAACACATTAAATACTGTACCACTCCCCGTAATAAATCCACATCCTAGTGGCCCAACTAAACGTAGATCGATAGATTTATCTACTTTTGTTAAACTTGAAGGACTAACAATCGAGTAGGTAGAAAAAGATGATTGCCCAAAAAATCGCATAACTGGTGTACCATCTTCTTTTGTAAAATAAGGAGTTTCATCTTGCCGTTTGCCAAGAAAATTTAGGTCCCAATCATCACACGAGACTGGTAAACCTGTTAAGCAACTATCACAATGACCACAATAAGCATAAGTGATAACGACATGATCACCTGGTTCGATGCCAACAACATTTTTTCCTATTTTCTCAACAATGCCTGATCCTTCATGACCAAGAACTGTGGGCAATTGTGTATAACCATCGTAACCTTTGCGATTCGTTTCGTCAGATTGACACATACCAGAGGCTACTATTTTTACTAATACCTCATCTTCTTTGATTGAACTTAATTCAAGATTTTCTAACTCATAAGGCTGATTATAACCGTTTAAAACTGCTGCTTTGATCTGCATTATCTAATATCTCCCTCGAAATAATTTTACCTTTCCCCATTAATTATTGCGCTTACATGGTGTTTTTCATTAGATAACTTTAAGTCCAAACAATTAGTGTATAAAAGTACTTGCATGAATATTTAATCAATTGTATACAAGCTAACATCCAAGAAGGGATGAAGAGATGACAAACAGTGACAAAATCACTGACGGATTAATATGACGTTTTCACTGAAATATGACACCGAGTTTCCCGAATACCGAATAGAATTAATATTCTAGTATATGATCTTTCAAAGTCTTACCAGTATATTCTTTTCTGTGTAGACCCTTATCTTGCAAGATTGGAATGACCATTTCCACAAATTCCGTAAGAGCAGACGGCCAAAATGCAGACTGAATCATAAAGCCATCTCCCCCAATTTCCCTCATAGCCGTTTCCATTTCTTCAGCCACCTGTTCTCCAGTACCTACCATAGACAATGCGCCAGTTGAAGCCATATGTTTCGCAGCATCTCTTAAAGTATCACTCTTGTTAAACATTTTTAATGTTGATGTGAGTCCCTCGGTTTGCAGATCTTGAGATAACGGTTGATCAAGATCGAATTTTGAGAAATCAATTCCTAACCCAGTGGAAAGAATCATTAATCCAATTTCCGCGGTACCATAACTCGCTACAATTTGACGTTTAATATGTGCAATCTCCTCAGTTTCACCTACAATAGGTTGCACACCGAAAAGAATTTTAGCATCATCTGGATTTCTACCGAATTTTATCATTCTTCCTTTTACATCGTCATAAAACGCTTTCATAGTATCAATATTAGGCAGCAAAGCAAAAATAACTTCAGCATGTTTAGCAGCAAGATCCTTACCACTATCTGAACTACCGGCTTGGATAATTGCAGGACGTCCTTGCGGTGAACGAGTTACGTTAAGAGGACCCTTGCTCTTAAAATATTTACCTGAAAAATTAATATGCTTAACCTTGCTCGGGTCAGCAAAAATACCATTTTCTCTATCCTCCAACACCGCATCTTCTTCCCAAGATTCCCACAGCTGATAACATAGCTCCAAAAACTCATCAGCTCGCTCATAACGTTCAGCATGAGAATACATTTTATCCAAACCAAAATTTTGTGCTTCAGCATCAGAAGATGAGGTAACCACATTCCAAGCAAATCGTCCCCTACTTAAATGATCCAATGTCGCCGTCATTCTAGCTAGCAAATATGGGGGATAGAAGGATGTCGACATCGTAGCTCCCAAACCAATATGTTTAGTTTTTCCTGCTAACAACGCCATTAGTGTAAATGAATCGTGAATAGGACCTATAAAACCATTTTTAACACTACTAGCTATTGATCCACCATGCGTTGTACCTATTCCAAGCGTATCAGCAGCAAACATCATGTCAAACTTTCCTCTTTCACTGATAGCAGCAATTTCCTCAAATATCTCCGGTCTATTCCATTCGAACCCTCTTCTAGTTCGCGGATGCCTCCAAACTATTGGGTACTGGTTATTGGGAGAATGTTGCACAAAACTAGCAAAATGGATTTTTTTCATATTTGTCTCTCCTCGCATACAAAGTCGTTTTTGCAAAAAAACTTTTAATAAAAACCTGTAAAACTTTTGATATGAATGGTCTCATAGGCCAAAAACGTTCTCTATCAAATTGCTAATATAAACAACCATATTACACGCTTCAGTCTGCGGAGGTTGATTTAATCATGAATTGTACCTTCATAGTCTCTTCGCATGTTCTCTGGAAGATATTTCTCTTCTGTTTTACGAACATCTTCATAAGAAGGTTTTACAAAAATGTCCCCATATCCCACAAATTCCTCTGTCCCCTCTAGGGCAAAACATTCTTCCATATACTCGTCATAAGGCGCTAATTCCCCGGATTTCTTTACCTTCAGTAAGAGCTTCCAAGCATCTTGCACGCCAGGTTGCAAGAAAGGAACAATATTAATCGCCTGTCCCATTCTAGTTAGTTCCTCTACAGATGGTGTACGGCCTGCATGCCTGCTAGCTATGCAATAGGCTGGACCAGGTGTTTCCC
Source organism: Bacillus sp. B15-48 (assembly GCF_016879755.1). Taxonomy (GTDB): domain Bacteria; phylum Bacillota; class Bacilli; order Bacillales; family Cytobacillaceae; genus Mesobacillus_B. The sequence continues at coordinate 89,968 of NZ_WOFU01000009.1, forward strand.
TGAGAAGGTATTCGACTTCCTCCCACGACCTTATTCCTTCATAGAAAATCACATCCACATTTGTTTCCTTGCGATAGAGTTTGCCTCGGCGTAAAGCCTCTTCAACCCCACCAACAGCATACCCATCAGTGCGTGCAGTAATCACAAAATCTGGGTCGATACCATCTCGAGTATCGCATGCACATCTGAGACGACCAATTGCCTCTTCATCTGAAACAATCGCTATCCCCGCTTGTCCACCAGCCTTTTTAGGATCGAGTTGATCTTCAATGTGTATCCCTGCAATTCCCGCATCGATGAATTCTTTCACTGTCAATTGGACATTTTGAATACCACCGTATCCAGTGTCAGCATCACAATATACAGGTATATCAACTGATTGAACTATACGCCGAGCATTATTAATAACTTCTGTACGAGTCATAAGCCCTACATCCGGTACACCCCCAAGCCACCAGGAGGACATGCCACCTGAAATGTGAAATGATTCAAACCCTGCTCGCTCCGCCATCTGTGCGTGAATTGGGAGAACACCGAATGGCATGAGTTCAGTTTTCGGACTGTTAAAGATTTCTTTTAGCCTTGTTGTCTTTTTCTTGCGAGATTTCATATCACTTAACTCCCTCATACAAGTTTTTGTTTAAATATTCTTGAAAATTACTGCATTAGCTTTCAGGATAAGTTGGAACCGCTCCCAATATTCCGTCAAATCGTGACTGAATTTTATCCATTGGAAGAGGGTGTGTCATAATATGTGGCTTATTCTTAAGAATGCCTTCAATGACAAACATACCTGTGTGTTTCGGCGAAATGTATTCAAAAGCATTGGTTGGAACGTCCGGATCAATTTCAGGCTCTACTACTTTCTTTGATTCTACTATCGGATTCGAGATCTCGTTTACATAATCACTCCAAGACTTCACATACTTTTGCTCTGATTTGTGCTTTTCATCCATTAACCGATCACTTGTGGTGATTCTCGTCCGAACGGCACCTGGATGGAAAACTGAGACACCAATATCAAAGAGTTTCAATTCTTCTCTCGCACTATTAGAAAGTCCATCAACAGCTGCCTTTGATGCAGAGTAGGCAGCGTGTCCTGCAATATCCATTAAGGAAGCCATCGAAGAAGTGTTTACGATATGCTTCTCTCCCGGAGTATTCATCATCCGTGGAACGAAAGTTAAATGACCGTTTAGGACACCCCAGAAGTTAATATTCATCATCCAATTCCAGTCCTCATAACTGGCATCCCAATGTGCACGGAACGGACGAAGAGTTACTCCAGCATTATTACATAGTATCTCTACTGATTTAAATTTGTCGTAAGCAGCATCAGCTACTGCCTCGATATCTTTCAGTTTAGAGACATCGGCCTTTAGACCTAATGATCCTACACCATATTCAGCAACTTCAGCTGCTACAGCTTTAGCTAATTCCTCTTCTATATCCACGACAACCACATTTGCTCCTTCATTAGCAAGGGCAAGAGCAATGGAGCGTCCCATACCGCCTCCAGCACCTGTTACAACTGCTGTCTTTCCTTTTATTTCTTTCATTCCTGTTCACCCCACTAATCATTAATTGTTCGTTAACGCTTACATTTATTATCAAGGCTGTATAAATATTTAATTTTGAAATTACTTTTTAGGAGGTTTTGCACCGACACAAACCGCAAGATATTTACATGGCTCATCGTAGTGATTCTTCCACGCATGTTCTACTCCAGCTACGATAAGGATGTCTCCAGGTACTAAAGTGCGAACTTTTCCTCCTGGAAGTTCAAAATCTACCTTTCCTGAGATAATATACTCAAAATCAATTGAATTGCTGCGGTGCATAGAAGGGTCTCCATCACCCCCTATGTCAAGGTCCTTAGCATGATCCCCTGTTGCTGCTTTTACATCAAGTCTTCCAGCTGAGTGAGCAGGAAAACAATTCATCCCAATCCAGACTCCACCTGGCAAAGTAAATGAGGAAGCATCTTTTGGTGCACTACCTATGTTATCGAATAATGAAGGCACATCGTTTACTGTCCAGTACCTTATACCTTCGTAAACACCAGGTATGTTGTTAATAGCAGGCTCTCCCGGTTCCAAAAAGTCTGGTTCCCCATTTGCATCAACAGCAGCAAGAATAATGTTATTTCTTTCTAGTTCCATATTTTTCTCCTCCTAGATAATTTTGTAATATTTCAATATTGCATCTCAATATTACAATTCAATATTAGCATTCAATTTTTGTATTCGTCAATTATTTTTTGAATTTTTTAAAAATAATAATTACTACAATACTTTTCATAAAAGGCATTTTTAATTTCAACATTGCATGCTAATATTAATATAGAATTTTGTATTGATATTATGGGGTTTATAAAGAGACTATTTTATCTACTTATTGAAGGGGGTAATTTACGATTAATACCAAAAGCACAAAACAGAAAGAACTCTTATCTGATATTATTTTTGATAAAATTAAGGAAAGAATAATAAATGGTGAATACTCTCCAGGGGTTCACCTTGTCGAAGCTGACTTGGTAAATGAGTATTCTGTCAGTCGTACTAGCGTAAAAGAAGCACTTCGTAAGTTAGTTGAAGCTGGTATCGCCGAGCTGGTTCCACATCGAGGGGTAATGGTAAGGAAGATTAGCCTTTCAGAATTAGCAGATTATTATACCGTTATGGCACGACTTGAATCCCTAGCAATAAGATTCGTAGCAGAAAACCATGATTCTAAAATGATCGAAGAGCTACAAGAAATCCTCGAACAGGATAAGCAAGCTGTTTCAGCCGGTAATTATGTGCAACATAGAAAAAAGTTGCTAGAATTCCGTCACAAGATAGCCGAGTTTTCAGGAAATGGTCCACTTTGTGAAATAATTAAACGGATCCATACAATAACTTCTATTAACAGTAGACCTTTCGAATATGCAATGCAATCAGCAATTGAAAATCATTCTATTATGCTGAATGCAATCATTAATTCCGATGCTGACCTAGCTGAAGCAACAATGGAAAATGCAATAAAAGGAGGCCTTGAGTTTTTAAGAAATAATATTGTAAATTCAAACAATCAATAAATGTAACAAAGCTCTTAACATATGTCGGAAGCTCACTGGGCCGCGAACCCGTCGCTATGATAGCATTTTTGAAGATATAGGTTTGAGCTGAGTTCTCTCCTATAACTCTTAAAGAACTGGTGTCAATAAAAAAAGCTTCGCCGGATTGCGTACTTGTACGATTCGCAGCGCAAAAGGTGGAAAAAACAAAAGGAAAGCAGCCGTGACGGCTCCTTTCCTTTTGTCTTCTATTCGTTTTTGTTTTCCGAGAATTTCGGTTCAGACCCCGTTCATAGAATTTAGGCTTTAAGTCTTTCCGCCTAACTTCTCAAGCTTTTCTGCAAAACACCTTTTACTATATCTGTTTCATCATAGAGACAACCTTTATATTTACACCATTTGGCTTATGTAGGATTTCCTCATCAAAAACCCTGTATCCGATCGAACGATATAGTTGAATATTTTTTGGAACAGTCTTACGAACTTTACACAGTAATGTAGAGATTTCTTTATTTTTTGCATAAATTTCCAGGTGTTTTAATATTTCTTTTGCAATACCCTGTCCTTGTTTTTCTGGTATTACCGACAATCTAAAAAAATAAAGGCCATTTTGTATGAATTTAAAACGAACCATTCCTATTGGCTGTTCATCATCATAAGCAATGAAGCCCTTCTCATTTTCCATTAAAGCTGTTGATATGGATTCGACTGTTTCCTCTAAAGCACTTGATGGAGGCTCTTCATTTTCATATTCCAAAAATGCCTTAATCATTAACTCATGAATGATTGGTGCATCAGATGCATCTGCAAGTTTAAATTCCATTTTTAACCCCCCTCCCAACAATAAAATGAATGTATTGCATTCCCTTTTTATTTTACTAAACTAATACGTTTGGTGAAAAAATCCCTTGTTACACTAGTCTTTTTTGAAATTAGCTGAACGGTCAAGTTGCAAAAAGGTCCCACACTGAAGTAATGTTTTACCTCACCGTGGGACCTCTATTCCCGTTGATCCCTAGCCATCCAATTTCAGCATAACTTCGTAAAGTCGGTCGGCGATTAATTGGTAACCGGCACTGTTTGGATGAAGGGCATCGCTAAAATGGTTGTTAGTAGTAAAAAGGTCAAGAGTTGGAACAAAGTAGGTTTGCGTGTAGCCATTCGTAACCGTATGAATTTCTTCATTCCAATGCTCAATTAATTGGAGTATTTTTTTAGCGTCTTCAGATTCATGATATGGATGATATAAACCTAAAACGAGGATGGGAGCAGTTTGATTTTTATTTCTCAAGTGTTCTAAAATCTTATGAAGATTTGCCGTGAATTTTGCTTCCCCTATCCCCATTCTTTTTTCATCTATTTTATTAAAATTGTAGCCTGCACTTCTTCTAAAATCATTTGTACCTATGTAGAGAATAAGATAATCCGCTGCTTTTATCTCCTTGTTTATTTTATCGCGATCCAACTGAGCCAAAATATTATCCGTTGTGTATTTTGGGACAGCAAAATTGCTAATTTGTACAGCTACATTCTTTTTCTTTTCTAACAGAGCTTTCACTCTTTCCATATAGCCTTGCTTAGATGGGTCACCCGTTCCATGTGTGATGGAATCACCGAGAGCCGTCAGCTTTAGATCAGCTGAACGAGCAGAGGAATAGTGAATAGTAGCACCTAAAATCACTAATGTGAAACAAAACAAAATTACGTATTTTTTCATCAGAAAAACTCCTAACCTTTTCGTATTAGGAGTTTTCCCTACAAATCTTTTCTTCATGTAATTTCTCGTTAAGTTCTTCAGTATCGCTTATCATAGCCAGAATCTAACCTATATCTTGTGAAATATGAACTTTTCAATTCGACAAATGGCTCTGATATCCGGCGAACCAGCTTACTTGAAAGAAAAGCAATTAATAAAAGGGACAGAAAAATTAAAACAATAATTTGTTCCGATTCACTTAGATAACCAACTAATTCGCTACTTCTAAAATACCTCACAAAGAAACCATGTAATAAATAGACATAAATCGAACTTGTTCCCCACTTAGTGAAAAAATACCTTTGTCTTGGAACCAAAGCCAAGAAGCTTAACGTCGTCAGTAAAGTTAGTGCGTAAAGCGCCAAGCGAATAATCCCGCCATTCACGTAGGAATAATGAAGTGCCTCATACGGTCTTGATCCAAACAACCATTTATAATCAAACCCTGGAAGCAAATAAACGGCAACAAATAGTGAAAATAATATGAAGAAAGAAGTATATTTAACCTTCCGATCTCGAACTTTTTCAAATGTGTTTTTATTCAAGTAATAACCGAGCAAGAAGAATGGAAAAAAGACAAAAGTACGTGACAAGCTCAAAAAATGATTAATTTCATTAAAATACCCAACCCCAATTCCTATACCTACAGATAGGCTAAGCGCGAAAAGCGGTTTCCATTTTGTAAAAAGAAAAAGCATGACATTCCAGAAAAACAAGCTAAGCAAAAACCATAATGACCATTGTGGATTTAACGGATTTAATTCAATGACGCTACGTTCATTGATTAATACGTAATAGAGTGAATAGATCCCTTGAAAAATTAAATATGGGATAATCAACTTCTTTGTTAACTTTTTATAATAGCCCGGTTTACGAAATCCCTTTGCAAAAAACCCTGATATTAAAATGAACGCTGGCATGTGGAATGTATAAATCGTTGTGTACACTGTATAAATAAATTTATCTTCATGAATATACGACTGGATAAAGTGACCGAATACAACCAAGAAAATCAGTAAAAATTTGGCATTGTCATAATAAGCATCTCTGGTTTTCATAACTACCTCCCCATTAATTTTATATCGTACATTCCCTTTTTCTATTCGTCTATAACTTTCGAGGAGTTGTAATCTGCTTTTGACCGTTTTAATATTTCTGTAAATGTTCTGTATTCATCTAACAATTTGATTACAGACATGGTTTGGTGGTTCAATGTCAGCGTCGGATCATCTTTTTTCACAATAAGTGGAGTGCTTAAATATACCCAGTATGTAATAAAAACCAACGAAACCTCCATCCCTACTCGTTCCCTAGGCAATCAAGGTTTAAAAACATAGGACTTGCGAATAATGCCAGGCACATTATGTACACTTTGTGACATCAACATAATTATCATCTGATTTTAGGACTGGGCATTATATTTGTAACTATTCATTTCGTATCCAGCCATTACAATAAGGTCTAGGAATAATAAGAATGATGAAATGGGGTATTATCTTGAACTTTCCACAATTAAAAATTGGTCATATGACGCCTAACTTTCCGATTATACAAGGGGGAATGGGAGTAGGTATTTCTTTAAGCGGACTTGCTTCTGCTGTTGCAAATGCCGGTGGAATTGGAATTATTTCAGGAACCGGGATTAGTTTGGATGAATTGCGATATCACATCAGGAAGGCGAAGGAATCCCTTCAGGGTGACGGCTATATTGGAGTCAATGTGCTTTTTGCGATGAATGATTTTGCCGATAAAATGAAAATGGCGATCGAGGAAAAAGTTGATTTTATTATTTCAGGTGCTGGCATCTCAAGAGATATGTACAGCTGGGGCAAGGAATCCGGCATTCCGGTGATTTCCATTGTTTCTTCAGCAAGGCTTGCAAAAATTTCAGAACGTCTTGGTGCTGCAGCCATTGTGGTAGAAGGCCGTGAAGCGGGTGGACATCTTGGCACCGACAGGCCATTATTCGATATTTTACCGGAAGTAGTGGCCGCCGTTAAGGTTCCCGTCATTGCTGCTGGAGGGATTATGACTGGGGAGGATCTCGCCCGTGCCATCCGGATGGGAGCATCTGGAGTTCAAATCGGAACAAGATTTGTTGCCAGCAACGAATGTGATGCTCCCTTATCGTTTAAAGAAAAATATGTACATGCAAAGAAAGAAGATATGGTAATGGTAAAAACAACGGTAGGATTAGAAGGCCGTGCAATAAGGAACCACTTCACTGAACTAATATCCGATGATAAAAAGGTGAAAATCAAGAAGTGCATCGACTGCCTGAAAGATTGTTCTTACCGCTTCTGTACAATGGATTCTTTAATCACATCAATGGATGGAGATTGCGAGAATGGGCTCGTTTTTGCGGGGGCCCGGGTAGATGAAATCAACGAAATTCTTCCTGTCCAAACCATCATCCACAACATCATGACCGAATACAAAGCTAGTAATTCCAATCAGGCGATAAGCTGATTGATTAATCAGGGAAAAAGGGTCAGCATTTCGGCCCCATACAAATTATCACCATAATTAGCATAGAAAAACGCACTGAGTTTTTAATCAGTGCGTTTTTGCTCGAATTCTCTTTTCTTCTTCAACGTACCCGTCAGGTAAAGAACGATTACAATATCATTCTTGAATTCCAAATTCTAGTAGTTCTGAGATTGTTACAAAGGTATACCCTTCCTCAATTAACGAAGTAATAATTCCTTCTACTGAATTGAGCGATTCTCTCCTACTTTCATACATCACATGTAATAAAATGATGGAACCAGGTTTTATATTTTCGACAACATGGTTTACAATTTCATTTGAATCAGCAGCAATTTCGGGATAAGAATCAGGCTCTATATTCATAAAAATCGTAGTCCTATCTTGCTTGGATAGATAGTACGGTAACAAAACTAACCTTTTTCCAAAAGGTGGACGGAAAGTGATTTCTCCTTCATAACCGATTTGTCGAATTAACTCATCAGTTTTATCTATTTCATCTTTAATAAAAGATGGAGATTTAAAAACCATTCTTTGATGGGAATAGGAGTGATTTCCAATTTCGTGTCCTTCTTGCACGATTTTTTCTGCATCATCAAAATATTTTTCAATTTCATATCCTGTTAAGTAGAAAGTACCTTTCACATCATGTTTTCTTAATATTTCTAATATTTCATGTGTGTTTACCCCAGGACCATCATCAAAGGTTAAGGCTACTACTTTTTCGTTTGTGTCTATACTAGTAACTAAACCACCAAAGAATTGGAACTTTCTTGATTGAGATAACTCATTTAGCAAATAACCTACAGCAATCAATAATATGATTACAATGCTACTACTTATTATTATTTTTTTCATATGTCCCCCATAATTAAACTAGGCTAGTGGGTCAGTAGTCCCCAGCGAAGTAATTCTTTACTCACCGGGTACTGACCCCGAATTACAGGACGTATAATCCACTAATTCTTTTTTAATTTTAGTCATAGTTCAATAATACAAGCAACTTTTTTGAATCTGAATAAATTGATTAGTATTTAGGGGGGATGGAGGTGAAACCATGAATAAACCTAGATTCAAACATTCATTTATTAGTGAACAGGAATTTCGTTTAAGTAATGCCATGCGGTTAGTTTGGAAACAACACGTGTACTGGACAAGGATGACAATCAATAGCATCGTCTTTAATTTACCTGATTTAGACGCTGTTACCGCACGTTTACTCCGCAACGCTACTGATATGGGCAATTTACTAAAGCCTTTCTATGGAAATAGAATAGCCGCAAAGTTCAGCGATTTAATCAGGGAACATCTGGTCATTGCTGCGGAACTTGTAACAGCCGCAAAAGCAGAAAATCAAAAAGCTGTTGCTGATGCACAGAGAAGATGGTTCGCAAATGGAGAAGAAATTGCCGAATTCCTAAGTAGAATAAATCCGTTTATAGAAAGAGATGAATTTCAAGAAATGTTTTTCGAGCACCTGGAACTTACTATAGAGGAAGCATTATTTATACTTCAAAAAAAATTTCAATCAAGTATTGATGTGTTTGATGAAATTGAATTGCAAACTTTACAAATGGCGGACACAATCACGAATGCAATTGTGAAACAATTCCCCAGAAAGTTTCGAAAATAGAGCTCCTGATAGCACCAAAAGATAATTAATAGCACTAAATAATGTCCATGCATTCCATTTCCTACTAGAATCGATGGACCAGAATAAGCCTAATAATAGTGCGTATGCCCATTTTCAAAGACAACATATCCCTCATTGTAATGAATATAGTATAATCCTGAGTTCCTATAGGAGGTGAAGTAACATCCGAGCATTGATGAACATGCCCAGCATCAACTGAGGTATAATCAACCGAACCATGATTGTGATGTGGGACAAACCCGACTACAAAATCATTTTCACCCACCTTTGCCATTTCCATATCTCCTCATTCATATCTACACCAAATCCTTTAACATAAAAAATCTTAAATCTATTTTCAATTTTTTTGCAGGTTAGCTTCAAATAAATCGATGATTTCTAGAAATCTTTCTGCTTCTCTAAATGTATGGTCAGCTAAAAGTGGGTGAATATTGCTCTTAATGCGACATGCTTCAATTAATTCCCTTGCTGTCTTCTTGAAATCCCTTAAGGAAGCAACCGATACTTTATTTTGATTTAAAAATTGGCTCAAAATAGGTTTAGTTTCTGATTGTGGACTCATAGAGTCTAAATCAACCGCTTGAAACATCAATTGGTCGAAATCATAGCTAAATTCCCTTGCTTGTTCTACCAGTTTTCTTTCAGAGGGGTCTAATAGATGACCGATAAACTTTGCATGGTCTGCCATAATTTTCAAGAAGAAAACATTTTCTTGAATGACAGTATCTTGTTCTGGGGCAAGCTTCCCTTCATTTAAATCTTTTAAGCGATTAGCAAAATATGCTGCTTCTCTACTTATATGATCAACTAACAAAGGGTAGTTATTATGACGGATTTGGCAATTTAGAGTTAAGCCTAACACCTTTCGTTTGTAGCTCCATATTGCAGCAGCAGCTTGGTAAACTTCACTATTAAAGGCTTGAACTTGACGTAAATCTGAATTTACCGTAAATGTAGCTAACCTTTCTTCAATCCTTTCGAACAATGAAATAAACTGCCGAGCTTCATCAATAAGTTGTGACTGTTCATAAGTAAAACCCAAGCTTAAAAATAACGCATGTTCTTTCATAATCCTAGACCAAAATCGGATTTCGTCTAATGACCGCGCCACTATTGGATTTGCCATATTATTCCCCCCTTATTTACCACTCCCTTCCTAAATATATACGTGATAATTTGTACTAATTCGTGATTATCTTCTTCAATGTTTTTTGTCAATATTTAATTTTAATTTAATGAGAAATTTAAAACATCTTTAGCAAGTCTGCCCCGTTGGATTTGTCACAGGCACGGCCCGATGAATCTCGTTCATAGGTGTGTTCCACGAAGAAAAGATGTCAAACATCACCCGAAAAATGGATGACACCTGACATCTATGACGTTTTAAATATTGAGTAGGTTGTTTGTTATTTGAGAATTCCTAAAGAACAAAGGAACCTTTGGTGACATAATAAAATTATCATCTCCTTATAAAAATTATGATTAATATTGAGGTTCTGACTATCAACTCTCAAAATACTCAACAATCTCAGGAAAAAAGGCCAGACCCAAGAATATGAACTTATCTATACCTTCTAATCAATCATTGAATAAAAAGACTGATTATACTAAACTGAATGTATCTTTGAATATTTTAATATTTTAAAAAACGAATCATAAGGAGCATATCATGACAAATATTGATTTTGAACAATTGGAAGCCTATCGCAACAAGCTTCTCACTCACCCGATTTACCAAGAAATTTCTACACCAGAAAGAGTCAAAGTTTTTATGAAACATCATGTGTTTGCTGTCTGGGATTTTATGAGTCTACTTAAAAGACTACAAAAGTCCGTAACCAATGTGGATGTTCCATGGTTTCCAGCTCAGAATTCGAATTTTGCACGTTTTATTAATGAGATTGTGCTTGGTGAAGAATCTGATATTGATGGGAAAGGCGGCTACAGCAGTCACTTCGGCCTCTATTTAGAAGCAATGGAAGAATGTGGGGCTGATGTACAATTGATTCAAACATTCATTGCCCACCTACAAGAGGGGCTGCACTATACAGAGGCATTAGAAAAAACGGATGGGCTGAATCAACAGACAAAAGACTTTATCAATTTTAATTTAGACTTAGCATTAAATGGTGAAATTTATGAAGTCGCCGCAGCTTTTTTCTATGGAAGAGAAGGATTGATTCCTGAGATGTTCCAACCATTAATTGATTCACTCAAGGAGTCTGGAGCCTCAAGTGAAAGATTAAACTTTTACCTCAACCGACACATCGAAGTCGATGAAGATCATCACGGACCACTCGCTGAGAAATTATTAATCGAACTGTGTGGAAATGATCAAGAAAAATTGAAGCGCTCCATGGAAATTGGCGAAAAATGCTTTGAATCACGCGCAAAACTATGGGATGGCATCTTAGACGAAATGAAAGCTAGCAATCTATAATTTAAAGAACAAAAGTGGAAGCTCCTTGGTCAGCACAAACAAGCGCTGGAGGGTCGGTTACCTGAAGTCAAGCGGAAATCGAATTTAATTTCCAGAGGCGAAGACCTCGATGTTTAGCCTTATCCCACTCGTCCTGTAAATGCGGATCTACATGTGGTGGATCGGTTGAGCAATGAAAAATATCTTTACCATTTGAAAAAGGTGCCTGTACCGATTGTGCTAGAGGTGTTAATGGACTTGGGGATAGGCACCTTGTTAAGTATGGAGAGGTATTATAAAAGGCAATTAGAAGAAACTAGAAAAAAAGAGCATTAGCTTAATGCATAGCAGTGGTCTTTCAATAGGGAAATAATTAATAGTTTTTCCAGTATGTAAGATTTATATTAGTCTATATTTTATTTTCCTACTGTTTATTACGTATAATAGTTCTTCCAATTTGAAGAAAAACCAATATTTGAAAACTCGATGATATCCTCTTATTCATAAATAAGTGCTTCTATGTCAATATTAAATCTGTTGCCCTCAGTTCTCGATAATGATCATTGAATAATATAGATTGCAGCAAATATAAATTGATTATCTAAATGCATCGCATCAAACCATACTGTACCTGTTTGATTCCAGAAGTAATAGTATACATCAATTGAGTCAAAATCTTCGGTTGGTTTTACTTCTGCAGCGACGTGCTGCCAGCCCTTTTTTCGTTGGATTTTCTGAATTTTTTAGAAGGAAAGAGAATGAAATGTAGAGGATGTAATAAGACGGTTAGGGTAAATGAAAAAAAGCACAATGAACGCTGGGGATTTTGTTCATCATGCTTCAAAGCGTATAAAAATGGTAAAAAATAAAGTGGAGCAGCTAATAATCAATTTTTCCTTTATCAACAATAGGCACGACTCTAAACTCATCTTAAGCGTTATATATGTGGCACCTCACCCCTCAAATCGTTTCCGCTCCGTCAACAACTCATCACTGAAGTCACGAGCTTGTGAAGGCAAAAATCGCCTCCTGGTATCAACAGCCCAATATACGCCCGTTGGCATACCGATTCAATCACCTCATTTAAAAGGTGAACTGTTTGACGAGGAACCAAGCGAACCCCGTATTGATACTCACATGCGCTTGGCTATCGCAACATGTAACGGTTATTTGTTCGTGTTGCTTGAACATTTTACGATGCAGAGCTTTTCCTGCATCAACCCTATATGTTCAGTTTTCAAAGAACAATTTCTAGTTATATTATATAGCATGTATAATGTGGGATACAAAAAATTTAGTTGACATGTCGGATACTTAATCTAGTACAAAATCTCGCTATTTTCTAGCACTAGACCGCATCCGAAGGCGATTCATCTCATGACTGAAGTCACGAGGGTTCTCGCCTATTACCTAAAAGAATCGCCATTGTACAACATATACAAGTGCACCTTCTTTCAGAAAATTCCTACTTTAAAGAGCTATCAACGATTCCAACCGTTCACAAAATTAGTGCCATTCCAACCATTCACACAATTAGAACATCTGGGATCGGCGGCAACAACACAGCTACAGTTTACACAGCGAACACAACGCCCACAACGTCCACCACAAGAACAACGGACACAACGGGTACAAGCGACACAACGGACACAAAATACGGCTTGAGGGGCTAGAGGATCTTGAATCTGATAACCAATAGGGGTTAAATCACCCACTTGGAATTGATCCATTCCCAACATTTGTAGGTCATTTTGAAAATTTTGCATTTTTTTCCTCCTCTTAGTAATTATCATCAGGTAACAACACAAGAATAGAGAGTGGGAACCGTTATTCTTATATAAATAAAACAGATTACTTTTCCTCTCTTTAACAAATTATGGTTTCTTTAGGTAGCTGTTACTGATATTACAGCCCATTTCGCGCTCAAAGTGCCTAATAGTTTAATTCTCAATAAAAAAGCGAGTAAGAGGAGATTATAATTCTCGCCTACTTCTTAAACCACCTTACGACAGTTTGTCTAACAAAAAATTAAAAAATCTAAAAATACATTAATTAGACTACATGTTAGGATTATTTTTAAACAAATACGTATTAAAGAGACTATTCCTCTCTAAAGAAAATTCTCACTTAGGATTTAGTTTTCTAGATGAATAGCCTGAAGGCTCACACCATAAGCACGAAATCATTATCAGAATGGAACCTACGGGCCACACTACTGGTTACCATTGGCTTATTGGCTAAAAGAACAGGAAATAAAGGTTGTGGTTGTGACTACAGCCCATATGAAGAATCAAAGGAGCTTGACGACAACTCCCCTACCAAAAATGAAGTAAAAGATGCAAGAGTCATATCACGGCTCATTGAGGATGGCTGTTATTCTGAGACTCATTTATCTGAAGGAATCTATCATACCTTCGTAAGGGGATGAACCTGTAGAATCAGACATGAAAGACCTTCAGTCTATTCAGGGGAGCGTTCAACGGTGGATTGAACAGAACTTCTCTAAGTACACAAAGGTCTTTGGTGATTGGGAGGAAAAAGCTTCATAACAAATTTCGAATGGGTGCCCGGATGAAATCATCCAATGCTTGGAAGAAAAGATTCTTACCGAAATTCGGAGAAGTAAAACGGCTCTTTAAAGAGAGTATCGAGCACTTTAAGCAAGAACTAGAAAAATATAATTTTGATTTTAGTAATACGTGGTTAAACATGCGGATAGGTGGCTTGCATTACGACCGTTTTCAAGACAATATTAGCTTTAAGTTCTCTAAAAAAAGAAAAGAAGTTCATTGAATTGAAAAAGTATATTATCCTTCGGTACAAAAAATATCATAGATTTTCCAAAAAAACTAAGTTTGAGAAACTATTGCTTTCATTTGGATATAACTATATAATTATACAGTAAAAGACAGTAGAAAGTTTGAATCAAACTTTCTACTGCTTACCTAATTTAAATAATGGACTTTTTCAGTGCCCTCCAAACTTAGGTTGAGGACCTTTGTCCCTTGATAAACTTCCTAGGTAAGCAAACTACCTTTTAACCAGGCCCTAGGACGGTATGGACCCACTGGGATTTGAATCAAGCTGGTTTTTTCTTTCGAATCTATCCTGTAAAGTTTATCACATTTTTTTGAATCAAACCCTAGTAGTGGATGCCCCCCCATTCCTAAGGCACACGACACCAAAAGCAGGCGTTGCACGAGAATACCCGCTTCCATCTGTTGAATGCGATATCCTCTATATCCTAAGTACTCTTTGAGATGACCTTTGTCACCAACGACATGCATACAGAGCGGAACTTGATAAAGGTTCACATTGGGCAATATTAATCCATTTTGTAAAAATTTCCGGTAATCCCCCTGGGTTATTTTCTTAAGTGCATGAACGCAATTCTCATAAGCGTAGACACCATTTGGAACTCCCTCCACGTTATAAAAGCAGCCATACAAAGTAACACGATTCTCCTCATTTCCATGTATATCGTCAAGGTCATTCTGATATGAGAAGGAAAAGGTTTCTTTCAATAAAGTGGATAATTGTATTTGACTCACTTTTCCTATTATAAAATCGATATCAGGAGAATACCGCTTTCTGCTAACTGATGCTAGATCATACGATAAGCCCTTCGTAATTGGCAGGAAGGTCAACTTCGTACCTAAAGAACATTTCACACTATCAGTTTTTTTTATTTTTACAAATGACCGAGTTGTTTCAAACATTGATGCTTCATTAAGTTTTCTCAGCATCGGATAATCAATAACCCTCTTTGAACGGTTATAGGAAGGGTGCATTAACAACGGCACTTCACGGCACAATTCACTGGCAGAAACAATTTCTTTTCTATTATCGTTTTCACCGCACTTAATTGAATAATTAATAGATAATGGGATAATCGCATACACACTTTCTTCCTGTTCGGATAGTCCAAGTAAATGATTGATAGACCGATCAAGAAATTGGTAGCATACACGTGAAGAGAATCCCATTTGACTGGATACTTCTAACAATTGCCCGATTAACACACCGGCATCTAAACCTTGAAGCCTGTAAGAAAAATTATTATACTTATAGAAATTTTTCCAAAAAACAGTCGAGACAAATACGGTGCAGAAACAGTCAGAAATATCACAGCCATTTTTTAGACTTCTGGATAAGTAGGAATCATAATTTCCTTCTCTGAGTAATTTAAGGCGGTGATGTGCCACATCGTAATGGTAAACTCCCTCTTGTACACTCTCCAATTTTATATAAACGTATAATTCATTTGGATACAACGCTCCTCCAGACGGAACAAATCTACGTAATGACTGGGTATAGTTTACTCCTTCCTCCTTGTTTTCTTCGTTTAAAACAGTTTGAGAGTATTGTGTAAGGCCATATACATACCATAAGAGTTGGCCAAGCTCTGCTAAGCTGGGGGCTACATAAGCATCTCGTTTCTCGATTAATAACGGTACATATTGGGTAAGCATGATCTCTGATAAGCCATAATACAGTTTATAGGGAAGTGGTGCGTCTTCCCAATCTACTTGCCAATCTGGCGGAAAGACTTTACCCGTGTCGAAGTGCAGGTCATGTAGAAATCTTTCTAACTCCAATGTTACACCTCCTACTTCCCTATTATGGGAACGGATGGGGATGGGGATTAAGCTGTTCATACAATAATGGTTCCTTCATAAACCCTAGTTGCATGGGCACATTAAGTACCCTCGTAAATCCTTTTACACGGGTAAGGTGATGCCCAAATGTCATCGGCAGCATTCCTGGAATCAATACCTTTACACAGAATAATCCATTTCGTTTGGTGATTGGTGTTGTTTGGTCAACCACAATGACCTCAAGGTTTAACTTGCGAAACTTCTGAAGAATTTCTTGAAGATCGTCCTTTAAGTCTTTATTGCTCGGTGCCGGCTTAAATTCCTCAGCAAACGTACGTAAAGGACGAGTATTATCCAACAAAAAATTCAATCGTTCCTCTGCTTCTCGTAGACCGTACAGCATACCATGGTCCTCCATAGTACGTACTGCGAACGGCTCTTGTAGCATCTCTTCATATTTCTGACGATTTACCTCCAATTTTTCATCATCCCTAAACATCATTCCTGCAAGTTCATAAATCGCACTTTTTACAGCTCTTACTGGATTAGGGTTAGCTCCGGCTGCACAAATGAGGTTAACTCCCTTGGATTTTCTGTTTTTTGCCACTCCCCACACACTTGGAATCTCATGTTCCATCGTCGAATTGTAAAAATAAAGCTCATAATCCGTCACCTCACGTACACGTTCGACCATTAACTGTAATTCTTTATCGTTAGAAGAACCAAGGTCAAGACGAGGAAGAGGAAGCCTAGCATACCAGGTTAACAAGAACGAATCTCGCTCGATTACCTCCATTATGGCATGGAAAATGGCTTCCTCTAAACTCCCACCTAATGCACATCCATTCGAAGTTTCATAAACAAAACCCTCTCTATTCCCCAAACTATAATAAGCGAGTGACTCCGGGACCAGAATAGAACGTTCTTGTAAAAATGAATAACCCCAGACCCAATTCATTAAATCATCAGGATGAAACGGTTTAAACGGGAAATGAGCTTTAGCGTAATGTTCCTTCTCATGTAACCCTACTCTTGTAGGATTTAGTGCTATATTTTTTAAATTATGATAACTATCACGAACTACCCTCCTTTTGCCTTGGAGACCAAATCCGCAATTTCGCTCCAAACCTTCCAAAATAGCAATTAGTTCACTCAGTTCATAAGAACTAGACCTTCCCGCCACTCCCTCATTCTCTTCAAATAATGGCAAATTTACATAGACATCAGCAAACGGTAACGTGAAATCTTGAATTTTACTATTCATAATCCCAGTACGATTATCAAGATAATCTTGAACTAACACTGCTTTCAATTCATCCATCGAACGGCAACGATAACCATCACCATTAATTTTCGGCCTAGATTCTAACCTAATTTCAGCTAATTCCGATGTATCATCAGGTAACGAGCTGCAAATCGGGCACAATGGATCCGGCAAGAAAAGGTGACTAGAACTTGTTAACGTTCTTAGGTTTGTTATCAAAACTCTTTCTTCTAATTTATTGGGTTCGTTTTGAAGAATACTCTGCACCTCGTTACATATTAAGGTTGCCATTTGCGATAGGCCCGTACGTGATGCCCATGCATCTAGTTGTACACCTTCTCCTGCTGACATTCTTACCTGAAACTCCCTTTCTCGGCGCTCCGAGCTAGCTATCGTGCGCCGTATGTCAGCACAACGAGAACATCCTGATTTATCAGGGCGTACAAATGGACCAATTATTCCTTCCCCAAACGAAACGAAACCTCTAAGCCAGGGGATACCTGTGGCCCTAAATCTTTCTTCCGCTTTTTGATGAATCGATGGATACCATCCATCGTGCAGCACAATAGCTAATTTTGGTTCGCCTGAAACCTCTTCTAATATATTTTGACGCCTTACAAAATATTGATTAGACAATTGATCATATACGAAATCGGCTAATAAACCTTGTCCGGTAATTAAAATATTAGCAGCCATTAGGATTCCCCCTCTCGTACTTGAACTCCAAACACACCTGCCAGCTTCTTTTTTAAAAAAGGTTCAGCTGAAAAATCATATACAAATAACCGTTTGCTATTTTGGTTTAAAACCTTAATGGAAGATTGTAATAGTTCCAATTGTGTCAAGTCATTACAAGAAGGGATTTGAAGTGTAGTTTGAAGATTAATTTGAAGTTTAGTTTCTTGTTTTTTCGATGACTCTGTCTTTTCCCTCACTAGAGAATTAACATTGTTTTGAGTATTCATAAGTGCCTGTTTCAATGCCCTCCGTAAGGCCATTGTTTTATTTAAACCTGTACTAGTATACCGATTGCCATGCGTCCTTACCCATATCACAGGGAAGCCAAGTATCTTATTTTCCAAACCGATTGTCGTTGTACCATTTAAGCTAGTTAGTGCATTTAAATAAAACCTGCATTGTTTATCTTCTATCCGCCCCATTTGGATATGGATAATAGGATTCAGTTGATCAAACCTTCTTTTCCTCAATTCCTCATCTAAATAGGATTGCAAGCCACGACAAACAGCCTCTTCAATTGTTTCCCCTGCACCAATGCCGATAAACCCTTCTGGTATGTGTGCACGAGCATCATTCTTCTCACCTCTGAATCCATAGACCAGTTGTGAAACATACATTTCAATACCAGTCAGTCCTGCCTCCCTTTTTGCCTCTTCATGTGTAAAACCGGAACAGATCACCTCCGGTAGCAGCTCTGCCGGTCCTTTAGATATTGGGTTTACTACTTGGATATAACACTGAGAGAGGGGAAGCTGTTTTAAGTTGCGTTCCTCCCAAGCATGGAAAATACCTATCTCTTTAGAAGTTAATTGTCCAAAATATTCGAAAACATTACTTGACAGGTCATTTCGGATTGATTGTTGTTCGATCCTTAAATCAAGATCTTCAATCTGTTTAGGTATAACTCTTCTAGACGTGACTAGCGGATGTGTGATGAATGACATCCAGTTTCCTTCTAGTGTGTCAAGATTAAGCTGATAAATTTGATTTCTCTGATTTGAATCTGCTATTCCTGTGGCCTTCTTGAAAAATTCGAATACAACGATATTTGCCAAAATCGATCCTGCTATTAAAGAAAGTTGGTGAGACTGCTCATCTTCTTTTAAAACAAATCGATGAATCCGACGCCATGCAGACTCCCAGCACCCCTCTGATTCCGGATGGACTAATGGACCAACGAACCCCGCTTTCTTTATACATATGGCGGATAGGAATGACTTCTTTTCCTCTTTGCATACTAAATTAAGATTCCTTAATTCATTTACATTACCATCCGGTGACACATAGAGAATCCAATCATAAGGCTGCACTGTTTGTTTCCAAAAACTCCTTTCTGCCTCTTTTTCAAACGACACCTCTGTTACTTCCACCTCAGTGTCATCACTTTTAGCGTTCTGCACCAACTCATTAATTCTAAGCCTATTTGTTGGTATTGAAGAACTCGTTACTATGAAATGGTGTTTAGGAAGTCCAGACTCAATTAATGCAGAAATCAATGAAACTAAAAATGGACCATATCCGACAGCCAGAACTTTAGCCTGACGGTATTCTTGAAAACGATACCCACCAGAGTCGGTAAAATTCTCGATAAATTCAATTTGAGAAGCATATTTTGCTAGAACGGTGCTATTTAATTGATGAGGAATATCTTGACTTGCATCCCGAACAAAGCCATTGTTATACAAAATTTCTCCAATCTCATAAACCCTGTCTCGATATGAGGCTGTTAATCCTTCTGTCAAGTCTGCTAATGTCCGCTCCCCATTAAACATCGGCATCAATTTTTCAATCCACTGATAAATGGTATCACCTTTCATTTGGAATGAGTTTACGTTATTTCTAAAATACACACCGCCACCTTGTGAATCAGGTTGATAAAATGTATCCCTTTTTACTTTTAGACGTGAGTATGAGTTCAATTTAGACATTCAGTACCTCCTTATCTAATCGTTCCTATATGCTCTATGATTTTATGTACTTATATTTGTCTATTATGATTAATTAAAAAAAGCACCCTTGCAGCAAAATATGCAACACAACGGAGACAACGCGAGGACATAGGTACTTTTGGATGTTGTTATGTCAGGTTGCCAAGAGGGAGGAGAAAGAAGGTCAGCCTCATCCAAAAGACTCCTTATAAAATTTATTATTTACTATTCAACTTGAACAAGGAAAATGATTCTTTGGTTTGAATTAAACATTGTTTTTAGTAAGTTGCCTGCGTAGCAATTAAAAAAGCCCTGCATGACTGTCTAATATTCACTGCAAGGCTACATTTTGTCGCTTTACTCTTTAATCGTTTCTACCATTTCAGTAAAGTCGTACTTTTCATTAACAATATCAACAACAAAATCTTTAGTGTCTTGGGGTCATGGTGAATGTATAAAGCATTTTACGATAAACAAAAAATATTAACCATATTTATCCATTAGATTTAAACTTTGGTCTTTTACTTATCGATAAGGCTTTATACATTCATTTAGGTTAGTGATCGGTTACTACCGAATAACATTACCCCAAGGATCCACCAAATAACAATTAATTACACCCGGGTCACTGCAACAGTATAAAAAGTCCCCATCTTGACGCCCCATATATTCGCAGTTTGGATCTAAAAGAAGATCTTCAATATCCCTTCTAGGAATACCGTGAAGAGGACGAGGGGGTAAAAAAATCCCAGTAGGAGTACCAAAAGGAGGGCGAGGGGGGTGAGAGGCTCCAAACGTCCATTGTCCCCACATTGGATTTAAATAGGTCAACATAAGATCTCATCTCCTATATTTGTCTATATACAGGAGTAATATATGTGAATTTGTTCCTAATGGAATAGGTAAAAAACCTAGTAAAAAGAGTCAAGTTTTGATCATATACCACAATTTTTATTAAGAGAAGCCTTTCCGTAGCAGCTGAAGCAAACATTGCTAGGAGTCTTAATTTCGGGTTTCTAATTATGACATGTACTATCAACAAGTTTTCATGCATTTTGACTTCTAATGAATCCCTTTCCCTTCACATTGTTCTAAAGTAATACTTCAATTATGAAGGCTGTTTTCGTAATAAAAAGGAGGGAAAGCTGTCTTCCCTCCTTCACTACCCAACTCCCTTTTCAAGATTTACATAGGGGAAAAGGGTCACTCCCCCAGCGAAGTAAAGCGTTACTCCACCGGGGGACTGACCCCAATGTCATCAGTACCTATTTTATTAAATGTAATGATCTAATTATGAATTTAAAAAAGGCAAAACTTGAAAATCGACTGGAAAACAGGTTAAAACATTATGCAAAATATAAGCTGCTTATCATTGATGAAATTGGCTATTTGCCAATTGACGCCGAAGATGCCAAATTATTTTTTCAACTAATCGATATGAGATATGAAAAGAAAAGCACAATTTTGACAACAAACGCTAACTTCAAAACATGGGGAGATATATTCCAGGATCCCAAAATTGCCAATGCCATTCTGGACCGAGTCCTACACCATGCCACAGTGGTAAACATTATAGGCCCTTCATATCGGCTAAAGGGCCATTTAGAAAAGGAAACGGAAACGGCAGAAAATAGTTAAGGAGTATGTGGAAAAAGTATGAGCACATATAACGCAGAAGAAGCAGCCAAATTCTTTCGCTCCTACGGAGCAAAATGTGATGAGAATGAGATTAAAGAATGGATGAAGAGCACTCCCACCCTTAGTAGAGGATATCAAGTTGATGAATGGGATCTATACGCCTTCAATGACTGGATGAAATGTAAAGGAACTTCAAACGAGCCAGGAATTGATAATGAAACTAAAGTAGCCAGAATGATTGGGGAAATTAAAGAGCTGAAAGAACAAAACAGAGCCTTGAAAAAGGAAGTATATAAATTAAAAACAGAACCAGGTATACTGCCCTTGTAAATTCTACAACACCTTCCCCTACCTAGTTTTAAAATAGGCAGGGAAAGGTGGCAAAATCTAATTAAGAAAGATTGGAGGCGAACCTTTGAATAGAACCAAAATGCGTTATGATCAAAATCAAGACCAGTGGTACGTTGCCCTAAGCGGAGGGGAATATGGCCTTCATTGCGGGGAGTGTTTTGAATTATACATTGGTCGTACGGCTATTCCCTGCCGATTGGAGCTGGCCAACAGGTGGTACATTATTATGGAAAATACACGACTGGATTTACGGGAGGATGACCAATATATGGTCAAAATCTAGATAAAATCCCCCTAGAAAAATCACTACTTGGTTAGAACTTTCAACGCAAAATGGTACATTCCAAAACAATCAAAAGTGTACATAATTTAGTTGACATTTATACGTTAAATAATAAAATACTAACGGGAAGTTAAAATGTTTGAGTGTTAATTACGGCTAGCCCACGCCCTAAGTAAAACCAACCGTAATAACTTGTATTTGACGTATTAAAAAAGTATCCCTCAAACTAAAGGCAACGTTTCGGGCTATTTTTAAAGGTTTTTCCGTAAAATAGTTTTAAAAAAGTTTACAAGGTGTTAAATAACGTAAAGCTCCCCTCATCTTATACCTGCTTAAACGGATGTATTTATGGGTTTTTTACTGAAATAGTTAAAAAAAGTTTTAAGCCCGTCAATCCCCTTACTACTTATACAAGGTAAAATGGTAAACCCGCACACATCACGGATATATTTTTGCAAGGGTTGCGGGGCTACATATATACCGCACTTACTACCGTTTATAATGCCGTTGTAAGCCGTTTAAATACCTTTGTAAGCTACTTAACTACTATACCGTTCATTATTAAAAACGTCATATAACCCCTTTAAACGCCCTACCGTGTAGCAAGCCGTTTAGTGTACCATTAAGTAACGGTAAGCGGTACGGTAAAAACGTATTAATGGCGGGTTAGTATCATACCGTTAACCTGCAACTATTTACTTATGTAAATATAAAAGGGCGTGCGGGTGCGTTATATAAATTGCGTTTAAAAAAGTTTTAAAAAATGTGTGCCGTTTTGTTAGTTCTAATTGTATAGCTAGTAAAAAACGCTAGCTACGCTATAACGCTATTACCTAACTATTAGGTACGGGGGGGTTATTTAATATTACGGCTTCATAAATTCAGCCATTACTATGTGCCGTTAACTTCATATCATTAGGAAGATTTTACTAATAGGAAATGCTATAATATTTACGGTAAGGAGGGAACGTGCATGGGTGATATAAAACTATTTAGATTAAACGGGGATAGCGTTGATGAACTTGAAGGACAATCCGTATCTATTGAAAAGTCATTACAACATATAATTGAACGGCATTTAGAAACGTTTTTAGGTGTACGCTTTTTGGCTACAGAATATAGTACGGGTAAACGGCATGCAGGGCGTATTGATACGTTAGGCATTGATGAAAACAACTCTCCCGTAATAATAGAATATAAGCGATCAATGAACGAAAATGTTATAAATCAAGGCTTATTTTATCTAGATTGGTTATTAGACCATAAAGCGGAATTTGAACTAATGGTAATGCGTAGGTACGGTGCAACCGTTTCAGACGCTATTGATTGGAGCAGTCCTCGATTACTTTGTATAGCAGGCGGTTTCACAAAGTATGACGAACACGCCGTACAACAAATTAACCGTAATATAGAGCTTTATCAGTACAAACATTATAATGACGGGCTACTATTGTTAGATTTAGTTAACGCTACAACGGCACAAACCGTACATATTAGTGATGAAGCTACCGCACCAACTACGGCAACTAACCGAAATACTAAGGTTAAAACGGTATCTGATTATTTAGAGCAGGCTAACGGGGAATTAACTGATAGATTTGAAACGTTAAAAGCCTATATGATGGCGTTAGGTGATGACGTTCAAATGAAAATACTTAAACATTACATAGCGTTTAAACGTATTAAAAACTTTGCTTGCGTTGAAGTACACCCGCAGACAGCAAAGATACTACTTTATTTAAAAGTTAAGCCCAATAGTATTACGTTAGAACAAGGCTTTACCCGTGATGTTAGCAATATAGGGCATTATGGTACGGGTGACTTAGAAGTAACGATTTCAAATAATGATGATATTGAACGGGCTAAACGGCTTATTAATGTGGCTTATGATGTGAGTTAGGCTCGGGAGGGTAAAGGATGACAATAAAAAATAAAGTATTAGCCTATGCAATCTGTTTCTTTAGTATTGTCGGTGTATTTAGTACAGTTACTAACGTTTACGAGAATTATACAAAAGATGAGTTTGAACGTAATACAGATGAATATTTTAATGGTTTTAGGGGCGGTGCTCGTTCTTTTTATCGCATGGACTCCGCCGATTTAAGTAGCGATATATATGGTAGGGACGTAGATTATCACTTTGTAGAAGACCTTGCCCAAAAGTCATTAACGACAATTTACCCTGAAAGCAAGGATTGGGATAGTGTATATGACAAGGGGTTTATAGACGGATATATTGCAAAATACGTATATTCATATTTTAACGGGGATTAAACAAACACGGGCAAGCATAACGCAAGCCCGTTTTATTATTCCGCCTTTACTAGCGTTCCTTTTTCAAGTTGATATTCGTAAGTATTGAATAAAAACGTTACTACCGTTTTAGCGGAATTAATAACGACTAAAGCATGATGTTTATTAACTTCATACCTTCTATGATGTGCGTCCCCGTTTTCATTTCTAATTTCAGCTAACCCGTTAACTATGTTAATTAACCCGCTTATTACTTGTTTTAACGGTGCTTCTAAATTGGGGTTATTCGTGTTTAAGTTAAGGTGTTTACGTACCTTTTTAAACAATGCGGGTAAATCAAGTTTATCTTTAAGTTCTTCATCCGTTAAATTAGCTAGTATTTCATTACACACGCCTTCCACTAATGACCTAGCACTTGTAATTGCACCAGAATAATCTTCCTCATTAAAACGCTTTTCACATTTAGCTAAATCTTCCTTAATGTGTGCAAACGTTAAATGCTCGGGTGTTTCGCAAGGTACGTGAATTATTTTTACGTCAATTTGCTCATCTTCAAGGTAGTCAACGTATTCATTAATTGACATTCTAACGAAATTTTTTAGCGTATATTGAGTATCATATTCTTCCATATCTGCCATTAAGTAATCTACTACTTCATCAATGGTTCTACAGATTTTTATAAATTCCGGTAATTTAATCTCTTTTTTACGTGCTAACTCCTTAATAATAATACGGCTTTCTTGATATAGAACTTCCGCAATAGTATTATCTGCGAAAGGATCGTTAAAACCTTTACCAAAACTTCCATCTATATAATCGCAAATATTGCCCTTTGTTTTTTCTAGCATTTCTACTGCGTTCAAATACCGCTCCCCCTTTTACAAAATTATCCTTTATATTATTATATCACCGTTAACTATTAAGCGAAAATGATAGTTTAGGTAACTAAACGGGTAGCTTACGGGCTTAACGGGTTGCGTTCAACCTCCGTATTTTAAAAATTTTGTAAGTAAATTTTACGGGCTAGGCAAACACGGTAATGGAAGAGTGCCCCCGCCCCCTCTTCGCCGTCTGCATAATAATAAATCACTACGCATACCATCCGACACCTAGCCGTTAATTACATCTGCATAACGTGTATTATATATACAGTAAAGTAGGCACACGATTTAAAGTCGTACGCCTACGTTTATACTTACACAACCAAACGCAAAGCCCTATATATCAACGGTTAAAGGGCACGCTATGTTATTAACGTACCGCCTTACATTTATACAGTATTTTATACATTGGCGTTATACTAACGTTTACGACGTTGTAACGTGTGTTGGTGCGTGCATAACGGTAGGCTTACGGGTGTTTGCGATAGGTTACGGGTGTTATGCGTTGGTATGCATATTTATACGAACACCCCGTGAGTTTGCAGAGGGGTTACGTGCCGAAGGCGTTAGGCTGATAATATACGGTAATACACGTTAACCCTACGTAACCATCCACCAACAACACGCCCTAAAACGCCTTAAATGTTAATATACATACACATATCAACGTTACATTTACCGTACTAACATAACGCCTAATATAGCTATTTTATACGGTGTTACAATGCAGTTACATCCCTTGCCGTTATTACGTTTAAGCCGTAATTAGTACCGTAAATAAAGCCGTACATTTACCGTTAACATCACCGTTAATATACGTGTTATAAAGTGCTTTACATCATAGCGTTATTTACACATAGCCCGCAGGATTGCGAGGTTGCCGTGTATGCCGTTTTAAGCATAACTTAATACAAAAATAAAAAGGCATAGCCGTTAAGCTACGCCTTACATATGCCCCTATTTACGCCATACAAGTTTTTTATTACAAAAGGGTACTTTGGCAATACCTGAAAGATAATCATGGGTTAGATAGCGCTCAGTCCACATTTAGGGCTTACATTTCAAAAAAGCCGGAATTTCAAAGTTATTTTGATTCAGGAAAACGAAAGAAGTCAAACAATGAGGTTATTCGCTTTGAAACACCTCCAGCTAAACAGGCTCAATTGGATTGGAAGGAAGATATTCGATACATCACTAAAGAGGGAGAAATATTACATGTAAATGTTTGCGTGCTGTTACTTTCCCATTCCAGATTCCGAACTTATCTTTTATCCATTTCAAAATCACAGAGCGTCCTATTATCCTTTCTAATGGAGAGTTTTGAAGCAATTGGGGGAGTTCCTAAGACCATATTGACCGACAATATGAAAACGGTGATGGACGAGCCTAGAACTGAACATAAGAAAGGAAAGGTGAACGCACGCTTTTATCAATTTGCGAAAGATTGTGGTTTCGAAGTGAAGCCTTGTATAGCTGGAAGGCCAAGGACAAAAGCAAAGGTAGAAGCACCAATGAAATTAATTGATGAAATCCATGCTTACCAAGGGAAATTTGATTACGAAGAGCTCCATCAATTTGTTTAAAACTGTGTAATCGAATAAATAATAGTTACCATCAGGGAACTGGAAAAATACCAATTCTTGCCCTAAAAAAAGAAAGAAACTATACGAAAACAGCCATCTTTTAAGATATATATAGGATCAAGTAAATCTAACATAAATCTTTACTCATAAAGGTGGAGTAACATGGTTGACAATCTTAAGTTGTTGATTTTAGGCGGAGATATAAGACAACTGGAAGTCGCGAAGACTGTCGCTTCTAGGGGAACAGAGGTATTGTTAGTGGGCTTTGAGCAGTTTTCAGATAATCAAATCAACCACATGAAGTCTCGAATTCAGAAAATTGATTTCTCTAAAATAGATGCCCTCCTTTTACCGGTTTCAGGGATGAATAATGGCGGGAAAGTTGAGGTGAGTTATTCAAATGAAGAGATTGTTCTTACAAAAGAAGACCTTCTAAAGACACCCGAACATTGTGTCATTTATACCGGGATAATCACACCTTACTTAAATCAATTAAGTGAAGCAGCCATTAGAAAATTAGTCCCACTGTTTGCAAGAGATGATATAGCGATATTAAACTCAATTCCTACAGCGGAGGGAACCTTACAGATTGCAATTGAAAATACTGATAATATGATCCACGGTTCAAAAGTGATGATTTTAGGTTATGGAAGGGTCGGAAAAACGATGGCCCGTGTCTTTTCTACAATGGGAGCACACGTGCGCGTTGGTTCTCGTAATGAAGCGGAACTCGCTCGTGCTATGGAAGCTGGCTTAACCCCTTTCCATTTTAAAAATATAGAAATGGAAATAGTTGTGGATATTTGTATCAATACCATTCCACATTTGATTCTTACGTCATCCGTACTTTCAAAAATGTCGCTACACACCCTTATTATCGACGTAGCATCTAAACCAGGTGGAACCGATTTTCAGTTTGCTGAAAAACGCGGTATAAAGTTAATTTGGGCACTAGGTATCCCAGGAAAGATCGCACCGAAATCAGCAGGAGAAATCATTGATAAAGTACTTGCTGAATTATTGGAAAATGATTTTAACTAGGGTGCTTTAATTCTAAAACAGACCTTTTCAACCGTTATCCCTCCTGATTTCCACCGACCATAAACTTCTTTGAATTCAACTAGTTCAAAGACTAATCAAGTTCCATTGTATCGCAAATAAACCACCCTCACTTAGCATTCAAATCGAAGTGAGGGATAATTCCCCGTCAATAGTGAATCCATAAAAAAACTTTTCCACTCATTACGAATCTCTTCTTTATTCTTACCCAAACGATTGAGATTATGACCGACTAACAAATCACTAAATCGCATCTTGGATCTCATTTCTTTCAAATAAACACTGATGCTATGTACATTACTAAATTAATCAACCCTCCCAGTATAAAGGAAAAGCTCAAACTGGCCAAAATTGAAAAATCCGAAGGTAAGGTTTCCCTTACTCCGGATTTTGACTAGAATAACGTTTGCTTATTTATTTGGAAAAGAATTTGGTTCACGAACTCCTTATAAAACGGTTGAATCACTGGGAAGTAAATGAAACATTTTATTTTAAAAAAATATATAAGAATTTGACCATTACTGATATTTTAAACATTACCAGCATATTCAAACATTTAAATGTAAATATTAGATTTGGAAGCGCGATTCATTTTACCTTCCAAATAAAATACTCGATTGAGGAAGTGTTTGATATTGAATAACCGGATGAATCTTTTTAATATTGGTAGAAGAAGAAACAATAGAGGGATATTATGGACCTCTTTTTTAGGGTTAGGTGTTAGTGCAGCTGCTGTTTTTGGTTTAAGAAGAAATGGAAACAGGAATATACTGGATTCTATCCAAAACTTTACCAATAATGTTCGAAATAATGGCCAAATGAAACGAATGGCTACAGCTGTAACAGAGTTTTCAAAAGAACTAGTTCCTAACAAAAATCAATTTAATAACAAATAATGGGTTTTCCTGTGCATAATAAATTAGGAAGAACCTCATTTGTTATCTCTATCGCTTTCAGTATTAATAAACCCATAAAGATGACGATTTAAACATTTTTTTAAAAGATAGTGATTCTTAACTAATTAAAAACCGATTTTCTAGACTGACCTAGTCATGTGAGACAGTAATAAAACACCTTCTTAGGCTGCCATATCACCAAACTCTATTGGTGTGTGGTAGCCTAATTTTTCTTGGATACGCTCTTCGCCATAATACCTCATAAATTGATTCACACGATCCTTTACTTCTTTTAAAGACAAAGAATTGAATTTAACATACTGAAATGCAGCCCATATAACGAGAGAAGCCAGTAAATTTCTTTCGATTATTGATCGACTAGAAGAAAGGATAAACTAGAAACTTGAACAAATTAAAGTTTAAATTAATAAATTTCTAAAGCCCATCAAAAGATAGGTTCTTGGCTAGTTATATGTTTTATACTTTTCCAAAAGGTTCGTCCTTCTTAAAGTCTTTTGCCCCGTTACTTTAAGTTCAAATTTACAATATATTCTATGAATCTACTTCTTGAGATCTAAATAAAATTCTTTAAAGTAATTGCTATACAATCTGGCCCAATAGCTAAAGAAGGCACAATTCCTTTTTCAAGAATTGCGCCCTTTTCTGAAAAAGTTTTACATAGGAGCTAATATGTTACCTTAAATTATTTATTAACTAATTCTTCTACAGCTATTTCGTAATTGACATCTTCTCCTCGCATTAAACTGTTAATTTTTTCATTATCTAACACTAGGCCAAATACTTTATTGATTAAACGTAAACTCGCTTCATGATCTTCTATATTTATACCTGCTACAGCTTCCTCTGCAACAATTACGTTATAATCTCGTTGATAAGCATCTCTTACTGTCGTTTCTACACAATGAGTAGTTGCAACTCCTGCTATAATCAAAGTTGTAATCCCTTTCATTCTTAAAAGTGTATCTAATCGTGTATCTAAAAATGCACTGAACCTATGTTTTGTAACTAATTCCGCTTTATCATCTATAAACTCTTTTAGTTCATCAACCACTTCGGCATCCCAAGTATCCTTCAATGCTGGGGGACCGGCTTCCCATCTGTGGGTATGCGGAGTAATCAGTGCGTTATTTCTAGTTTGATCATCTGGATAATGATTTTGGATTGTCCAAATGTCTAAAATTTCATTTGAAGGGCTAACTTCTAATAATTCCTTTACTTTAGGAATAGTTGCATTCATCATGCTACTATCATACCCATTTCTACCAATACTACCTTCTGGGTGGCAGTAACTATTCTGCATATCAATAATTAATAATGCTGTCTTTTCTTTATCAATACGAATTTTATTAGTCATTTAAATCATCCTTTTATATTTTTAAAAAAACTTCAATAAAAATTGCAATTCTTTTTTTAGTGAATGAAATCTAAACCCATACACGATCCTTCAAAAATGGCTCACCTTTCAGCGCGATCTCTGAATCGAGAAGTCCTCCGCAATCTGGACAAAAGAATTGACGGAATAACACATCCTCGCCCGTACTGGAGTATGCTTTACCGGCAACTTCCTTTAATGGCCTCTCATCAAGAACTACATTACTTTTCCAATCCTGACTGTCACTGCTGCACAATACAGTTTCGCATTTCTTACACAAAAGATCCCCTTTTGAACCTTTTTCTTCACTCATAATAATTGTGTTAGAGTATAACTTCATTAGATTCACTCCCCTCTTCATTTCCTTCATCGTTTAAAACAACTCGTTATAAAATTCAGATTCCGTCTACTTCTTACTAACTTCAAGCTTTTTTATTCGATCCATTTTAAGTTTCTCGCGTAGTAATACAGTTTCTTCTTTATTCAATTCACCTTCATCATTTAGCACAACACCATATATGTTATAGGCAGAAGATTTACTGATTAAACCTTCAGAAAAATCACGTGCTACAAGCTCAGGCTCTCTATCTAGCGGGTCACCGTAACCACCGCCGCCATTCCAATCAACATGCAATTGATCATTGCCCATCAACGGATAAACTCCCCATTGTATTTGTTCGACTTTTTGATTATCAGATTCATCCCCTGTAACTCGCAGATAACTGTTTGTCGCTCCTGGAAAACCACCAGCTAGACCTTCACTCATAGGATGCTTTGATCCTTTTCCTGAAATGACAAAATGTATTCCTCCATCCGGAGCTTTATGGGATACTACAGCCATTTCCCCACCAGTACCGCCTCGCCATTTACCCGGTCCACCAGAATCTTTCCTCCGTCGACGATAGAGATAACGAATAGGAAAAGTAGCTTCAACCGTTTCAACATTAGCCATTCTTGATATCGGATTTGGAATCTCTCCGCCAACGTCAACACCATCAGCGAAAGTGCTAGCACCACCAGCTCCCGCAAAAGTTTCTGTAAATATGCCAATAGATTCTACATTATGTTGATTTCGACCAAATTTAAAAATGGAAAAATGATTCGCATGCCATACTGCCGATGCCTGATTCATATATTTTTCACTTGAAGCAAGCATTTTTCCAATAGTGGTACATGCCGCATTATTAACTGATTGAATAGCTCCAACTGTAGCCACAGATACTGGTGCAGGTCGATTACAATTTACAATGGTGCCACTAGGCGCAATCATTTTAACTGCACGGACAATTCCTTCATTCCATGAAATATCATGGCATAGCAAAGGAAATAGTGGAGCAAAGAGCCCCCCTAGAGATGCCCATTTTGTGCAGTTAACGGCATAACGACTTTGCTCACTTGACCCAGAAAAATCAAATGTTAACGTATCTGCCTTTTTTGTCATAGTAAGTCTAACTACTGCTGTTTCATCATTGGCACTTAAATATTGACGCGCTTGCCATTCTCCATCAGGCAACTCTAACAAACGCTGTCTGAAACGCTCCTCCGATTCATTGATTAGTCTCTTACTCGCCTTATCGACCGTCTCCTTACCGTACTTATTCATCAATTTCTTCATCCGATCAGCCGCTACGTTGTTACATGCAATCATGGAACGGATATCTAGCATGACCATCTCTGGAGAACGTACCATATTAAGCATAGTATCAAGTGCACCTTGAACCATTTTTCCACGTTCAATAATCTTCATACCAGGTGACGAAAATCCTTCTGTGTAAATATCACGTGAATCTGGACTAAATCCACCAGGATTCATAGCCCCTATATCATATACATGAACAAAACAAGCACTCCATGCTACTAGTTCTCCATTAAAATGGATCGGAGCAATCAGATAAACATCCGAAGTATGCAAAGCTGCTGTATAAGGATCGTTAAGTAAAAAGACATCTCCTTCATTTATATTCCCTTCAAACTTTCTAATAATTGCTTTACAAGCTTCAGATGCACTAGTCAGATGGTGTAAAAATCCGACCCCTCCCATTAAAAGGGTTCCATCAGCACGATATAAGGAAACCATCAAATCATGTCCTTCATTGGTAATGGCACTTCCAGACACATGTTTGAGAGTTATAATCGCCTCATCAATAATCCTATAAAGACGATGGCGAATAATAGCATAAGTCATAGGATTCATAGTTTTCAGTCCTCCATTTCTATAATTATATTAGAATAACTATCCATGTGAGCAGTCTGATTCCCTTGAACAGAGATAGTTGTAATTGGGGTATGAATGATCGCAGGACCATGGAAACGATTGCCCGGCTTTAGTTTTTCAAAATCATAGATATCACCAGTTACAATTTTTTCTTTTGAAAAATCCAATATCTGACGTTGCTCTACCAATGCCTCGCTCGCATCGGAAGAACCCATTTCAACAGGTGTTAAATCTGGTCGCTCAATCTTACCAGTTGCAGTTAGTCGGCACATTGTCATCTCTATACCAGCTTCACGATAAGCTGAACCTTTTCCATAATTACTTTCATAAAGTTTTTCAAAGTCTGCTATTAGTCGCTCTAGACCATTTTGATCAAGTGGAGTAGGAGCGTTAACAGTAGTTGTAACCTCGTGTACTTGACGCTTATATCGTAAATCAACTGACCAATTCATTTCGATTTTATCTTTACTAAAACCCTCGTTCTCAAGTTGCTTGGCGGCGGTTTCTACCATAGGTAAAAAGATAGAATTTATCTGTTCTGAATCCGCTTGATCAGTAAGTTTCACCGCAGTTGCATATTCATGACGCACATCTGCCATTGCTAAACCAAAAGCACAATTAACTGAAGCGGTATAAGGAATTACGATTTTTTGAACTTCAAGTTCTTGTCCAAATGCAGATGCAATAAATCCACAACTTCCACCAAAAGACTGTAATACAAAATCACGTGGATCTAATCCGCGTTCAACTGTTATTTTATGAATCAAATCGGTAATTTGAGCTACTGCAACACGATAGATACCAATTGCAGCTTCTTCTACTGACACTCCTAGAGGATCAGCGATTTGTTCACGAAATACCCTACGAGTGTTTTCGACGTCGAGCTTCATTGTTTTATTTAAACGGAATTTTTCATCCATGTATCCTATTAAAAGCATAACATCGGTAATTGTAGGCAAATTTCCTCCCAATCCATAACATACTGGACCAGGACGGGAACCTGCAGAATCCGGTCCAATTGTAGGTATTCCAGATTGAGGATCAATTCTTATGATACTACCACCTGCAATACTAATGGAAACAACATCCATTTTAGGTGTTATATAATGAAAACGATCTACCAAAGGCTCTTTAGAATAAGAAATTTCTCCGTCTTGAATGATACCTACCTTAAAGGTTGTTCCCCCCATATCAGCTGCAATGACATTCGGATTTTCCATTGTATCACCAAGTGCTTTTGCACCGATAACCCCAGCGGCTGGTCCACTTTCAACCATGCCTATTGCACGCTTACTAGCTTCACTTGAAGGCAAAAGCCCACCATACCCTTGCATCACCATCGTATGTCCTCGATAACCATTAATATTTAGTTTTTGTTCGAGACCTTGGAGATAACTTTGAGTTACAGGCCCTGCATAGGCATTTATGACTGACGTAGAAGTTCGTTCATATTCTCCAGGCACAGGTGCAATATCACTAGATATAGTAACATGTACATCCGGCGCCAACTCAGCAATACAGTCATTAATAGCCTGTTCATGTAATGAGTTGGAACTGGACCACAAAAGAGATACAGCAATTGATTCAACATTTTTATCTACCAAATATTTAACAGCTTTACGAACGCCGTTCATGTCTAGAGGTTCTATAACATCCCCTTCAAAGTCTATACGTTCTTTTACACCAACAATTGCATCTGAATCTACAAGTGGTTGTGCACGATTGGTGTGAACAGGATTTTTTATTCCTTCCTCAGTCAAACCAGACCAGCGACCATATGCCCCTCGTGTGACCATGATCGTATCTTCAAACCCTTCGGTAGTTATAAGTCCGGTTTTTGCTCCATCACGTGTTAATACCGTGTTATCAACTACTGTTGATCCGTGAAGGAATAACTTTGTTTGACCTAACAATTGCTGAAGCTCCATCCCCATTGATTCCGCTGCTGAACTAATAGAATTTATTACTCCATTTTCATAATCTGGCGGAGTTGAGAGTGCCTTTCCTAAAATAGTTTTTCCTGTTGATGTAACCACTACAGTATCCGTAAATGTTCCACCTACATCTGTTGCCACGAAAAACTTGTCATTGTTCATACTTAATTAAAACCTCCTTATTTCTGTGCTATTTCGTTTGTTATACGAATTTACCAATATACTATTTTAAATTTTCAGTATTTAATTGGTAAAACTCTGATTCACCCTTTGTAACTTTCAATTAAGCGTTTACAAATATTATTATAGTGTTTTATATATCTGTACACTGTAAACTTTCTATCAATTCAAAATATTATTATTATTTATTTGTGCCTCAATTTGGACACAAGTAAATTAGATTTATCCAAGGATTATATTCTACCATTTACAGGGAAATATTGTTTAATTATGGAAATAAATAGAGGGAGTTAACGGTCCACATCATGAATAGACTGTAAGGAACGTATTCAAGACTTGAAATATATTAAGAGGATGATGAATTTTGAAAGCTTTCGTTACAAACAAATATGGGTCACCCGATATTTTAGAACTGCAAGATGTTGAAAAACCGGTTTGTAAAGACAATCAAGTACTAGTAAAAGTCCACGCAACATCTATAAACTATGGGAACATTGTGCTTTTGCGCGGAAAGCCTTTTGTTGCACGTTTTGCTTTTGGTATGATGAAACCGAAATTTAACATTCCTGGTGGGGATATTTCAGGTACCATTGAGACGATCGGGGAAAATGTAAAACACTTTCAAGTTGGGGATGAAGTTTTCGGAGATTTATCGAGTAGTGGCTGGGGTGGATTTGCCGAATATGTTGCTGTGCCAGAAAACTCCATTGCCAGGAAACCTAAAAACATTTCCTTTGAAGAAGCAGCTTCCTTACCAATGGCTGCATCCACTGCCTTTCAAGCACTTCGAAATAAAGGAAATCTCCAAGAAGGTCAAGAAGTTTTCATTTATGGTGCTTCTGGTGGTGTTGGCACCTTCGCAGTTCAAATCGCAAAAGCATTAGGTGCAAACGTGACAGCTGTTTGTAGTACAAGAAATGTTGACATCATTAAATCGTTAGGTATAGATCATGTCATAGATTATAAGAAAGAGACTATTTTTGAAAAAGATCGTACGTATGACTTAATTCTAGCAATAAATGGATATCAACACATGTCAGAATATTTAAAAGCATTAAAAGCAAATGGAAAGTTTATCCTTGTTGGTGGTTCTCCAAAGCAAATGCCTCAGGCCATGTTTCGCTCGATTGGAAACAAAAAAATAAACATTTTCATGCAATCTCCTAAACAAGAAGATTTAAATTTCATTAAGGATCTCGTTGAAAAAAATCAATTAACTGCTGTTATTGACCGACAATTTTCATTTAACGAATTGCCAGATGCTTTTAAGTATTTTGAAGAGGGCCATGCTCAAGGAAAAGTTGTTGTTAAGGTTTCTTCTTATGAAAGTAATGGCACTCCCCGAATATTCTAGTTCCACATAAATGTTTCACAGATGGTAATTCACAAAAGTTTTAACCTTCCCCTACTGCACACTTTCAAAAAATAAGCTGACTGAAGAGAGTCAGCTTATCTATGACGGATTATTTTATCACGTTTTATAGTTATAATCTGATGGAAATTGGTAGAACTCTTACATAGAAATTCGATATATTTGAATTTTCAGTTAATTATTGCACCTCTCTTGAATCTCCTTTATACTAATCGGTAATACCCCATCAAGGGCTTTTAGGAGGGAACGCAATGAAAGCGATGAGAAGGGATGAGGATGGCGGACTCGTCATCGCCACCGATGCGATGGATTGGAAAACTCTTGCACCGGGTGTCGGCATAAAGGTGCTCCGGCTCGACCGTGAAAGCGGCGCCTGGACGGTCATGATCCGTTCAGAGAAGGGAGCCGTCTTGCCTCCACACCGACACGATGGTCTCGCGGAGATCTACATCATCAAAGGTACGGGGACCCACCCGGAGACGGGAGACTTTAAGACCGGCGACTACGTTCTCGAGTCAGACGGGGCGATTCATAGCGCGCTCCACTTTGAGGAAGAGGTTATCCAGATCATGATGTCTCATGGGCCGTCCGCTTTCCTGGACGAAGACGGCTCGGTAGCCTTCGTGATGGACGTCGACATGCTCACCGGATTCGCCGAAGAAACTGTGGCGAGCAACGCCTGAGTCCATATTTAAGAAAAAAAGCAGGAGATTTCATTTATCCTGCTTTTTCTTGTGTTAATTCACCAACAATTTTAATGCTGGAAAAGGGTCAGTCCCCCGGCGAAGTAAAGCGTTGCTCCACCGGGGGACTGACCCCGAATTACGCTAGTCATTGCAACAGGGATCCTCATCGCTCATGTGACCGGAACGAGCAATTTTTGTTTGAAGGTATTTTTCGTTATACTCTGATACATCCCCCCATAAAGGTTCTCTTCCGGATACAGATAAGCCAGAGTTATTTAAAGCGTCTAATTTTTTGGGGTTGTTGGTAATGAGAGTAACAGTCTTCTTTCTTAATGCTTTTAGTACTTGGATTGCATCACTATAATTTCTTGAATCATCGACAAAACCTAGTGCTTGATTGGCTTCCACTGTATCATAGCCATTTTCCTGAAGGATATAAGCCATTGCCTTACTGAATAAGCCAATGCCTCTTCCTTCATGATTGGCTAAATAAAATAATGCACCGGTGCCATATTCAACAATCATTTTCATCGATTGTTTTAACTGAAATCCACAATCGCAGCGTTTACTGCCAAAAATATCTCCTGTATGACAAATGGAATGCATACGGATAATTGCGTCATCTCCGTATTCAAAGTCACCATAGGTAAGCACACTCGACTGTTGAAATTCAGCTAAATTGACAGCAGATAGTTTATCAATGATTCTTACAAAATTCTCTGTTACTTCATCACAATTTAGCCAGCAATACCATTTGAATTCGACCGTTTCTCCGTACAAATTTACAGGGAGACGAATTGGCCCGACTAAGTAGATAGCCCCCTTTGCTGTTTGAATTAGTTGAATTTTATCTTCTAAAATAGAAAGGACTTTCGAATCAAATTGGGTCTCTGCCAATCAAATCACTCCTTCTGTTTTATTTTAACCTTTCGGGTCTGACCCCCGCTCAGCTAAAGTGTTCAGCGTTAATGTATTAAAGTCCTATTTTTTAGGGGATGGGATTTTACCCCTTTATCACCTGGGTTTTTGTCGTTTGCCTTCAAGTAAGCTATTATGGCTTCAAATACATGATCTTATATGTAAGCAAAATGGAACTAAATAGGCCCGTTTCTTCTTATGTATCCTTAAATGTAATCAATTGCCCTCAACTATCTGGGCAAATTCATTAAGTGATGTTGAGTATTTAATATAGGTTCGTGGCAAATAAAACTGTTCGTCTTTCACTCCACTTTCATTGAAAGGACCTGGAGTGGTTGTCAAACCAAATTGATAGTACTTTTTTACTTCTTCGACTATTTTTTTATTCACATTTCCATACGGATAGGAAATAGCAATGACTGTTCGATTTGTTATTTCCTGAATCGCCTCTTTGGATCCTTTTAACTCTTTTTCAATATCTTGAGTGGCTGTTAAGTCTGGGTGCGTGGCTGTGTGAGATTGGATGGAGAATAATTCTGAATTTGCAAGCATGCGTAAGTATGATTGTGATAATCGCTTGCTGCCTCCGATATAGTCTGAGATGACGAAAATCGTCCCAGTTGGTGTAAACTGATCATTTTTTAATGTTTGAAAAATCGCATAGGCATTTAGATTGTTCTTATAGCCATCGTCAAAAGTGATAAAAATTGGCTTATCTACTCGGTTCCGTTCCGCCCACTTTTCAAAAGTTAATAACGTAAATCCATGATCGCGCAAATAAATGATTTGCTTTTCAAACTGTTGGGGAGTGACATATAATTCCCTTGAACCACTACCTGTGAACTCATCAATCGAATGATAGACTAAAATTGGAATGCTCTTCTGGGCATGGGCTGTTATCGGCAGCAAGACAACAAGAAACCAAGTTAATAGAATATATTTTTTCATTCGAATATCCTCACAATGGTTGAATTTATCACTAGAATTCCACAAACCACGTTTGAATATCCATCTTTAAATGAGCCGAACTGTTCCCGGTATTTCTATTGGAACATAAATAAGTCACTGTGACGATCCGATTATGGACTTTTGGGTAAAATACAGTTGTATTCTCATTTAGGTTAGAAGTTAAAATTGGGGAGGATTTTAGTATGAAACATTTTACAGAAGAAGAAAAGATAAAGATTTTATCTGACATGATCGCGATTAAATCAGTTAATGAAAATGAAATCGAAGTGGCGAATTATTTGAAAGATTTATTTGCCCAATACGGCATTGAATCTAAAATTGTTCCAGTTTCAGACACTCGTGTGAACTTAGTGGCTGAAATTGGAAGCGGGAGTCCAGTCATTGGCATTTCTGGTCATATGGATGTTGTTTCCCCTGGTGAGAAAAAAGAGTGGACTTCCGATCCGTTCACATTGACAGAAAGAGACGGGAAATTATACGGACGTGGAACAAATGACATGAAAGCAGGTTTAGTCAACCTTGCTTTAGTGATGATTGAACTCAAAGAAAATAATGAACTTAAAAATGGTACTGTCCGTTTTATGGCAACGACCGGTGAAGAAGTCGGTGGCGCAGGTTCTAAAAAATTATACGACGAAGGCTATATGGATGATGTAGATTATCTATGGGTCGCTGAACCTTCCCATGACACGATTATCTACTCTCACAAAGGATCACTTAACTTTCGTGTAACGTCTATTGGTGAAGCAGCACACAGTTCTATGCCTGACCAAGGGTATAACGCGATTCGTCCATTAATGGAATATCTATTAGAAGTAGACGAAAAATTGAATGGCGATGATCGTAAAAATGAAGTTTTAGGTAAATTGGTGATGAGTACAACGATTTTTAATGCAGGGAACCAAGTAAACTCAGTCCCAGAAAAAGCAGTAGCTGAAATAAACGTGCGGACGATTCCAGAATTTGATAACGATGAAGTGATTGACTTATTCAATGCAACAGCTAACAAATACAATAAAGAAGTCTCTGATATTCATGTTGAAGTGACAATGTCATTACCAAGTGTTTTCACTTCAGGACAGTCGGAAATGATTGATCTTGCTAAAGAACTCGGTAAAAAACATTTAGGCTTGGAAATTTCCGTTAAAGGTTCACCAGGGGTGACAGATGCATCAAACCTTTTACGAGGTAAAGATGACAACTTCCCATTCATGATGTTTGGTCCAGGCGAAACAAAAATGGCACACAAAACAGATGAGTATGTCTACAAAGATTACTACTTTGCATTCTTCGATATCTACAAAGAGTTAATTTTAGGATTATCGAAATAATAAAGAGGTGGCTATCATTTTTGGCAGCCATCTCTTCCGTTGAAATCAAGACTTTCTATCACGGCCAGCAAATTTTTATGGAACCTATTGGGTCTGACCCCCGCTCAGCTAAAGTGTTCAGCGTTAATGTGTTAAAGTCCTATTTAGGAAACACAAGATACGTCCCCTGTTTATAATTAAAACGCAAAAAAAACAGCTGAAAAAATCAGCTGTTTTTTTGTTGCCTGGCAACGTCCTACTCTCACAGGGGGAAACCCCCAACTACCATCGGCGCTTTAGAAGCTTAACTTCCGTGTTCGGCATGGGAACGGGTGTGACCTTCTCGCTATCGCCACCAGACGATTATTAAAATGAGGCTTGTTCCCTCAAAACTAGATAATGTTTGTAAGAAGAAAAGCAAAAGGAGTATCGTTTTTAAATTGTCCAGCTCCGGCTCCTAGCCTCTCGAGTCGCTTCGGTCCATCCGCTAAAGTCAAAGAACGACTTCAACTGCTGGCCCTCCAGCGCTAGTCGAGGCTGTACAGTCGCCTCCGCTTTTCGTTTTGGTTAAGTCCTCGATCGATTAGTATCAGTCAGCTCCACACGTCACCGTGCTTCCACCTCTGACCTATCAACCTGATCATCTTTCAGGGATCTTACTAGTATAAACTATGGGAAATCTCATCTTGAGG
>NZ_WOFU01000010.1 GCF_016879755.1 Bacillus sp. B15-48
CCCGTCCGCCACTAATCGTCAGGAGCAAGCTCCTTCAGATTCGTACGACTTGCATGTATTAGGCACGCCGCCAGCGTTCGTCCTGAGCCAGGATCAAACTCTCCAATAAGAGTAAGCTTTAGCTCATAAAATAAAACGTTGGCTCATGTTCTCTATATATAATAGAAGAAACACAATAAATATTGTTTGTTGACGCTTGTTTGTTTAGTTTTCAAAGAACAATTTTTCAACCGTCGCTTTTTGAGGCGACAAGGAATAATATATCATGTTATCAAGTTCATTT
This sequence comes from Bacillus sp. B15-48, assembly GCF_016879755.1. GTDB lineage: Bacteria > Bacillota > Bacilli > Bacillales > Cytobacillaceae > Mesobacillus_B. Next base: position 284 of record NZ_WOFU01000010.1, read on the forward strand.
CAATAACAATTTTTACCAAGTTTCAATTGTTATTTATTCACTTCATAACCCGTTTGCCTTTTTTCAGCGACAAGAATTAAATAGTACTACAACTGATTTCTTTCGTCAATAATTTTATTCATAAAAATGATTTGTCAAAATCAGTTATTCTTACCTACTTCCGAAGCAGCTAAATTAGATTACCACCTTTTATCGCAAACTTTCAATAGAAATATTTTCCAATATTAAATTATTCTTAAACATTGAGCAAAACTGATCATTTCTATGTTGTTAATTACTATTAAACTTTCTTTAATAGTCTTAATTCTCAGTTGTGTATTCAAACGAGAGGTAGAAGTAAGTAAACAGAGAATCGTCCCCCTTGTTTGCAACCGTTCTTTTGTTTGCTAAACTTAAATTAAAAATCTTGAGGTGTGGTTGTTGTGGTTAATATTGGGCGGGAACAGCGGGAGACTGGTGTTTATCCTCGTGTAAATTTTAGTTTAAAATTAAAAATGATTACGTTGATTAGTTTACTGGTTGCCGGAATATGTTTGGTTTTCGCAATATTCCTCCATTCTTTCATCTCCGACACAATCGAGGACCAAGTCGGGATAAGAGCATTAAGTTTGGCTGAAAGCATTGCCAACATCCCTGAAATCAAGGATGCTTTTCATTTGGAGGACCCTTCATCCGTCATTCAAGACATCGTTACCCCAATTAAGGAAGAGACTGGAGCTGAATTTATCGTTGTTGGAAATCTCGACGAGATCCGATATTCTCATCCAAACCAAAGCCTGATTGGAAAAGAAATGGTTGGGGGCGATAATGAACGAGCCTTATTACTCGGGGAATCCTATGTCTCAAAACAAGAAGGAACCCTTGGCTTATCCATACGGGGAAAGGTTCCTATTTATTCAGATGGTACGATCATCGGCGTCGTATCGGTTGGTTTTTTAAATCATAATGTTCAAGAAATTATTGAAAATCAAGGGAAAGCGATTTGGTATACACTTGGAATGATTGTCTTATTAGGGATCATCGGAGCAATTTTGATTTCATTTTATCTAAAAAAATTATTACATAATATGGAGCCAGAGGAAATCTCCCACTTATATTTGCAAAATGAAGCGATTTTACAGTCCACACAGGAAGGAATTATCGCTGTTAATAACAACGGCTTGATTACAACCATCAATTCGACCGCTAATGAGATTCTTTCTGCTTCAGCGAATCAGGCTAAAATCGGAACACCAATTCAAAATGTGATTCCGACCGTTCACCTGATGGGTAAATATGATCACAACCACGAAATGGTTCTGGGCGAAAAGATTGTGTTGATGAATCAAACTCCTATGTATCATGAAGACTCTCTTTCAGGAGCTGTTTTTACGTTCCGGGCAAAAAGTGAACTTCAGAAAATTACCGAGGAATTATCTCGAATAAAGCAATATGCCGATGCACAACGAGCTCAAACTCATGAACATTCCAATAAGCTTCATATTATCTTAGGTTTGCTGCTAAACAATCGAGTTGAAGAAGCGATTGATTTTATTAAAAAAGAAAATCATCTTCAAAATGATCGTTTAAAGCTTTTAAGAGAAAAGGTCTCTGACCCCTTAATTCATGCTTTATTACAAGGGAAATTCATTCAAGCTCAAGAGCTTGGTGTCAGTTTATCGATTCATCCAGATAGCCAATTAACCCAATCGCTGACAGAACCCCAACAAGATGCACTACTGACGGCATTAGGAAATGTTATTGAGAATGCTTTTGAGGCCGTAAAAAACCAGGTTAACCAAAAACGGAAAGTGTCGATTTTCTTTACAGATATCGGAGACGATGTCCTTTTTGAAGTAGAGGATTCAGGGACCGGTATTCAACCTCAGGCCATTCCCGACATTTTTGATCAAGGGTTTTCTACTAAACAGGGACTGCATCGTGGAACTGGTCTAACATTATCGCGGCAGATGATACGTGAAGTTGGGGGAGAAATCATTTTAGAAGAAGGAGAAATGGGTGGAGCTTGCTTCATCATTAGTATTCCAAAAGATTGAGGGGATAGAAATGACCAAAGAGTTTACTGTACTGATTGTCGAGGATGATTTTAGAGTTGCAGAGATTCATCGACAATATGTAGAAAAAGTGAATGGATTTGTTGTCCAAAAGACCGTAAACAGTAAAAAATCAGCATTTGATTATCTTAAAAATACAAAGCAGTTGCCGGATTTGCTTTTATTAGATATTTACATCCCTGATGTGGAGGGATTAGAACTATTTTGGCAACTTCGTCATAGCTATCAAGAAGTCGATATTGTTGCCGTTACAGCAGCTAATGACGTGAAAACGGTTCAGGAAACCTTGCGTGGCGGGATCTTCGATTTTATTGTAAAACCATTTGACTATACTCGCTTAGAGCATACGTTATTAAGGTACAAAGAGTTTCGCCAACATCTTAAGTCGGAAAAAGAAATGAGTCAGGAGGAAATTAATCAACTAACAGGTTTTCAGCCTATCCCCGTTCCTCCCTCTTCCGTAAAGCCAGAACATCCAAAAGGGATTGATCCAATTACATTAAAGGAGATTGAGCGTTTATTTGATGAAGAAAACATCGAAGGAATTACCGCTGTAGAATTAAGCAAACAAATTGGTACGAGCCGTTCAACCGCACGAAGATACCTAGAATATTTTGTTGCAACAAACAAGCTCAAAACCAAACTTATCTATGGAACAGTCGGGAGACCCGAACGTCAATATATTCTTCGTGAAACTTATGAACAAAATGAATAATATATAAGTTATTGTATTTATGGATGAATTATTTATCTCCTTCCTATTCTTATGTTATTTTTCTATTAATCTAAAAATTCATAGAGAAATTCATAGATGCGCTCCCTTGTAAACGCATTCAATTAACAATAGATGCTAATTAAGTGGCGTATAAACAATGGTATTAGGAAGGGGATATGTTATGAGTTTGAGTTTGATTGGTTTTCTTATTATTGTCGTGATCGTAACATTGCTGATCAGCGGGAAAGTGACGCCAATTGTGGCGATGGTTTTACCGCCAATAATCGGAGCGTTGGTGGCAGGATTTGCGTTTACTGATATTGGCACTTTTTTCAATGATGGAATGCGTTCAGTTATCTCTGTTGCAATCATGTTTATATTTGCAATTCTTTTCTTTGGGATTATGCAAGATGTCGGCCTCTTTGATCCAATGATTAATAAAATGGTCGCTCTTTCAAAAGGAAACGTCATTATCGTTAGTGTCGTTACCGTTCTAATTGCCATCGTTGCTCAATTAGATGGGTCTGGAGCTTCTACTTTTTTGATTACCATTACCGCTTTGCTCCCGTTATATAAACGATTAAAAATGAATCCGTACCTACTGCTTCTATTAATCGCGGGTTCGGCAAGTATAATGAATATGCTCCCTTGGGCAGGCCCACTCGGGAGAGTTTCCTCGGTTCTTGAAATCGATGTCACAGAATTATGGCAACCATTGATACCGATTCAAGTCTTTGGGATTATTCTCATGTTGACCTTAGCTATTTTACTAGGGATGAAAGAACAGCGTCGAATTATTAAAAACTATGGATCTATAGAAATTGCAGTTGCTGCGGAACAAATTGAAATGGACCCCGAGATAAATAAGCCCGAACCGGATACGAAACAAAATCCTTTGGCTCGGCCAAAATTGTTATGGGTAAACGCAGTGATCGCTATTGCTGTTATCGGTGTGCTCGTCTCTGGGCTTATTCCAGCTGGGTTAGCGTTCATGATTGGGCTCAGTATCGCATTACCGGTTAACTTCCCAAGTGTTAAAGATCAAATGGAAAGAATTCGCGCCCATTCCGCAAATGCCCTCATGATGGCATCCATTATTCTTGCAGCCGGGTTGTTTTTAGGTATTCTCAATGGAACAGGGATGCTAACTGCGATCGCAAATGATGTTGTTGCAGTCCTGCCAAGTGCGATTGGTCCATATTTGCATATCATCATTGGTATTTTAGGAGTTCCGTTTGATCTATTATTGAGTACAGATGCTTATTACTTCGCTTTATTCCCTGTTGTCGAACAAATTGCAGCTGGATTCGGAATCAGCTCTTTATCGACAGCCTATGCGATGATTATTGGAAATATTGTCGGAACTTTTGTCAGCCCACTAGCACCTGCCGTATGGCTTGCACTCGGTTTGTCCGGACTCGAAATGGGACGACATATTCGCTATTCTCTATTTTGGATGTGGGGCCTAAGCCTCATTCTACTAGCAACTGCCATCTTAATCGGTGTCATACAAGTCTAAAAAAACGTGACGGTTCTCGTGTTTACAAATGCGAGAACCGTCACCTTTTTTCTTAAAATATATAGTAGATAAATAGACAACAGTCGTTACCGTAATCATGTTTTTGCAAACTAACACTTTTCCACAACTCCTCAATAATCCATTCCTTTAATGCCATTTCTGCTAGGGCAATTCGTACGCTCGCTGCCAAAGGCGTTGGTTCATTTAACGAGCTGCTTCATAAGATTGAAGATCTGCACCTTTAAACAGAAATGTAACACAAGAAGAGGTGGGTGACATGGCGATCGCAATGCTTAGTAATCTATCTAGAGGAGTTACAGGTGAAATTATTTATGTAGATTCAAGTTGTAATATAATCGGCTCCGTTTAGCTAGCGCATCATCCCAGGGGTTCCCCCGGTGCAGAAAAGCATTCCTGCATCGGGGACTGGTCTATCATAGTTAGACTATTTTAGTTTTCTTTTACAGCTTTATTTTTGATTTCTCCAATTCCCTCGATAGTTACGATGACTTCATCCCCATCACGGAGATATAATTTGGGATTTCGACCAAATCCAACTCCAGCAGGTGTTCCAGTGGCAATTACATCGCCTGGGTCTAATGTGATGCCTTCAGAAATATAGGAAATAATCCTTTGAATCGGGAAGATTAGCTCTTTTGTATTCGAGCTTTGTAGTACTTGATCACCAATTTTTAATTCAATATTTAAATTGTGCGGATCCTCAATCTCATCTTTCGTTACAAGCCATGGTCCCATTGGCCCGTGTGTGTCAAAGTTCTTCCCTAGGGAGAATTGTGGGGAATGAAACTGATAATCTCTTACACTAACATCATTAATTACAGTATATCCTGCAACATAATCTAAAGCGTTTTCCTCAGAAATATAACGACCTGTCTTCCCAATAACGACAGCTAACTCAGCTTCATAGTCAATGTTTTCTGATACTTTAGGTAAAACAATATTATCATAAGGACCATTTACAGTATTTGAGTATTTCGAAAACAACATTGGATACTGAGGTATTTCCATATTTGATTCTTCAGCATGATCTTTATAATTTAAACCTACACAAATGATTTTATCGGGTTTTGGTACTGGCGCGAATAAACTAGTTTCTGAAAGCGGTTGAGTCAACTTCGAATGAATCGCTTGCTCAAGATTTCCTTCTACTAAAGCAATCACTTTTTCTGTTGTTTTTATCGCATTTTCTCCTAGTTCCAATAATGCCTTCACTTCATTAGGAAGTGTCTCACCATAAAAAGCGGCTGCTTTTTCTAAATCAATTACATACTCTTCTTTTACAACTACCCCTGCTCTTAACCCTTTATTTGAACGAAAAGTTGCTAATCTCATTACGTATCACTCCTATTAAGGATATTTGTTTTTTATCAGGTTGTGTTCTATTAAACCGAAATATTAAAAGAAATCCTACCTGATATTTTCACTAACATTTGCCACACATTATGATTTAAACAAAAACAAAATCAATGGCTCGGCAGATTTGGTGGAATTTTCTTAACATTTCAATTGTAATAAAGCAAGGGATGTTTGTCTATTTTAAATACAAAGAACATCTTCCCTTACGGTTGACTCTGGTTCTTCAATTAAAGTTAAATACAAGATTAACATTTTGAGACAAGAAAATGGTTCCAATCGCCAAAAATTTCCTGATTGGAACCATTTTTTGAAGGCACAGTCTCGACCCAGTTTTTGTTTACCGCTATTGTATGTACTTACTTTCTAATTCAAGCTTCAGATGTTGTCACTTTGACACCCTGTTCTTCAAAAACTTTTTGGGCAACTTTTAAAGCATTTAAAACACTCGGGAATCCTGTATATGGAATGAGGTGTATGATGCAGCCTACAATCTCTTCTGGTTTTAAACCAACGCTAAGCCCAGTTTTTATATGCATCTCAATCTGCGGTTTTCCTTGAGCTACAAGGGCAGTAATCGTTGTTAGAACCTTTTGCTTATTATCCAATCCTGGCCGGGAATAAATATCACCGAAAGCAAATTCAACAACATATTTGCTTAAATCAGGAGCAATATCCTTAAATCCTTCTCCAATATCCATGAAGCCAGTTGGGTTTTCATCACTTGATGATGTAAGCTCCTTTATCTTTTCAATTCCTTTTTGATAACGATCTGACGCCATTTAAAAATCCTCCTTGGTTACATTACTTATCATTTAAACAAAGTTTACAATAAAGAAAAATTAATATTTTAACAATTCTAGTATAACGTCTTTAGAAATATTAGTAAAATAAGGGGTGAACGATAAGAATCTAAAAATAAACCGTTCATTTGTGAATGCGAATGCGTAGAGGCCCCGCGAAATTTTTTTGAATTGTAACAAGCAAACAGAATAATATACTAAATCACTTCGTCCCCCTATAATGAAATCACATCAATGTTTTTGGGGAGATAAATAAAAATGAGCAATAATCGCTTATCCTTTCTAGGTATACTATTTGGGATGATTGCAGGGGCAGCTTGGGGATTAGCCTTTCTTATTCCAAATATCCTTTCCAGTTTTTCATCATTGGAAATTACTTTGGGACGTTACTTTATGTACGGCTCGTATTCCCTTCTATTATTCATGATATACAAAACAAATCCTTTACATATTCCAGCAAGAGTATGGTCGAGAGCATTGCTCTATGCTTTTACTGGAAATATCGGTTACTTCTTTTTTCTCGTATTAGGAATCAAATATGCAGGAGCGACCATTACTGCGTTGATTATTGGAACTCTGCCGATCGTCATCAGTTTTGTCGGGAACCTACTGAATAAAGAATTTCCTTTTAAAATTCTCCTGATTCCTGCCTGTTTGATATTAATAGGGATCTTCCTATTATCTAGCAGTGGTCAAGGAGATGTTAGCAGCCTACCTGTCACAAAAAGTAGTCTTTTGCTCGGATTCCTCTGTTGTTTCATTGCGCTTGCATTGTGGACATGGTATGGAATATCAAATGCCAATTTTCTCAAAAAAGAAACTGAGGTTACTCCCAATCTTTTTTCCACCATCGTTGGGATTCAAACGCTAACTTTAGTTGGATTCGTGCTGCTTATTAGCAAGCTGACAAATCAACAAATAATGAGTAATCTGATCGTACAGGATGGCTTTATGGAATATTTGATTGGAATTATTGTTTTGGGAATTATCGCTTCATGGGTAGCCACATGGGCATGGAATCAAACTTCGATTCGATTAACCGTATCCATAGCTGGTATGATGATTGTTTTTGAGACTATATTTGGATTGCTTTATTCATTTGTCTATTACGCCACTTTTCCAACCATTTTAGAATGGGTAAGTATCATTTTTATTCTCCAAGGGATCACATTTGGAATATGGAAAATCAATAGGCATAGAATAGCTGAACAAAAATGATTACGGGAGTATTTGAGTTAAAAAAAAACTCCCGTCGTAGTAATTGACGAAGCGCGAGTTTAGGAATGATTGAATTTTACAACTACAAATATTACAGCCTTTATATTAGATTTCGCCGTCATACCGTTTCACCAACTTATAGGGGCGAACCTGAAATGCTTCATACGGAATGTATTGACCATTCATCGCGTCTAAAACTCTTGGAATAAATTTTCCTCTTTTAACATAAGTAGAAAGATTCACCGGATCGACCGGGAAAAAACCAACCTCTTTCGTTTCCTCAGAAGTTCTGAGCTCTCCTCCAGTCCTTTTCCCTCGAAAAATAATGGCGATCGTTTCTCCATTTGAATACACACCTGTGATGCCAAATAATTTAACAATAATTCCTGTCTCTTCAAAGATTTCGCGACATAGAGCATGGTCAAGTGTTTCGCCATCCTCCACCCCGCCTCCTGGCAGTTCCCATGTATCACTCCGCCAATACGTACGTACTAAAAGCATTTCTCCGACATCATTGACAATATAACCACTAACCGTTATGTTCTGATTCGATCTCTCAGGTTTATCTCTCTTTGTTAAAAATTGCTCTGTCTTTATCAAATAGGGCTGATTTTTCTTCAGTTGCTCTTGATGTTTTCTTCCTATCTGATCATTGCTCACTCTCTCGATTATTTTTCGATATTCTTCGATACTCGGATACTCCCAAATCACCATCACTTCATCCCTTGATTCCGTAAGCCACTTTCCTACCAGTTTGGAGCCATTTTTTATCTGAACCGGCATGATGTATTGTTCAAAAAAATCGCAAAATTCTTCTGCTTTTTCAGGGAGAATCTTATAGATTTCTCGATTGTAAAACATAACCATCCTCTTTTCACATAAAATCATCCCTCCATTTTATGTTCATTTAAGCAATGGGTCCCATTGATTCTCCTTAACTGCTACAGCCGATCTTTGATCCGGGATGATTTCTACGAATAGAAACTCCTTCAGCTTTGCGAAGTTGTCATCCGTTCTAACCTTTTGTTTCAGGATGGATGACTGGCGCTGTTTCAACCGATATCAGCGTTGGCCCTTCATTTAGAAATGCTTTTTTTAGAGTATGATCTAACTCACTCTCATCCTTAATATGATAACCTTTCCAAAAGCAAGCCTCAGCCATTTTTATAAAGTCTGGATTCGTTAAGTCAACACCCATTTCGTTGCTTCCACTAGCAATCATTTTATCCCGTTCCATTTGTAAAGCATGATTATTGAAAATAATGACGACAATATTTAGTTTGTATTTTACGGCAGTCAACAAGTCAGCTAGGGTCATTTCGATTCCGCCGTCTCCAACAACCGCAACCACCTGTTTTTCTGGATAGCACAATTTTGCTGCAAGGGCTGCTGGTAAGCCAAATCCCATTGTTCGCCATTCACCAGAAAAAATGATTTGTTGCTTTTTTGAGCGAAAGTTCCGATTGAACCAAACGGTTACATCACCCGTATCGAGGGCAATAATCGCATCCTCGTGTACATTGTTTTCAATGGCTCTTACGATTCGCGAAGGATGAAGAGGTTGACTGGATTGTAATCCTTCTTGCTCGTTTTCGTTGGCCCATTTTTCTTTTGCTGTATAAACCTGTGTCATCCAGTCATTCGTTGCAGAATCGTTTCGAAAGCTTTCTGTTAATTGCGGGACGATCATTTCTGCAGCACCTACAACACCTAGCTCAACAGGAATGCCTTTTCCGATATTTTCTTTTGCTATTTCAATTTGGATGATTCTTGCGTGTTGAGGCACATAGCCTTCTGGCCACCACAAATTCCCGATAAGCAAAACGACATCGGACTGCTGAAAAAGCTGTTTGGCATGAGGATTTCCACCTTGACCAATCCCACCTAAAAGGTTTTCAGATGCATCATTAAAGAATCCTTTTGCCCCTAAACTAACAAGAATACCCGCACCCCAAACCTTGGCTAAAGCCTCAATATCACCAACTGAATTTTTTGCTCCTACACCTGCTAGGATCATTGGTTTTTTAGCTGTTTTCATCACAGCAACGACGTTTTGTAATTCTTTTTTATCGATGAAAGTTTGGCCTTGGATGATTTTGGCTTCACGATAAATTTTTGCTGATGATTTCATTTCAAAAAGATCCTTTGGAATCGAAAGGTGAGAAACCGTCCCTTTTATAAGCGATGTGTTCATTGCTTTTACTAAAAGATCTGTTACGCTATTTTGGTGCGTGACCAAGGTCGTATATTCAGCCAGTGGTTTAATCAGTTCTTGCTGATCAATATACTGTTTATAGTCCGTCCCAATTTTTTGTGTAGGAGCTTGACCTGTAATGGCTAAAACAGGCACCTTATCCAAATAGGCATCTCCGAGACCGTTCAGAAGATTTCCGAGTCCCGGCCCCATCGTTGCAAGACAAACCCCAAGCCTTCCAGTTAACTTAGCTTCGGCTGAGGCCATCATTGCCGCAACTGATTCATGTTTGACGGCAATAAATTGAATCGTATTTTGCTTTGCCATTTCATCCATTAAGCCGATAATCGCATCTCCAACAACCCCGTAAATCCTTTTGACTCCCCACGTTTCTAGTTGTTTTAACATAAGTTTGGCAACTGTTTCATTCATTGATTGATTAGATTCTGGATTCATTATGTATTTATCTCCTTTTGGCAATATAGCTTACTATTTCATTTATAGGTGCTTATTATTCTTGAAATTTGGTTCCTGATTCCCAAGAAGACGGGACACTGGGGACAGGTACCGTGGCGCTAAAGAAAACTATGATTGGTGAACGGTGCCAGTCACCATTCGCCTGATGATAAACACATAATGCGTCCGTTCCTTTCGGCTGTTTCTCATTAAAAAACTTGTAAGGATTATCCATTTTCTCCCCAGATTTTAAGGAGGGAAAATAACTTACCTCATTATTTTTTCACAAACAATTGGAGTCGCAATCATAAAATGCTGTTTATAGTATTTATGGTCTTTTTCTTTCTCTTCGTATTCCTGTTATGTAATAGCTCTGACCCATGCTCGAGCCAAGCGATTACATGCTCTAGATAATCGAACATCATCGGTGCTAGGAAGTGCTATCTTTCATCTATCGTATTGCTATTAATTGATAGATACTTAATTTTTGTCCAGGACTATTATGAGACCGACAAAGAAAAGAGCACATACACTTTAAGTTGTCACGAAATTTAACACGGTTAGGTTGATTAAATTGGATTATTCAGTATTTTATTTCCGTTTACGACGATCATGCTCATAAAAATGACCAGACCCAAGTATTCATCATACTTGGGCTACTCCGTATCCTTTCCATAACCATTATTTATCAATTTTAAAGTTGATTCTTTCTCGATTATTCATTTGTAGTTTTTTTCAAATCCTGCATATCTTTATTTAAATCCCCTTGAATCGACTCAATTTCTGCTTCAACAACTTGTCTTATTTCTTCACCAGCATTTTTTTCCTCTTGCATAAGTTCCCTTACGATTTCCTTTAAATCTTCAATAGTCATTTTATTAGGCTTTTCAGTATTCTTTAATAACTGCATTGCTTCACTAATGACTTCTTGAATTTTCTCTCTTACGGACTGTGAGACGTTTGAAGTACTTTCATTGATCATTTCCGAAAGTTCACTAATTTTACTTTTTAGTTTATTTGTACCTTCCTCTGTCTTTTCTTTTCCTTTTACAAGTCGCTCACTTACGTCTTCTCGTAATTCTTCTCCTGATTTGGGAGTTGTAAGTAAGGTAGCAGTAGCTCCGACGGCTACTCCAATAACAGTACCAAGTGCAAAGTTTTTTTGATTTTTCATAACGATCAACTCTCTTTCAAAGTGTTTATATATCTTTACCATTTTAGCTAAGCTATTAAACTACCATTTGTATCCAATTGAATTAGAAAGCCTTTTCCACGACTTGTGCCTTTAGTTTAAAATGACGGAAATGAAATCTTATGTGCCCTTAGGTCTTCAAAGATGTCGTTGACAGCTAGAAAACGGCAATTTAAAACACATCAAAAAGACAGGATATGAATCATCCTGCCTTATTTCTTTTTTTATGTATTTAATTATTTTTGTCCTTAGGTAAATACCCGTGATTAGGGACCGACCTCAATGTCATGATTCACCATCATTGTTCAATAGGTAAAGCACGGCCCATTCACAGGGTGCCGTGCTCTACCTAAAGGTTATTTAACACATTCACTTTCATTCTTACTTCGATTTTCTACAACGAATTTATTTAGCTGCTACGAACTGAGGAATCGCTTCACTCCAAAGTGTATGTAGTTCTTCAACGGCATCGTCAATGATCTGTTCACCGTCTACAGATACGATCAATTTCCTACTGTTCGTTACCGTGCCGATTTGGCTCGCTTCTGTCCATAGGTTTTCAAATTGTTCTTTGTTTTCTGCTTTTACTGTTACTAAGAACCTTGATTGTGATTCACTAAATAATGCTACCGTTGCGTCACCAGTTAAGCGTACTTCAACACCTAAACCTTGTCCCTTAAATAGACTCTCAGCTAAGGCAACAGCAAGTCCACCTTCAGATAAATCATGTGCAGATACGACAAGACCTTCTTTAATGGCAGTAGCAAGTACGTTTTGACGGTTTGCTTCAACATGTAAATCAATCGCTGGGGCTTTTCCTGAATATTTTCCAGCAGTAATATTTTGCAGTTCACTGCCACCGAATTCAGGGAATGTTTCACCAATTAGATACACAAGGTCCCCGTTATTTTGGAAATGGCTCGGTGTCACATATTTTGTATGTTCGATTAGTCCGACCATACCAATGATTGGTGTTGGAAGAATCGCTTCGTCTTTTGATGTATTATACATGGAAACATTCCCGCTAATAACTGGTGTTTCAAGTGCAAGACATGCCTCACTGATGCCATCTATGCTCGCTTCCATTTGCCAAAATACCTCTGGATCGTTCGGGTTCCCATAGTTCAAGCCATCTGTAATCGCAAGTGGTTTTGCACCAGAACAAACAAGATTTCGTGCTGCTTCAGCCACGGCAATTTGTCCACCAACTTTAGGGTCTAAATAAATATAACGAGAATTACAGTCCGTCGTAATCGCAATGGCTTTATCTGTTCCATCGATTTTCACGATTGCTGCATCCGATCCTGGACCAACAAGGGTGTTTCCTTGTGCCTCTGAGTCATATTGCTTGTATGCCCATTCTTTGCTTGCGATGGTCGGCTGCTGTAAGAGCTGTCTTAACACCGCTTGATGATCGTTGACTTGTGGAACTTCATTTTCCATCGCTTGAAATTCTTGATAGTATGTAGCTTCTTTTGATGGCAAATGATAAACAGGTGCTTCATCAGCTAGTATATTGACAGGAATATCTACGACGACCTCATCATGCTGCTTAATACGGAAGGTTTTTTCTTCGATAACCTCACCAATCACTGCCGCATCGACATCATGTTTCGCAAAAATATTAAGAATTTCCTGCTCCTGACCTTTTTTCGCGACTAATAACATCCGCTCCTGTGATTCAGACAGCATAATTTCATAGGCATTCATCCCTTCTTCACGCTGTGGGACAAGGTCTAGATTCATCTCAATTCCCGTACCTGCTTTCGCTGCCATTTCACTCGCAGATGATGTTAATCCGGCCGCACCCATATCTTGAATCCCAACTAATGCATCCGATTGAATGACTTCCAAGCAGGCATTCATTAACTTTTTACCGATATGTGGATTCCCGATTGCGACTGCAGATGTATTCTCTTCTTTCCCAGCTTCGACAACATCTGAAGAAAACGATGCACCCCCAACTCCGTCTTTTCCGGTATCTCCACCAGCATAAATCACGACATTCCCTACACCGGAGGCAACACCTTTTTGCATATCGTCATGAGAAATAAGCCCAACAACCATCGCATTAACTAATGGGTTTTCTTCATATTGCTCATCAAATTGAATCTCGCCACCAACCGTTGGAACATCGACCACATTTCCATAACTCGCAATCCCACGGACCACTTCAGAAAATAACATTTTCGTATGGTCATTATCTAGATTGCCAAAACGTAATGAATTCATCGATGCAATTGGTTTTGCTCCCATTGAAAAGACATCACGCAAAATCCCACCAACACCTGTTGCTGAACCTTCAAATGGTTCGACAAAAGACGGACTATTATGACTTTCAATTTTAAAAACAACTGCTTGATTATCGCCAATGTCAACAACCCCAGCACCTTCACCAGGTCCTTGTAAAACACGACTCCCTTTCGTTGGGAATCTTCTTAGTAATGGTTTCGACGATTTGTAGCTACAATGCTCGGACCACATCGCAGAGAAAATCCCTGTTTCCGTATAGTTCGGACGACGTTTTAATAGATTCTTTGCTAGTTGGTACTCTTCGTCTGTTAACCCCATTTCCTTGTAAATTTGTTCATTTTCAATTTGTTCTGGGCTTATGTTATGTTGCGACATCAATATTCCCTCCAAAATAATCTAATTTGTTTGGTAAATAATGCTTGTTTTTTTAACGAAAAATACTCGTTTCTTCGACATCTTCTGCACCACTTACCTACATTTTCCCTCTTCCATAATAGCTGTCTCGACAGGTTTTGACAATAACCGGAATTAGAAAAATCGTGCCAGTGGGGGCTGACCCCCGCTCAGCTAAAGTGTTCAGCGTTAATGTGTTAAAGTGTTTTTTAATGGCTTTAGCCCCCTTATCACCTGGGGTGTTGTCGAAGGAATCCTACGCCAATATATTTATGACTTAAAAATTGTCATTGAGCATTTAAAATGATTTGCTTTTAGAAAAAGGTGCCTGTCCCCCGTTGTGCTAAAGTATTAACGTACTCGGGAACAGGCACCTTACTTCCCGAGACATATAAAGAACTTCCGATGCGATTAATGATTACATACACTTCTATAATTATGGCCGATATCAAGAGAGATTAAACGGGAAACGGGAAACGGGGGGACGGTTCTAGTGTTTCCCTAACTTTTGGTATTTTTAATAAATATAGGTGTTTTTAGAATTAAATAGGAGGGTAATGGAACTGCCCACATTTTTCACACTTATGCATTTTCCGGCAAATTCTCAATCCTGCCTGTACATTCGTTATATCATGGCTGTCCCAACTTGACCATTCCGATTTTTGCAAACAATTAACTCAAGCAGAGGGTTCCCCTCACTCCTGTCGTAATATTTTTCACGGTACAAGAACACAATGATATCAGCATCTTGCTCCACACTCCCGGATTCACGAATATCAGACATCATCGGTCGTTTATTCGTTCTACTTTCGACATTTCGATTGAGCTGTGCTAAGCAAACGACCGGGCAAGAAAATTCTTTTGCCATCAGTTTTAGACTTCTCGATATTTCCGTCACCTGCATATGTAAATTCCCGCCATAAGATTGATTTGTCCCGATTAAGGTCAAATAGTCGATAAATATAATCGGTTTTTTCTTTGGAATTTGGTGAATCATCTTCCGTGTCTTCGCTCTCATTTCCGGAACGGTTTGTCCTGGACCATCAAAAATTTGAATTTTGGTCTCATTCAGATGCACCAAGACATCCTGCCATTTATGGTCGCGCTTGTAAATAACTCTTTCTCCTGCCAAGGGGCCTCATACATCTCGGCCAATGCATCGGTGATTGACTTATGATCATCAATCTTGATTTCGTTTATTTTATCGAGCTCGGCAATCACTTTTTCAATCTCCCAATCATTTTTGGCAGCTAGAAATAAAATATTATTCTTCTCCCGTTCCTTCCATGCTTCGAGAATTAAATCCTCGATTTCGTTAAATTTCTCGACATCCGCATGAGCTTGCAATTCACTCAAATAGGAAATTCCTCCGTAAAACTCCAGGTTTTCAATCATCGATAGCGTAATTAAATCGATTCCTTTGCCACATTGAGTAAACTCCATCATCTTCTACATGATTTCTCGATTCCACGTTTCTGCTAACTGTTCGGGACGAATCACCGTATCTTTCATTAAATAGCTCGCCTTCATCAAGCACCCTAAGAAAGCTTTTTCAACTAACATTCCTCATCCTCCTCCCCTGCACAAAGATCCACTTGAAAACCATTCGGGATATCTCTACCGATGTGATTCGGAGAAGACTTGTTCTTCTTTTTTGCGATTTGTTCCATATACGCAAGTTGTGCTGCCTGAACTTCATCCACGGACTTATACCCTTTACTGGCCCAATCACGAAGGATTGCTTCAATATACCTCCAGTTTTTCGACCCATTTTCAACCGCTAATTTCATCGCCTCGATGACTAGTTTCTCGGATAAGTCGTTACACCAGCTCGAAATTTTTTCAGAGATGTATCCACCGATCGTTCCAAATCCATTTTGTTCGAAAAATTGGAATGGATTCTCCTCTTTCGCGTGCGTTTCTTTAATTTCTTCTTTCTCTGACGTAATCTCTGAAGTAATCTCTGGTATTGGTGTGTTCAACGCAGCCTCTTCTGCTGCCCAGTTAGAAGCCATGTATTGTTCATCTTGATTACTCGGTAAGCTCACTTCTTCTTCATTGTGAACAACAGGGGATAAGGTTTCTTCATCGTATAGGGCTTCTAAAGCTTCATAATTAATGCGGTACCATTTCGTTTTATCTAATTTCAATCGATTGTAATTTCCGGTCATGATGAATTGTTCCTGTTCAAGCTTCGCGATGATTCGGCGAATCGTGCTGATGGACCAGAATGGAAATTGATCATGCCAATCTTCGTATGTGTTATACACCCACCGATGTCCATCATGAACATGCTTACTTTCATTCAACCAATAATAGAGCTGCTGAATAAAAATCGTTTCATTCAAACCAATCTTCGCCGCTAACTTCGGTAAAAGCATCATTGGTGCCTCATTCACTAATAATCTACTCATCCTTCACTATTCCTCCTTTTGATTCAAGCACTCAGTCAATTTGAAAAACCTCTCATCTTTTAAATATAAATTTCTTTTCAAAATGGACAGGCCATCTGTAAAAAAAGTGTGACGAATTTTTGAAGGGATATTTTTATACAAAGGGACAAGGCTTAAAATTGCGCGCAAAAAAAGGACAAAACGAAAACGTTTGTCCTTTGCTTCTCTATTGAGGGTGGTTTTTCTGCACAAGTATTTTGGTCATTCCCCCACTATACTAATGCGTTAATTCTATATCATACTGGGGGTCAGGCACTGGATCTAATTTGTTTACACCTTAGAGACATCATTCAATCGCACTCAAATACAAATCTATTGAGTCCTCTGCCTCTTTTGCAACTAGCTGAATAAAGTCATTATAATCTTGTTGAGTATGGGCTTTGTCTAAGGCTTCATAATAATTTAACCGATTTTCTACTTTAATGATAATCGGTGGGAATCCATCTTTCATCAGCTCTAAATTAAGTAATAAGCGTGAAGTACGTCCATTTCCATCAATAAAAGGGTGAATACCTACAAACAGTGCATGTAACATCGCTCCACGTGTGATTGGATGCAATTTTTTTGTTTCTCGCTTGTACCAATTCATGAGTTGTTCCATTTGTTCCTTAATAAGATAAGGAGCTGGTGGCGTATGTTTGGCCCCTGAAATAAATACTTGTTGATCTCGATAGATTCCTGCATACTCATCATCTATCCCTTTTAGGATGAGTCGATGTAGATTTTTTATCTGCCATTCTGATAAAGGTTCTTTGCTTTGGACAACTTCTTCCACATACGTAATTGCATCACGATGGTTGATGACCTCCAAGTGTTCACGCATCGTTTTTCCACCAACTGTAATGCCTTCCAATACTACCTTCGTTTCATTTAAGGTTAACGTGTTCCCTTCAATAGCGTTTGTATTATATGTCCATTCAAGCAATAGCTTTTCACGTAAACTTCTCACTGTGTATTTTGGCAAAGGACGTTTTCCATCAAGACGTGCTTTTTTTTGGTCAATTTGTTCAAACATTTTTTTCTCACCTCTCAGGATAAAAACGATCTATTTTAACTAGATTTCGCTTTGTTATCGTACCGATTTTATTGTATTATATCATTTATTAAACATTCGATAAAAAGAGGAAAAAACCTTGGATAAATTGAGTTTATTTAGGCAAAACTATAAAATTAAATAAACCATTCATTGTATAAAATTAGTGGTGGCAAATAATTTTAAAAATGAATTTAACAATATGTCTTATTGTGTTTTTTAAAAAGAAACTCATTAGAGGTTAAAGGAAGGGAAATGGATAAAAGGTTATAGAAGTGGAAAATTCCGAGTAAGCTAAATGTTTAAAGCAGTCAACAAAAAAAAACTTTTACACTCCCCTCCTTTTGTGCTGTTTCTAAACAGTTTAAAATAAAATCCTGGATTTGTTTCTGATCCCAATTCATTTCTTTTTGAGGCACACTACTATCAAATAATTGATTGCACGCATTTAAAGCCTCCTCCATTTGTTGGAAGGTAAAAATTGAACTTTCACCTGTTCCGCTGACTCCAGCATAGTATTTTTCTGCATCAAGCAAACTGTACAGTATGATAGCATTGTAATTCCCCATGCTAAAACGTGCATAGGCAACTTCTTTTCCTGCGTTATTGCATCCTGAAATATCGTGTCCCATTAATGATTCTCCTCCAAATTTAAATTTTTTTAATCCACAAAATGAATCATACACTCAGACTTTTTAAGATTTTAAAATAGTTAATTTTGGTTATCACTCCTTTCAATTCTACTTTTTGTAAAGCCATTTTCATTTTGGAAAGAGTGGAAGATATAAGGAAATAAAGCAGACGGAATAACGTAGAAGTTTCAAATTAAAGGTTTAAAAAACGATGGAATTATTCACAGCAATTTTTCTCAAGGATTTTCATGTGTACGAAGCGTTAAAATGTGGGTAAGAGCAGAAAAACATGTGGGGTTTTCAATATAATATTTCCATGACAAAGGAAAATTGTCAATGTCAATAATTCGACAATACCATGTTATTTGAAAGACTGCTTGACAATACTGTAAAAACATTAATTTTTATGAAGGAATTAGCAAGGTGGCAGTCTCAAAACTCGAATTTGTATGGACACATCAAACAGACGCTTTTTCTTATTCAAAAAAAGCGCCGTTTTTTTTCTATTAGTCTTATTGGCGATACATTAACTGAACTTTTTCAAGATCTGCTATAAAAAGGTTAATTTCCTCTTGGCTTAAGCGTAAAGGCATTTGATCATATAAAGTGATGATTTGACCATCCATGTCATCCCGATGTTTTTCTAAATAATCATAAAGACTTTTTAACTGGTTTTCTTTAATCGTCGATTGTGTGGTAAAAGATTTTACCTTCTGTAAAGAAAATTCGTTCGTGAGTTCATCAAACTCACCGGAAATAATGTTCCCCGTCAACAACATGTGATCACCCCTCAACAACAAGGTTCGTTTCTGTTAGTTTAACCCAAAATGTCACAACTATTATGACTATTGCTAGCAAATTTTGGAGGGACAGAGGGACAGGTACCTTATCATTCCGCTATATAATTCTAAATTGGGACGTTCAGGACTGTCCTTCCTTGTTATTTAACGATTACTTTTCCAACCATCCCTTCCCTTAAATGGTACCGACATATAAGTTTATATGTACCGGACTTTTCTGGTTTCACGGTAATGGTTTTTTCTTTTCCTGGCTGGACTTCGGCGTCAATATTGAGCTTTTCCACTGTAAAGGTGTGTTCTTTTTTACCTTTGTTTTTCAATATTAGTGTTGTCGTTGCACCATTGGGAATTGTGATGACATCCGGTTTAAAGTAATCATCGTTCAACTCGACCTCAATCGCATTCTCCATCTCATCAGGTTGTGTTACGACCCGCGATTCGGCAAATACGCCGAATGAACCTGGAATGATTACACTTATCATCGCAAGCACAACGACTAATCCTGTTATCAACCTTCTCACAAACATTCATCATCCCTCCTTTCCATAGACTATTCTTGTCCAATCCATAAAATATTATCAGTGAAAGAGGGACAGCTACCTTGACCCACCATATAATTCCAGTGGGTCGAGGGACCTGTCCCTCTGAACCTACCTACCAAGTCAGAATGCCAAAATCTCCCCTATGCTTTCAGTACATATAAAATTAGGTATTTCAAATAATGATAGTAAGAATAAAAACAATTCAGTTTAGGGTTCAAAGTACATAACCAGATCAAAGATCCCCCTACATAAAGCAGGACTACAGCAAGCCCAAACCACCTCCTGTTGAAAGGAAAGGACTTACTAATATTTTGCTTTTTTATACACTAAAAATTTTTAAAATGGAGGAATGAACTTTGCCACCTAAGCACCCGCTACCGATTCCACCTAATGCATTCGAAGCTCTTGAATCACTTAAACAATTGCTAGACAGTAACCCCAAGTACCGTTTTGGGATTGGAGTTAAAAGAAAATCAGGAGAATTCCTTGATCAATTAGCTTTAATTGTCTATGTACCTGAAAAGAAATCACCAGAACAACTTACACCATCTCAGATGGTTCCTAGCCATTTTGAAGGCTTCCCTACAGACGTTGAACAGTTCCAAAGAATCTTGATTGCTGATCATGCCAAATACGACATTCTTAAAGGTGGAATTGAGATTGGAAAAACGCTAATATTCGATTTAAATGGGAATGGCCATATGCAATCTGGAACCCTTGGCTGTATCGTGCGCCGACGTAGTGATAGTCGAAAATATTTCCTTACTTGTGAGCATGTGGCTTCACATATTTCTTGCAATGTTCTAGATCCTCAAGGCCATTGCAGCGGTTCGAATCTTCATAATTATATGAACATGACCATTTATCAGCCTGCTGACGAAACACCTTCTTTTGTTATTGGCCAATGTGTGGATGCTTCTATAAATCTTGATGCAGCAATTATCAAGCCAAATTCTCAACGAGATATCACAAACACGATTCAAGAGATTGGCGCGGTAAGGGGGAAAGGTTTCGTTTCACCTTGGGAACCAGTGTGGAAGCGTGGTAGAACCACGGGATTGACGAATGGTCTTGTGAGAGCGATTTTACCTGAGCATTCGAATACACCAACTACCCTTGAGATCGTCGGCTTTCCAATTAGCGCAAAATTTGCCGACCATGGTGACTCCGGTTCGGTGATTGTGAATAGTCGACAGGAAGTCGTCGGTCTCCTCAATAGTATAAGTGACCAAAGTGGAACCACCGCCTATGCTACATTAATTGACCCTATCTGTGATGCATTAAACATTGATATTGCTGCTGGTCCCGTCATCTCGTCGATCACTCCTAACTCTGCCGTGATCACTTCACTCGCACCTGTGGTGATTGAGGGATTTGGATTTGATTCTCCTATCCAAGTTACTTTCGGAGGGGTTCCTGCTGCTATAATACAGCAGTCACCTACAAGACTTGAAGTATTTCCTCCACCCATGCTTGTTTCGACTATAGTTGATGTTAAAGTTCAAAACAAATGGGGCGATGTTTCCGAAGATGGACCGTCAACGAAGTTCGAATATCTCCCTATTTTGTAACTAAGCTAGGAGATTCTGTCTGTTGGTGAATCAATGGGGATTATAAAGGAACGGCCATCACGTGGAACAATGCGACTGCCCGTCGCACAAAAAGCAGGGCAACCATGTTGGAATTTGCCCTGCTTTTATCGTTATTCCTACTTCCCTTCTTTGACACTTAACAATAATAGACGTATAAATTCCGCTTAAATTAGTAAATAGCATTGAAAATTGCTTAAATAAGCAGAGAGATTCCGACTATTAACTCGATAAACGTGAAAATGGGCGATTTTTATTTGTATAACCGGAAAATCTCCCCTTATCTCCCCCGAAACGAGCTCCATTCTGCATTTAAGCGGAAAAACTCCGCTTATTTTGCCTTCGCTAGTTACTCAATTAAGGACAAGCCTTATACCAAAAATTGAAGTGATAAAATCGTTTAGATTTAGCACTCTATTTATAATTTGTTGTTTTGCACCGTTAAAGCAACCCCATCATGAATAAAGGGGTTGCTTACTTTTTACAAGACTTCTTTTCTAAAGAAGATGCTGAACCTATCGTAATTCAGGTTTTAGGTAAATCCACAACGTCACTGTACACGGTTCGTTCCTCAAAGGCTCTGCCATCTCCCCCTCCCGCATCGTGTCGACTAATGGATTCCACTTCCTGAATTCTAATTCGAAGCGGCTCATTCACCTCTGGAATTTCTTGGCGGATTTCTCGATTTAAAGAAGAATCGCCAAAAATCACATTGGAGTTAATAGGTACCCAAGCGGGAATTCCGTCAATGTTGGCCTCAAGGGCGGTTAAGTCGACCTTATGAGCCTCTATGCCAGGTGGCGATTGAAATTTCTCCCAAAAAACCTTCCACCTAAAATAATTCGCCCGATGTTCCGGTGCCACTCCGTTGAGTTTGACGAACAATTCATTTCCGTTACGCCGCACATAAAGGGTCCTATCTGGAAATAGCTGAACCATTTCCGTCATAACCACAGAGGAAACCGGTTCTAGTTCTTCGAGAGTATTGGGCTGATAGCGTGCCACCGCAAGTTGAACGAAAGGACAATAGGCCTCTTTGGCCATACGAGGAATCGCGATATCAACAAACCAGCGTCCATCATGAAACCACGGTTGATAAGGGACGGCCATCACATGTGTGTCTACTTCCTTAAGATAGATTTCAAATGACTCTCCTGATTTTCCACTAAAATCAGCAGCTGTTAGCCAAGCACTACCTGATATCAAAGTGGAATGGATTGGGTCACGCCCAACCTGCGTGATGAACGACTTGACCTTATCCGGAGGATTATTGTCTTTGCTTACAAGTACAACCAATTGTTCTCCAGCACCCGTCTCATACCAAGATCCCTTTAGTTCAATTCTCAAACGCCCTCCTTGACGCAGGCGTTTAAGCATAAATTGCTGTCCCTCCTCGGGATAATCTTCCCAAACGAATGCAGGGCGCGTTGACATAATTAATGGTGGTGCGGGACGAGCTGAACTAGGGATGCTAACAGAAATGTTCGTTTTTGTCGTAAATGCGTTCTCATCGTCGTCATCAAAAAACGACCGAAATCGGCTGACTGCAGTCAACGTATAGGTAATCTTGCGATGTCGTGTATCACCGAACTCATGCCGAATCATGTCCTGTAGGGACTTATCACTTCGATTAATCAGGATCGTCTGCACCGGAGCATTCTCTACAAACCGTTTATTTCCATCGTGTGTTGGCTCCTCCCAGCTGGCATGAATCTCAAGCTTTGCCGTACTTTTAGGATCGATCCCAAGAAGCGGGTTGGCCTTTGGTATAAGTACTGCATAGTTCATGCCATCCTGCCGCTCTGCTACGAATGTTCCTTGAGGAGATTGAAGCGGCCGCCGCACCGCATGCGTTAAGGTTACCGCCCTTGCAGGGTTCACCATAGGATGCCGGCCTAAGATGGCCGCTTTCTTTGAATTTTCCGGAAGCGATTCAACGTTTATGGCTAAATGATCTAAAAAATTCCCCCTTAAGAACGATGAAAGTTCCAACGTGAGTTCCTCGGCTTTGGCGAGACGAACAATAAGTCGAGCTCTAATGCTCGGGTTCTCTATATCCGCTTGTTCCCATTCAAGGATGTTCGAGTCATCTGCTGTCCGTTCTTTTAGGATGATTTCCATTGATCGAAAGTCCGGCCATCGCTCGCCCCACCCCTGTGCAGTCCCGGCTAGATTCAGCCCACCTGGTTCTTGGCGCGGGAACACACACACTCCTTCCGCAGCAACATCTGGAACGAGCACCTCGTTCGGATTCGTTGGGCTAAGCTGGTTGGCATACTTGAGCGCTTGTTTCACTAGATCCCTTATTTGGTCTGGACTCATTCCGTCTATGGCCCCATGTTGCTCAGCCATGGTAAGTGGTGTTTGTGGAGCGACCAATAAACGGCGGGCAGTTGCTTGAAATTCAGGAACATCCGTATCAGCGTCACTGCGAATGACCAAATGGGCAATGGATTCCCCGAGGCCTAATTTTTTGGGCTCCAACCCTTCTGGAAGAACCAGGTCAGGTGGCAATACTGGCTCATAACGGCGGTACGTTTCCGGTTCGGTTAAGCAGCGGTTTGCTGCAGTGTCGCTCAGCTCAAGCCCGCCTCCTGCAATGTCTGCCACTCTTGCCCGTAATTGATACGTGTGGCTAAACCTCAAGCGGGGAAGCGTTCTCTTAGGGACAGCGTACGACATTTCGAACTGGAAAGGCATGTCTGGACAGTGCAAAGGACGAATGTCATCTACTGAGGGATCGAATCTCGGCAGCGGAACCGAGAGGCTATACCCTCTCCAGCACGCGACTACCTCGTCAGTGTATACATTCCCGCTTTCATCCCGGATGGCAGCATGCGCCTTTACATGGCCTTCCTCACGTATTGTCCCCCCACCAATCGTGACTTTGTTCCCATCCTCGTTAGACACCTTGTATGTAGCTTCACGCTGGTGCAAGGAGAACCAATCTCTGCCATATTCCTTAACGTCAATTCTATAACCAAGCACTAGGTCGTCGGCCGTTAGAATCGCTTCGTTCATCGAGTCACGATGGGCGTTAGCATCAGCAGCACGGCGGCGCATTTTAAAATCGTTCTGTCGACCACGCCTAACTAGCATCATCCCAGCTGTTCGAAGAGCAGGCAGCATAAAAGAGTGGGGATCGTCTCGTTCTGTGGTCGCATCAATGGCACGAGCTGCATCTCTAAGCTTTTTCACGCTGTTATCCACTTCGACTGTGACTACTTCCCAGCTCTCTCCCTCCTGCCGCTCGTTCAGTGTTACCATCCCAGCATGAATATTCGTGTCTCTATTTGTAACGGAGCCAGGCAAAAAACCCTGTACATACTTAGTCCACGGAGATACAATCGTTGGCAAGAAAGCTGGTGCATCTGGCCAACGCACCCGAACGATCCCCTCTGCATTCACGCCAGACAGATTCGACCTTGGAATCCTTAATTCGATAATAAGTCCTAGCGCCCGAAGCACAGCCGGATGTTCCCTAAGCAGAGCAAGTGTGCCATGAAAGTCTGGTGGCTGACAATTTGATTCCCCACCATTAACTGCTGGCTGCGTTGAATTTTGCAATTCCTCTCCACTCCAGCGTTTTTTTAGTTCTGCTTCAATAAAAGAATCTAAAGTAGAAATTTCCTTCTCCGCTGCTCCACAAAAAGTTTCTATAATATCTTTTGCCTTCGTGGATGTACTGTCAACCGCTACTTCTGGGGCAGATGCTTCCCGTCGGCTCGGGGGATTCACCACCGTATTTGGACCAAAGAATGTTTTCCAGAGCCCCGGTTCTGCTTGGATATGAGGCGTCATTTCCACCGTTTGTATTTCACCATCTTCTGTCTGAGAAAAATCTACTTTCACCTTCTGGTTCCTATTATTCATGTCCACAAGTTCTGATGGCGGCCATTCCTCCATCCCTTCGCTTTTTAGGGAATGACCCACTAGTCTTGGAGCAATCAGGACGCGCACAACTACATCATGTTCCTCACCATATTTACTGGTTCCACCTGGGACTGTCACCCATAGCAACTCACTCATTCAAGTTCACCCTTTCCATTCTTATCTTGTTTCCCCCAATTTGAACCTTGAAGATCCAGACTTTAGAAATTGTGACTAGCTATTCAGATGTTTCTGTCATTATTTTTTACTATTAATCAGCAAACGCCTCATAATACTCTAACAAGCTTGTTATTCCACTATCTACCTCTTCAAGAGAGATGGGAACATTACGCCTTGCTGGAATGGAACCAAGTAGCTCCCATTCACCGCTGTCAATGGTGACTGATTCAGAAAACAGAGTGAAATCAACGTCGATGACTAATGTCGCTCTGCCAACCAGTCGGTTCGTTGGTCGATAGTTAAGTTTAACAACAAGTTCAACAGCCACCGAAACAAGTCCTAAAATGTTGATACTTCCGCCGATCCGGATGAAGGCCTCAAGATCAAAAGGACCTCCAGACATAATGAACCGAACCCCTCCAAGGGCATGTACCTCAGCGTTGCCAATGATGAAGTTGACAGCGACCATCCCCCCAAACTCCATTAACCCTTCTAACTTTGTAAGCTCTCCGTTCCCAAACTGGACGTCAATATAACCACCGCCACCGAACATTAAAACACTAAGATTAAACGGATTATCGCGTTTTCCAAAGCCAAGTGACATAGTAACAGGGTTTGGACTAAAAGGGATTTCAACACCGCAGTAGACGGCAACATTCCGCATGACAAACATCCCGGCAGGTACATCAGGAATACCAAGTGTATAGGATGCACTTATCCCAGACGGTATTGTCGATATCTTCGGCCCGTTGTTACCTAGAAAGTCATTCAGGATTTT
Source organism: Bacillus sp. B15-48 (assembly GCF_016879755.1). Classification (GTDB taxonomy): domain Bacteria; phylum Bacillota; class Bacilli; order Bacillales; family Cytobacillaceae; genus Mesobacillus_B. The sequence goes on from NZ_WOFU01000010.1 coordinate 26,332, forward strand.
TAAGAGTTCATCGACCAATTTTAAAGCACCAGCAAACTCAATTTTCAATCCATCAATCTCCACATCGGGTGCACACCCCGGCTTCTGTGTAAATTCCAGCGATTCAAACTTTAGCTTTACCAGATCTTTCGGGAGAACGAACTCGAAGCTCTTAACTTGACAGCATATCTCGGACTTTAATGAAGAGCGTTCGACTATGAGTGTCGCTGTCGAGTCTTTTGATCTGAATGGACCACAATCTGTGAGACGAAGATTCTGCCACTCCATCTTCGCTCCTGGAGGATTTCCAGGTGTTTGAATAATCTTGGGTGGTTCTTGATCTTTATAGTTTTGGATGATCGATTCAAGTGGTAACCCAAGTAACGTCGCGTCCTTGAATATAGTAGATACATCTAATTTAGGATCTGGAATTGGACCATAGGAACGTGAAATTTTCTTAGCCAGAAATTTCGGAGCGATTAATCCTCCTGAAAGTTCAGGCCGTTCCGTAAAGTCAATATCAATATCGTTAAACGGTTCCAACGGTATATCATTTACTCCAAAGTCCTTGAACTCTTGCGTGTACTTAACCGGTATAGGCAAACTTGGCTTGTGTGGCTGTAGTTCACGTAATGCTGGAAGTTCTACCTTTAACTGCTCTACCTTTGGAAAAAGCATTCCGTTATGAACAACACTCGAAATGGTCAGTTCGTGTACTTCGAAAATGTTTCGAACATCAATACTCCGTCCCCTATCTCGAATTAAATCAATAGGAACACCTGGTAACGGAATCTTACAGTGATCGCCCCACTTCCTTATAAGGTCAGAAATATTGTGCGAAAACGCTGTATTTGCGAATACTAACGGAACATTAAAGATGACATCCCCATTGGTCCCAGCACAACGCAGCGGAAACTGCAACGGATCTTCGCCAACTTTTGGAATAAATAGACTTTCTCCAGGATTTGGACACTTAATATCAAAGCTACGTTGGAGGATTTCAATCTTGTCGAATGGAAATTCACGTGCCAGTCTTTCATCCCCCTCAGCATTGCGAATAGGCTCCGTAACCACAAGCCGGCAATTGGTGTTCAATAAAACAGCATTTCCGTCTTTAAATTTTCGTTCGGTAAAAACTTCAACATAGGCTTTGTGTCCAAAAGGATAAAGCACTCCGGCTGTCTGTTTACGAATTTTCTGGTCTCGACCAAGTACGACCTCATGATCCCACTCGAAGTTTCGCCATTTCGCCGTGCAGGAAAGTGTCCCGCCCAATGCACTGAGTTCCAAACGCCTTATATAAGGAAGAAATGGAGGCTGAGAAACTTGGCTGTTTTGGTATATTTGTCCCCTATCAATGGATGCAAGAGGGGGTCCAATAACCGCATTAGTAACAAAATTGACGATATCGTGCGGACGATAATACAGTGGCTTGAGGTATAGACCAGCATCCTCCGCATTTCCAGCGGTAGATCGTAACTGGGCATACCACAATCCGGTCACTCGCGAAGTTGATGTTACCGGAAGTACCGGGTGATCAGACACAACCTTCCCTTCTCCATCTCCGGTGACTACTGACATAATTAGCCCCCACGGAATCTCTATGGCTGTCGAGTTTTCACCAAACGTTTCACTAGGTAGAATGAAGACTCCAGGGCTTGTCAATGCCTTAAGAATCCCCTCAGCGTTCAGCTCGATTGACGTTTCTGCTGGTACTTTAAATTCGACTTGACTCGTGCCAGAAAGGCGACTCCCTAAAGTCCCGTATGCGGAATAGCTTAAATTTGATAAAAATATCTCCTCTCCCAGAACCTGTGGGGGAAACGTAAGTGTTACTCGGGCATTGTCATTTAAAGCTACTAAACGAGGGAGATTCTCGTTTAATGTCTCATTGTACTCAATCCGAAAATCCGACCATTGTATGCCAAAATGAATGAAATCATCTCTACGAACGATTAAAAACGGCTTCATAATTATTGACCCCCTATTTTATCAGTAAAATCCCCTCGAATAAGAAATCTTTAGGCAACCTTCTATTTTGTCGCTATTCGTTAAACATAAGGATTTAAAAACTATAAAAAAGCTAATTGCCATCTAATTTTAAAAAGTTTGTCCTATTAATCTGCCCACTCGCTCTTATTATGTACAAACAAGAGGTCAATCTAACAAAACATAAGGAACTGGTGCAGGGGAATCAGATGAAACAAAGACTTCACGTAGGATAAGAAAAGAAAGGTTTAAAAAGACGGAGAAGTGAAAATTAAAAAGCTGAGAATCAGAAATACTATTAATAGTTTTACGATGATTATGAACGTAAAGGAGGAAATATTGGTGGCTGAATATGAAAGAATCGCAGCGGTGTCCAGATTTCCTGGCAGCATAGATGTGTGGTGGGTTCAGAAAGACGGTTCGATCCAAGGTGCTAAATGGGAAGATGGTGTACAATCGGGAGAAGGCGAACAATGGTTCATATATGAATTAGCCCCTGCAGGTAGTGCTTATCATATCACCGCCTTGTCCAGACATCGAAATACGGTGGACGTATGGTGGATTGGGGAAGATGGCTCGGTCCAAGGGGCCAGATTAAATGAAGGCGAACAACGGCAGCGGTATGAATTGGCTCCTGCTGGTAGTGCCTACCGTTGGGGTGGGATTACATCTGTGTCAAAAATCCCTGGCAGCATGGACGTATTTTGGGTTGGAACAAACGGTACGGTCCAAGGCGCTACATGGTTGAATGGATATAATTGGAATAAATATCCAGTTGCCCCTGAACAGAGTGCTTATGGAAAATTGACGGCAGTTTCGAGGACTCCAGGGAGTGTGGATGTATTTTGGATTGGACAAAAAAAGGTAAAAGGTGCGAGAAGTGAAGAAGATCGACTATGGAAACGATATGAAATCGGTTCAGTCGAGTCGACCAATGGAAGTATCAAGGCGGTTTCCACAGACCCATGGAGCATGGAAGTGTTTTGGCATGTTCAATTCGATCGTGGACTAGGAAACCCGATGGACCACAGTATCTTTCGTGCTAAATGGGAAGAAGATCAATGGCAAACCTCTGTTGCCGTATCATACGGAGAAGGTGTTCACTCTAACACAGGAATTGCTGCCTTGTCGAGATTTACAGGCTCTAAAGACTTAATTTGGATTAGTAAAAAAAGATCCGTCATGAGAACGGTACGGGGAGCTGTAGAACAATACACAATCTCCCCACCAGGAAGTGCTTGGGAGAATCTCACAGCTGTTACAAGGTTCCCTGGCAGCCTCGATGTCATGTGGGTTGCCTATGAAGGTTCGGTGCATGGGGCTAGTTGGGTCGAAGGAGAGGAATGGAAATATTTCGATATAGCTCCCCCACCACCTCCTCCTCCGCCACCACTCCCTACCGGTCAGCAAAGAATTGATGTGATTCTGGAATCTATGGAAGGACGTGTAGAGCCCAATCGTCTTGCCATTTCAGGTTTAGGGTTTCAAGCAAATGAATCCATTAAAGTAATCTTCACAGTGTATGTTAACAACAAAAAAGTTAAGGTTGACACATTAAACACCCAATCAGACACTGCCGGAACTTTTTTTATAAAACAAGAAGTGCAGTGCAACCTTGGTGAATCGACTATATTTGAGGTCAAGTCCTTCGGTAGTACAAGTGGGAGTTCAAATAAACTTACTGTTAGTTGCCAACAGTAACAAATAAACCTTAATAGAGAAATAAATGAAGCTTGGCTATCATTTGCTAAGCTTCTTTTCTACTTTCACTCCGATTTTTTTAATTAGTTTCGTTCTTCCTGAACTTTCAGCTATTGAAACTGCCAAATATAGACTATTATATAAGGGATGATACATAATTTTACGTTAGGAGGAATGGAAAGTGAAAATGGAACATGTGGGGATTGTCGTCAATGACATGGACGAGTCTTTGGCGTTTTATCAAAACATCCTCGGTTTAGAATTAAGAAAACGAGAGTGGTTAAATGATACGGTTGAGCTTGCTTTTTTGTTTTTCCCTGAACAGCCGAGTGTAGAGGTTGAACTTGTCTACGGCCGTAAAGCTGAAAACGAAGGGATTGTGAACCACTTGGCCTTTACGGTTGAAAACATAGAAGCCGAACTCGTACGTCTTAAAGAAGCAGGCGTCAAATTAGTAGATGAAGTACCCCGAAGCATTTTAAATGATACAGTTAAAATCGCCTTCTTCCAAGGTCCAAATGGTGAGAAGCTAGAATTAGTAGAAAGATGAAAACAGGATGAAAAAGGGGCCTGGCTCCTTCTTTACCGGAAAAAAGCAAAAAACACGAACAAACATTGATATAACAACATTTGTCAGTGTTTTTTGCTCTTATTTTACATAGCGATATTCCATCAGGCTTTTCAAAATTGAAATTTCCTGTAATAATTCCTCGCCAACATTCGTTTCTGAAACCATTTTTCGTTTTAGTTCTTCATCGACCAATCTTTTTACAGATAAGACATCGGCCCCATTAAGGAGAACGTCTTCTTTGGAATTAAACTTTTTGTGAGCAACAAGCTGCATCCCGTAGGAATTATATAATAACGTATATCCAGCGATCCCTGTAGTAGATTGATAGGCTTTGGAAAAGCCGCCATCAATGACAATCATCTTTCCATTGGCTTTAATTGGATTTTCTCCATCAATCTCTTTAACCGGTGTATGGCCATTGATGATGTGGCCTTGATCTGGGTTCAGATCAAATTCCATTAAAAGATTGCGGCAGATTTCCTCTTTTTCACGTAAATAATAGTATGGGTTCTTTCTCTCTTTATGGGTTTTCTTGTCTTTAATAAAGTATCTTTCAAAGGTCGTCATTTCTCTTTTTCCAAAGAGAGAAGAATATTCTCCTGTCCATAAATACCAGACCATATCTGTCGCCAGTTCATCCGTCTCTTCTGGGTGGGCAAAAGCATGTCGTAAATAATGTTCAAACTTATCAAGCAACTCCCGGCCCGCATAGCTTTTATTTTCAATCACCATTTCTTCCAGATTGCCTTGTTCATCTAGTGGGATACAGCCATGTATTAATAAATTCCCGTTATATTTCAAATAAAGACTGCCTTTCTTCATCAGAAAATTCATATGTCTAGCCAACTTTTCCGAATGCTGGACAGAAAATAGCAATCTATCGAGCACTTGGGCTTCTTCCTCTAATAATTGTTCAGGTTTTTCCGGATTCACCGTTGCAAAGCAAGTATTTTCAAGAGGGTAGGTTTCCCCTTGAATCGTTACTTCGTTTTTCTCAAAATCCACTTTCTCAAGTAAAAGCCTTTCTGACATATTAAAGGATGGGCGTCTCTTAATGATCGGGATTTCAAGTTTGAACTGAATCATCGCAATCGCTTGATGAATTTTCGTAATTTGTAATTTCTCCCGTTCAGAAAGTTCTTTATCTGAATGTCTCTTCGGTCTAAAAGCTGGGTTATCCTCATAGTATTTCTCAGCCAGATTGAGAAGTGGCCTAAGGTTAATTCCGTATACATCTTCAATAATATCCAAATTGTCGTAACGAGCGCAGATACGAATAATATTTGCTAGACAAACCTTTGAGCCAGAAAAGGCCCCTAGCCAGAGTACATCATGATTCCCCCACTGAATATCAACAGAATGATAATTAATCAGCGTATCCATAATTTTATCCGGTTCAGGTCCCCGGTCATAAATATCCCCAACGACATGGAGATGGTCGACAACCAATCTCTGGATCGTATAAGCAAGACCAGTAATGAGCTTATCCGCCTGACCGAGAGAAATAATTTGCTGAACAATTTTCTCATAATAATTCTTCTTATTGGACAATTCATCTGTTTTGTATAGCAGCTCTTCGATAATATAAACAAACTGATTAGGTAAGGCTCTGCGTAATTTCGACCGTGTATATTTGGAGGATGCGTAACAAGTAAGCTGAATCAAATGCTCAATGGTTTTCATATACCATTCGTTTAATCCCGGTTCATCGTTAAAATAATTATTTTTAACTAACTGTAACTTTTCTTCAGGATAATAAACTAAAGTCGCAAATTCATTAATTTCTTCTTCCGATAATACCTCTATAAAAATATCACTTATTTTTTCTTTTACCTTGCCCGCTCCATTTCTTAACACATGTTGAAAAGCCTGATACTCCCCGTGTAAATCACTAACAAAGTGCTCTGTCCCCTTAGGCAGATTAAGGATGGCTTCAAGGTTAATAATTTCAGTAACCACTTTTTCTTCACTATCATATCTTTGTGCCAATAAATCTAAGAACCTTGTATTCAAAATGATTACATCCCCTTTTTCAAATCCAGTCATTATTTAACATTTAGAAGTTTTCGAAAACTACTTCTATTATAACCGAAATCAACGAAACACGGGAACGAAACACGGGGACGGTTCTTCTGTTTCTCCAATTTTATCCAATTATATCAATAAACAACAATGCGCCTGTCCCCCACCTGGACAGAAGAAGTAAACAATATTTACATTAACAACTCCGATATTAGTTTGACCAATTGATTGGCCCTCATCTAGACAACCACCAGTGTAAGCTCTAATTAATGCTACTTCTACTATTCCACTCACTGTTAATGTGCCGACCTCAACGCAACAGTCTTCTAATGTTTCCCCGCACAAAAATAAAGCATATGTTAGATATTTTAGTACACCATCAATATGTCAAATTCATATTGATAAATGAGTGTAACTTTATGGAAGAGGAGAGTTTGTCCAATGTACAACGACTTTTTACAACCTTTTTGTGCACAAACAACCGATAAAGCACCATTATTTACTGCTGAAGCTTACGACAATGTGAATAAGAAAATGAAGCAAATTCACTTAGAAAGTTATCGGGGAAAATGGGTGATCTTATTTTTTTATGCAAGTAACTTTACTTTTGTTTGACCGACTGAGTTGGCAGCGGTCGCTGCCATCCATCATCAACTGAGGTCGTTAAATACTGATATACTTGCGATTAGTACTGACAGTGTTTATTCCCATAAGGTTTTCACTGAGGTTTCGCCCTCAGCCTCTAAAGTGACGTTTCCGCTAATAAGTGATCGAACACAAAAGATTAGCAAAGCCTACAGAGTGCTAAATGAAAAAACGGGAGCTTCTTTAAGAGCAACCATTATTATTGATCCAGAAGGAACGATTGTTGCAAAATTCGTAAATCCTTTGGAGGTTGGTCGAAATATACACGAAATTTTAAGAGTGGTCCAAGGGATACAATACGGGCGAAGGACTGGAGAAGGAGTCCCTGCGAATTGGACCCCAGGTCAACCTGGAATCACAAGGGATCCAAAATACATTGGTAGAGTTTGAGCTTTGATCAGCAGTGCTAGCGAAAGCAATAGCAGAGATTTTAGGTGAATAATAATAACGAAGAGAGTCCATCCTTCCGATGGACTCTCTATCCTTCGTTTCATCAATCGCCCGCGACAATCTTGGCATAGTCATCAATGGTTGTTGAATATTTGATATACGTTCGCGGCAGATAGAACTGTTCGTCTTTGATTCCGCTTTCTTTAAAAGGTCCCGGAGTTGTTGTCAAACCAAATTGATAATATTTTTAACTTCTTCGACCTGCTTTCTTTCTGGCCATCTTTCAAATGTTAATAAGGTAAAGCCATGATCACGCAAATAGGTCATTTGTTTCTCAAACTGTATGGGAGTGACATAAAGCTCCTTCGACCCTTGACCTGTATATTCATCAATCGAATGATAGACTAAAATGGGCATACTCTTTTCGGCATGTACCGTTATTGGGGCCAAGAGAACGAAAAACCAAATCAATCGAATGTACTTTTTTATCTAATATCCTCACAATGTTGGAATTTATCACTAGAATTCCACAACCAACATTTGAATATCCTTCGCCCTTCTAATTAAAATTACACAGTCGTTTTTAGCCACTTCAACAATCTATCCGAAACTGCTTTCAAGCCTTACAGAGTCGGAAAAACTAGGTCTATGTATCTAAAAAATAGATAGATGGTTATTGATAGTATCGAATAATCGTATTTTATTGTTTAAACAAACCTAATATAATCAACTTGGAATGAACGCTTTGAAGGATTTGAAATGTTACGGAGACGAATAGGAGGCATCAAGATGCAAAAAGGGAAAACGATGATCTTAACTTATGGAGCGATTTGTATTGTTTTAAATGTGGTACTTGGCACGGCTGTTTCCGCACTAAAGATCCCACTGTTATTTCTTGATACGATGGGAACAGTCTTAATGGCTGTATTATTTGGACCTTGGTGGGGAGCTTTGGTGGGATTACTAACGAATGTGATTTTAGGAATAACCGCTTCTCCTACCGCTATCTTTTTTGGAATTGTCAATGTTGCAGTAGCTATTGTCGTCGGTTTAATGGCCAGAAAGTTTAATTTTATGAAGTGGTATATTGCCGTCATCACAGGAATCATGTTAGCGATTATTGCCCCACTAATCGGTACTCCGATTGCCATCGCGCTTACCGGAGGACTTGACGGAAGTGGGATGGATATCATTGTCTTATGGCTACGGGCAACGGGTGAAAGTGTATTCGCTTCTACCTTTATTTCAAGAATTACCGGTAACTTTGTCGATAAAATCGTAACGTGTTTACTTGTTGTGTTCATCGTCTCAAAGATTCCTAGTTTCTTAAAAACGTATAAAGGATCAAAGAATCATGCAGCGTAGCAAAAAGATTCTTCTAGTTTCCCATTGTATTATAAATCAAAATACGGTAATCGAGGAAGAAGCCCGCGCGATGGGAGCGATACCTTCCGCATTGGACTGGATCAAAGAAGAAGGCTTCGGGGTTGTTCAACTCCCTTGTCCTGAATTTACATTTTTAGGCTTAGATCGCCCACCGATGACGTATGAGGAATATGATACGTTCGAATATCGCTCGCATTGCCAAAAAATTTTAACCCCAGTGATAGAACAACTTGAAGAATATCGACGTTGTGGCTATGAAATTATCGGTGTTCTCGGGATTCAAAGTAGCCCATCCTGTGATCAGATGCGAGGTGTATTTATGGAAGAACTACAAAAACTGTTTCAAGAACATCAAATCCCGTTAAAAAAACAATGGAATCTTCCAAATACAATCGACCCCGTTTTTCATAAAGACATGCACATTTAACACCGGGGCCCCGGTCTTTTTGCATGTAGTTGTAGTTTCGGGTCTGACCCCCGCTCAGCTAAAGTATTCAGCGTTAATGTGTTAAAGTATCGCTAAATTAACAGAAATAATTAGTGACCAATTATTTGGGTATTTTTTTGTAGAAGGCTCTGAATGAGTATACAATAATATCATTATGTAAATTTATTGTTATCCTCTCTTCATCCCATAAAATAATTCTCCCAGTTGCCATTTTTCATACCAATAACAACTGATTTGACACCTGATTTTTATGTTTCAAGAGATAAGTTACCTGAAGTAAAAAATGGATTGAGAAAATCCCTGCTCCTGTTTTAATTATTTTTTTATTATCAAGACCGTTTCTTTCCTTCATTTTCTGGAAAAAGAAAATACGAAATTACTCCTGAAATTAGTGCAGCTCCTATTGATATGGTTAGTCTAATTCCTAATTGTATTTCTGGATAATCCTTATTAAGCATCCAGATTGCGATAGCTAAAACGATAACCATGATTGGAATGACAAATATTAATTTTGATTTCAATCTTAACTCCCCTTTTTGTCTCTTTCCACTAAAATTGATTCATATTCACTCTTTACTTTACGCAAAAAAATTCATAATCTCTTCTAAACTTTAACATAGAATTTGATTGTTTTCTCCTTGTAACTACATCAATCTGGCAATGGGTTCTAGTTCCCCATCCATTTGTCATTTTAATATACAAGAAGGATTGCGAAGAAGTTCGTTGTTTCAGCTTTTTTATCAGAAAAAGAGTGAATCAAACAAATAATAGATCCATTTTTTCTTGACTTAACCGTGTTATAATATAAAAAACAAATCGGAGTGATTTTATATGGAAGAAACACTAAAATTAATTCTGAATGAATTAAAAGAACTTAAAGTAGGTCAGCAAAAACTTATAAAGGAACAGCAAGAACTTAAAGGAGGTCAACAAAAACTTATAAAGGAACAACAAGAACTTAAAGGAGGTCAACAAAAACTTATAGAGGAACAACAAGAACTAAAGAAAGACATATCAAGTATTAAAGATAATCTTATCAACGGTCTGGGACCTTACTTCGAACATATAGAGAAACATATTGATCAAAAGACAGCGGTGCTTAAAGATACACTAGAAGACCAACAACTGGTCATTGATACTTTAGCAGCACGTTCTATAAAGCACGAAAGTGAAATAAAAGACTTTAAACGCATATTAAAGAACCAATAAGGAAAGATTTTGCTCCTTTTCAAACCTAAATATTTCACTTTTAGAGAATTTCAGGTCAGACCCCCGCTCACTAATGTGTTAAAGTCCTATTTTTAGTGGCGTTAGCCCCTTTATCACCTTGTTTTTTGTCGATTATAAACACTAAATTAATTTCGCGGTCTTTTACGCCCTTATCAAACCCTTTTACACTGTGTTTTCTTTTGTCTCCATAAAACGAAACACTACACTACAGCATGAAGGCTTGGTGGCCCCCCAATTTTATCCTTCTTATCTTTCAAAAAAAATGCTAACCAAATCTGGTTAGCATCTATAAGTAGGTGAACGGACCTAGTCTCAAAATACACTATCTTTTTACTTAATAATTGATGGAAGATATAATGCTAATTCAGGAAATAACACAACCATTACTAAACTAACTACAAGAGGGACAATAAAAATTAACGAACCTGAAATGACTTCCGACATCTTCACATCAGGAATAACTGATTTTAAAACAAAGAGGTTTAATCCAACCGGTGGTGTTATCGCACCTATCTCCGCATTAATCGTAACCATAATTCCAAACCAAACAGGGTCGTATCCTAACTCTACTACTGTTGGAAAAAACATTGGAATAACAACGACTAGTACACTCATAGGGTCTAAAAACATTCCTAATATAATTAGAAAAATATTAATTATCAGAATGACTGCCCATCCGGGAATATCTAAGCCTAATACCAAGTTCGCCAACCCTTGAGGGATTCCCAATCTAGTCAAAATAAAGGAAGCGAAAACTCCCCCAATAACTAACAAAAAGAACATACCAGTAGTATTTATAGTATTTGATAAAATGGTAGACATACTTTTAAAACTTAACTGCTTCATCACCCATACAATAATAATTGCACCGACAGCCCCAAAGGCAGCAGACTCTGTTGGTGTAGCAATACCAAAATAAATGGAACCCATTACGATCAAAGCTAGGATTAATATAGGGAACACAGGTACTAAAGATCGAAGTTTGACGCGCAAACCTACCTTTTTATTAATTTTCGGAGCTAATGAAGGATTCTTTAATACTAGTACAAAAATAGTTAAACAGAGTAAGAATGCAATTAAAATTCCAGGTATAATTCCAGCAATAAATAAATCACCAATGGAAGTTTCAGTAATAATCCCATAAAGAACCAATGCAATACTTGGAGGAATAAGAATACCTAAAGTTCCACCTGCTGCTGTGGCCCCAAGCGCCAACTTTTGACTATAACCCAATTTCTTCATCTCGGGAATTGCAATTTTTCCGATAGTCGCTGCTGTGATAGGGCTTGACCCACAAACAGCCGCAAATCCTGTCGAAGTTAAAACTGCACCCATACCAAGTGAACCTGGTAACCTCCCAAGTAATAATTGGGTCGATTGAAATAACTGAGTTCCAATACGTGAATTAGAAATTACTTCGCTCATAAGGATAAATAATGGTGCAATGATAAACACAAAACTACTTGATTGGCTAAAAGCAATCAATGACAACTGGTCAAGCATCCCCGGAGAAATCATAGTTACCCCAAATATCGCACCAACGATTCCAAGTGAGATTGCTACTGGAAGTCCTGTTGCCAATAACACTAAAAGTACAATTATAAAAGCACTGAACATTAGTATTTCCATAGCTATTCACTCCATTATTGTTCATTAAAAAGTACCTTTTCAATTGATTTCTTTATGGAATACTCCTTACCAGTAAAGAAAAATTTTTACAATACATCAATAAAACCTAATCAAGCTCTCTAACATTTTCGTTTCCTATCGCATCGTTATAAATGGGATTCTGAACGGTTAGAGTTTTAATGTATATACATACTGCCGTTAAAATAAATTGAAGTGAACCTATCGGTGCTATGAAATAGACGTATTTCATCGGTATTGAAGTTTGTAGAGGAAATAGTCTATTGTCTTGAATTACTTCAATCGTTGTACCTAGTGTTTTCCAAAATAAAATCATTCCAAAAATAGTAGTTAATAGAAAAACAATCGTTTCTAAAAACTTTCTCATCCATATAGGTCCTTTTTCTTTAAATATATCTACACTTACATGATGTCCTCCTTCAAGTGCAGGAGCCAATGAGAGAAAGACAATGTAAACTAGTAAATATCTTGATATATCTAATACCCATGAACTAGGATTATTAAAGAAGTAACGTAAAATCGCATCTTGGAAAATTAATATTGCAATAATCACTACTAATAACCCGGCTGTTTTTCTGAATATTGAATTAATCGAACTTGACATTTTGTTTAGGTAATGAATAAATAGCATGATTTCACCACTTACCGGTAATTTTTTAATATTTCATTTAGTTCCTTCCCTTGATCCCCAACATTCTCAACTATTTTTGGTGTAATAGAGTTATAGATTTCTAAAAAGTTATCTTCCTCTTCTTTTGTCAGAGGGTTAATTTCAGCCCCGTTTTCAGCCATTCTATCCAGAATCGTTTCTTCTAGTTCAGCATAAGTACTATAGCTTTCTAAGCCGACATTTATTGAAATATTTCGAATGACCTCTTTATCTTCATCTGAGATACTATCCCAAACTTTAGAATTTAGAATGAACATATTTGCATTAGCAGAAATATTTGCTAGCGACATCTTTGGGGCTACTTCATATAATTTAAAGGATTCTGTTAAGTTTACAGTTTGCACGGTTGTGTCTACCGTTTTATTTTGTAGCGCTAAATACAATTCACCGGGATCCATCGTTACAGGAGCCGCACCTAGGGCTTCAGCTTGTTCTGCCTGCCATCTACCTGCCGTTCTAATTTTCATCCCTTTCATTTGGTCTGGATTCGTAATGAATTTATCAGGGTGCACAATAAGGGACTGTGTATTACTAACTGTCCAAAATGAAAGTTCTACACCATTTTCTTGAAAAATATCCATCATTACAGATAATGAATCCTCATAGAACTCCTTAAAATCCTCTTCGCTTCTAAACACCCCTAAAGGCTCCAAAAGGCTAACAGCATCTATTTGTCCAGAACTTGCACCTGCAGATAAAAGTCCACCGTCAACCGTACCACTTTTTACCGAATCGAGTGTGTCAAAAAGCGAAGAAAGTTGCCCAGAATAATAAGGAGTAAATTTAACTCGTCCTTCCGTTTCCTCTTCAACCTTCTCAGCCCACTCTCTAAATGTTACAGAATATAGATCGTTTTCTGAAGAATATAAGGAGAAGGCAATATTTACTGTTTTGTCACCCGTTTTAATTTCCTTATTATTTTCATCATTTGCTGTGGATGATGAACTTCCACTTGTATTTGAACATGCCGTAATAACTGTTAATATGAGAAACAACAAAAACAATCTTCCAATTTTATTTCTAAAATGCATATCCATTCCCCCATAAATTCATTTTTAATTTTTGTTAAGTAGTAGCATCTATATTTCTAAGAAAAGGTTAAATCCATTTTTATAAACACTTTCAGTTAAATTAATACTTATTGTAAATGGACTAATCTCCTAATATGTTTTTTTGAATAGTTACTTACCTGTGGTAAACATAAGGTTTCTTTTAAAAACTTAAGTATTTTGGGGACTGCTTCGATATTTGGATAATCACTCAGGCTTCCTCCTTTCAATCCAGGAGTAAGATTTAGCCAGAAATGACCTTGATCAGGAAAAACAACGGTTTGAACATTTATCTCGTTTTCCTGTAATCTCTTTACAAAGTTCTCTGATTGAGATGGAGGAACGATATTATCCTCCCCTCCCCATAAAACTAGAAAACTAGTATCAAATGTAGGACTAAATTCCATCTCATCAATATAATCAATTGGCGATACGTCATGATAAAGGTTTGGGTCCTCACCGTAAGCTTTCCCCAATAGCTGCTTTATAATCTGATTAAGTCTTTCTGACCCTTCTTCCTTTAAGTTATACAAACCGTATACACCTACGCAAGCACCAATCCTAATGCTTGGATGGGAAGCGGCTTTAAAAGCTAATAGACTTCCAAGATGTGCTCCAGCAGAATCACCAATGATCCCGATTCTTAATGGATTTATGTTCCACTCATTTGCCTTACTAACCAACCAATTTAGAGCATGATAAACATCATCAACTACACCAGGCCAACTAGGTTTATTTTTGGTAGCCAAACGATAATTAATCGCCATTACGACAAAGCCCTCTTCAGCTAACATCGGTCCCCATTCAGAGTACATTTCCTTAGACCCTACTTGATAGGCACCTCCATGAATCAGTAATACAGCTGGTAAATCCTCCCCCTTACTCGGGCGGTATACATCTGCAGTCAGCAAATCTTTTTCTGCAGTACTATATACAATATTTTTTTCAATTAATATGTCTGTCATAATACTCCTTCCTCCTAATCTAAATTCAGATAAAATAAATTATCAATATATTCTTGATATTTAGTATATTAAGAGTTTAATCATTCAATTTGAGTTCAGCCTACTGATGATATCAAAGATAGAATATCATCGACGAACATTGACCATTCTTTTGAATCAGGGTCAATAATTTTAAAATGCTCTGCACTATCAATTTTTTTCAACGTGACTATGTCTCCCGAATCTGTTGCATAGTTTTTATACTTTTCACTAATCCCGATTGGAACGTTGATATCCAGTGCGCCATGAACTAATATTTGCGGAACACCAATAGGTAAAAGTTTAATAGGAGAACACTCATCATATCTTTCTTGGAAACCTTTAGGAGTTCCTCCTATAAGGTCCTTAGTAGGGTTGTCTTTAACTCCAGTCATAAGTTCTTTTAGTTGATGTACTTCGTACATAAGCGAAAGATCACATACTCCCGCTAGGCTTATAGCCCCTTTTACTCTCAAAGGATTAGGTGTTCTTAAAATACTCGATGCTGGTAGTTGATGTCGTCCAGCTAACCACAAAGATAATTGCCCGCCTGCTGAATGTCCTATAGTAATAATACGATCTAAATTAAGTGGATAAGTTTTTGAAATCGTTCGTACATAGTCCGCGGCCTGTACATTATCTTGCAAAGTGCCTGGCCAGCCTCCACCTTCTTGTCCTACGCGGCGGTATTCTATGTTCCAAGTTGCAATACCTTTTCTTGTTAAACTTTCTGCTATTTTATTCATTTGATCTAAACTAGATTTTTCCTTCCAAAAACCTCCATGAATAAGAATTGCAACAGGAAAAGGCCCCTTCCCTTCTGGTACTCTTAAATCCCCAAACTGGTTCTTATCTTTCCCGTAATGAATCCGATGCACGCTTTTAATCTTAGTTAAACTCACACTTACCACCCTTTTTTACTCGAGGTATAATATTGAGTTTCTTTTATTGTTTACTAGCACTTTAATCATTAAGTGAATAAAACAAATGGCCCATACCTTATGCAATGAATATTAAGGTTTAATTGCTATTATTCATTTACCATAGATTCAATTTTTAAGTCATAAGAAATTTCTTCTCCACGCATTAAACTCATCACTTGTGTATTAGTTAATACCACACCAAATAATTTATTTATTAACCTTATGCTTGACTCATGGTCTTCTAATGATTGTCCTGCTACAGCCTCTCCTGCAACAATAACGTCATAATCTCTCTGGTAAGCATCCCTTACAGTTGTTTCTACACAGTGGGTAGTAGCAACTCCAGCAATGATTAAAGTAGTAATTCCCTTCATTCTTAAAAGAGTGTCTAATCTTGTGTCATAAAAAGAACTAAATCTATGCTTAGTTATTAACTCTGTATCATTATTAATGAAATCTTTCAGCTCATCGACCACTTTAGCATCCCAAGTATCTTTTAAAGCTGGTGATCCTGCTTTCCATCTATGAGTATGGGGAGGGATAAGTCTGTTAAATCTTGTTTTATCGTCTTGATAATGATTTTGAATAGTCCATATATCCAAAATACCATTAGATCGACTAACTTCTAGCAATTCTTTAACTTTAGGAATTGTCGCATTCATCATTGTGCTATTATATCCATTTCTACCTATACTCCCGTTAGGGTGACAATAACTATTTTGCATGTCAATAATTAAAAATGCTGTTTTTCCCTTGTCAATTCGAATGTTATTCTTCAATTCCATGCTAAGCCCCCCTTTTAAATGTGAGTATTATTTTTTAAGCAAGTTAGTTCCATGCGTTTCAACATACTCATCAAACACCATTTCTGAGTTTTCACGGCCAATACCACTTTGTTTCACACCGCTGAAAGGGATGTATTTGTAACCAAGTGGCGTTTGGAAAGCCGTATTAATAAACGTCATTCCAGACTCAATTTCTTCCGCTATCTCCAATGCACGCTCCTCATCAGCTGTCCAAATCGTTGATCCAAGTCCATAATCGGTACTATTTGCCATTTGGATCACTTGTTCTTCTGTTGAATACGAAATTAAAGGAATAATTGGACCGAATTGTTCGCATGTAACAACCTCATGATCAGGTTGTATATCACGAACAATTACAGGCCTTAAATAATAGCCATTTTCCCAGTTTTCGGGTTCTAATTTTTCACCAAGTTCCACGAGATTAGCTTGGCTATCTTTCAGTCCTCTAACTAAACGTTTAATATTTTCATATTGTTGTTGATTATTAACTGGTCCAATCGTGGCATTTTGATTTAACTGATGCCCAATTTTGTACTGATTGGTAATATGGTACATTCTTTCATAAAATTCATCATATATTGTGTTAGGTATAAAAACTCGTTTAATTGCATAGCAGAATTGACCTGATCTCCTAAATACTCCATTTACAATATCTGGGACAACTTTATCAAGATTTGCATCGCTTAATACGATTGCTGGATCATTTCCACCTAATTCAAAATGGATTCCTTTTAATGACTCAGCTGCTGATTTCATAATATATTTTGCAGTTGGTCCGCCACCCGTAAACGAGATTTTCCGAACAAGTGGATGTGAAGTTAGTGCTTCTCCAACATCTCCCTCCCCAGTTACAACATTAATTACACCTGGCGGAAAAAGCATTGCCGCTTTTTTCAGGGCCAAGGTGACTCCCATGGATGCGAAGGGAGAAGGTTTAATTACCATAGTATTTCCCGCAATTAAGCATGGGGCCAACTTTTGAATTGTCAACAACAATGGTGCATTCCACGGAACTATTCCCGCAATTACCCCCATAGGTCGTTTTACAAGCCTCACCCAGCTCGTCTCATCACCAATTTCCATCGGTTTAAAAAAAGACTCAGCAAAACTTGCAGTATTTCGTATATTGGAAACGGCCATCCCAATTTCAACCTTTGTTGTTTCAAGCAACATTCCATTTTGATTCGAGATAATTTCAGCTAATCGTGAGCATTCTTTTTCCAAAAGATCTGCTACTTGTAAAACCAATGAAACTCTTTCATCCAGAGGGACTTTACGCCATGACAGATAGGCTTGATGTGCAGCATTTACTGCCTGATCAACATGATGAACAGTTCCAACCGCAACTTCACCAATAACCTCACTAAGTCTCCCTGGATCTCTCACTTCGGTATATTGGTTTGTTTCTATGTCTTTGTTATTAATAAAAAAATGAACTTTCAATTAAAACAATCCCCCTTTATTTTTGAAATTTTCAAGAAAATGTTTGTTTTTTACCATTTTTCAAGCTTAACAACTATATTATTAATGAAATCTACATCCAGAAAACCAACGATTATCTCTTCTTTTATTTCTGCTTAATCTAGGACAATAGTACCTTCCTACCTTATTAAATATCTTTCTGAAAATAGACTCTATTATGTCTTGGGTTGCGAATACTAGACAAAATGAACATAAGAAACTAGTCTCTTTGCTCGGAAATCTGCTGAAGTTTCACATCAATAACTGCTGAACGACCAGATTTCACCGCTTCTATCCCTTGTTTTAACGCTTCCTTCAATTTAGCTGGATCGGACACGGTCACCGCAAAAGCTCCACCAGCAGCTTCGGCAATTTTTGCTAAATCTGCCGGTTGGTCAAAATTCACCCAATAACGATCATCTCTTTTGGCAATACCATCTGGATACATTCTTAACAGGTTGTTTTTTGTAGCATTCCATCCTTGATTGTTATAAATCACTGTTAAAAACGGAGCGTTATATCGCCGTGATAACCAATGGACAGACGAAGGAACACTAAATAAATAAGATCCATCGCCAGTTAAACTAATAACGGTATTATCCGGCTTTGCCATTTTCACTCCAATTGCTGCTCCACCATTCCAACCAAGGGATGAGCCACCATTGGCTAACATCGTAAGTGGCTTGGTGCGAGGCAAATGTCGCATAACAGCGAGTGAATTGGTGATTGTCTCATTTAAAATGATGGTGTCCTCATTCACAATTTCCCTGACACAAGCAGTGAGCCATTCGGGAGTAATGGCTCCATTGCTTGGATAAGCCTCCATTTGCTCCCAATTATTTCGCTGTAGTTTATGTTTCAATGAAAGTCGATCGTAACGGGATTGTATCGAACCTTTATTTAGGTCCATTGTTTCGGTATGTTCATTTAGTTGAAGTAAGGCTTGATAAGAATCGGCTTGGTATAACGCATCAACTGGAATATGCCACAAAGGTATTTCGGATTTAATTGGGTCTAGATCGATATGATAGATTTTGCAATCTTTTTGCGGACGATTAACTGCTGGAATCCAAGGAACATCTGAATCAATGACTAAAATAACATCTGCTTCTGCTAAGAGTTCACCTTCTTCAAAACCTAAGTGTAGTGGGTGATTCCCTGGGAAGTTAAGATAACTACTATTTGATTCAATTACGGGAATGGCCAAGCGTTCACAGAATTGTGTCAATAGCCCAACACTCTCAGCGTTTCTTCCAAGATAACTCGTGATGATAACCGGGTGGTTCGCTTTAGCTAAAGACTGGACAATTTCTTCAACTCCTGCTGCTGGTAACGGCATAGCTTCCATTCGTTTCCATTTAATATATTCATTAGGAAGAATTTTTATTTCTTCTTCAAGTACCTCTCTTGCACCTGTTAAGTAAACAGGACCTTTAGGATTACTATTAGCAAGCTGCATTGCCCGATAAACAAGTTGTTTCGTATTTAAACCCGTACGAATATCGCCTTCCCATTTCACATAGTTCCTGACGATTCCGCGTTGATCGTATACATTTTGCAAGTAATTAATTGGAGTAAGGCGACTACCATGTAACTCCCCATCCATCGTATAAGGCGTTTCCCCTGAAAATATGAAGACCGGAACACGCGACCGATAAACATTGTGTAGGCTGCCACCCAAGTTTTGAGTACCGACATCGGTATGAACAATTACTCCTTGGGCCTGACCACTCACCATATAATAACCATGTGCCGCACTTAATGTGAGATATTCATGCGGACAAATGATGACTTCCGGAAGTGGAATATTCTTGGATTTCGCCTTTGCAAGTGCTTCAATAATGGCTGGGTGATCACTTCCAAGATTACTAAATAGATAGGAAATACCTGTTTCCTGTAGTGCCTCCAACATAGCATCCGCTGAGTTATAACGAGTTAACTTTTCATCCAAGACATGATCCTCCTTGTATTTTATTCTAGTTATTTATTAAACTGGTTCGCAACGAGTTCCTTATCGTTACTGAAGTGAAGTTTTAACGGAAAACAATCAATAATCCACTTTATGTGCAAATATAAATGAAGAAACTTGGAACTCCTTACCCTATACTTGATGATTGTGTAGGTACTTTATCCTCATATTTCTTTATTTTTAATTCGTAAAAGAGAATAAAAATGAAGAGAAATACCCCAATTAAATCGCTTACAAATCCTACTGACATCAATAAGATTGCATCGATTAGCATAATACACCGCGTCCACAAACTAATATGGTTTTTCAAAAATCCTTCTAATGCTGCTGATAAAATAAAAACTCCCATCATACCTGTAAGCCCTGCTAAAAGAATATTTACGATTGAACCATTAAGTAATAGTTCCGGTCCGTATACAAACAAGTAAGGAACAATAAATGCTACTAAGCCCAAACGGCAAGCAATGAGTGAAGTTTTTGTAGGATGCGAATTAGCTACCGCACTTGCAGCAAACACTGTAACAGCCACTGGTGGTGTAATGTGAGCTAAAGTTGCAAAGAAAAAGATAAACATATGTGCTGCCATAGGTGTAACTCCTAATTCAATCATGGATGGTGCAGCAAACACGGATAATATAATATAGGATGCAACAGGTGGTAGACCCATACCAAGTACAATTGAAACAATCATCGTAAGCAGTAGCAACATAAATAATTTGCCATCAGCTAAATTAACCATTATACCGGACAAACGTAGACCTATTCCGGTCATATTAATGACCCCAATCACAATCCCAGCACAAGCACAAGCAGATACGACCATTAAAGAAAACTTAACACCTTGTTGCAATGACTCAATAATTTTTTTGAGTCCCATCCTCGTTTCCTTGCGTAAATAGGTACAAAATGGAATGGACAATGTAGCCCAAAAAGCAGAAAGTGTAGGACTTGCTTTTTCAATTAATAGTAAATAGATTAAAATTACTAGTGGGATTAACAAATGACCTTTCGTTCTTAACTCTTTTTTTAAGTCCGGCCCTTCATAAACTTTTTTTCCATGTAACCCCATTTTGCCAGCTCTTAAGTCAACCATAATAAACACAGCCATAAAATACATGATTGCCGGGATAATCGCGGCAAAAACAACCTCTGAATAGGCAACTCCAAGATAGTCGGCAATTAAAAAAGATACGGCACCCATAATAGGAGGAAGAAACATTCCACCCGTGGATGCTATCGATTCAATCGCACCTGCATATTCTGACTTATATCCTTCTTTTTTCATTAAAGGAATGGTAAGTACGCCTGTGGTGACAACATTTGAGGTCGGACTCCCACTTATACTTCCAAAAAAAGCACTCGATACAATTGAAACCTTCGCTGCTCCTCCTCGAAAACGTCCTACTAAGCCCATTGCTAAATCCATGAACAACTGCCCAGCACCTGAACGTTCAAGTAAAGAACCGAAAATAACAAAAAGGACAATATAAGTTGCCGAAACTCCGACGGGAATTCCTAAAATCCCTTCAGTACTTAACCCGACTTGAGTAACTATATTTTCAAATTTATATCCTGTGTGTGCAAACATCAAAGGCAGATTTTGACCATAAAACGCATAAACCAAAAAAATAATGGCAACAATTGGAAGACCCCAACCAACCGTTCTTCGTGCAGCCTCTAATGTCATTAAAATAAGGAAGGTGGCCATTATCACAACGAGTGTGGACGGTGTATTTAAGGATCTAGTTAGTTCGATATGATTCGTAAAAATGTATAGAGCAGTCGCAGCTGCTATCAGGGCAAAAACAATATTGATTGATAAACTAAGACGGTTTTGAATCGTTAACGTACCGCCATCACTCTTTATGTTTTTTTTGAAAAAGGGATAAATAAGGAAGGTTAACGCTAGTGCAAATCCTAAATGTGCTGAGCGCTGTTGAAGAGCTGGAAAAAGTTGTACTCCTGCTGCATATAGATGGAACAACGCCATACATATTGCTATACTCCCTACTGTCCATCCGATAACTTTGTTCATCATCATCACTCCCTTATGAGAAAATGAGGGAGTACAACAGTTTGTACTCCGAAAAGAAAACAATCATTTTCTTATTCTAATACCCCAATTTCCTTCAAATACTTTTCCGCACCAGGATGTAAAGGCATTTCAATCCCTTCAACGATATTGTCTTTACTAATTTCTGATCCCGGAACAATCGCTTTCAATTCGTTTGGATAATCCAACATGGCCTTTAGGTAATTAATTACTAATTCATCAGGAGTATCAATATGAGTAATATAATGATTCGTAAATGCTGGTATGATGATGTCTTCATCAATTCCATCATATGTGCCTGCTGGTATCTTTCTAACTCCCGCATAAGGTGCAAATTCATTTAAATAGTTTTCTGCTTCTTCTTCACTTAAAGAAAGGATTCGGATATCTGTTGATGACATCGTTTCTTTAATAGCTGGAGATGGAATGAGGTCTGTTATGGCACCAGCATCTAAACTTCCATCTTGCATAGCTTGTTGTACCTCCGCATTTCTGTACGGTTGAAATTGATAATCCTTTCCTTCTTGAAGCCCAAGACTAGCTAATAATTCTCTTAATGTATCTTCAATTGCGGCACCTGGAGGCGCAGCAATATCTTTTCCTTTTAAATCAGAAAATGTTTTAATATCTGAATCCGCAGGTACAACTACGTGAATATTCGCAGTGTCTACATACCCAATCGCTCTTAATTCTTTATGCTCACCAGGAACGTGTTCATATTCACCATTGTATGCTTGCGCTCCATCTCTTGAAGAAACGATTCCAATCGCAGCTCTACCTTCTTCATATTTTTCTAAAATTGAACGTATATTTCCAGGTGAACCACCTGCTGCTTCTACCGAAAATTGTACATTTGGCATGAGCCCTTCATCTGAAAAGATTTTCGCGATTGCAGCTGATGTCCGATAAACAGCGCCTCCAGCATTCGCAACATAACTAGGAACAATGCCGGATACTTCCCCATTTTCTGAAGAAGCAGACTTTGAACCAGTTTGGTCATTACCACAACCTACAAGAGCTAATACACAGACTATTATGACTGTAAAACTTAAAAATAAATGTTTTTTTATCATCGTCATCCCCCGCTTTTTTTAAATATATTTTATTTAAAGATTGCCTCTTATTTTGTTGGTGTGACAGTCTGGGACTGAAGAGAATCGATCTTACTATCCATGTGAACATCTATTTCCATAAGGTCTTTAGCAATCATGACATCCCCATTAAAATACGCTTTCACTTGTTCTATTAAATCATTCGGTAAAACTGGAGGAAGATGATTTAGCATAAGCATTTTTGGTTGTGCTTCTTGAGCAATCTGCCCAACTTGACGCGGCGAACAGTGCCCCATTTTATTAACTAACTCCTCTGCAGTTAAATCAGGATTATTCTCTCTTAATAATCGAGGCGATGGCTTTCCAGGGAATACTTCATGAATAAGTAAATCACAATTTCTAGCAAATTGACTAAAACCTAAAACAGGAGCCGTATCGCTTGAAATAACAACGGATTTTCCTTCACATTCAATCCTGAAAGCTAATGAAAAATCTACAAATTCACCATGATGAACACGAAATGTTTTTATTTGAAATGGACCAATTTGAATTTCTATCCCACCGAATATTTCCTTTACTACAGGTGATTTCCATGCCCCTGGACCTCTCATATTTGTTCTGTAAACTAGATCTCGATAATATACTTTGTTGAAAAGCAAATCAGTAACTTCTTCAATTCCTAATGGGCCGTAGACTTCCAAAGTCCTTTCACGGTCAGTTATAAAGCCAGTTTGTACGAAGGAGTCGTAGTCTCCAAAGTGATCCCAATGCAAATGTGTGAAAAAAAGATGATTGATACTGTTATGCTCCAAGCCAGATTCAATAATTTGACGGTTCACTCCAGGCCCACAGTCAAATAGGATTTTATGATTTTCATGACAAATAAGGATGCCTTGTCCACATCGATCTGGATTTGGAGAAGGTAGACCTGTTCCCAAAAATGTAACTTTCATAAATTAATCCCCCCATTTTGTATTTCATTAGTGAAAACTCACCAATAGGTTATATTGTTCAGCAAAGTATAGCCTTAGTTATCGAAATCAAATATTAACCCCGTCTTTGCTTTAACTTATAATAACAAAAAATTCGAAAAATTCTCACCTTTCAAGTTTAATATTATGAAACTTCACCTGTTTTTTAATAAATATATATAAATTTGATTTATATTGTTCAGGGGAGGCAAATAGCCTATTGAAGAAATAAAGTGTGATTCCTAATATAAGAATGTAAGATTTAAAAGAGAATAGTAATAATTCGGAGGCGATAAAACACTCACAGCCTTCAAAAGCATAAACATTGGTGAGTGTTTTATCGGATAAAAGATGACTCAATTAAAGATAATAATCTTGGTAGCCTATGTTTAGAACGATAGGTTAACACAGTAAATAAATTAATGACTGTTGATAAACAAAGATTCTGTTCATTTGTTTCCCTTATAAAGTTAGGGAATTTTAATACTTTCATTTATTTTAAACTTCAATATAGCCTAACTCCCTAGATAAATTTTTTGCCATTTTCACAACACTTTGAATAATATAGCTTCGGTCAAGACCTGCCATATAGTCTGGGAGGCCAACAAGATTAACAGAGGCAATTGTTTCCCCTGAATAAGATAGAATTGGAGCAGCAATTGCAAAAGTATTTGTAGTATTTTCATTATTACTAATCGAATATCCTTGTTCTCGGACAGATTCCAATTCTCTTTTCAGAGTTGTAATATCTGTAATTGTGTTTGGACCTTGTCTTGATAATCCTTTTTCTATTGTTAATTGAAAATAAGATTCATTGTAAGCAAGTAATGCTTTCCCTGCACTTGTACAATAGGCGGGCATTCTTGATCCAAGGTATGTGGGAAGGAAATCAGAATCATCGGATGAAATTCTTAGAACATTTACTACATGACCATTATCAAACATCGCTATATGTGCAGTTCCTTTGAACTTTTCTACTAACCCTTTCACAAGCGGCATAGCCTTATCATAAAAATCCTGTTGAAACATCACGCTATTTGTCCATTCTAACACCTTCCATCCTAAACGATACTTTCTACTAACATCTCTTATCAATACTCCTTCTTTACACAGTGTTGATATTAAATGATGTGTTGTACTTCTGCTTAAACCCAATTTGTCAGCGATATCCGCATTTCCCAGTACTGGCTCTTCAGGTGAAAAGCAATTCAATATTTGACAAACTCTACTAACCGAAGTAATCATAATGGCCCACACTCCTATACAGTACTTATCCAAAATGTCTTTGAATGTTTTTATTATATATTACATAATATTCAAATTATTTTCAATTTTAAGATAATAATCTTTATCCCGAAATATTCATAGCCCTATGAAATCACGTTGGTAAACCTGAAAGTAAATGAAATTTCATAGGTTCATTTTGAAATTTGCAACTTCTCGCTAAATTAACTGCACTATTTAACGAGAATGTTCGAATTTTGGGCAGACTTCTCCCTTGACCAAAAAAACTGTTTTTTAGTTGTCAAAAGGCTAATGATAGGCTATTCAATCTGAAGTTTTTGAGTCCGACCCAATACGTTCCAAAAGAACTTCTGGTATACAAAACTCGAAGATAATTTAAAACATAAAGATCTACCTGATTTTACTAGTCTACTGGCTACTTTGATTATTCGTGTACGTATGGTGTCAATTTGCATCATTTTTTGCCCTTCAGGAAAGCAAAGGGTGCGTAACCAATTGGTTAGATTATAAGCTAGAAGAGTCAACATCATCTTAACCTCGTTAACAAGGTAAGAATGGCTATTCATTTTATCAAAGTAAAAACCATTTTTAGCTTCCTTGATATAGTTCTCCATCGTCCCTCTTTTTTGATAAGCACGGACGATATCTTGAGGAGAAGCCAATTCGAAGCTGGTGACAAAAAAGGAATGCGTAAAGAGTAATTCACCTGCAGGTCGCACTGATTGGATGATGACCTTTCTAGGCTTCGACCATGATTTTGCTTGATAAAGGGTTTCTTCAAAAAAACATTCCGTTTTTGAAATGTCTACAGGTGCAGAAGAAGGATGATATTCTTTCGCTAGACTCTGTAGTTGGGGATTTGATTTTAACCGGATAATGAAATGAACGGATTCCTTTTCGCACAATTCATATAAGGCGGGAACAGCAAATCCACTGTCTCCACGTAGGAACAAACTCGTTTCAGGGAATGTTTCGTTGTAATGTTCAATCAAAGGCTGAATAAATTCGACCACCCCATTGGAAGTATAGACGTTTCCCGGACGAAGTTTCGCCTTCAAAAAGTCGCCGGTGGCACCATCAAAGGAAACCAAAGGATGAAAGCCCATTGTTCCATAATGTGCATTATAAGATGAAGATTCTTGTTCACCATACATATCGGAATGGGTAGAATCTAGGTCAATGAATAATGCCTCTGCTTTTCGGAAAGCGTGAATTTTATCGTGTAATTCTTGGTTCGCTTGATTTAAGTGTTCAATCGATTTTTCATCAAATCGAGGGTAAAAGCGAGATAAGCTTGGTTGTGAAGCAAGTGCTGGTATACCAATAACTTGTGTAAAAACAGGATCTTTTGCTAATTGGTCCGCAGCGTCATCTTCAGCATACCCAGCAATCAATTGATAAATCTTTTGGCGCAACAAGTTTTCGTTTGAATGAAGATAATAAGCTCTCGAATCATTCAGCTTTAAATGTTGACCCAAAGTCTTTGAAAAACCGATTTTTTCATCGAATTCTCTAAAAAGAAATTCACCTGTATCGGAGGAAAGAGAGCCTCCATCATTTGACAATTTAATTTTGCGATTGAAATCAAGCGTTTTTTTCGTTAAAGTAACCATATAAGAATCCTTTCTGTATGTTTTTGTGTGGTTACTTAAACTTTAACAGAAATGGATTCTTTTTTGCATTTATTTAGTGCAGAATCAAATTGGCCAAGAAAGCCTAGAGTACAGGGATTTAATGCACATTCTTAAATTACTATGAATAAATCAGGTTTATAATACACATGTAGGCATTTATAAAAATAGCTTAAATTTCACTATTTTAAACACTGCTGTTCTAACATTATGGGTTATCTATTAAAATACGTAAAAAGGCTATTTGCCATTTATAAAAGAGGAGGAAATGATGAATCTATTAACATTAACAGAATCATATATTTCTAAAAAATTATCGCCTAAAGAAAGCGTTGAACTTTGTTTACGAAACATTAAAGATCATTCTGCTTATAATGCTTTTATTACTATCTGTGAGGAGGAAGCATTAGAGGCTGCATGCATCGCAGAGAAGGAAATTAGCAAAGGGAATGTTAAAGGCCCGTTGCATGGGGTTCCTGTTGCTATTAAAGATGTGATATTTACAGATGGAATCCGTACGACTATGGGCTCAAAAGTTTATACAGATTTTGTTCCGAATTTCGATGCAACAGCTGTCCAAAAATTAAAAGCTGCTGGTGCGATTATTATCGGTAAAGCAAACACTCATGAATTTGCATATGGGCCAACTGGTGATCGATCTTTAATCGGACCTTGCCGAAACCCTTATAACCCAAATAAAATTACAGGGGGCTCTAGTAGTGGTTCAGCCGTTGCTGTTTCAAAAAATATGGCATATGCTGCACTAGGTACTGATACAGGGGGCTCAATTCGAATTCCAGCTGCTGCCTGTGGTGTTGTAGGGATGAAACCAACATTTGGGCTTGTTAGTAAGTATGGTGCATATAACACAGCATATACTTTAGATCATATTGGTCCAATGACCAAAACAGTAAAAGATAATGCTGCGATGTTAAATGTTTTGGTAGGATACGATGAAAAAGACCCCCATTCCCTTCACAAATCGAAAGAAGATTATACTCGTTTTATCGGACAAAGCATAACAGGAAAAAAAATTGGACTTCCCTCTTACTATTTTAAAAATATCAATCAAGAAGTCTCAAAAGCCATCGAAGAAGTAATAAAAATTTATCAAGATTTCGGCGCTATTTTTAAAGAAGTGGAGATTCAAGCAATTGAGGATATTGCCAAGTTTCAAGCAATAACCATTCAAGCTGAGACTTATGCCGTACATGAACTAAATATCCGAACACGGGGTTCTGATTACGATGAAGAAGTTTTTGAACGATTACAATCTAGTCAAAACCTACCAGCTTATAAATATGTCTTGGCACAACAAAAAAGAATGGAATTAACGAATAGATATAATGAAGTATTTACTAATATAGATGTTTTATTAACACCAACCCTCCCCATCCTCCCAACTGACATTAACCAAAGAGAAGTAATGATAGGGGATTATTCTGAGCCTGTAAGAAGTGCTGTTTTAAGACTTACTGCACCAACAAACTATACTGGTAACCCGGGAATGTCCATCCCTTGTGGGTTGTCCAAAACTGGACTTCCAATCGGGTTTCAATTAATCGGAAAGCATCGTTCAGAAGCAATACTCTATCAAATTGGGGATGCATATGAACAACAGATAAGAAACTAATAAAAAAAGAGATATTCCACCTCTTTTTTTATTAGTTTGATATAAAATTAGTGGCTACGAAAGATAAGAAAACTTAATAATTTTACTAGGAGTTAGAAATTTTGTCGAATTTCTTTGATGCATAGTCCAATAAGGTTTCTTCAAATTTTGTTCCCCACTGAGAATTATCATCCCAATACCTCGGGAGCATCGGGAAGTCCTCGTGCCATGGTCGTGGGTCAAAATAGCCTAAACCTGGAATTAACTGATCCATATCAATGAATAGCTCAACTAAATTTCCATCAGGATCGTGATGATAGGCTGCGATATTATGGCCTGCTGTATGACGATTTGGTCCCCAAAGAACTTTAATATCGTTTTTTGCTAACACATCAAATGCATAATATTGATGACTAGCATCTCTTAATTCGAAAGCAATATGATATAGATTGGGCTGACCAATACGCTTCCCTAGGTTTGAAACATTTAAAACATGGTGATCGGTATTGCATGTTAGGAAATTCGCTCGTTCATCGATTTTGTCTGTATAATAAAATTTTAATACATCCTTATAGAAATCTGCTGTTTTTAATGGATTCATAGAGGCTAATGCTAAATGTCCTAGTTTATTTGGAATAATCCCTTTCTCTTTGAATCGTGGTGCCGGCATATCAATTTCTGAGTAAAGATGTACAGTAAATCCATCAGGATCTTTAAGTTCAAGCAACTCTGGTACACCAGGTTGAGAATCAGATTTTAACTTAGAAGAAACTCCAAGCTTTGTTAGTTCTTTTTGTGCTTCATTAAGAGAAATACCCTTATCTAACTGAAAGCCTATCGATAATAGATTGCTATCATTCACAGGTGTTAAGATAATATTATGATGATCAAGACCTGAACTAAAGTATTTTCTACCCTGTTCATCTTCCTCCATCAATGTAAACCCTAAAACCTCTGAATAATAATCCGTCATTCCTTCCATATCTTTAACAGCAAGTTCAGCATAACCAAGTTTACTAGGTTTTAACATCATATCTTCTCCTTTGTAAAAGTTTCACCTTGAAAACTTTTTTACTCAGCCTTTACCGTATTACGTAAAGTTCCAATTTTACTTACTTCAATTTCAACAACATCCCCATCTTTTAAGAACATTTGCGGTTCGCGCTTAAGCCCTACTCCACCAGGTGTTCCAGTTACAATTACATCTCCAGGCTTTAGCGTTGTAAAGGTTGAAATAAATGCGATTAACTTAGGGATAGAGAAAATCAGCAAATTTGTAGAAGAACTTTGCATTACTTGACCATTTACTCTTGTTTCTAATGATAATACTTCATCATCTTTGATATCTTCTTTCGTCACCATCCAAGGCCCGAAACCACCTGTTCCGTCAAAATTTTTACCAGGAGCCCACTGACTAGTTCGAAGTTGCCAATCACGAACAGAACCGTCATTATAACATGCATAACCTGCAATATGATTATAGGCATCTTCTTCGCTAATCCGTCTTCCCTTTTTCCCGATAATAACTGCTATTTCACCCTCGAAATCTAGTTGTGAAGACTCTCTAGGAAGAACGAGATTTTCTTCATGTCCAATTTGAGAACTTGGGTATCTAAAAAAGATTACCGGTGTTTCGGTTGTCGTTTCTCCGCACTCTTCTACATGGGCATGATAATTTAGACCAACACAAACGACCTTCTCTGGATTCGGAATAACCGGCAGCAGTGTCACATCGTTTAATGAATACTGAACATCATTAACATCGATATTTAAGTCTTCTACATTCGCCTTTTCAAGAAATGTTTTTAGGTCCGCAAATTCATTATTAAACTTTTTCTTTAAATCTATTACTCCATTATCAATAACTGCTCCAAAGCTCTCTATTTCTCCATGACAAAAACTTACTAGTTTCATTGAATCATATCTCCCTTACTAAAAATGATGTTTTCAACTTAATCCTTTTTAGGTATATTAGTAAAATTGAATACTTTCACTTTCGTGAATGTCCATACCATTACCTCACCTTATTTAGCGTTAACTTTATTTTCACTCTCACTTGTTTTAGACTCTGCTAGTGCACGCTCTACAAGTGGAAAAGAAGGGTTTTGTCTCTTATACATATTGTAAAACATTCCGAGCTTACGTACTGGGTCACCTGAGTAATAGCGCTCATACTGTACTAATCGTTGGCCGAACCCTTCAATAGTAAGATCCCATGCAAGTTTAAATAAATGTAAACGTTCTTCTCCAGATACACCCTCACGACCGCCATAATAGCGCTCAATATCATCAGGCAATGCCATCATATCAGCTTTGGTTGGTGGTACTAGTAATCCACCTGCGCCAATTGTTTGAATTATTTCAATCGCACGAGGATAAGCTTTTGGTAAAATACCACGAATGGTTTCCAATGGTAATGGATTTGGTACGACTTCTCCATTTGACCTAACATTGTATTCGTTTTCTGCTGTACGTAATAATGCTCGAATTGTTTCAACAAATTGTACCAGTTCACCTAACTGGTTTTGCACATTTAAGAATCCATCAACACCGATTGAATCTGCAATACTTGAGGCAACTTCTTGTGCAAATTGTAGTTTAATCAATCCTCGAACTGTTGCTTGATGCATGTTTTGACTTAAACCGGTTTCCGAATAGATTTTATTAGCAGCGTCAATATTTTTATAGATAAACACTCGATCCCATGGAACTAGAACATCATCAAACACAAGTACTGCGTCTTGTTCTTCAAATCTTGATGCTAATGGATGATCAACGATTGAGCGTTTCCCATCTTGCACAGGTTCACGGCAAATCAAACGTAACCCTGGTACATCGATTGGAACAGCAAAAGATATTGCATAATCTTCTTCGCCAGGTCTGAATCCTGGGAATGAATAAATAATTACTTCATCCGTAATTGGCGCAAGCGTCGCCAGCATTTTTGCACCCCGGACAATAATGCCTTCTTCCGTTTCCCGGACAGCACCTAGATGTGTATATGGATCTTTTTGATTTTTAGATGATTT
The DNA here is from genome assembly GCF_016879755.1 of Bacillus sp. B15-48. Lineage (GTDB taxonomy): Bacteria > Bacillota > Bacilli > Bacillales > Cytobacillaceae > Mesobacillus_B. The sequence goes on from NZ_WOFU01000010.1 coordinate 57,794, forward strand.
GGTTCGGTCTGTTTGTGGATTCATGATTGCATGTGTTAGGAACAAATCATTATCGCGAATATACCTGTAATAGTTTTGAATATTTTCAGCCCATTGCGGGTTATATTTCGCATAGAATTCAGGTGTACTGGCCATTGCTGTTACTGTTACATTTAAGAAGTCTGGCGTTCTTCCCATTAACCCATAAGTTGCTTTAGCCCAAATTTCATATAACGCTCTACGTGCCATTAAGTCATGATAAGTTTTTGGTACGATGAAAGCGTTAGATACTCGTTCACCTGTTTCCTCACAAATACTTGTAATTTTATCTTGATATTCTGGATCATGCTGCATATCATACAATTTAGCAATTTCTTTAATTGGTTGTTTAAATACCGGTTCATTTACTATATCTGTGATCCTTCGGCCTTCCATCCATACCTCTGGTTTTTTTGATTGTAAACCTTTAATATAATCTTCACCTGTACGAATACCCATCTTTTTTCCCCTTTTCCCTAGATTTTTTACATCTATGAAATAACTCGTCGATTGAAAGGTTATTGGAGTATTTTTATATTTTTCATCATCTCCTTTAAATGTTCTGTGCTTTGTACTATCAATTTACTAAAAATACACATTGGCAATCGACAGATAAATCCCATATTATGAAATCTTGTGAATATTTAATAAATTATATTTAAAAAACCGTTAAAGATTATGTAATTGCGTCATCTCGTATGAAATTCATGTCAAAAATTTTCAATGGAGGAATTCATATATTTTTTTAAAGACTCCTTTTGCATTAGACGCAAACGGAGTCTTAGCTATTTTATTCATTTGCTATTTAAAAGCACATTTCGATCAACCATCCTGCGAAGTGCACTCTCTTTATTTAGAAACGCTTTGAAGTCCCACAAAATGTCCATAGAATAACTATATTTAGTCAAAACACAATCCAAATAAAAAAACAGCCTGAACCCACGGATCCAGACTGCCTACTCCTAATTCACAATTTTCTCCCGTACCTGTTCATTTTTCAATAACTCTTTCACTTTCTGATCGATTCGTTCAAGTTCAGCCGATGGGTTCCGCCACCAGTTTCGACTCCATATTCGTTCAATGACCCATCCTCTGCTTTCGAGGAATCTTTGGCGATAGACGTCTCTTTCTTTCGCATTGGCAGAGCTGTGGTACATTGCGCCATCGCATTCGATTCCTAAAATATACCTTGAGGTGTCTTTTGGGTGAACGATGGAGAGATCAATTCGGTAGCCGGACATGCCGACTTGTGTGGTGACTTCATAGCCCATATCTCTTAATCCCTTATAGACCTGCTCCTCAAATGGGGAATCAAAATGCAAATCTTTGATTTGAACTTGGGTGTTGACGTTTTCATTGATTTCTTGGACGACGGCGTTGATTTGTTCAGGTTGAACATGCGCGACTGCCTTGACGTATTTTAAGTATGATTTTAATAATTTTGGTCCTAATTGCGCTGTGTTCGCCACATTCAGTTCTTCCGGTTCGATGCTTGTCACAACGATGATTTCTTCTTTTGCGCGAGTGACGGCGACATTCAAACGGTTTTCCCCGCCTTTTTGATTGAGCATTCCAAAGCGGTTGTACACTCTGCCTTCATCATTTCGTGCATATCCGATTGAAAAAAGAATAACGTCTCTTTCGTCCCCTTGAACATTCTCGATATTTTTGACAAACACTCGTTCATCAAGGTCCCTAGACATCATTTGATGATAAACTGCGCTGAACTCTTCGTCTTCGCCTGCTGTCTTTTCAATCAAATCCAAAATTTTTGTCTGCTGTTTTGAGTTAAAGGTAATGATTCCAACGGTTTTATTTGGTCGTGTAACTAGGATGTTTTTTAACGTCCGAACCACTTCGATGGCTTCTACTTCATTTGACTGGTTGATCCATCTGCCTTCGACCTTCTGCCACTGCATCGCCGGAGGATTTTTAAATGGCACGACATTTGGCGCTATTTGGACGTAACCATTATAGAAGGCATGGTTTGAAAAGTTGATTAACTCTTCGTATTTCGAGCGATAATGCCATTGGAGAATCTTCTCTGGAAACCTTCTTTTCGCGAGATTGAGCAAGCTGTTCGATTCATCGATGTCGTATTGTTCTTCCTCTTCCTCATCGTTCACGACAGAAGATTGGAACATCGTAAATGGTGGCAGCTGCTTTTCATCTCCGGCAATAATTAATTGTTTGGCACGGTAAATTGCTGGAATCCCACTTTCGACCGTACACTGTGAGGCTTCATCAAAAATGACTACATCAAACAATCCTTCTTTTAACGGAAAGATCGCTGAGACAATTTCTGGTGAAGCAAGCCAAACGGGCATTATGTCCACCAAGCCGTCGCGAGCAAACTCATTTACGAGCCTTCTTAAGGACCAAACCATTCGTTTCTTGCCCACTTGATGTTTGAGTTCCTTCATTCTTTTAAAATTTTCAGCTTGAGCTTGATCGACATTTGTTGTTAAAGTGTGAATTAAATACTCTGTTGCTGCTTTTCTTTTTTCGTCAATCAGTTTGGCAAATGATTCGCGGATGCGGGCAAACTCATTGGTCGAAACCTTCTGTACCTGTGGATACTTTTTTTCAGTCTCGTCAATCCAATGGACATAGGTCGAGTTTCTGAAGAGGTCTACCCAAAAGTCAGGCAATCCTGACTCACTGTCATTCACTTTGTCTTGTAACTTGAGTATGACCTTTTTTTCTAATTCCGTACAATCGTTCCAATAACGGTCCATTTGCTGGAGGTCTTCGAAATCGCGGTGAATATATTCGACGATTTTATCTAATTGACGTAATGGAAGATCGCCTTCTGAAATTCGCCGTTTCATCTCATCAACCATCGATTCATCAAAATAGCTTTTCAGTTTCTCCATTTCGTCGGCCATTTTTTTCGTTTCTTTGCCGAGGTCATGCATCGTGACGAGAGACTTCTTGATTTTTAACCACTCGGTTGAACTCGTTCCTTTAAATTTCTCGCCTTCTAGCAGTTCTTCAATAATCGACTTGCCGGAAAAGGACGTCCACCACCACAATCGTAGGCCTTGGAGCGTTCGTTTATTCATTTCATCTAGATCCGGATAAATTTTTCCCAATTTAGTTTCAATCAACCATGTGTATGCCGGAGTAATATTTTCGTAATCTAGTGACTCCAAATATTCTCCTGACTTCTTCGCCTTTTGAATCAATTGATCCATTAGTTCAATCAGTTCTAGTTTGTTTTTCATTGATAAGGAAGCAAAGGATTTTCGCATTTTTAATGGATAGGAATCCTCTCCAAAGGGCTCGTACCATTCTGCATACGAATAGACTTTTTCAGAAATATTCTCTAAAAGATCTTTGTTTAAACTCGCGAGCAAATCCGTCAAATCGATCATTTGTTTCGTTTCACCAACAGGATTGGCTTTGCCGTATAAATCGTATAACCGGTAGCCGTAATCTTGAAATTCGTAGAGAGCATTGGCGATGCTGTTCAGCAATTCTTCCTGTGAAGCTAATTTGTTGGAGACAGAGGTCAAGACATTGACTGCTTGTTCATAGCTTACTTGATTATGCTCCAGTAAGGCAGCAATTTTACTATAAAGCTTCTTCCGGTCATTTTTCTCATCATGAACGAGGGCGATATGACTGCTTAAACCTAAACTGTCTAACCGTTGATACACCACATCGAGTGCTGCACGTTTTTGGCAGACGACGAGAACTTTCTTTTCTTGTTTCAAGGCGTCGGTGATTAGGTTGACAATCACCTGAGATTTCCCGGTGCCAGGTGGTCCGTGCACGACGATTCCCTTTTTATAACGAGCTTCGCGGATGATTTCTTCTTGAGAGCCGTCTGCTTCGAGAAGGGAGAAAAGGTCATCGTCTTGTGCGTTTTTCTCCTGTTCTTCAGTCCGCATTCCTTGACCTTCGGAAAACTCTTGATTACTAGATGAAATCAACTCACCTGCTAATGACAAGTCGCCATCCTCTGACAGATCAATCAAGGCATCATAATCTCTCACTAAAGAAGAGCTCCCTTGAGGAAAATTGCCAATCACAGCGTTTTCTAATAAAGTCAGATTGGCTACTTCCGGAATGTCCTCTTGCTTGTATTCCTTTAAACTTGTCAACCCTGTGGGTGTAAAGGCAACATGTATTTCATGTTGCTTTAACAAGGAAAGCCACTCTTGAAGATCATATGTTTTCGCCACTTCAGCTGCTTCTTCAAAAAACTCTTCCGTAAAATTATGAGTGTTCAATTTCTTAAAAGCCAAGAACAAAGTTCGATTGATTTGCGGGCCACCCTCATCATGTTTAAGCATCCATTTTTGCGAATTCACATGATTCTTTTCAAGCCTAATCGGGTATAAAAATAGCGGAGCTTGAAAAAAGGTTCCGTCCGCTAAAAATCCAGATAAAAACGGAAAACCGAGATAAAAGTCATGAACACCTGTCTCGTCCTCAATCCCTTTCATATTTCGATAGAGATTAGTCAATTTTTTTGAGACGACCATTGCATTCTCATCGTTAAGTGATGGTTTCAGGAGGACAATTTCACTTTTTGATGGTTTGATGATTTTTTCAACAATTGCTGTACTATTTGATTCTGTCGAAAGCATATCCAACTCCGTTAAATCAAAACTCCATTTATTATAAAGTTTTAGCAGCCGAATCGAACGATTCCGCCGGCTAATGTCATTCAGTTTATCCCTCATATGTATTAATGTATCTTTCATCAGCAGTCCTCTTTCCTTACAAGTATCCCCTTCATAATTTATGCGAACAAAACGCATTCATACGCAAAGAACGAAACGATTCGTTTTATATATATAAAATACGACTAACCTAGTGATACAAATAGTATGACATACACGCCAAAAAGGACATCTTTATTAAAAGATATCCTTTTCGTTACCATTCGCATTTACAGTGACACGTTGTTTGACCGTGAAAACCAATTCGCCTATTGCGTAACCCTATGTTCCAACCACCCTCATATTTTCCTTTTAAGACAGTTATAAGGCGTACCAAAATAATGAGTGTTCTCTGAATTTTTCTCCATTCTCTGCTGTAAAGGATTTGGGTCCTTTTGTACTTTGCCGCCTTTGCGAGCCACTGCACTCAAATACCGTGACTGTAATAGTTCATCGATGTTTTCATTATATAGCGATCGCCTTTATGATGAAGGACGATGCATCCTTTCGCTAACCCTAGTGAACCGTGCCAATAATCTTGTGTCACCTGATGGCTGTTCCGCAGTAAAAAATGCGAGAAACTGGTCACAAGAACACTTAAATACTAAGTTCCGAAAACATTAAATTAACAGAATAGTTTTGGTGAATTTTTCAAAGTCAACTAAATGGTTTTCAATGATCTTTTGTAAGATGTTTAAGTTTAATTCTTGATAATCGTGAACAGCAATATTTCTAAAACCTACCATTGCCTGCATCTTTTTGGATAGAGACGAGGAGATGATTCCCTCAGCTTCCAAAAATGAAAACGCATCCCTGCTCTTTTGCGGAAGGCCTAATTTTTTTTCAGCTATAATATGCATACCAAGATCAATACTTGCCTCGCAAGCTCGCTGAAGGTTTAAAATAATCGAATCTTGTTTCGTATAATTCTCCAGATTTTTGGGGTTGTTGGCATATTCCTCTTGTATTCGTTTAATGCAGCGTTCAATGATACTAATTTTATTTAGGATGACATCATTTTTCATAAATTCTCCCACTTTCGTCTATTTTTTTTAATATTGGGGAGCGTTCTTCGTTTAATTTGGCATACATCTTTAAAGTCTTTAACTCAAATTGAGCTCTTTTTTGCTCATCCGTACAATAAATTACCCTCCCAGTACTAACGATCTGGGCTTGAAACACCGTACTCACCTGATTTAAATCAACTAGGTCAACTTCGCGTTTTAGTTTAGATGCAAGATCTTGCGCGGTTAGGAATACTTCATATTTGTCTAGTTCTTTCTCTTCATGAGCAAAGGCTATATCAATGTCACTTTCGGAATGTTGAGTCCCTTTTACAGTTGAACCGAATATTAAAATTAAAAATGGAGTAAATTTTTCACATAATACATCGATAATAATCTTTTCCAGACTTTCACTCAACGTCCAAAACCTCCCCGTTTTTCTTTTATTATAACAAGGATTCAGTGTATTTTTTTGTGAATTCTTCAAGTAGTCTCCTAAAAATATGTACAGTGAAAAAGCAATTATGGCAAACAGGACTTATCTAAACCTGACTCATTCAGAAATAGGAGGTGTATTCTGAAGCTAAAATCCAAGAAGCTGCCAAAGAAGAAAGTATAGAAGAGCTTATCTATCCAAACGAGCTAGATGAAATGTAAGAAGAAATGGAATAGCAATAAGGTGCCCACTCTACTAAAGAGTGAACGTACTAGGGGACAGGCACCTTTAGAATTCAATGTGAAATCGCCTTTTTAAAGAGTTCTCTGAACTTTTCTCGATCCTCTGCTGTAAAGGGTTTAGGTCCTTTTGTTCGTTTGCCGCTTTTGCGAGCCATCGCACTCAAATACCGTGATTGTAATAATTCATCGATGTTTTCATTCGTATAACGATAACCCTTATGATGCAGAACAGTGCATCCTTTCGCTAACCCTAGTGATGCGAGACCATAATCTTGTGTCACGATTAGATCACCTGTTTTTGCTAAGCCCATTATCCGATAATCAGCCGCCTCTGCACCAGAATCAACATAGATCGTTTCCACTCCTGATGGTTGTTCCGCATTGGAAAAATGCGAGAAACTGGTTACCAAAACGACTGGAATTCCTACATCTCTCGCTTCAGATATAATAATATCTTTTACCGGACAGGCATCGGCATCCACATAAACCTTCATGTATATCGCTCCCATATAGAAAATTAAATTGGTAGTAGATAGCATTACCCGTAAGATGCCGCTAACACTTTTCGGGTGAAACTTGTTCAAATATTTAATATTAATACTATTTAACAGTTCAATCATACCATAATCTGGTATCAAAAATGAAAATGGCTCAAGAGATAAAGTTCGGAATCATTCATTAAATTGAGCACCTGCGCATCTGCCTGCTGTGAACAGTTAATCAACCAAAAATAGTCTTCTCGATTGAGAAGACTATTTTTGGAACCCTATACTCCAGCTCGGAACAGACCCCGAAGCCTAAATACGCATTAATGAGCCATTAGGCTTTGGCAACTCTTGATCATTAATCTGATTCATTTTACAAAAATGTTCAAAAAATTGTTGTGCCAACTCTCGTTCCGTTGGGTCACTTTTCAAAGAAACAATATCAGACAAAATTTGTGCCATCCATAAATTATCAAAATAACGGTATTTTCCTGAATTCCATGTCATTTTCTCAGGATATTTTTCATTCACATAATATTTCCAGAAAAGCATCTGATCCGATTCTTGTTCTGTAAGTTGGAGTCTATATTCTGAATGAGCAGGAATGTATCCATCTTCACAAAGCTTACCGATAAAATTTTCATTCACCATATAGACACCTAAAATCCGTCTTCCTTTTTCAGGCATGCCGGGATCTATTGCTGTTAATAGACAAGCGCTATTTTGGTACAGACGGATTGGTTTATTTGGCTTCCCTTTGTTATTCCCACTTTTTATGACGCCTGAAAAAACCTTCCACTCTGAAAAAGAAGTTTCCTGTTCTTCTTGGTCACACCAAAAAGCCATTTGTGATTCGGAATGAAGTTTATGATTTTTCATCAGTTTTTTATGTTCCATGCGAAGTTGTAGATTTTCACGTTCTCGTTTTGTTGCCTCTTCCTTCTCCCATTCTTCCTGCCTTCGTTTATTTTCTATTTTTTGTAATGTTTTTCCGAGTGAATTAGCAGCACTTTCATCATGCAGTTTTAGGTGCTCTCCAAATACATCAGGAAAAACAAATTTTTTATTTTCCGTTGCGAAATGTATTTCAATAACAGAGTCATTTTGTTTGACTATACTACCCATGCCATAACGCTTGTGTGTAACTTTCTTATTGATTAGATTCATTAATTTGGCCTCCTTGTAGAATAAAATCTCGGTACTTAAAGATAGTAAATGGATTTTATTCAACTAACTTTCTTTTAAAGCTCACACGATTGTTTGGATCTTTCTTCAGTTTAAAAAGAAAGAAAATGAAAAAAACGCATCCATATTTCTATCTGCAATCAAATACAGAGGAATATGAAATACGATCAAAAAAACTACTGTAAAATGATTATAACATTTATTTGAAAATAACACAAATTTATTATTGACACAGCATTTTATTTCGGTGTAGAATGAAATATTATTTGCACGTCAGACACACGCGAAACGTGAAACACGGGGACGGTTCTGCTGTTTCTCCAATTTTATCCAATTCGACTAGTATAGCTGTTTCACAGGTCTTCATATGGAAAGGTATCAGTTTCATCAGTATTTACTACTTGGAATTGCTTTAAAGAAAATGCCAACCCGCCTCAAGCTCAGGCTTAAAACCTTGGCACCAACTGATATTGATTGCTATTTCCTGTTGTCACGACATTGAAAATCGTCTGATCGCGTTCAGGAAACTTCACCGCGTACGTGATCGGCTGCCCAGCATTGGTTTCCACCCCGCGAATCGTGACAACGCTTGGAACCGGAACAGAATAGGCGGCCACATTGCCGTTTAACACATGAACCTCACGAATCACCTGTCCATCGACTAAAATTTGCACCTCATCATTGGTATCTCCGCGATAATCCCATATGAGCATTCTTGCTGTCCCATGACCATCAAATCCGGTCACTTCAAAATCACGGGCATCAATTTCAAACTGACTGTCAGCAGATAACGTAAAACCAGAAGTAATCTCGCTGCTTACCCGGTTTTTCACTTCCACCGCTCCCACTTCCTCCGTTGTTGTCCCTTCCGTCACGAACATAAAAATCATAAAAAAGACCGTTAGCCACCCTAAAATCTTTCGAAATTTCTTTTCCGCGAAAAACAATTCCTGTTCAGAATCTTCTTGGGGAAGTGGGCTTTGAGCGGAAGCATCCAGTCCCTGTTCTTGGTGATTGCGATTTTTATCCTCCCCTTCACCAATCCCCTGCTTATTCTTTCGTTTCTGTTTTCTCATTTATCCCACTTCCTTCATTTAAACATTTTCGTGCTGATTGGATATTTTTCATACCAATAAGACATGAAAACCCGTGCAAGGACAAAACTAATCATCGTCAAAATGATCGCGACTGGCTTAGAAATGACTTCATTTTCCGCCCAAAGATTCATAAAAAACATCCCAAAAGCAAGACCCACTAAGCTGATAAAAATCATTTGCGACAGCGGCCAGAGGACAGGATAACGCTCATAAATTTTTCGAAAGCTCTGAATCCTGACCGATAAATACATAATCAAACTGATGAAAAATAACAGAACAAAATAGACATTGTCCTTTGGTGCTTCATAATTGATTATCGCGGCTATTTCTGAAACCGCCATGAAGGGGCTAAAAACAAGCATGAAGTACATGAAAATGAACATCGGAATAAAGGCAATCAAAAGAATGATTTGAAACATATTCCTAATCATTTCTCCCCTTCTCCTTTCATTCTGCGAATATCCACCGCTTCTATCGTAGTCAATTCATCGACAGAAGCCTCACTATTTCGCGAATGGCGAATCGCATGATTACGAATCGCTTCTTCACAAACATTTCGAACAAACCGTCCATTGCCGCTGTCCACTTGTCCGGCAACCGTCTTGAACAGATCGAGCATCGCCTCCTCTGCCTGTTTCGAGGCTTTGTAGCCTTTTCCATGGAGGGTGACGCGACTGATTTTTAGTAATTCCTTCGGGTTGTAATCCTTAAAGGTAATAATATTTGGAAAGCGTGATCGCAATCCCGGGTTTAAACGGAGAAACTCCTCCATATCATTTTCATAACCAGCAACAATCACGACTAACTCATCTTTAAAATCTTCCATCGCTTTCACAAGTGTATCAATTGCCTCTTTCCCAAACGAATCGGAGGCAAGACTGTAAGCTTCATCAATAAACAGCACTCCACCAAGTGCTTCTTCAATCACATCTCTTGTTTTTAAAGCCGTTTGTCCGACATAACCTGCGACAAGTCCAGAACGGTCTGTTTCAACGAGATGATCCGTTTTAATGACAGCTAATTCATTTAAACGTTTCGCAATAATCCGAGCAATGGTCGTCTTTCCGGTCCCGGGATTTCCTTTAAACACCATATGCAAGCTTTGGCTGCCCATATCAGGTAGGCCAAGCGCTTTCCGTCGCCGATTCATTTCAATTTGCGCCGATAAACTCTTCACAAATGATTTTACTTCCTCTAAGCCAATGATTTTTTCCAATTCTTCAAAGGCGGACTGTTGTGCTTTTTCAGCTTCCAAACCAAAATCATGGAGTGTTAATAACGTTAATTCATCGTTTGAAAGCTCAATTTCATCGGCAATCCGGACCGCCTGGTTTCGAACCGCTTTTTCTAGCGCATTTCGAACTAAACGACCATTGCCAACATCCTTTTTCCCGGCAATTTGATTTCGTTCGTACCAATCTTTTAATGGCTTCTGAATGCCTTCTTCAAGCTGAAAACCACGCGAATGAACCATCAACTCTGTCATTTGCACCATTTCTTCTGGTGCATAATCTGGAAATTCAAGCTGCAACGGAAAACGCGAGGCCAAGCCTGGATTCACTTTTAAAAATTCCTTCATTTCATCTGTATAGCCCGCTAAAATGACGATCAAATTGTCTTTGTGCATTTCAATTAAACGGACAAGTTCATTAATTGCTTCCTCGCCCACTCCGCCCTTTTGATCAACAAGGGCATAGGCTTCATCAATAAATAAAACCCCGCCGAGAGCCGACTGTACTACCTCTTTCGTTTTTTCTGCTGTTTGTCCGACATACCCCGATACCAACTCTGTCCGGCCCACTTCGACCAAATGTCCTTTCTTAATTACATCAAGATTTCTCAGCATTTCTGCAACATATCTAGCAATCGTTGTTTTTCCGGTTCCCGGGTTTCCGGCGAAAATCATGTTCAACGTTTGTTCCGTTCTCACTTCAATTCCAACTTCTTTTCGTCGCTTATTCACAAGAATTTGTTTCTCTAGCGTACGCAGGAACGTTTTCACATGGTCCAAACCGATGATCTCATTTAACTTTTCTTCCAGATTAAATGGCAGTTCTTCAACAATCCCGAAATCCTCTTTTATTAAAAGGTTTAAATTCGGATGTTCATCGGCTTGGTCGACTAATCGCGCTGATTGTTTCCGGATCGCTTCCTCCAACAAATTGCGGACTAGCCGGCCATTGCCGCTATCGTTTCTACCGGGTACCTGCTTTTTCGCAAAAAGAGTTTGCAACTCATCGATAGCCGTTTCTTCGATCTCATACCCTCGTTGCGACGCCATCATTTCACAAATCTCCACCATCTCACCAGGTGTGTAATCAGGAAATTCCACATAAAATGGAAAGCGGGATGGCAAGCCCGGATTTGCTTTTAAAAAGTCATTCATTTCATTCGTATACCCGGCCAGAATGACAACGAAATCTTCGCGGTAATCCTCCATTCCTTTCACAACCGTATCAATCGCTTCCTGGCCAAACGGGTCTTGCTTATCACGCGACAAAGTATACGCCTCATCAATAAATAGGACGCCCCCGACAGCTTCTTGGATTTTCGCATTCGTCTTCGGGGCCGTTGAACCTAAGTATTGCCCGACCAAATCTTGTCTCGCTGTTTCCACTAGTTGTCCCTTTGATAAAATTCCCATCGCTTTTAATAGTTTCCCGACTAAACGAGCAACTGTCGTTTTGCCCGTACCTGGGTTTCCGGAAAAGACCATATGCAGCGTGAAAGAAAGGTCTTTTCGCCCCGCTTTTTTACGCATGCTCTGAACCTTTACCGTATCAATTAACTCTTTGACAAAGGACTTCACATTTGCGAGGCCAATCAGCTCATTTAATTCTTTTAAAAGCTCTTCAAGCGTATCTTCTTCCTGATCTGAAACTTGAAGAATAGGAATGATTTCCCCGCCTTTCTTGATAACTAATTGATTTTCATGAACTTCCACAACAACTAGTTCGCCTTGCTCAACCACTCTTCTGGCACGTAAATCCATTAGCTTTGCTAATAAATCATCTTCAATCCAATGCGATAACGCCGTACCATATCGCTTTGATTGTAGGGCATGCTCTGCTAAAAATAAGGCTGCATCTTCGCCAAACTGCAACGAAATTTTGGCATTTGCTTGTAATTGTCTTTGGATTATACCAACGCGTTCAAACACTAACTGGCTCAATGCCTTCAACGTCAATGGCTGCGAAAGCAAGGTTTCATCAATGGTGGAACGAATTTCCATCGGCAGCCTGCTTAACGCTTCCTCTTTCGTTTCTAGTGGCTCTTCTAGGGAAAAAACAATAAAAAAGTCGGCCGCTTCGACAGTAATCCCAGCATCGGTTCGGAAAAACCCTTTCGTGACTAAATCAGTCATATAATGAAGGATTTCACTTTGTGCTCTTTCCACTCCTTTGAAGCAAACCGTCCCTATCCCAAATTCAAAGGCCGCGGCGCAATCGGTAAGAAAATTTGTATGAATCTCCCGGTCGCTATATGAGGCCAAATCGATTTCCATCACTTTCCGATAAGGGATCAAGCGATGCTGATACAAATGCTCGATGAGCAAGGAAAGACTAAACATTTTCCCTGTCCCTTCAGGACCAGCAAGTAAAAGGGTTTGTTGGATATTTCCTTTTTTACGAGTAAGAAAAGCGCGTTTATAGGCGGTTACCAAGTTTTCAATGTATTGAGGCTGTTCAAGAACTTGTACATTTAAGGACTGAATGATTTGTTCAAAAACCTCATCCAAATGCTCAGGATTTCCGGTCGTTCGTAGTTGCATCATTCCTTTTTTTGTATCAGCAGCAACCTCTTTTACGGCACTCGACGATAACGGACTACCACCATGGGCAGAAGCAGCAGCCACACTTCCTCCTCTTTTGCCTGGTGTATAGGTAGGAGCAGGGGAGGAAGCTTGAATGACTCGACCCATTGGCTGTTTTCGCTTTCTAAAGCCATGCTGTTTTACATAATCGATTAATTGAATTTCAGGCAAAACAATTCGAATCCACCGTTGAAATGACATATGTACTCCCCTACTATCATGGTTTTTAAATTCCTAATCTTTCTTATGATGTACGATATTCACCGATAAATTTGTATTATTATAAAAAGATTGACCAAACTTTATTCAGTTGAGGGTCCCCCCATTGTTCATAATTGATATCATCTGCCTGAAAAATATTCTTTTGACGTCCTTGCACTCTTCCAATAAGATTAAAAGAAAAACCTGTATGTTAGGGTGAAGAGAATTGAAAATTTTATTGGTCGAGGATGATCGTACGATCGCTTCGGGATTGGAATATTCCTTGAATCAAGAGGACTATGAAACCGTGCTTTGTCATAATGCCGCTTCGGCAACAGAAGTCATTCAGAATAACATGAACGAAATCGATTTATGCTTATTTGATCTGAGCTTACCGGATGGCAGCGGGTATGATTTATGTGAGTTCGTGAAAAAACGTCGAGACATTCCGGTGATTTTTTTAACCGCTTTTGATGATGAAGTGAATGTCGTCATGGGGCTTGATATGGGGGCGGATGATTATATTACAAAACCCTTTCGAATCCGAGAGCTTATTTCCAGAATTAAAACGGTTCTCCGCCGTTATCATCGCCATTCCGAACCGAAAAACACGATTGAAATACAAAGCATTCAAATCAACACGTTAGAAGGTAAAGTATATAAAAATGGCCGAGAAGTCTTGTTGACGGCTTTAGAATATCGGCTCTTCCTTATTTTCGCCAATCACATCGGACAGGTCCTTACAAGAGCCCAGCTGCTCGACCGAATATGGGATGTCGCCGGTGATTTTGTCAATGACAACACCTTGACTGTCTATATTAAAAGATTACGCGAAAAACTTGAAGACGACCCGCAGCACCCGACGCTGATTAAAACCGTTCGCGGGATGGGCTATAAGGTTGGTGGCTGAGTTGCTACGCAATCGAGAAATTCAACTCTTCCTCACGATTCTAGTTTTAATCACTGCCATCGGATTTATTTTAGCGGCGATTTTCGTTTCGATGCTGGCGGCCGTTTTGGTGCTCGGCATCGCGACCTTACTCATTAGCTGCACGCTAATTTTCACCAAATGGCGTTACCGTGAAATTGAAAAACTTTCCGGATATTTACAGCAAATCAGCAATGGCGACTATCAGTTAGACGTCCGTGATAATGATGAAGGGGAATTAAGCCTGTTAAAAAGTCAAATTTATAAAGTGACAAAAATGCTGTCTGAACAAGGGGCAGTTTTACATGAAGATAAAGCAAAATTAACCATTGCGATTTCTGATATCTCTCACCAATTAAAAACCCCGCTCACCTCAATGATGGTGATGGCCGATTTATTGCGTGATAAAGGGATAGATGATCACAAAAGGGCAGAATTTACCCGTAAACTTCAAGCCCAGCTCGAACGCATGGAATGGCTCGTTTCTTCATTATTAAAACTCTCAAAAATCGATGCTGGAACAATCGCATTTAAAAAGGAAAAAGTCTCGGTCGCTCCTCTTATTCAAAAAGCGGTCGATCCATTATTGGTCCCAATGGATATTAAAATGCAAAGCTTAGCCATAAAAGGCGATGAAAAAGCCGCGTTTAACGGTGACTTCAACTGGACCGCAGAAGCACTCATTAATATTATGAAAAACTGTGTTGAACACACAAGTGAAAACGGAGAAATTGCGATTACCTTTTCGGAGAACGCTCTTTTTACAGAAATAACGATTTCAGACAACGGAAAAGGCATCGCGAAGGAAGATCTCCCTTACGTTTTCAAACGGTTTTACAAAGGGAAAAATGCGAGTAACGAAAGTGTCGGAATCGGCCTGGCGATGGCGCACAGTATCATTACAAGCCAACAAGGCGATATCGTCGTAAAAAGTCAAAAAGACTTTGGGACAACGTTTCAAATTAAATTATACAAGCAGGTGATTTGACGGATTTCACCTGCTTCTCTTTACCGTCCCTCCTCCCTCTTTCCCTTCCAAAGTGAATAAATTGTCACTTAAGAGTCACTTTAAAGTCATACTAACCCGATATACTGACCTCAAGACAAAGAAGTTACGGAGGTTTTCTTAATGAATATCGTTGAAGTTCAAAATCTGTCTAAAGTGTATGGGAAAGGAGAAACAGCGGTTGCCGCCCTTGATGATGTTTCTTTTTCCGTGAAAAAAGGCGAATTTGTTTGCATAATCGGTCCATCTGGTTCAGGTAAGTCCACACTGCTTCATTTACTTGGCGGAGTCGATCGGCCAACGAGCGGGAAGGTTCTCATTGATCAGACCGATATTTATGACTTGAATGAAACACAGCTGGCGATTTTTAGACGCAGGCAAATCGGCTTGATTTATCAATTTTATAATCTCATTCCGATTTTAACGGTGGAGGAAAATATGACCTTGCCTATGCTCTTGGACGAACAAAAAGTGGATCGAAGCCAGTTGAACAAGATTGTTGACATTTTAGGGTTAACAAATCGGCTTTCCCATTTGCCAAATCAGCTTTCAGGCGGCCAGCAGCAACGAGTGTCAATCGGACGAGCATTAATCAGCAATCCTGCGATTATTCTTGCTGACGAACCGACAGGCAACCTCGATAGTAAAAATAGTGAAGAAATCATGGAACTACTGAAAATGTTTAACAAAACCTATAAGCAAACGTTAATGGTGATTACCCATGATGAGCGCATTGCTCTACAAGCTGACCGCATCATTTCAATTGAAGATGGCAAGGTCGCAAAAGATGAGGTCATCCGGCCATGAATATTATCAATAAAGTAACGATTAGGCATTTAAAAGAAAACAAACGCCGATCCCTTGTCACCATTATCGGCGTCATTATTTCAGTAGCAATGATCACCGCGGTTGCGACACTAGGTGTTTCCTTTTTAGATTTAATGATTCGGCAGGATATCGCCAAAAATGGAGAATGGCATGTTCAATATCAAGATGTCACTTTAGAGCAAATCGAAGCGATTGAACATGACCGTAATACAAAAACACTTGCCCTCTCAAGCGATGGTTATGCAGCCTTAGAGGAATCAAACAATGCTTATAAACCGTATTTATATTTTCGCAACTATAATAAAACCGGTATGGAACAGTTCCCGATCGAAGTCATCGAGGGAAGACTTCCTCAAAATGAAGACGAGATTGCCATTTCTGAAGCGATTCGAACCAATGCACAAGTTGATTACAACATCGGGGATCAGCTCACGGTTAATATTGGCGTCCGTTTGCATAAAACAGAAGGAACGAAGTTAACGCAAACCCACTCCCTCCAACGGAATGAAGACGAGATCACCGAAGAGCTGCAAATTCGTGAAACGAAAACGGTGACGATCGTTGGAATGATTGAACGGCCTTCCTGGGAACCAACTTGGTCTCCTGGGTACACGGTCATTGGCTATCTTGACGAACAGTCCTTAAATGAAGCAGACACCGTTGCTGCGATTGTCGTGTTATCGGAAATAAACGGTTCCCTTTTTGAACATGCGGATCGTCTTGCTGCAACACTAGGAATCGAACAAGTTTATTTTAATACAGATTTGCTTCGCTATTATGGGGTTACCGACAATGATCAATTACGGATGACGTTGTTTTCTTTAGCGGGCATTATTATGGCAGTCATTATCATTGGCTCGGTAGCTCTCATTTATAATGCGTTCGCCATTAGTGTCTCTGAACGGGCTAGACATTTAGGAATGCTTTCTAGCATTGGCGCGACGAAAAAGCAAAAGCGGAATTCAGTCTTTTTTGAAGGTGCGGTCATCGGTGCAATCAGTATCCCCATTGGGGTTTTTGCCGGCCTTACGGGGATTGGGGTCACCTTCGCTTTTATCAATACGTTTATCGAAGAGGCACTCAATGTTTCTGAAAGATTAGAATTAGTCGTCACACCGGCTTCTATTTTGATAGCATGTGGGATTTCGATTTTGACGATTTTTATTTCAACCTATATCCCTGCCCAAAAAGCATCAAAGATTTCAGCGATTGATGCGATCCGCCAAACCCATGACATCAAGTTATCAAGGAAGACGGTGAAAACATCAAAGTTTGTGCGGAAACTCTTCGGGCTTGAAGCGGAAATCGGTCTGAAAAACGTGAAAAGAAATAAAAAAAGGTATTTGGCCACTGTGTTTTCGTTAGTCGTAAGTATTGTCTTGTTTTTATCGGTCAGCTATTTCACCGAGAGTCTAAAAAAATCGGTGCAAATGTCGCAAAATGACCTTCAGTTTGATATCCAAATTTACAGCAGTCAAATGGACATGGAAGAATTAGCAGAGTTTACCAAGCTCGATCATGTCACGAAATCGACTATTATTACGGAAACGCAATTTGAGACTCTCATTGACATCGATGAACTTCCGGCACAATTGAAAATGCAAATAGAAGAACATAATTTCGCACTTGAGGATGGAAAGTATCCTTATTATGTGATGGTGCACGGTTTAGATCAAGACAGTTTTCAAGCCTATGCTGATCAAATCGGCGTCAATCCTGAAGAATTCACCCAAAAAGATTCACCGGCAGCGATTGTGATTGATCAAATTTCCTACCAGGATTATTCATCAAGAAAATTTGTTGAAACTAAATCCATTGAGTCAGAAGTTGGAAATGTCATCGACCTATTCAACATTTCTTACGAAGATACAGAAGATGAGCACGCGAAACGGGAAGTTGTGAATAGCCTTGTCATTGCTGCCCTTACCGACCAAGTGCCCATGGGGGTTCAAACCACTTCGCTTGGGGGCGTTAATATTATCGTTCCTGAAACAACAATGGAGCAATTGACGCTTTCTTCTAAAGATATGAACTTCTATGTATACCTAACTAGTTCCGACCCAATGGCCACACAAACAGCGATTGAAAATAGAAAGAATACGAGCGTACATGTGTACAATGTCTTTCAGCGTAGGCAACAAGATGAACAAATGATTTTGCTGCTGTCTGTGTTCACTTATGGATTTATCACCTTGATTTCTTTCATCTCGATTGCAAATATATTTAATACAATCTCAACAAGCATTTCACTCAGAAAACGAGAATTTGCGATGCTCAAGTCCGTTGGCATGACCCCGAAAGGATTTAATAAAATGATCCATTATGAAAGTATTTTTTATGGGGTGAAAGCTCTTGTCTATGGCCTGCCAATCAGTGTGCTCGTCATGTTTGGCATCCATCGCTCCCTAGGATTCACCTTTGAATATGGATTTAGTCTCCCCTGGATGAGCATTCTCTTCGTCATTATCATGATTTTCTTAATTGTCGGCTCGGCGATGCTGTATTCGATTTCAAAAATTAAGAATGAAAACATTATCGAGGGCTTAAAACAGGAGAATATTTAAGTGAAAAAACGCGGTTTAGCTGCTGAACGAATCGCGTTTTTATATCGTTCAGTATTTTTATAGCTACTGGAATGAGTAAAAGGTATTGTAGTGGATTAATTTTAACGCCCCGATTTTTTCTGGAAACAAAATGTCGAGGGCTTTAAAACTAAGTAGTTCCGATAATGTGAAGAAAATGTAAAAAGACATTCTAAATCACAGCAAAAAAGGCAAACAAAAACGCATGGAACAGTAAGACTCCATGCGTATAATTTTCACTTTCTTGTGGACATTGAGTACGTTATTATCATAAATAACGCTGTTTTGGAGAGTCTTCGGACATTGGAGTATGTTATTTGCTAGTAAATGCGAAAAAATAACAACCTTTCAGATAAATAACGGAATGTATGACCAAAAAAATGAAAAATCACGATTATTGTTGCAAATAACGGAACATGTGTCCTATTACATTAACACAATCTTCCCTCTTAACTTTCACCCCACACTTCTTTTATTGTATCTCTAAATAATTGATCAAGCTCATTGGTAGGATCGGGAATCTCAATCTTCAAGCCTTTTGTATAAGCCTCTAGATGCTCAATCTCGTTATTCAAATATTCGTTAATGATGTCGATTCTTCGTTCTAGAGTTAATTCTTCCCCAGCGATTTTCCGTTGTAATAATGTGAAAATCGTATCCTTTAATTCCCCTGGTGGCAATAGATCTTCTACTAATTCTTGAAATTCGATTGGCGGGATTGAGTCATATTTTTCTATCCACTTAGCTGCTAAAACTGGGCGAAGTACATAAAAGTATTTTTTGATACGAACTTCATTTCCTTGAAGATAATCACGAAAATTCCCTTTTGCCATGTTCAAATAATGATAGAGACAAGAGAGTGGTGAAAAGATTTTCTTATCTAGGTCCTTCATTTTATCAATCGTTGAATAGGACTGATAATAAATAATATGTGAGCGCAGCCATTCTAAAAGCGGTGGATTTGACTTTCGAAACAGTCTAAGTGCTTTTGTGAGTTCCCAGCCACTTAAGTCCAATAAGGGGTCTATCGGAATCGAAATCGAATCTCTAGCAGGGATTTCAATCACATCTCGTTTCTGATCAATCGATAAATACCAATTTGGATGATGAATATAAATAAAACGAACATCATAATCACTATCTTTAGAAGGAAATCCCCAAACACGACTTCCTGACTCACATGCGAAGAGAATTTTTATATCATAATCCCTTTCAATCTGGTTAATCACATCAATAATATGTTCACGCATGAAAATTCCTCCAATATGTTCTTCCACCCTGTTTAACTAGTATTTCTGTTTCTATTTTATCAAAACCATTAACAGATTTTTCTGTTTTCTTCAAACAATTGTTATCTCTAAAAAATTTGTATACGTAAAATGGAATGGTGTCATATTAGGATTAGACAAAACAGGGTGGTGACGACGATGAAAAAGATTAGGTTTATTCCTCTTATTACAATATTATTAATGGTAATTATACCCATCCATTCTTTAGCCGATAATGATAAAGTGATACTTCCATCAGTGGGGGTTTTCTTCATACCTACTGTTGGTTAGTCGCGCAGAGCCCGATTGATTTTTCTAAGGGCTGAAGCTCATAGAAAAATCTTATCTCACCAATCGGATCTTTACGGACAGTTAATCCCTTACCTATCCTAATATTTTTTTAAACAGAAATGTAACACAAGAAGAGGTGGTTGATATGACGATTGCTATGCTTAGTAATCCATCCAGAGCAGTTACAGGCGAAATTATTTATGGAGATTCAGATTATAATATAGTCGGCTCCGTTTAGCTAGCGAACATCCCGAAAAAGGTAAGTCCCCTTGCCTTGTTCAAATAATGATACAAACAAGAGGTTCTTGATGTTTATAACCTAGTCTCCGTTGAAAAACACATAAAAAAAAGTGGATAACCTCGTGCTCATCACACTTAGTTATCCACAAGTAGTGGTAATGTCAATCTTAGGTATAAGGTGTTGGTGAATTTCATAATATATACTAAAATCCCTCCGTACTATGGATGTTTGTCTAGGATGTTTATTAACCTGATTATGTCTTCTTTATTAATTGTGTATTAATTTTCGAATTCCAAATATTCAGTTATTAATTAGTGAATTTAAACTATCCTTTTATGCAGTTCCTACTGTCACACCAAGCTCAGTTAACCAGCGTCGGTAAGCGATGGCTAATCGATCCGACTTCAGATGCAACTCAGTTTGCAAATCTAATGGCAGCTCTTCAGGACGTTGAGTCTCAATCATCGCCGCATCCTGTTGGTTGATTGTATTTTGGAATTCCAAAAAAGTATCATTTGAAGCGTCCAAGTCGTAGTTACGGGCCACAAGAGAAAACATAAGCGTTTTCCGGGCACTTACGGGAACAGCGTGAATCCAGTTGATTTTTATAATCCCCGTATTTGGATCAGTCTTCGTCAATCGGGCGGTAAAAGGGCTAAGGATCTCATATACAATACCGTTATTAATACTTTGACCACGACCGTCCGGATCTGGCTGATATACGTAAATCGGATCAGAGATATATCTTCCATCTCTAAAATGAACTTTATACTCTTTCACTTCCGGATATTCTGATGATCCAAGAAGGCCATCATGTAT
The DNA here is from genome assembly GCF_016879755.1 of Bacillus sp. B15-48. Classification (GTDB taxonomy): domain Bacteria; phylum Bacillota; class Bacilli; order Bacillales; family Cytobacillaceae; genus Mesobacillus_B. Next base: position 78,912 of record NZ_WOFU01000010.1, read on the forward strand.
CCAGGCTAAGTGCCCAACATCGAGGAAGTTTTCTACCACCCTAGTAAACGCGCCATTGACATAATTGGGACCACTAATAATTGTCCGGAATGCTGGATCTGAGTATTCAGGATACGGCGGGGGAGAACTTGACGGTTGGCCGAGGCTGACCCAAATAAGCCCATACCGCTCTTGACATTCATAGACAATAGCCTTTGCCTTTTGGGTGATCGCTTGCTCTTTTGGCTGAGATGGAATCCGTACGCACTGTCCACTGCAGTCATACTCCCAGCCGTGATAAGGGCATACGAGAACGCCGTTTTTGACCCACCCCCCTGATAGTGCCGCCCCCCTATGGATGCAGAGATCTTTAAATGCATGTACACCTTTTTCTGTACGAAATAGTGCTACTCTTTCCCCCATAATTTCAATAGGAACTGGTTTATTACCAAGATTATCCGCAACCATGACAGCAAACCAACTGTCCTTTAACACTTGATCCTGTAACATCTTGTTAATCCTCCTTAAGTATCTTGTTCGAACTACATTTTGGTGAGTTATTAAACCTTAAGGCTCGATTGATTTTCAGCCAATGTTCCTCTCCATTGATTCAATAGATCCGGTGAATCGACTACAAGCCCAAAATACATTGAAATAATCCGTAACGTAGCCTCTTCATTTGACTCATAACCACGTGCCAGATCCCGAGGTATAACAATTCGAAAATCTCTGTTCGCTCCTTCAGTAGCAGTGCTAAGAAGACAACAATCAAGCATAGTACCAGTTAAAATCAAGGTCTCCTTTCTCATGTTCCGTAATAGTAATTCTAGATCAGACGGATAAAAAGCACTAAGTCTTTTTTTACCGTCAACAATATAATCATTTTCTTTAACATCAATACCAAATTCTGTCCATTTAGTGCCCTCTAGAGCGTGCTCATCAATACCTGGGATTGGCCCTACAGTTTCTGGAAATAATAATCTCCATGCGCTGATATTTCCTTTAATATCGTCTGAACCATCTTTACGAAGGACGGACCGAACGTGAATGATAGGAATTCCCAACTGACGGCATTTATCGTTAAAAGCATTTATTGGTTCAATAATCTCTCTAGCTCTAGGTGATGGACAAGGGCAATCAGGATCTTCACTCAGGTGCCCCAAATGCATATCAATAGTTATTACAGCTGTCTTTTTAATATCTAAAAATAAATCATAATATCGTTCATCAAATAATTGTTTTTTAATCCCATTAAAATAAGCATCCATCGTTACATTTCACCATTCCTTTCAAATTATTAACTACTTAAGGAATCCCCTTTTTTTGTGACTGAAATGTTTTGATTTTCATTAGGCAAATTTATATAATGAGACTCTTCCACATCTTTTAACATCCTTGGTAGACATTTTATATTGTAGACGGCTATGGCAATGGCTACTGGAAAAGAGGCAATCAAAATTGTACCTTGAATAGGAGTTAATCCCCCAAGGTAGAGTAGTACTAAAGAAGTACCTCCCATTGCAGTGGACCATAATACTTTATGCCAATTTGGTGGATTATTCAAACCAGTTGTTGTCACGGCAAGCGAATCTGCAATGGCATCAGCCGAAGTAGCTAGTGAAATTAATGTAACAATCATGAAGAGAGGCGCTAGGATTTGATGTCCGGGAATTTGATTTAACCAAGCCCAGAGAACCATCTCCGTCCCTCCTTCAGCTAATGCCTTGGTCGCAATCCCATCCAAAAGTCGGTCATAGTACACACTAGATCCAGCCATCATCAGATACCAAACAAAAAACGCCCCATTTAATATCAAGGTGGCAACGACAGTTATTTGCCGAATCGTACGCCCCCTAGAAATTCTTGCGAAAAATATCCCCATTAGAGGAATCCAACCAATACAGAACCCAGCAAAAAAGATTGGTCCGTAGGATAACCAGGTGATATCACCAAAAGGGTTTACCCAAAGCGCCAAACGCGGATACTCGGTTAGAATAATTCCAAATGAGCTAAAGATTAATTTAATAAGTGGGAGAGTAGGTCCTAGCACTAAGATAGCCAACCCTAGAGCGATTAACATCCAGGAATTCCAATTAGCCAAAAACTTGATTCCTTTATGCAAACCTGTAACTGCACATATTGCTACAATAAACGTTGTGCCAACAATGATTATCGTGTAGATTAAAAGATTTGGGACTATATCGTACACTACTTGTAATGACTGGCCTAATGACAACGCTAACAAACCGATAGGTGCGAGCATTCCAGCAAGAATAGCCAACGAGGCAAAGAAGTTTAATCCTCTTCCAATAATGCCTCCAGTTGGATTTCCCCCTGTTCTTTTCCATAACACGGGATATAACATCGAACTAGCATTCATGGGAAGCCCTCTGTGGTAGTGTGCGATCATCAATCCTACAGCAGCTAAGCAGTAACCTGGAAACATAGGCATCCAATTAACACCCATATAGGCTATGGCAGCTTCAATAGCTCCGTTTGAACCCGGCTCCACTCCAGGAAAGGCTGGTGGAACATTTGCTGAATTCATAATCAAATCTGCAGGTGCAAAAAATATAAGACTGACGGCAAGCGCTGCGGTAAATATCATCGACATCCAACTAAATGTACTAAACTCTGGTTTTTCTATTCCTCCAAGTCGTATAGATCCAAAACGTGAAAACCCAACTATAAAAACGAGAATGAAATTCATAGCATAAATCGTCAAATAGAACCAACCAAAAGTGTTCGTTAAAGCATTGGTGCCAGATGCAATGGCTTTAGTCATTATATCTGGGATAACAATAGCACTAAGCATTAAAATTACAACAATCCCTATCAGCCCCACAACTACAGGGACATCTCCAAATTCAGATTTGGCACCTTTAACAGCATCACCCGACGAATCTTTCAATTTTCACCTTCACCTCTCCTGCTAAAATTAATGTCAATCTCGCTGAAACCATTTAATTATTTCTAAATCTCCATTAACTACAATTCTATCACCTCCTAAAAAATTCGTATTTGTATATCTAGCTCATGTTTCCAAAATCACTTCTGCCTTAAAGGTAGGATGATAGGGTTATTTATATATTAAACTTTTCAAGTCTATTTGCAAAGTTATTATTCTGAATTTTCAGTATATTAAATATAATTTTCAGAAAATACCGCCACCAGCATGGGCTAAGTGGTTAAATATAGCTCTGCCAATTCTCCAGTCACCATAATAGTAGCGTTTACATAATCGATGCTGAGCTCTCCTAAACGATGGGGAATGGCTAATACAGTATCAGGCCATTGTGTGGAAATTCCGTCACCAATTCATTGAAGCTCTTTTACCCCCATTTTCACCCACCAATGTAATACATCTCTATCTTCTTATTTTTAGGTATGTTCGTATTAAGAATTCTTTCATCTGAGTAACGATCTTTTCTATTACTCCAAACGTTAGTAATGACATTTCTAATCTCTTCATCCCCTGCACCGGCTTGAATAAGCGAACGAAGATTCGTTCCTTGTGTAGCAAATAAGCAAGTATAAAAGTAACCGTTCGCCGAGAGACGAACTCTAGTACAAGTGGAACAAAAGGAGTCCGTTACCGAAGAAATCACGCCAATTTCCTCCTTCGTACCACGATAGCGATAACGGGAGGCCACTTCCCCAAAATAATTCGGCTGAACTAGTTCCAAAGGCATCTCTGCATCTATACGCTCAACAATTTCTTGTTTAGACAACACTTGCGTAAGGTCCCAACCATTGCTATTTCCTACATCCATAAACTCTATAAAGCGTAAAATGTACCCAGTCCCTCGGAAGTAACGCGCCATTGGCAATATATCCTGGTCATTGCCCCCCTTTTGTACAACCATATTAATTTTCACTTTCATTCCGACTTTTGCAGCAGCTTCAATACCATCTAAGACGGTTTGGACATCGCTGCGACCGCCGTTCATTCTCCTAAATACTTCATTATTAATGCTGTCTAGGCTAACATTAATACGTTTAAGTCCTGCCTCTTTCAGTTCCTTCGCATATTTAGCTAGAAGTGTACCATTGGTTGTTAAAGCAATATCAGCAATTCCGTCAATCGAGCCCAACATTTGGATTAACTTTGACAGATCCTTACGCAACAACGGTTCACCGCCAGATAGACGAATCTTCTCCACACCGAGTGATACAAAAACCCGAGCCAGGCGAGTAATTTCATCAAAAGTTAGTAGTTGATCTTTTGAGAGAAACTCAAAATCTGGACCAAATACCTCTTCAGGCATACAGTAACGGCACCGAAAATTGCAACGATCGGTGACAGAAATACGTAAATCACGGAGAGGACGGCCAAAGGTGTCCAAGACCTTTCCTATATCATTCATTTTATATACTCCTCTCTTTTAACCTACAATTTCTCACTTTTGAGTATTTTAGAAAAGCACCTTACTACATCGATGATGTTTTCTTGTTGTTCTCCTGTCCCACAATAGTGTCAAAAATATGATTGTATGGAAAGGACTAATAACCATGATATTATATCAATCTATTGAATTACTGAGGCAAATGGAAACGTTAAATTCATTGAAATTTCCTACCACTAAAGTGGTTTTAACCATTAGTGAATGAAAATGGAAAAATGAATAATGGACTTGGCTTTATCCCTATCACACCTGAAACATCTGTTCCACGAATGAATGGGACACTCTTTGGAATTGCCCCTGCCGAGACATAATATCCGTATAATTAATACCTGTAGTAGTAACTTTTATCAGTACTTCTTCCGGTCTCTGGACAGGGTCTGGCACATCATGAATACGCATTACCATAATCGCTTCATATATGCTTAAACCAGAGTAAATTCACCATAAATATCTGTACGCCTATCTGCAAACAAGTTATTTTGTGGATTATGTGCTTTTGTACGTGTCTGCAATAAATCCAAATCCGCAGTAAGAAACTCATGTTTCTCCACAGATGCTGGTCCTGTCACAGGCCATCCTGATGGGCCGGCAATTAGACTCCCCCCAAGAAACTGGGTAAGCTGATTGCCACCGCAAGCATCGGCACAAGCAATATAAATACGATTCATGCTAGCATGGGCCATCGCACAATAAGCCTGCATGCTAAACCCTCGATCATCCCATTGTTTGCCGACGGGAGTAACCCAAGCTGTTGGCGCACAGATTATTTCAGCCCCATTCATTGCTGCCATTCTCACCGCCTCTGGAAAACGTAGATCATAACAAATCAGCATGGACACCTTCCCCCAACCTAAGTCGAATACAGGAAAGCCTGTGTCCCCTTGAGTAAATATCTTTTTTTCGTTATAGAACAAATGAGCCTTCCGATATGTGCCAATATAACCGTCTGGACCGATTAGTACGGCAGAATTGTATATCAAACCATTGGCCTTTTCGCATAATCCTCCTACTATATATATATCTCGTAGGCTGGCAAACTGCGTCCACTTCTCAACTGATTCGCCGTCGATTGACTCGGCAACCTGTTGTGCCATTTCTGGGGTAAGATCGTATCCACTTTGGCAAAGCTCAGGGAGGACAACCAATTTCGCTCCCTGTTTCGCCGCTTTCTCCATATAAAGGATGGACCGAGAAATATTGTCTTTAACATTTCCAGGTTTCGACTCAAATTGAAGTACTGCAGTTTTTATAGTAGTCAAAACAAAGCCTCCTCACTTCTTGAGAATTTTTTATTGAACCCAGTACTCCCGACTTTTTTCAACTGTTCTCTTATATAACTAGGTTTTACCGGTATTTTCTCTATTTTTATACCGAAATGGCGAAGGGCATCTTGAACCGCAGATTGAATGACTGCTGGCACGGGAATCGCTCCGCTTTCACCTGCTCCTTTTACCCCCAACGGATTCAAGGGTGATGGGGTCTCCAGGTGATAAATATTCATCTCTGGAACTTCACAAGAGGAAGGCACAAGATAATCCATTAAGCTGCTTGTCAGCAACTGTCCATCTTTATCGTAAACCATTTCCTCATACAGTGCATTGCCAAGACCATTAGAAATACCTCCCAGTGCTTGGCCAGTCACAATGAGCGGGTTCAACAATATCCCATTGTCATGGACGGACGCATAATGTAAAATCTTGATTTGATAGGTTTCTGGATCTACTTCCACTACAGCCATATCGGCCATTGAAGAGAAGGCTGGAGCCTTAGGGGCATAATATTCCGTCGCTTCCAACGCTGGCTCAACAGGAAGCTGAAACGTCATACCCGGGTACAAGCCACGTGCTTCGTGTGCCAGCTCCGCTAAAGAAAGACCTGAGTTCTTCTCTCCTTTTAACCGGATCCACCCTTCACAGCATTCTAGCAAATCTTGGTTAACTCCTAATTTAAAAGCTGCAATGGCCATGGCTTTCTCCTTGACAGCATTTGCCGCTTTATATACTGCATTTCCTGCGATTGTCGCGATGCGGCTGGCAAACGTACCAGTACCATGAGGAAATGTGCCCGTATCCCCTTCTCTCACAGTAATTTTATCGATTGAGATGTCTAATACCTCCGCCGCAATCTGTGCAAGGGAAGTTTCATGTCCTTGACCTTGTGTAGCAGCTCCTGTAAATATACTTACCTCACCCGTGTATTCCATCTTCACGGTTGCCCCTTCAAAGCTGCCGAAACCCGAATTTTCAATGGCTACTGCCGAACCAATACCGACGAATTTGCCTTGTGCAAACTGTTCCTTCTGGAATTGGCGCCACCCGTCATAGTCACTTTCTTTCATAATCATATTGACGAGTTCCGGATAATTACCACTATCATAAACTTGAGGTTTGCCATCTCTACCCATCAGACCTGTTTCATAAGGGAACTCATGCTCCTGAATCAGGTTTCTACGCTTTATTTCGACAGGGTCAATGCCCAACTGATGCGCCGCCTCATCCAATAATCGATTCAGTATCAAAGCTGCTTGCGGCCTGCCAGCTCCTCGAAATGGTGCATGTGGCACTGTATTGGTATACAGTACTTCTGCTTCGCACAAATAATTAGGTACTTTATAGGGGCCTGGTATTAACGTTGAAGTAATAATTGGGACAATAACCCCCCAGGGAACGTACGCTCCCGTGCTCGCAAGCATTTTATCTATAACCGCAATAATTTTTCCATCTTCTGTCACACCCAGTGAAGCTTCATGAAGTTGCTCGCGTTCATGAATGCTGCTCATCATATGCTCCAAACGATCCTCGATCCAACTTACCGGAGCCCCGACCTGCATCGCCGCCCATGGTACTAGCATATCCTCTACATAAAACGGTGCTTTTGCGCCAAATGCACCGCCGACATCTGGGGCAATGACGCGAACTTGGTTCTCAGATAGCCGAAGACTATCTGATAAAATTTTGCGCATTTCGTGCTGACTTTGTGTCGTAGCATAAACCTCAAGGTTAGGTTCTACTAGATGATTGGTCCACTTTGCAATCATGCCTCTTGTTTCAATCGGAAGACATGTGACTCTGCCAATGTCAAATCGGTGCGTCACGACGACGGCTGCCTCTTTCATTTTTTCATGCGCATCTCCAATTGACTGCTTGATTCTCGCAGCAACATTCGATTCCAAATGTTGATGAGCAAGAGGTGCCCCTTCACGGCTCGCATCCTCAAGGTGAGCCACGGCAGGTAATTTCTCGTATTCGATTTTGATAAGATCCGCTGCATCCTCCGCGATATATCGCGATGTTGCTATCACCATTGCTACCGGCTCTCCTACATGATGCACCGTTTTATTTAACGGCTTCTGAGTGACTGGGGTTAAAGTCGGAGATGGGAACAATAGCGGTAGATGTGGGAGTTCAGCCGCATCATCCGGTCCAAATACCGCTTTGACTCCGGGTATTTTCTTAGCTGCTTCAAGATTAATTGCTGTAATCCGTGCATGTGCATGTGGACTCCTGACAAAATAAGCATGCAGCATTCCTTCCATTTGAATATCACCAATATATTTTCCTTGTCCTCGTATCAAACGAGGGTCAACTTTTCGTTTGATTGGCTGACCGATATATTTCACACTATCACCTCCATAACGTTACATGTTTTTCGTAACATAGTTCTTAATCGCCTTCCTAATATGTTCTGGCCGAATAGGCAACGAAGTGATTTCTAGAGAATAACCCTTTAATGCATTCATGACTGCATTGGCGATTGCAGGAGCAACCGCTACAGTTCCTCCTTCCCCTGCACCCTTTACACCAAGAGGATTTAATTTAGAGGGGGAGTTTTCAAATATTTCAGTACTGATTTCCGGTACTTCCATAGAAGTCGGAATGAGATAATCCATGAAGCTTCCCGTAATCAACTGACCTATTTGGTCGTAGGCAAGTTGCTCATAAAGGGTACCACCTAGACCTTGGGCCATTCCTCCGATTAATTGTCCATCTACCAATAAGGGGTTAATGGCTTTGCCCAAATCATATCCGATATAATACTTCAAAATGCTTAAAGCACCAGTCTCCGGATCAATCTCTACCTCAGCGGCATGCGAACCATAGGGGTAGGTCATATGATCGATATGGAACGTATATTGCTCTTTTAAACGTATCCCCCTACTTTTACATAAATCAATAACCTCTAGGAGTGAAATGGCAGTTTGTTGATCGGTCTTAAATAGGATTTGTTCTGAATCAAGGGTAAGCTCAGCTTTTGGAACACCTAATGCGTCCGCTGCGCATTGTAATAGTTTTTCTTTAACCAAACCTGCTGCATACCATATTGCCGTTCCGCCTACTACTGTTCCACGGGTTGCAAACGCACCGTTCCCCTTTTCAACAACATCCGTATCTCCATGAAGTACTTCAATCTTCGTATAGGGAATACCTAGTTGTTCAGCGCAAATTTGGGCATACGTAGTTTTGATTCCTTGACCGACTTCTGCGATACCTGTTTTACAAATCACGTTCCCGTTTGGAAGCAACTCCACTTCAGCAAACTCCCATGGGCCGAAACCAGACTTCTCGACAAAAGACGCAAATCCTAGACCAATAAGCCTGCCCTGCTTGCGGGCCTCTGCCTGTTTGGTTGGAAACTCCTTCCATTTCATATGAGCACGAGCCTTATCCAGCACGGAATTGTAATCACCATTATCAAATTCCACGACTTGCCCTAGTGCAGAAATACCATTCGTATAAGGCATATCTTCAGGGCGGATAAAGTTGATTTTCCTTACTTCCGTAGGATCCATCTGCAATTTATCTGCAACCATATCTATAATCCTCTCGCGTACAAAAGTACCCTCGAACCTTCCGGGACCGCGATAAGTTCCGACTGGCGTTTTATTGGTTGCTACAAGGTTCGTAATCAATTCGATAGCTGCGAAATCGTAAGGCCCTGGAAGCATACCTTGCGTCAAACCGGGAACCGTAATCCCGTGAGTTCGAATGTATCCACCTTGATCCATATATATCTCATCTCGAAGAGCAAGAATTCTTCCGTTATCATCAAATCCTATTGTCACTTTATGTTTTTGTTCACGTGAATGGTTCGTAGCTTTAAAATGTTCTAAGCGGTCTTCTATCCATTTGACGGGACGCTTCAATTGTAGAGCGGCATAGGGAATCAAATAGTCCTCAGGGTAAAATTCACCACGGGGCCCGAACCCCCCACCGCAATTCGTTTCAATCAATCGAACATCTTCTTTACTCTTACCTAATAACTGGGCTAAAAGCTGTTGGTTGAAATGGACAACCTTAGCTGCACCATAAACCGTTATCTTTTCGTTTTCATCACTTACAGCAACCAACCCTCTGGTCTCAAGTGGGATACCGGAGTGTCTTTGGACATAAAGTTCTTTTTGCAGCACATGCTTGCACGCCTTAATCCGTTGATCAAAAGAACCTTTTTTTGAATGAATGACATAGAGGTTATTACTCCCAACTTTGGAATGCAGCACCGGAGCACTCGGTTCCAATGCTTGATACACATCCGTAACCGCAGGTAATACCTCGTATTCTACTTTAATAAGGTCCGCCGCATCTTCTGCAATATAACGGTTTTCAGCAACAACAACGGCTACTGGATCCCCCACATACCTAACATACTCTTTTGCCAATGGGTACTGTAACGCAAGTTCTAATTTTGGATCAGGGGATAGCCTCATTGGAATTGGCAATAAATCCTCTGGAAGGTGTTCGGCAGTCAGGATAAGAGATACACCAGGTAATTTATCTGCATCCGCTATGTCAATGGAACGAATTTTCGCATATGCATGAGGAGATCTTATGATGACTGCTTCACATTGATCTAAAAATTGTATATCCCCTACATATTTTCCTTTTCCTGTAAGTAATTCGTAATCCTCCAATCGCTTCACTCTTGCGCCGATGGACATTTCATTTTCTCCCCTTCGCGCATTTCTTTCGAAGCCATTTCAACGGCATCCACGATTCCTTGGTACCCCGTGCATCTACAAAGATTTCCCGAAATCGCTTCACGAATTTCTTCCCGAGTTGGATCTGGATTTTGCTCTAAAAAGTGATAGGCAGAGATTAACATACCCGGTGTACAAAAACCACATTGCAAACCATGTTTTTCCCAAAACCCGTTTTGCAAAGGATGAAGTTCCCCGTTCGCTCCTTCTAAACCTTCAACCGTCATAATTTCCGATTGATCTGCTTGTACGCCTAAAACTAAACAAGACCGAACAGGCAGGCCATCCATCATGACCGTGCAGGCTCCACAAACTCCATGCTCACAGCCTACATGAGTACCAGTCAAACACAATTCATCTCTCAATAAATCGGACAGGAGCATACGAGGCTCTACATCCACCGTATACTCTTTTTTGTTTACCTTAATAACAACGGTATGCAACCCATTTCCCTTTGTCTCAGCTTCAGTCAAACCCTTTTCTGGCATCATTATTCCTCCTTACTTGCTGATATTTTTGCACGTTCAATTGCTTTCTTAAGAACACGAGAACTCAACACAACGCTCAAATCTTTCCGGTATTCTGCACTTGCATGAATATCCGGCTCGGGTTCGAGCAGATCAGCGATTCCAGAACAGGCCTCTTCAATTGTTCCCTCATTAGGTATGTGCCCTACTATCAAGTCCGTAATCTCATCCAGTCTCACAGGTACCCCATCTACACCACCAATACATAAGATGGCCTTCTCAACGGCTCCATCTTCATCCAACGTCACTGAGGCAGCAGCAAGAACGATAGCAAAATCCCCTTTTCTCAAAGTGAATTCTTCGATTGCATGCCCAGTTCTAGGTTTAATAATAGGTATACTTACCTTCGTAAGGATTTCGTTCTCTTCCATTGAAGTTGTCATATAAGTAATAAATAGTTCATCCGAAGCTAAATAACGTTCCCCCTCACTCGAAACAACGGTCACCATCCCTTCTAATGTTGTCAGCATTACAGGAAGCTCCGCTGTAGGATCAGCATGGACCAAACTCCCCCCGATTGTTCCACGTGATCGTATTTGAGAATGACCAATCAACTTCATTCCTTCCGCTAACATAGGACAGGCATCCTGAATAACGGGAGACATTTCAACTGAAAAATGACGGGTTAGTCCCCCTATGATGATATTTTCATTCTCCAACCGTATATAATTAAGCTCATCGATTTTATTCAAATCGATGAGAATTTTTGGACGTGCCAATCTCATATTCATCATAGGTATTAAACTTTGTCCCCCGGCCAACAGCTTTGAGTCGAAACTATTCTCATCCAATAACGCTAATGCTTCCTGCAAAGTTTTAGGCTTTAAATAATCAAATACAGCCGGTTTCATGCGGGCTTCCCTCCCTCAACTTTCACTTCTTTCGCAAGCTTGCTGAAAAAGTCTTTAACAATCATCTTGGCGATTCCCGACAGAATTCGCTGTCCCACCCCTGCAATGAGCCCGCCTACCTTTGCCGTGCCATTGTAATGGATTTCTGTACCATCTCCTTCTGTTACCAACGTCACAACAGCATTCCCTTCGATGAATCCGGCGGAGCTATTGGCGTTCATCAAAATTCGATAACTAAGAGGCTCCTCCTTATCCATGATTTTAATGTCCGCCTCGTAATTCCCACGTACTGCAGCTATACCCAAGGTGATATCTGCCTTATAGGAGTCCGGTTCAATTTCCACGATTTGTTTACATCCAGGTGTGGCCTTTTGAAGTACTTTAGGATCATTCAATGCTAACCATACATCTTCTTTACTGGCTTTTACTGCGACTTTACCTTGAACTTCCATTATTGCACCTTCCTTTTTATGTTTTTGCTGACCTAAGCTTTTATTCTAAATATTCAATAAGATCTTGAGTTCTAAGCGGTGTGATTAAATTCACAAAGACTACACCCTCACTCCCAGACGTAATACCATGAGACTCCATCGACGGATTAAATGCAATGTCCCCTACTTTAAGTTCATAGCTTTTATCCCCCGCTCTCATCGTACAGCTTCCTTTAAGCACCACTACAACCTGTTCTTCCGGATGGCGGTGCAGCGGGAACGTTTTATTCGGCTCGAATGAATATTTCACCATCGTCATATTGCCTTGGTCCACTCTTTCGGTCGTTATCCCCTGCACGGGGTTTTTTGTGATCCCCTTTTCCCAGCAAGTAAGTTCAGCCATTTAGATATCTCCTTTCATTTTTTCGGTGGGCGGAGCAACGTCAATCCCACACATTCGTAGAAGATTGTAATCCGGTGGACACGGTCCACCAACGCTGATCATAGGCTCTTCTCCAGTCGATTTAATGGTATGCTTAAGTCCAATAGGGACATGAATCACACATCCTGCTTCGATGTCATATTCCTTGTCATTAGTGAAATCCACTGCCTTCCCCTTGCCAGCTAGTAGAAAAATGGTATCCTCCGATTCGGCATGGCTGTGAGGCTGATTTTGCTCACCAGGTTGCATTTGCACATAATTTAAAGTAGCAGTAATTGATCCATTATGAGGCCCGACAATCAGTCGGGCATCCTTGGAGATAATTGGTGTCATGACCCCATCTTTCTCAATATCAAAAACATGTATAGCCACTTAAATCACTCCTAACGTAATCTGAATGCTTGTTATTCATCTAAAAACGCTATAATCCGACAAGGACTAGCCTCACCGCCTTCGAAGCGCCACGGAAAGGCCCCTATCATACAGCGCGTATTGAGTACCTGTTCGATATCGCCACCAACATTTTCAGCATGGATAATACCTTGGCGGAACGGTTCATGATGCATCGGAAATAAGTGTTCACGAGGGAATTGTTCTTCAGGGTCCAACCCAGTTTTTCTAATATATTCCTTTGTAATTTCCGGTTTTTTATATCTAATTGATGTGTTCATCGGATGATCAGCTGATCCGGTGTCTACCCCAATCCAACTTAATTTCATATCAATGACCCATTGTGCAAAACGTGGGCTTGCCCCGGGATGTTTGCAAAAATATCGTATTTCATCTTCTTCGGGGCTCCCATTATAGAATCGGTGCCAACCAGTGTGCCAGATTAGGATATCTCCTTCTTTAATTTCCATTTTTTTTGTGAAATGCTCCGGCTCAATCAATGTGAAATCATCCATTTCATCACTTATATCAACGATTACTCCTTCCCGGCACAACTTGTTCAAAGGGATACTCGCAATATCCTTCCCGCCTGATATACCGTGCATTTCTGCATCCAAATGAGTACTAATATGAAGCGGAGTTTCAATAAATTGGCTTACGATTCCATTTGTTGCATGTCTTTGAAAGTATGAAATTTTCGGTGATGGATAATCTACCCATCCTGGGGAATGCATGCTGAATGGATGGCTTAAATCTACTAAACGCATAATTATAATCTCCTTTGTTAAATATCTTTTTTTTTAATACAAGGCCGGGTCTGGTGGACAAGGGCCCCCGATACAAATCATCGTCTCTTCTTCGTTTGCCTCTAATGCATAGCGCGTACCCTGATCCAAGAGAAGCATTTTTCCTTTTTGCACATCGAATATTTTTCCAGAGTCAACATCAATTGCCTTGCCTGTCCCTTGGGCAATGAAATAGGTCGCCTCGGAGTCATTGTGAATGATTTCCCTTGTTTTATGCCCTCCTGAAATTTCAAGATAATTCATCGTTCGATAAATCGCCCCCATGCCGGGCCAAACTATTGCCCTCGCTCGGCAACCCACACCGATATCAAATAGATGACCATCCTTGTCAAGGCGTTTGATTTGAATTTCCAATGTTTTCACCTCCCTTCAAAGGAACCAACCAATTGAAGTTCCTTTTCTCGTAGTGGTAATCCACTACGGTTATTTCGTCGAGCACATATTTCCGCAACAATACATAGAGCAATCTCCTGAGGCGTCTCTGCACCAATATCTAGACCAATCGGGGAATGGAGCTTCTCAAATTGAAACTGTTCAAAGGTGTATCCGCTGGATTGAAGATCCCCGATCATACGCTCCATTCGCTTTCGCGGCCCAAGTTGTCCTAAATACAGAATATTCCGAAAAATTAATTTACACAAAGCCATTTTATCTATTTCATAATTGTGTGTCATAATGACAGCCGCAGCATCTTTCGGTAATCTCACATCTCCGTAGCCCTCACGAGATGCTAAGATAAATGCATCTGCATTGGGAAAATGGCTCCTATTCAATACATCAGTACGATGATCAACAATTGTGACATGCCACTCCATAAAATGCGCTATGTGGGCTAGTGGTTTTGCATCCTCTCCTCCACCGAAGATAACCAATCTGGGTTGGGCCTTGATTCGCTCTATAAAAAGTTCTACACTGACACCACTAACGTACTGTTTGCATAGCTTACTGTCACCTATTTCCACTTGACCATCATCTAGTTGCAGCATTCTTCCAACCGGGATTGTCTCTTCACATTGTGAAGAGACAACAGTTCCGACAACACAAGAATGTTCACTGTAAAATATTCGTTCCAATGACTCTAGTATGTTTAGAGCTAGTTCAGGAGATTTCACAGGTTCGAATGGTTGGAGTAAAATTGTTAGAGCACCGTTACATCCTACACCCATTCCCCAAATAAGATCATCCTCAGGTCGAAAGTCATAATCTACCAACCTAGCATTACCATTTTCAAGAATTTCTTGAGCGTATGCATATAAGTCTTTTTCGATACAACCACCGCTAACAATTCCTATAATTTGACCATCTTGGTGAATGAGACAACGGGCACCTTCCTTCCGGTATACAGAGCCTTCGACGTCTATAATAGTGCCCAGCACCGCTGATTCCTTTTTTATCCAGCATTCGCGCAACTGGATTAAGATTTCTAGCAATTTCAACACCTCCTTTAAAGCTTGTTGCAATCGGGATCCTGAGCAATTAGCCCATTCTTGAAGTGCTGTATATAGCCATCCACAGCCTGAACTGCTCTTTCTGTATCTTGGTCATGAATTGCTTCTAGGAGCGCCCGGTGACCAGGATCATATTCATTTTCTTTGCCCATTGTACTACTGATGGTTAATTTAATTTCTTCAAAAAGTCCCGCGTGAATTTCCATCAGCAATTGATTATGGGAAGCATTCACGAACTGTTGATGCAATTTCCAGTCGGCTTTAACAAAGTTCTCAGTATCATTAGCATTAAAAAATTGTCGGCACTTTTCACTGTAATGCTTTATTTTCTTTAAATCATCTTCTGTTCTTCTCGTACAAGCAAGGAAGGCTGCTTGTCGCTCAAGTGCATAACGAACCTCCATAATTTCAATTATCGTGGAATTTTGCATCCGCTTTTGTAATATTCCGTTCAACTCACTTGTTGAGGTCACAAAGGTTCCATCCCCTTGTTTCGTATCCAACAATCCGACTTGGACAAGTGATCTAATCGCTTCACGCAATGTGTTTCGACTGACCCCAAACATTTCCATAAGTTCTACTTCTGTGGGAATTCGGCTTCCGAGTGGCCAATCCCCATTTTTAATCATGGGTTTTATTTGACTATAAACTTGCTGAACAAGTGATTTTTTCTTTAATTTTTGTATCATTGAGTACAGCTCCCTTAAACATAGGATGATTGGATGATTAAAATATAACTGATTTTCTATTATTTGTAAAGATGTTTTTTAATTATTTATATTTTTCTGAATTTTCTATTAAGTAGAGCTTAACTAAGATTCCAGAATCAGTTCCCTATGTTAAGTTACAGGGTGAATCATTCTTAAACATTGATCCCACATAAATTAAAAGATTAAAACATAACTAAATATACCACTGCACGAATGACTGCGATAGATTCAAAATTTTATGCTTTCTTATCTTTAAATAGAGTAGGCGCATGAAAATTTCATGCGCCTCTCACAGAACCGTACGTGCGGGTCATCGCATACGGCTCCTCCATGATTATCCCCGTTGGGGATGATGTTCATTGTAAATATCTACAAGAGAAA
>NZ_WOFU01000011.1 GCF_016879755.1 Bacillus sp. B15-48
CAAGCTTTTAAAGATTCGCTCGACTTGCATGTATTAGGCACGCCGCCAGCGTTCGTCCTGAGCCAGGATCAAACTCTCCAATAAATTGTTGAGTGATTAAGCTCATAAAATAAAACGTTGGCTTGTGATCTTCATTATAGAAGAAACACAAATTGTTATTGTTTGTTGACGCTTGTTTGTTTAGTTTTCAAAGAGCAATGTTCGCCAGAAGCGACTTGTATAATTTATCACGTTGTTCACTCTGTGTCAACAACTTTTTTATTTTTATAATCACTGTCTTGCAGCGACATGTATTAATATATCAGCTCTTACTTTTGACGTCAACACCTTTTTTGAAAAACTTTTCAATATGATTTTCTATGCTTTTCAAAACTCATGTATCTCAAGCATTCTGATGGTGGCGCAACTCTTTTAAACAAAGAAAATAAAATTTTATACCTTTCTTTCATCGACCTCTTCACAAGATGGTCAATACGTTCATCTTTTAAATCAAACAGAATTTCATCCATTTCTCTTTTAATTAAGTACTCTAGTTCTTTTTTCTCTTTTTGATTAATAAGAAGGCCAATCATATATACACTCCCTGTTTTATCTTCGGTTATTGTATCTTTTCCAACCAATAATAAGTTTTATTCATATCTTTGAATTTCGCTCATAAAAATTAGACAAGGAGTCCATGGACGAGGTGAAGGAAGATGAAATTCTTTTATGTATTAAACGGAAAATCAATTAAACAAGCATTTGTCATCCTTGTAGCCGCTTTTTTTACGGCATGGTTTTTTTACGTTGAGAGCATTGCGCAAATCCCTGTCATTTCTACTGAAGATGGCCCGAAGGCAATTTACAAAGGAGAGAAAGATATCGCTTTAACCTTCAATATAGGTTGGGGCGATGAGAAAGCAGAGCCTATATTGGATACTCTAAAAAAGGAAAATGTGCCTACGGCAACTTTTTTCTTATCAGGTGCATGGGCTGAAAGACATCCTGATCTTGTCTCCCGAATTGTTAAAGAGGGATACGAGATCGGCATTCTCGGTTATGAATATAAAGATTATACTGAAATTGAGGAGGAAAAAATTCGCCAAGACATTTCTAAAGCGCAAGAAGCTTTTAAAAAGTTGAATGTAACAGAAATTGAGTTACTGAGGGCTCCAACTGGTCATTTTGATAAACGCACATTAAATATTGCCGAGAAAATGGGTTATACTGTTGTTCATTGGAGCTTGGATTCTAAAGATTGGACGAATCCAGGTGTCAGAACGATTGTCGAAAACGTTTCAAAGGCAAAAAAAGGGGATATCATTCTTTTACATGCTTCAGATTCAGCGAAACAAACAGCTGAGGCAATCCCAGCAATTATTAACGAAATTAAAAACAAAAATTTAAAAATGGTCACTGTCTCTGAAATGCTTGCTAACGGAGAAACAAAATCATCTGAGGTTAATTAAATACAATCGAATTGTATTTGGGTTCAAAGGAGAAAACCGTCCACTATTAGACATTGGACGGTTTTCTTGTTATTTGCTTTGCAACTTTTTTGTTTACACGTTCTTTCATTGATTTTTCATTTAACTTAGGTAGCATAAAGAGTTGGTACGCATTGCAAATAACCAAAGGGAAAAGCATTAAATACAACCAGCTCTGTTCGTTTACTGTTAAAATTGGTACCCATTCCAGTGTCGTTACGACAACCATAAAAAATAAAGCCGGAATAAATGTCGACATATCCGTTTGTTTTCCTCGGTAGTATGCGACAACGAGCCCAGGTATGAAAACAAGCAAAGCTACCCCAATATAAGGAAGTACACTTTCGCCAGCTTCCGCAAATGCTATATAACGCAAATAAATAAGGTCAAATAACACAAAACCAATTAAAACCACTTGCACTGCATTCCAAAGTTTTGCCGTTTTGAAAATTCCTAATCCAAATCGATGAATCGTAAGATAAGCGAAAAAACCTGCTTGACTTAAAAGACTAAAAATAAACCCCACACCAATCAGCCACAATGTTATAGCCAGAATTTCGGAAAGATTAAAGTTTGTAAAAAACGGCGCGAACTCATCCCAACGCACAATAAAACCTGTTACTACTGTTACAATACCGCCTATGAACAAGGTAGACATGAATAGTTTTACCCAATTCCTGCTCGTCACAATCATTTCCCCCATTAATATAATTGACCCCTTGATTGTACCAATGTAAAGACCAAAAATCTAGGTTTCAACACAGATGCTGAATAATATTTACGTTTTTCTCCATATTAAAATTAGGATGCTTTTATGAAAGGGGAATGTAAAAATGGATAAGCTAAGGTCGCTTCTCCCCGCGATATTGATTGTTTTAATGACAGGGTGGGCAATTTCAGGATGCGCTCCTGTTGAGACTGGTGGGGAGGAATTGGATTATGATGCAACGAAAAAAATGATTGTCGATATTTTAAAAACAGATGAAGGAAAAAAAGCAATTCAAGATTTAATGAAAGAAGACGAGATAAGAAATACACTTATAATGGAACAAGCAGTCGTTTCCGATACAATCGAAAAGACACTTGTATCGAATAAAGGAACAGAGTTTTGGAAGAAATCTTTTGAAGACCCTAAGTTTGCAGAAAGCTTCGCCACTAGCATGAGAAAGGAACATGAGGATTTAATAAAAAGTTTATTAAAAGACCCTGAATATCGAAAAATGATGGTTGAATTGATGAAGGATCCTGAACTAGAAAAAGAATTGATCAGCACCCTTAAAAGTAATGAATACCGAGAGCATATGCAAGCAGTCATGATAGAAACGTTCGAAAGTCCATTATACAAGGCAAAGCTCCAAGACTTAATCATCAAAGCCTCTGAAGAAATTACAAAACAGCAAGACAAGCAAAACTCCGAAGGAGAAGAAACATCATAGTCATTTTCTTGAAAATAGTCCCTTATCATGTAAAGAGGTTGTCCTAAGTATCAGGACAACCTCTTTTCTCACTTTTCTATACTCTCAAGAACCTTTTTCGCTATCTCAAGATATAAAGCGCCAATTTGGTGATCTTCTTGATAAATCGATGGCGCAAAATCCTCTTCATCCCAATTTGGTTGTCCAAGTGGCAACTTACCTAAGATATTTGTATTTAGCTCTTCTGCAAGTTTTTCTCCGCCGCCTTGGCCAAAAACATACTCTTTTTCTCCTGTTAATTTACTTTCAAAATGGGACATGTTCTCAATGATCCCGAGAATTTCATGGTCTGTACGCAGAGCCATTGCGCCAGCACGCGCCGCGACAAAAGCAGCCGTTGGATGCGGTGTAGTAACAATAATCTCTTTACATGTAGGAAGCATGGAGTGAACATCAAGCGCCACATCGCCTGTTCCAGGAGGCAAGTCGAGCAGCAAATAATCTAAATCGCCCCATTCTACTTCATTAAAGAAACTATTTAACATCTTTCCAAGCATTGGTCCACGCCAAATAATTGGTGCATTGTCCTCAACAAAAAATCCCATCGAAATGACTTGAACACCGAATCTTTCCACCGGGATAATCTTCTCGCCGCGAACAACAGGACGCTTCGTAATCCCCATCATATCAGGTACACTGAACCCGTATATATCTGCATCTACTAGACCAACCTTCTTACCTAAACGGGCAAGTGATACAGCTAGGTTAACAGAGACGGTAGATTTACCGACGCCTCCTTTTCCACTCGCAATCGCAATAAACGTTGTTTTATTTTCAGGTGACAAAAGCCCTTCTGCTCCGCCAGTCTCCTCGGAACGATACTTAGCAAGAACCTCTTCGGGAAGTTCTTTAAATCGCAGACCAACAGTATCAGCACCCGCTTCTTTTAAAAGGTTAACAATTTGCGACTGTAATTGTAGTTGTTCTGCCGTTCCCGTCTTAGCAACTGCAATTTTGACACTAACATGATTTTTTTCTTCTTTAATTTTTATTTCCTCGATTGCATTGAGTTCTCCTAATGTTTTATGTATAAAAGGCTCCTCTAAGGCACCAACTAACTCTCTTACTTTTGAATCCGTTAACATAGTCTTCCTCCTTCATTTAACTTTAAAAATAGTATAACATACTGTTTCGTAAACAACTGTTAATCGAATCACAGGTTGAAATCGTTTTCCCTAACAATTATCCCTAAATTGTTAGAATTAAAACCCATTAAAAAAAGAAGGAGGTTTTTCCCCTTCAGTCAAAAATTTTCCGCTCATTTGTATAGTACCTCATAATCCCCTGATAAATAGATGCAGCTACTTGTTCTTGATATTGGTCCACCTTCAGAAGCTCCCTTTCGGATGGATTGGACAAAAAGCCAATTTCGATTAAAACCCCCGGTTTTTTTGAGTTTTTTAATAAGAAAATATCATTAGACGTTTTCGCATCCCTCGTTGTGTTCTCTAAATTCCTTCGGAGCTCCTCTTGGATAAATTTTGAAGCCCTTTTACTTTCTTTGTAATGCCCCGAGTAAAACGTCTGAGCTCCTTTCCATCTCGATGAAGGAATTGAATTTAAGTGAATGCTTGCAAAAAAATCCGCATTCGAATCATTAATCATATCGAGCCTTCGGTGAAGGTCTTGAACCTTCCGTTTACTGTAGCCTTTAAGATTTTCATCTGCTAAGTCCATGTCTGTTTCACGCGTTAGGATTACTAATGCCCCCTGTTGTTGCAAATAATCACGAAGTTTAAGACTTACCGCTAAAGCAATATCTTTTTCAATCGCATCCGCTTTTACAGCTCCTGGATCCGGGCCACCATGTCCTGGATCTAAAACGATAATTTTTCCTGAAAGAGGGAGGTTAGATAACTGCCATGCATCATTTTCTTTAAAATCATATTGCAATATTAAAAAAAGCGTCATAAGACCGAATGTAAAAAAAAGAACCTGGAGCTTCTTCTTCATTAAAAACGACCCATCCTTCCATGCTTACTTGTCCCCTTTACCGAAATATATGGGACAGGAAGGATGTTTAGAACCTTACATTAATGCATCTTTAACTTATGTTTTTTTGCACCCGTGTTAAACCCCTCATTCCACCAGATCCACACATACTGCTCACATAAATAATAGAGGGATTCATCTGCCATTCCTTCATCCCCACTCCCCCAAAACAAGAAGAAGTTATAAAGGGTATCGATTAAATGTTTTTCCTCCTCTTTAGAACGTTCTCTTGCATCGTCAATCGATTCGCCATAATAACCAAACTTGCTATACCTTCCTCCTAGTAAATAGGCTTCAATAGCTACATCAAAACAAGCTTCTTCGATCCCAGAATTCATTAACAACCCTGTCGCCAGATGTGAAGAACCAAAACAATTCTTCACACTTGCTTTTAATCTTTGGATGGATAGTTCACGTAACAGTGAACGTTCATATTTTATTTGTTTTTCGCGTCGTTTTTCATTAAAAGTAGTTACTACTACATTCATTGGATTTCACCTCTTAAATGTAGTGTGATACCAGTCTCTCTCCTAAATGCAAAAACAGGGTCGGTAATCGTTTTCCATTTTTATAATAATAACCCAAATACAGATTCCGTCTAAAAAAACATCTATTTAACCGAATATTTATTAGTTTACTTAACAAACAATTTAATCTATACTTTTTTTGGTGAACCCCCCTTAACTTTCATTTCTTTCAAAATCTAAGGATAGATTCTAATGGGTGGAACGCAAACTATAAGAGACGGTATTTATGAACACCTAAAAAATTATCTTTATAGGAAATAACTTATTTACAGGAGGATGCCTTATGAAAAAGCTATCTCTAGTTTTCCTTGCTTTTTTAACAGCCCTTACACTTAATGGTTGTCAAATTCTCACCGGCGAACCAGGGGTGACTGAATTAAAACTCGCCCATAATCAAACATTGGATCATCCAGTTCATTTATCTTTAGCTGAATTCGGTAGAATTGTTGAAGAAAGATCGAATAATGACATCAAAGTGACCATTTATCCGAACGCACAATTAGGAAGTGAACGGGAAGTACTTGAATTAACTCAATCTGGTGCGGTCGATGTAGCAAAAGTAAGTGCAAGTGCTTTAGAAGGGTTTGAACCAGACTATTCGATTTTTAGTCTCCCTTATGTTTTTGAAGATTACCAAGAGTTTGAGAATGCGATGAATAATAAAAATATTACAAACCAGCTCTATTTCCAGACAGAGCCAATTGGATTTATCGGCTTAACGTATTATAACGCTGGGGAACGCCATCTATATACAAAAAAT
The DNA here is from genome assembly GCF_016879755.1 of Bacillus sp. B15-48. GTDB lineage: Bacteria > Bacillota > Bacilli > Bacillales > Cytobacillaceae > Mesobacillus_B. The sequence goes on from NZ_WOFU01000011.1 coordinate 6,221, forward strand.
CGGATCATCAACACAGTTGAGGATATGAGAGGCTTGAAGACAAGAGTTCAGCCTAGTCAGACGAGTGTGAATATGATTGAAGCCTTAGGTGGATTACCTACACCTATGTCATATGGAGAAGTGTACACCGCCTTACAATCTGGTGTCATTGATGCAGCGGAAAATAATGAAACCGCTTTGGTCGGAAACAATCACGGGGAAGTAGCAAAATATTACATGTACACAGGGCATCAAATTGTTCCCGATATGTTAATTATGAATGCGAAACGTTACAATCAATTGTCAGATGAACATAAACAAATTATTCACGATGCTGCAGAAGAGTCCACCGTATATCATGAAGATGTTTGGTCTAAGACGATTGCAGAAATGACAGAAACAGCAAAAAATAAAATGGGCGTTAATTTTATAGAAGTAGATAAAACATCCTTTATCGATGCAGTTATGCCCCTTCACGAAGAGTATGCAAATAATGAAAGGACAAGGGATATTTATCAATTAATAAAGGGGAATGTCACTCATGAGTAAGGTTAAGAATGTTTTGGACAAAATACTTATCACACTTTCATCCTTATTACTCGTTGCCATGGTCATTCTTTCAACTTGGCAAGTTTTATCAAGATATGTATTTAATATTTCCTCCCCAGGTACAGAGGAGCTAACAAGATTTATGTTAATTTGGTTCGGGCTAATGACGGCTGCCTACGTATTTGGAGCAAAAAAACATATTGGTATTTTATTTTTCAGAGAGAAATTTAGCGGTAAAACGCAATTGCTTTTAGAAAAAATAACGGATGTCATTATTTTAGTAACTGTAGCTGTTTTAATGGTGTACGGAGGAATTAATATTGTTCTTCTTACTGCTGCTCAAACCGCAGCAGCAACCGGAATTTCTATGGGGTTCGTTTATACTGCGCTTCCAGTAAGCGGTGTTTGTATCATCATCTATACGATTATTAGCTTGATGTCGTATAAAGTTCGAGAAAAAGAGGTGATCTTATAATGGCAGCAATAGCTGGGCTCATCCTATTTTCCACCTTTTTCTTCTTATTAATATTCGGTGCTCCGATTGCAATTGCCATTATTTTAAGCTCTGTCATCACCTTCTTGGCAGTCCTTCCATTCGATGTCGCCATTTTAACATCGGCTCAACGAATGGTTACAGGGATTGATAACTTTACGATGCTCGCGATTCCTTTATTTGTTCTTTCGGGGATTATTATGAATAATGGAGGAATTGCCTTTCGGCTGGTGAACTTTGCGAAAGTGTTAGTTGGAAAATTACCAGGATCTTTAGCACATACAAATGTGGTCGGAAATATGCTTTTCGGGGCGATTGCAGGATCAAGTGTTGCCTCAGCAGCAGCAATGGGACGTATCATGGGCCCGATGCAAACAAACCACGGCTATAAAAAAACGTACTCAGCTGCTGTTAATATTGCTTCTGCACCAACTGGTTTAATCATTCCGCCAAGTTCGGTACTAATTGTTTACTCACTAGTAAGTGGCGGAACTTCAGTAGCAGCCCTATTCATGGCTGGATACATACCAGGGATTTTATGGGGACTAGCTGTAATGGTTGTCGCTTATTTCATGGCAAAGAAAGAAAATTATCCCGTCTCACCAATGCCAAGTTTTAAAGACGTCGTTTATATCATATTAAGTGCAGTACCAAGTTTATTATTAATCCTCATCGTTATTGGCGGGATTGTTGCCGGTATTTTTACTGCTACTGAGGGTGCGGCTGTTGCAGTTATCTATTCCACTCTTTTATCAATGATCTATCGAAGTATAAAAATAAAGGAAGTTCCTGGAATCTTTAGAGAGACAATTGAAATTACTGGGATGATCTTGTTTTTAATTACTGCATCAGCCTTATTTTCTCTCGTTATGTCATACATGGGATTACCTCAAGCGATTAGTAATGCATTATTATCGATTACTGAAAATCAATTTGGGTTAACGCTAATCATGATTCTCATATTATTAGTTGTTGGTACATTTATGGATATTACACCAGCTGTTCTTATTTTTACACCAATCTTCTTGCCTGTTGCCCAAAACTTTGGGATTGACCCTGTTCATTTCGGAATGATCGTTTGTTTCGCGTTATGTATTGGAAATATGACACCTCCTGTTGGAAGTGCATTATTCGTTGGATGTAGTGTTGCTGGGGTGAAGATTGAAGATGTAATTGGGACACTTCTTCCATACTTTGGAGTCGTCATCATTGTTCTATTGCTCGTCGCCTTTATTCCACAAATCTCATTGTTCTTACCAAGTTTATTTGGATTGTAGGTAATTATTCATTTTAGCATGGTAGTTAGAGAAGAGAATCCTCTCTTCTTTAACTACCTTCTTTTTTATTGTTTAAAACAAAGAAACGGGCCTTCATCAAAAAGGTTCCCGTGCAAAGATTTTAATTGCAATCAATAATACTGCCAGATTCCACCCTTCTTTTCCTTGCTGATTTCTCCATTCAATTCAAGATAATCTAGATAACCAATTACTTCAGACATTACATTGAAAAACTGCTGTTCATACCTCTGCTTCCCGAATCGGACTTTGGCAATTTCACTTGGTATTGAACGTTTGGATTTAATGATCCTTAAGTATTTGTCAGCTTTTTCATCGATTTCCTTTAATCTAATTTTAATTAAATCACGAGGGTTCTCTATAATGATCCCATGCCCTGGGAAAACATAGTCCACATCCAGTGATAAGCATTTCTCCAAAGATTGCTTTTGCTGAATCACCGAGTTTGTTCTGATTCCCTCATAATCTGGTTCAATGAAGGCATTGCTTGGCATATGTTCAATTAATAAATCACCAGAAAAAACCCATTTACACTCTTTTTGGTAAAAACCAACCTGATCCGGAGCATGTCCTGGTATTTCCAAAAGACTAAAACCTAAAAATGGACCGGTGGCCATTTCCCGAATTTCACCATTGGTTTTTTTATCTTCATTAAGATTAATCGGATTATGGGTACTAGCAACTTGTCTCTCACCTATTTCACCACAGCCCATCTCCGCGTAAAGCTTTTTAAAAAACGCTCTCCGCATTTTACGATATTCTCTGTCACGCTTCAGGATAAGTGTGGCATTAGGATGAGCATAAACGGGAATGGAGTGGACAGATAATATACGATTGATAAGACCAATATGGTCTGTGTGATGATGAGTTAGTAAAACCTCTGTAATATCAGTAAGTGTGAAACCATGGCCCTTTAACGTCTTTTGTAAGGCATCCCAACACTTAGCCGTATTTACTCCAGCATCAATTAACGTTAATGAATGATTATGTTTTACTAAGTAAAAGTTAAAACTTTTCAGTTCATTAGAGGTTGGAACGATGACGGGAAATACTTCTATATTGTTTTCGTTAAACAAAATTCCCCCTCCTCAAATAAGAATATCCAAAGCCATTTGCAAAAAGAAAAAACCTATCAGTAATAATTTACAGACTACTAATGATAGGTTTTCATTCGCCACATATTCAGAAGGTTGAAGCTGTTTTTATGACTTTAAAAAATCACCCGTACGTTTGTACACATCTTTATACTCGTCGAGATGGGTGAATTTACCTAAGAATCCATGTGTAACTCCTTCATACCTGATCGTTTCAACATGGACACCGCATTTTTTTAAGTTCCCCGCAAATAACTCTCCTTCATCTCTAAACGGATCATACTCTGCTGTAATGATAAGGGCTGTAGGTAATCCCTCCAAGTTTTCTTCGCGAATTGGTGAAACGAGCGGATTATCCGTATCGACACCCCCTAATAAATAGAAGCTGTTTAACTCTGCTAATTGATCACTTTCTACGAAATATCCCTTGCCATTTTCCACTAATGACGGATAGCGAAATTCACTAAAATCAAGATCTAAGGAAGGGTAATATAATACTTGCTTCGTAATCGAGAATTCCTGCTTTTCCCGGGCCAGGAGAGAAACAGCCGCAACCAAGTTTCCGCCCGAACTATCTCCTGCAAGGGCAAGGGTCTCCCCATCCCATTTTAATTCTCCTCTGTTTTCGGTCGCCCATTTTGTGACATTATAGCAATCCTCTAGGGCAGCCGGAAATGGATGTTCAGGAGCTAACCGGAAACCAACAGAAATTACCTTATAGCCAGATTCCATACAAATCGGCCGAATTACTTCGTCATGACTATCTAAAGTCCCCGAGAAAAAGGCTCCACCATGGAAATACATAAGAATAGGGAAAGAATCTCCCTCTTTAGGCGTATAAATCCTTATAGGAATATCCGCCTCAGCCGTCGGCACTGTCCTCTCTTCAACTGAATATACTTGCACTCGTTTTTCGACAGGTAAAACAGGCGCATCGAACATTTTTCTATGTTCTTCCGGAATGACCTTCGTTTTTGGTTGTGATTTTGGAAGCGAATCTAATATTTTTTTTATCTCAGGATGTACAGGCACGCTTTCAGGACCTCCTTCTTTCATTTATCACAGATTCAGTTATAATTAAATAGTAGAGCCTTATCAATGTAAACACTATCCCTATCTCGTTTAAACGCTTTTTCAGATGAAGGCTAGTTAGATGTTGCCGCATTTAACCAGCCTACGATACCTACTTCCTAGAAGTGAGCTTTTTCTGGGAATGCCGTCTCTGCTTGATCTGTTGGGAATAGACGAGATAACTCTTGGTAAAGCTTTGTTATTGGTTTACGCTGCTCTTCATATTTTTGCAAGCTTTCCGCAGGTGTTACAGTTCCGGCTACAGCCTCAGCAAGTGCCTCTGCTAATACCTCAGCATCCTGAATTGCCATGTTTGCCCCTTGGCCTTGGTTGTGAAGCATTGCATGAGCAGCGTCACCAATCAACGTTACTGTGTTTGTGCTCCATTTTGTCATTGGTTCAAGATCTGCTAAAGGACGAGACACGATGTTTTCTAGTTTGATCTTGTCAACAATTTTTTGAAGCGTTGGTCCAAAACCTTTAATGCTGTCCATAATTTGTGCTTTTGTTAATTCCGGACGCAATGCGAACTCACCAGGCACTGTGATATCAACGGATACTTGGCGGCGCCCTTTTAATAATGGTAATAAATAGAATGAATCATCACCATTTACGTAAATACGTAGGATGTTCTCTTCTGAAGCCATACCTAGAGCATCTTCAAACGGAATTAATACGCGATGCGCTAAGTAACCGGAATATACTGGTTCAACATGCCCCAACACTTGATTGCGGACCGGTGAACGAATGCCATCTGCGGCAATGACGATATCTGCTTCAACCGTTTTTCCGTTTGCAAATTTTAATTCTACGTAATCACCGTGATCAGCAATATCTGTTAAACGGTGGTCTAAATGCAGTTGATCTTCTGGAATATGGGCTACTATTAAATCCAATAAATCTGCACGATGAATTAATCGAGCATAAGCATCTGCTTCATCGCCTGTTAATACTGGCCAAGTTTCTCTAATGAGCACTCGATCATCGCCCTCAATAATTTCCATTAAATCACTTCGTACAGTTACGGCTTCCAACTCTTCATATAAGCCCCATTTTTCCATGCATTTTACACTTGGCGGACGGATCCCGATTCCAGCACCAACCTCGGTTAATACAGGTGCTTGCTCATAAACGTCTGCACGAATTCCTTTCGCCTTTAATGCTACCGCAACCGATGAACCCGCAATTCCTGCCCCAATGATTGCAATCCGTAATGATTTCATAAATATTTCCCTCCCAATGTGTTTTTGATCTCTTCGTTTTAAGCAAGATTTATAAAGATAAATGAAAAGAAATTACCAAAATAATATATGATTACTTTTCTATGAAAGCGGTTAAATTCATTTCCATTAAAATCCCTCAAGAGCCCGTAGCTCCTCGATTAAGTTGGCCTTCATTTACGAATAAAATGGAAGCGAGGAACTACAGTCAATTGGGTTCTTTAAAAATGCACGTAATCATTATTGAATTTTGATTGTCTCTTGTTGTAGCTTAAGCGGCGCAGCAGTACACTTCTGTACATATTCAAAGCTTATGTCAGGTGCGAGTTCACGAACAACAAGACCTTCATCTGTTACGTCAATCACTGCTAGATTTGTATAGATTCGATCAACACAACGACGAGCAGTTAGTGGAAACGAACATTCCTCAACGATTTTCGCCTCGCCCTTATTTGTCGTATGCTGCATAAAGAGGAAGACACGCTTACTACCAACAGTCAGGTCCATCGCACCGCCAACACGGCCAAGGGGAGCGTTTGGCAACTTCCAACTAGCTAGATCACCATGCATGGATACTTGAAATGCTCCTAGTACTGCTGCATCGAGATGGCCACCGCGAATCATCGCAAATGATTCTGATTGTGAAAAGAAGCTACCTCCCGGTCTTAAGGTGATCGGTTCCTTCCCAGCATTCACTAGGTCCATATCCTCTTCACCTGGTTCAGGTTTCGGTCCTAACCCAAGCAGACCATTCTCACTATGAAGGATAATTTCGCGTCCTTCTGGGATATAATCAGCCACAAGAGTCGGCAACCCAATTCCAAGGTTCACGTACCAACCATCATCTAAGTCCTGAGCCACTCGAGCAGCTAATTCTGGCATTGTCCAACCACTGACTTTTTGTTCGCTCTTAGCCATTTACTAATACCTCCCCTGCACGTTGTTCTTCAAGTTGCACTAAACGATGCACATAGACACTTGGTGTCACGATTATTTCTGGTTCGATTTCTCCGACTTCGACAATTTCATCAACCTCAACAATTGTGATTTTCGCTGCAGTTGCCATCACAGGATTAAAGTTACGCTGTGTTTTCCGGTACACAAGATTCCCCCAGCGATCCGCCTTATATCCTTTAATAAAAGCATAATCCCCCTTGATTGCATGCTCTAATAGATGCGTTTGTCCCTCGAATGACCGCGTTTCCTTCCCTTCGCCAAGTTCCGTGTGCGCAGCTGTCGGTGTATAAAAAGCTGGGATACCCGCGCCACCAGCACGAATCCGTTCAGCCAATGTTCCTTGGGGAGAAATTTCCAACTCGATGCTCCCCTCACTAAGTCGTCTAATCAAATCATCGGCGTGCGGGCCTACTGGGAAGGAACAAATAATTTTTCGTACTTGGTTGTTGCTTATAAGCGCTGCCACTCCGTCGCTAACAGCACCAATATTATTTGATACTACCGTAAGGTCCTTCGCTCCTTGTTCCACAAGGGCCGCAATCAGATGGGAAGGTAAACCGCTCCCCCCAAATCCTCCAATTAGCAACGTTGCACCATCATGTATATCGGATACGGCTTTTGCTGCATTTTCAAGTTTCTTTTGGATCATTTCGATCTTCCTCCTCTCATTTGTTCTGTGTCTCAATAAGCTCTTGTTGGTAACCATGCATCGTCACAAAAAACGCGCAAGGTAAGTTCCGTGGATCACCGGTATAGTTAATTTCAGCAGCAATCGATCCAAACGGGCCATATCGTTCATGCTGATTAGCAAGACCATTTGATAAATGGCGTTTCACCACATCGCGCAATTTGGCATCCATATCAAGGCTATCTTGTAGCACCACACTTACTTGTTCCCCTTCAATTTGTGCACTTTGCATCTCGCCATGAATGTTGCGAAATGGATGGCCTAAATATAGCCTTTTAGGACGTATTTTCACTAACTGTTCTACACTGTTACGGTATAAACTAGGATTCTCGATCGTTGGCAAGCCGCTTGCGCCACCATACATTTGAACAGCATCCGCAGCAAATGCCCAACCTAACTTCTCTAATATAAATGTGACAGATCCGATTGAGTGACCTGGAGTTTCAAGCACTTTTAATGTGACATCCCCTCCAAGATGAATGGAATCACCTTCAACTACTTCCAAATCTGGTTCAAGATCTCCACCAATATCGGTTGTTAGCATCGCGATATGTTTTTCCTGAATTGCCGAATCGATAATGTACTGTCCTTGTAGTGTTTTGTAATCAACAATCTGTTCGTTACGGTTACGCAATAACCGCGCTTCTTTTTTTGGAATAACCACTTTTGCTTGTCGCCCTGTCTTTTCCCATATTGCATGAGCACCACCGAGATGATCCACATGTCCATGTGTCAGCAAAATCCAGCGAATATCTCCTAATGAAATCCCATATTTAGCTAGAGTTGGTTCAATGTCTTGAACAACCGAGATATTCACACCGGTATCAATAAGTGCTGGTTCTGGAGCATCTACATAATAGGCAAATGCAGAGATTGGTCCAAACTTACACTCTATCGGAATCACACGTACTGCATTCGTCAAGTTGTTCACTCCCATAATCAATTTGTTGCCACAGTGACTTCTATTTTTTTTATAATTAAGAAGTCTCTGTGGATGCCTTTCATCAGGAGATCACATCTTATTCAGCATGCACATCATCCAATATCACTCATTTGTAATGTCATATTGTTTTGGAATTACTGGCAATACTAAACGTGATTGATGATCTTTGTCGCGATAAATTTTATGAGTTGTCGCTCGGCCACTAGGTAAGTGATAGCTATCTGGTGGCAATAATTTTGCATCTTCGCCATCAAGTGGTTCATTACATGCAAGTTCTAATTCAATACGATGTCCCGGTTTTATTAGAAATGAGAATGGATATAAGCGAATCGCATATTCATTGACTTCACCAGGCGTCACTGGGACCACACGATTATGTGGGTGCCACGGTTCACCGTAAGTTGATTTCCCTTCATCTAGTTCACGATGAGATGCCTTTAAATACCCAGATGTCATTAATGTCCGTTTGCCACTAGGATCGACATCATAAAGTTTTGCAATGAAATTCGTATCATCTGTATCAATTTCTGCAAAAATATACAATGCTCCTGTACCAGTCATTTCTACAGCTTCCCGGAATTTATCACTCGTCCATTTCACTTTTTCTGAAACGGTTGTTACCGTTAATGGTGCCTGATAAAAGCCATCTGGATGGGCAAATTCTGCTGGTAGAGGCTCTGGCTTCTCGCTAATTTTGTGACGAGGACGTAAATAAAAGTCTTTCTTTTCTTCATTTGGCAATGGCCACTGCCCTTCCTTCCGCCACTTATATGAACCTTCAACGGAGAACTGTACAGCTGGCTCATCCATTATTCCTGTGTCAATCCCTTTTAACCAGTAATCATACCAACGGAACATTTCATCATGGTTTTCATGGAATGGACGTTCTAACATTGGTGGCAATGCCTGAATATCGAGCTTTTTAATTCCTGATACTTTGTGGAAACACTCAATCGTTCCTTCCACGTTCCAACCGCGGCCCCATTTAGATTGGAAGTACGTTGGAATTTCGACTTTATCGGCAACTTCGATTGCACTGTTTTCTTTCCAAAATGGCCCATCAAGAGGATTTAATAAATAATCCATCCATAATTCGTGACGGTCCTGATAATGTAAAAGGTGAACGAAATCGGACCAATGGGCGATATCTGGGTCGTTTAACCGTTCTTGTGTTTTTTCTCTGAGCTCTTCTGGAGTGAAAACTTTCGAACTCTTACTTGCAACATTATTAAATGCATTGCCGCTATCTCCGCCGCGGCCTTCACGTGAAGCACGCGGCATTAACCACATAATCCCACCGTGATAACAAAGTTCATAAAGGTCAAAGTGACCACCATTTGCGAAGATTGCTTTTAAATGCGGTGGTTTTTCTGCTGCTCCTAAAATTTGCACAGAAGCGAAGTAGGAAATACCGATCATTCCAAGATTCCCATCGCACCAATCTTGTTCAGCTGCCCATTCGACGATGTCATAGATATCCTTTCCATCTCCATGACCACCGGAATTATAATTTCCGCACATTTGGCCTTCAGAACCGCCAGTACCACGTATATCTGCAATAATATGGGCGTAGCCTCTAGATACTACTTCACGAATGTCACCAGCTTCAATCGCTCCGTTCCAAAGATGACTAGGGCGTGCTTGCGGAGGTAAAGTCAATGCCTGCGCTTGTAATTCCTTCCCATATGGGCTAAGGGCAAGTAATGCTGGCACCTTTTCCGCACCATCAGGAAGGTAAATATCTGCAGCGATATGCACACCGTCCCGCATCGGAATTCGTATGTCCTTGAGGATTCTCATTTTCATTCGCTCCTTGTCTCAAAATTGCGTATTGTATTCAACTAATAAAATGTTTTATGAATTAGTAACATTAAGATAATTTATAATGTGGATTTCTCTTTAAATCGGGGTGAAGCAAGGTACGTAAGGTCCTGGATTGTCTTGATCACCGCTTTGGATGAAAACCACTTTTACTCTTTGGTCAATATGCAATGTATCAAGGTCACAGTTGACCAAATTCGTCATCATTCTTGGACCTTCACCGAGCGTGACGAAAGCAATTGCATAAGGGACTCCTTTTCTCATCACACTATACGTGTAGATGCTTCCCGTACCCTTCGCTTCCTTCCATGTCGTCTTATCGCTCATACAGTATGGGCACAACACACGTGGATAATAATGATATTCACCACAAGACTCGCAGTGTTTAATGAATAGTTTTCCGTCTGCAGCGGCCTCCCAATATTCTTTATGTTCAGGATGAATTTCAGGAATTGCCATTTTTCTGGATTCATACAGAGTTGCCATTCTCTACACCCTCTCCAAAATCAATGTTGCACTGCCGTGACGGCTTGCAAGTCCGCCGCCTGTACCATGAACTAAGGCAAGGTCACAATTATTTACTTGCACCTCTGGATGTGTTTCTCCCCGTAGCTGTCGCACAGCCTCAATTACTTTTACAATGCCGCCTCGACTCGCTGGATGGTTATTATTTAACCCACCGCCATCAGTATTAATTGGAAGTTTCCCGACTCCAGAGATGAGGTTTCCGTCAGCGACGAATTTTCCTCCTTCGCCCTTCTTACAAAAGCCTAAATCTTCAAGTTGCATTAGCACAGTAATCGTAAAGCTGTCATAGATGGAGGCGTACTTAATATCTTGAGGTGTGACTCCAGCTTCCTCAAAAGCAGATGCACCCGACCATACAGCGCCGCTATAAGTAAGGTCTACTTTGCCTCCCATTAAGCCTTTAGGTGATTCTCCTGCACCGCGGACTTGAATAAGCGGGCGATTAAGACTTTTCGCAATTTCAGGACTTACTACTACTAACGCACCGCCGCCATCACTGACTACACAGCAATCTAATCGGTGTAATGGATCAGCAATCATCGGGGATTCAAGTACGTCTTGAACCGTTACAACATCGCGCAGCATTGCGTTTGGATTGTACTTGGCATGATGGGAAGCTGCCACTTTAACCCATGCAAGTTGTTCACTTGTCGTACCATATTCATGCATATGGCGCATTGCTGCCATCGCATATTCATTTACAGCAGTCGGCCCAAATGGAAGTTCAAATGGCGCATCAGGAACACCTGCACCAACAATCTTCTGTTTGACACCACTTCTACCTTCAGAACGAGGTCGCCCTCCCATCGTAATCAACGCTACATTACATTTCCCCGCGGCAATCGCCTGTACTGCGTGAGAAACATGAGCGATGTAGGAAGATCCACCAATATCTGTGCCATCAACATGACGTACATTAAGCCCTAAATAATCAACCATTGATAAAACCCCACCAGGTGCGTCACCACCACAGAAGTAGCCATCTACATCTGCGAATGAGAGCCCAGCGTCCTCTAACGCTCCCTTCGCACATTCTGCATGAATTGCTGCAACTGACTTGTCTGGGACTTTACGTAATGGGTGCTCAAATGCCCCAGCAATATAAGCCATTCTTTTAATACTCATCATCCTTACCCTCCCGTTACTATTGGTCAACCAACCATTTACGAAATCACTACACGTCACATTATGATTGAGGACTACGAAGCAAAGTCAGAAGGGAATTGCCTATATAGACATCATCACGGCACAAGGCTTTTCCCTTTCACAACGCTTTCGTTTTTTCGATTAACGAGATTCTTGGAATTCGAAGGCTTTGGCCGCTCTGGGTACTCTTGGTTCTTGCATCGTTAGGAAATCAGCAGGAGTCCGAACTAAAAGTTGTTCAAATACGTCGCTACTAACACCCGCTTTACGGAGATCTGGTAAAAACTCTTCAAAAAGATAGTTAACAGAATGTCCTTTTAACCCCGGCCACCCTAAAGCACAACAGTTCGCATCAGCCGAAATCACTGCACGATCTAAATGGCCATTATCTATAAATCGAAGGAAATGTTCCACGCGCTCTTGACGAGGACGTGACCAATATGGCGAATTTTCCATTTCCGTATCATAACCAATCGTATCAAAACCAACATATCCTCCGAGATTTGCAATCATCGAATCACGTTCTTCATCGGCATCCTGCCCAACGTCGGCATGCCCCATCAATACGCGGTTTAGAGGCAGTCCTTCCTCTTCAAATACATCAATTGCTGTTTGGGCATCTGTTGATAAGTGAGTAATAATCGGTACACCCGTTCTTACAGCCGCACGTGCAGCTGCCCGATAAATGCGTTTATCTAATTCACTTAATTGACCACCGCGGCTAACCCCTACTTTAACGGCACCTGCTTTGGCACCTGTATTGTCAATCCCCACCGTAATTTCATGGATGAATAAGTCCGTCAAATACTCAACTGGTTTGTTACGGAAATATGGCAAAGCAGAATCACCTGCTACAAAACCGGTAACCGCGATAATATGGACACCTGTTCGGCGCGATAGCACTTGAAAGTATTCAACATCACGGCCGTTTCCAATCCCCGTACAATCAACAAACGTTTTTCCGCCATGCTCACGGAAGCGGCGTAACTTTTCGATTGTCACTTCAAATGCCTCATTAGGTTGTTTCCACCATTTTGTATCTAAATCACAACCTGGCAAACCGAACCCAATATGCTCGTGCAACGCTGTGATTCCCAATTCCTCAGTAGCGATTGGGCCTAAAACTGTATTAACCTTCCCCATGATTGTTTCACTCCTCACCTTTGTTTTTACTCAAATGAAGCGATGTGCAAATTGAATTTTCATATATAAAATGAGTCTGTCTCGTAAACTTACCTTGCAACAGGGCTAAATAAATCGTTCCAGTTATAGTTCCAGCCTTTCATTTTTAGCTCTGCTTCGTCATCCACCGTTAGAACACGTTGAGGATTTTCTGCTAATAAAGTACGAAGTTGTTCATCTGTCAAACCAGCTTTGCGTAAAAGCGGCACGAACTTTGTCAATAAATAATCAAATTCGAGATCCTTTGCTTCGTGACCTTTAGCAACACCTACCGCATTCGTTGAAATCAGTACGCGTTCACCAAGACCTGCTTCAAATAATTCAACGATCAGTTGAACACGGTCTTCATCGTTTACATATCCGTCATTTGTCGACCATCCTACATGGTCAAGAGCCACGTTAGCCCCTCGTTCTGCGACAGCGAAAGCTTCCTTGCGGCGGACAGCTTCTTGACGATCCAAGCCCCCGATAATGACACGGTCAGGTGAAATCCCTTCCGCTACTATAATTTCTAAATCACCTGTAGCGTCCGCACCGTACTGTACAGATACAGCTACTCCTGTTTTAAGAGCAGCTATTGCTGAGCCCCGGAAAAGACTTTTTTCAATTTCAGCAATTCCACTTTGAGTTGCAATCGAAGTGACTATTCCTGCGAAACCAGAACGTTCAATACGAGGAACAGCGATTCCTTCGGTTATCTCTTTTTGAAACAACCCAGCGAATTGTTCTGCCGGCCATGGTGTGGGCGGATGTGTTTGTGGTGTCGTGAAGTATCCACTTAACATTGGCTCAGGCCCTAATCCGGTGGAGGCAATAATATGGACACCTGTTGTCTTTGAAAGAGTTTCATAAAGTTTTACATCACGGCCATGGAACATACCGGTACGATCAACAATCGTCTTTCCACCAGCACGACGAAAATCGGTCAGCTTTCTCTTTAAAATATCGAAGATTTCACTTTTATCCATATTAATTTCAGGGGCATATTCCGCTCCAGGAACGACAGACAGAAGTGACTCATGAATAAGCACAATCCCTAATTCATGAGCAGGTACGGACCCAAGAACTGTACGAACAACGCTCGACTTTTTTGTTTCTACATGATCTAGCATTTATAAAACCTCCTAACATTTTCTTTGGTTATTCCTCAGTAATATTTTGAAAAATCAACAAATTATTGAGCACTTCATTTATAATAAAAGAAATTAAACAAACCGGTCGGTCTAGTTATGGCAAAAGGGAACAATCCTTTACATTTCTACAAGCCATTCTCATTCCCTTTGCTTGAAAATAAGAGGACAAACAACAATTTATAAATGTAACCGTTTACTTTTATAAATGATGATTGTTATGGGATTTTTTGTTTCTAAAAACATATTATAATATTGTTATACCAATTGTCAATATTTTTATCTAAGTTTTCAAAAAATAATAAAAATTAACCGAATATGATTTATCAACATAATAATAGTTAAAATGATACTAGCTAGCCGATAGTTTCAAAATCAGTACCAACTCAAGTACCTCCTATCCTTTTCAACTTACACCTATAACTTAATTATAATACTTTTCGTTATTTTACTACAATTGAAAAGGCTTTCATTTTTGGAAAATACTTTTATAAAGAAAATAATGAATGCCGGTTTTTTAATTTTGCTATCGTTGCAGGCACTACTATTATGTATATTTTGTATGCCGGTTTATCCGAGTACTAGCATTAAGTCCCCTATAACTGGTGGATTTTTATTCCAAGTACTCGAATTAAGTACTTTTTACATGCCGGTTTAATCCGAGTACTTGGAATAATTCAAATTTACATTTACACTTTCATACAATTTAACTTAATTTTAGTGAAGGGTACATAATGGATGCAAAAACTTAAATACGCTGCCGAGCCATATGTATAAAAGTATTACTAGAAAAAATAATAATAAAGTCGAAGGTTTTCTTGTCACTCTGTCACATTGAACCTCAAACCTTCTATCTTTAATTGAACTATCAGTTAGAAATGGTGAAACTCCGAAAGAACGCAAGATTATGGACAAAAAATCACCCTAAGCCATGACAAGCTAATTGGGTGATTGACCGCTCTTTAGAGATCTAAAATAATTAAGTTTTATACTAATACTAATCAGTATATAAACAATAAATAGCTTTATTCTTTTATTACCCCATTCAATACCTTTTCAATCTCCTCTAAATCAAAAGCATTATATAGCTTCGCATACCATTGATGTACAAAGCAGGAACGGCTTCTACTCCAAAGTTTTTTGTATAATTGCGTGTGAGCGAAATAGGATCAGGGTTATGTTGTTCTATTTCCTCTATCCCAATGTTTATACCATATTCACCAAGTAAGGCTTGAACATATTCTTCTGTTCCCCAATTTTCGTTTTTCGCTTCTTTGATTGTATTTTGTGTATACATAATCTTCAACCTTACTATTGTCATTCGTTTTTGCTGAACTACTGGAATTGCTTTGGCATCCTGTCAAAAGTAAAACAATAGCTAGACCCAACAATATTATTCTTTTTAGATACATTTATTTCCCTCCACTTTTTTAATACTTTAGTTCGAGTAGTAAGTGAATTTATTAAATATAGTTTATGTGGAAAATGAGTGAATTTATTAGATGGAACCCAGCCCTCTTTTTGATGAAGGCTGGGTTAATTATAGAAGTTAAAATAAAAATTACTAGTTACTCAACTTTCGCACCGTTGCGTGTCTATAAGGGATTTCGCATGCTTACCCTTGGTTGGACAGATGGTGCCACATTTATCCCTATTGAATTTTCTATACATCTTCGAAAGTATTACCTTTCTAAAAATTTTTTTATGGAAATGTTATAAATGGTTTCATCCTTTTGTTTCTGTGATAGATAACGCATATTATTGTCTGCTATCTCTTTAGCACGGGAATCAAATACCAACTTTCTTAGTTTGAGCCCTGACCCGCGCCTTCGTCTACGCCGGCATGGTGGAACTGGACGGCGAGAAGATGTCCAAGTCCCTGGGCAACCAGGTGCTGGTGTCCCAATTGCTGCGCCAGGGCGCCGAGGCCGTGCCATCCGGACCGGACTGCTGTCTTACCGCCCCGACTGGGAGCTGGATCACTGAGCCGATCCGCTCATCACCTCGATCCCGTCGGCCACTCTCAGCTTGTCTCCTTCGATGCCATCGACGACGTTTTCGATTATGCTGAGGTCTTTCCCGGCATCTATCTTAATGCCATTAGCGGCCTGTCGAATGACGTTATGCTCGATTCTGATGCCTGAGGGGATTCCTTTGCCTCGCCCGTCAGTACCGCGGTCCTTACTGAGCCGGATAGCCCAGAATTCGTCGGTCCCTCCAGTGATGCGATTACCTTGCAGTTCCGTTCCCGGCGCATTGCGGACCTCGATGCCGACCTTCGAATCCTCCCCGGCTGTGATCCTGTTGTCCTCGATGAGGGTATCAGGAGTTCCCAGGATGACGAGGATTCCCTGACGGTTTCCAATCAGATCGTTGGAGTGCACCCAGTTTCCAGGTCCTGAGGCGTCGTGCTTGTTCTTTGCCCCGCCGGAATTGCCCAGTGCGATGCCCGCCCGTTGCCCGCCGATGACCGTGTTGTTCCGGATCTCGTTCAGGTATTCACCCTCGCCATGCAAGTCGATGGCATCGAGATGGCTGCCAACGATGGTGTTCTCCGCCACGAGATTATTGTGCGTTGGGAACTGCAACAGAATCGCGTGCCGCAGATGTCTGCCATCGAATGTATTGCCAATGACGACGTTGTGCCGGGAATCGTTGGGAGCATCCGGGTCACGTTGATCCCTTGAGCCCTCGATCGCAATGCCGTAGCCCTGTCCTCCGGGACCGACGGCAGTTGCCTCACTGATGTAGTTTCCAGAGAGGGTCACTTCACGGCTGGCCTTGACTGAGATACCGTGGCGCTCGAACTTGCGGATGTTCAGATTTTCCACCAGGACGCGGGAGCTAGCCTGGCCTTCGTGGGCTCCGAGATAGATCCCGTACATCGGGCCCCCACTCGCGTCTCCGTCTTTCGTGTCGTCGCCAAGTGGACCCTCATAACGGGAGGTAATGGTAAAATCAGCGACGATGACGTCGTGGACGCCAGAGCCACGGATCACCCGGCTGTCATCCTCGCCGTCGAGGGAGGTCAGTAGCACAGTTCGCTCCTGGCCCTCACCACGCAGATCCACGCCGCTACGTAACACGATGTTCGCCGACTCGTCGGCCGGGTCAGTGGAGCGCAGGTCATACGTTCCGGCCGGCAGCAGGACCTCGTCACCCGGTTCGGCCGCTTCAAGAGCCGCCCGGATGGCTGGTGCGTCGTCTTGTGAGTCCGGATCCGGATCTGCCCCGAAATCAGTGACGTCCAGGGTCCTGCCAGTGGCTGGACCCGGCGTCGGCACCTCAATCGGCGCGCCGGACCGGTCCACCAAGCCGGGGTCCTGCCAGTCGCCATGCTCGGACGGGGCGGTTTCCACGGTGTCATCGCTCCCGACCGGCTCTTCGGATTCCTCGACGGTGCATGCAGTCAAGAGGACCACCAGGCCAAGAACCACCCACCACGAATTCGCCAAACCTCGCCGACTGTTCCGAACTGATTTCTTCATCAAATTTCTCACGTCCTTTCTGGGTTTTTTCCGTCCCTTTCGTCGCCCATGGAGACAACGAGAAAAGCGGTGAGCCCACTCGCTCACCGCCTTTGGGATGTTTCGACGACCTCTACCAGGTCGACGGCATCATCCCATGACCAGGGGACTACTGCTTAGAGTTCCCCTTGCCCTTGTTGTTGCCTTTGCCGTTATCCTTGTCGAGTTTAAAGTTCAACGGGATATCCTTTTCCAACGGTGTGTCTGCCGAGGAACCACCGACATGCACGCGGTACTTTCCGTCAGCAGTTGCCCACTCGCCGTCAGCCCAGTTCGCAAGGTTGTCCGGTTCTTCCGGAATGAAATAGGAGAACGGGTGGTTGGAGTCAGCATGGTTAATCCGTAGAGTCACTCGCTCGCTCTCACCAGGCCCAAGGTCAACTTTCTCGAAGTTGACGAGTCGCTTGGCCGGCTGCCCCGCCTCATCCGGAAGTGTTAGGTAAACCTGTGCTGCTTCTTTACCAGCAACGTCACCGGTGTTCGTGATCGTGAAGGACACTTCAATACCGGATAATGAGCCGTTATTGCCTTTGCCTTTACCGCGAACCTGCATCACTTTAAGGTCGTCATATTCGAAGGTCGTGTACGACAAGCCATATCCGAATGGGAAGACCGGCTTCACGTTATTTGCCTCGTACCAGCGGTAGCCCATCTCAAGACCCTCTGTGTACTTGGCGATTAACTGGTCGGAACCGTCACCATACGGACCTGGGCCACCTGGCTTACCAGTGTCTTGACGCGTTCCAGGGTACTGCTCCTCAGTCGCGAATGCAGCTTCACGCTCAGTTGCACCAAACGTCATCGGCAGCTTGCCCGACGGATTGACTTTACCGTAGAGCAAGTTGGCAACAGCATTGCCATCCTCCATACCTGGGAACCAAGCCTGAAGAACTGCAGGTACTTCATCCAACCACGGCATGAGCACCGTACCGGAAGTCTTCAGGACCACAACAGTGTTTGCCGCATTAGCTTCCATAACAGCATCGATCATCGGCTCCTGCTCCACCCAGTCCTCACGGTCCTTGTGTGTATCGAGGTCGATAGCTGGGAAGCCAAGGGTATCACGGTCCACGGTCTCATGCGGGTTGTCGCCAACCATAAGCAGCACAACATCGGACTCAGCGGCCAGCTTGGCAGCAGCCTCCAGATCACGTCCATCGTTGTACGTTACTTCAGTGTCATAACCTAGCTCCTCTATGACGTTCTCTAGTCCCTCTTGTGGAGTGACCGTGTAAGGAGCTTCAACGTTCTCGTTGTTGTCCCGAACGGAGCGCGGTGACATCTTAGCCTCACCAGCGAACCACTCAACGCCGATTAGCGCAATCGACTTCGGCTCACCATCCAGTGGCAAGAAGTCGTTATCGTTCTTCAACAGCACCGACCCTTCCTCAGCCATCTTCAGTGCGCTTGCACCGTTTGCCATCGGATTGACGATTTCCGGCAAGAACTTGTCGTAAGGCTCATCCATATGGCCGTACTCAATCATCTTGATGTAGCGCGGACGCAGCAGATTGTCGATGTCTTCCTCGGTTACAGCACCCGAGTCAAGGGCATCCTGGATTTTCTCCTCAGTGTAGTACTGTGGTGCCCAGTCTAGCTCGACATTCGTGCCCGCCTTGATGGCAGCAACCGTGTCGTGAATCGCGCGACGGTCACTCATGACATAACCTTCGAAGCCCCAGTTGCCCCTTAGTGCATCTTGGAGCAATTCAGAACTGTCACAGGCAAAGGTGCCGTTGACATCCGGGAATGAGCACATCACGGAAGCTGGGTCAGCATCCTTGACGGTCATCTCGAATGGCAGCATGTACAGCTCGTTCATGGCCTGTGATGGAACCTGAACACCCATCGTCCAACGCTCGGTCTCTTGCTCATTGCCGGCTAAGTGCTTGAGCTGTGCCTGTACTCCCTGATCCTGAATACCCTTGACTTGCTCGGTCGCCAGAATCCCCGTTAGGTACGGATCCTCACTGAAGTACTCATAGTTCCGGCCATTATACGGGTGACGTACGAGGTTCATGCCCGGTCCGAGCAGCACGTGATGTGCGAAGGCCCGTGTCTCCTCGCCGAGGATTCGGCCGACTTCATAGTTCAACTCGCGGTTGAAGGTCGCAGCCATCGCAAGGGTGGACGGTAGGCCCGTCGCTTCCGGGTCATTGCCACACGATCCGCCTTTCACACCCGTACCACCGTTGGTCATACGGATTGTGGGGATGCCCAGTTCTTCGATCCCACGGATTTGTCGGCCAGTGTCCTGCCACTCACATCCAGGCAGGGTACCTTGGGGCGCGAATTCACCGTTCTGGTACTTACTAGTACCGCCCTTATTAATAACAACCGTCTCACCCGTGTCATTCTCATTGAAGCGCGAGATGGCGATTTGCTGGATCTTCTGTTCCATCGTCATCGCATCGAGAAGCAGCTCGGTGCGCTCTTCAGCAGAGAGCTGGGTGTTCATCCAGGGCATGGTCCCTTCCGTTCCACCGTTCTCCGCATTAACAGGAATGACTAACGTAGAAATAAAAATTATTGCTGTCAAAAAAATTGAATTCATTCGTTTTATCATCTTATCTCTCCCTAACTATTTATTTTCCTATTAGTATTGAAATAATCGTTTTATCTTCTAAATCTCCCCCCACTGCTGGTATACTAGTATATTAGTATAGAGAAAAAATATTACGATAGTATTTACGGTTAATTACAATGCAATAACAAATATCACGAGATTAGTAATGCTCCTAAAGTACTGAAAATGATATTCAAACACTGTAGTAAGGAACGATAACAAAAACAACGAGATTAGTAATGGTTTCAAAGTCCTAAAATACTATAGCAGGAAATAATTTGCCAAATAAACAATCAAAATAAATAAAATCAAATGAGCATGATACTTCATTATTCTAAACATACTGAAACAAAGAACTCTTGTTGAAACGAAGGGCAAACAATTACTTCAAACCCCTAAAACGGCAACGTCAAGACGAGTTATTAGCGTTGATGAAGAAAAACTTAAAAAACTGAAAAAATGACGTACAGCAATTAAAGGATTATGAACGTTTAAACTATGCGTCATACAGAATTCGAGCCAATTACCATTCATGGATTACGATATACACATGCATCATTACTTTTTGAAGCTGGTGCAAGTATTAAAGATGTACAAGTCCGTTTGGGACATAATGACACTCAAACAACCATGAACATCTATTCCCATACCACAAATGCAGCGAAAGAAAAGGTGGCGCATCTATTTAAAAACTTCATGGATTTTTGAAAAGGGTATTCAATCCATTTCTTAACGTAAAAAAACCCTCTCCCAAAAGTTTGGGAAAGGGTTTGAACACGTTGATATAACAACGATATTAACGTTTTGAGAACTGAGGTGCACGACGAGCGCCTTTAAGACCGTATTTTTTACGTTCTTTCATACGAGCGTCACGAGTTAATAATCCTGCACTCTTAAGAGTTGGACGGTACTCAGGGTCTGCTTGTAGTAACGCACGAGCGATACCGTGGCGAATTGCACCAGCTTGACCAGTGTAGCCGCCGCCATTAACGTTGACAAGAACGTCATAAGCACCAACTGTTTCAGTTGCTACTAGAGGCTGTTTAACTACCTCACGTAGAGCTGCGAATGGGATATAATCTTCAATTTCACGATTGTTAACGATGATTTTGCCGTCACCAGGAACTAAGCGAACTCGTGCAACAGAGCTCTTACGACGACCTGTTCCAATATATTGAACTTGTGCCAAGTAAATAACCTCCTTATTAATTATCCGCGAAGTTCGTAAACTTCTGGTTTTTGTGCTTGATGCTGATGCTCTCCACCTGCATATACGTGAAGCTTCCTGAACATTTGGCGACCTAAAGAGTTCTTTGGAAGCATCCCTTTGATTGCTAGCTCAAGCATTTTTTCAGGGTAGTTTGTACGCATTTCAAGAGCCGTTCTTTGCTTTAAACCACCTGGGTGCATTGTATGACGATAGTAAATTTTATCGTTTATTTTATTACCAGTCAATTCAATCTTTGAAGCATTAAGGATGATCACATGATCTCCAGTGTCTACATGTGGTGTAAATGTTGGTTTATGTTTACCGCGTAAGATGGATGCAACTTCGCTTGCAAGACGACCAAGTGTTTGGCCTTCCGCATCAACTACGTACCATTTACGCTCGATATTCTTGGCATTAGCCATAAATGTTGAACGCATGAGTGTCCCTCCTATTAATAAATCGATTCAGTCAATCTTAAAGTCATTGATATATTTACACAGATAAGTTCCGGGGCTCATCAGTGGCATTAAAATACCATACCAAAACATGATATAACTTTATAAAGCGAATGTCAACACCAGGATTCGTTGTCATAGATTTTTTTTGAAAAAGGAATGGAACGAAACAGGCTACTTAGGATTTAATAGAATACTTCCCATAAATAGAGTCCATGACCTGGTGCAGTTTTGCCCGCATAACGCCGATCTTTTCTTTCAAGAATGCTTCTTACACTAGCAGACTCTTTTTCTCCGCTGCCAACCTCGAGTAGAGTTCCAACGATAATTCTTACCATATTATATAAAAAACCATTGCCTACAAAACGAAACACTAAAAGTCCCTTTTCTTCAAATAACTCAATCGTATCTAAAGTTCTAACTTTATCATCAACTTCTGTCTTTGCTGAACAAAAACTTGTAAAGTCATGAGTACCGACTAAAAGTTGTGCCGCTTCCTCGATTTTCGAAATGTCAATGGAATAAGGAAATTGGTATGCATACTTCCGCAAAAACGGATCTCGTTGTTTCGACAAATGAACAAAATAGCGATATTCCTTCCCAATCGCTTCGTAACGCGCATGAAAGTCATCTAAGGCTTTTTCTGCCTCTAAGATGACAATATCGTCAGGGAGGATGGAATTAAGTGCAATTGGCCACCGATCTTCAGGCATAGACAAAATCGTGTCAAAATGAATGACCTGTCCCTTCGCATGGACACCAGCATCGGTCCGGCCTGATGCATGAACCCTCACACTTTGCCCTTTATGGAGTTTAGCCAATGCCGCTTCAATTTCACCTTGAACGGTCCGTTTATTTGGCTGTACTTGATAACCTGCATAGCCAGTACCATCATATGCAACCTTACATTTTATTCTCATAGACAAACCCTCTTATCCTCTAAATACAACTAATAGCGAAGCAACTGCCATTAACATCACAATCATTCCAGTATCCGCTAGTGCCCATGTTAGCTGGCGGTATTTCGTTCTGCCTTCTCCGCCTTTATACCCCCGTGCCTCCATAGCGACAGCAAGCTCCTCTGCCCGCTTAAATGAACTAATAAATAACGGAATTAAGAGCGGGACAATCGCTTTTAAACGTTCTTTAATCGGGCCGCTCGTATACTCTACCCCTCTTGCCGTCTGGGCTTTCATAATTTTATCCGTTTCCTGCATTAACGTCGGGATAAAACGAAGGGCAATTGACATCATTAAGGCCAGTTCATGAACCGGAAAATTGATTTTTTTTAACGGCCCTAGAAGCCTTTCTAATCCATCCGTAATTTCGATTGGAGTTGTCGTAAGGGTTAATAAAGAGGTAATGAGTATAAGCAAGAAGAATCTCATTGAGATGAAAATCCCTTGTCTTAGTCCTTCTTCATAAACCGTAAACCACCCAAATTGGAAAATAATCGTGCCTTCTCTCGTTAAAAAAAGATGAAGGAAAAATGTAAAAACCACTAACCAGAGCACTGGTTTTAATCCAGTAATTAAAAACCGCAGTGGGATTTTTGATAAGGCAGCCATTAAAAATGTATAAAGGGCTAAGATTGCATAAGTTACTATATTGTTGGCGAGGAAAACAATCCCTACAAACAGAAATACAATAATCAATTTCGAACGAGGATCCATTCGATGAAGCAAGGAATCGGCTGGAACAAAACGGCCGATAATCATTTTTTCCATCATTGTGCGACCCTCCGTTTCAAAAAGCCCGCAATTGCTTCCGTTAATTCATCCTCAGTTAGACAGATTTTCTCGAATTTTGTACCGAAGGTTTCCTCGACCTTCATCTGAAAGCGAATAACATCAGGAACATCAAGTCCATGAGCAATTAATTGTCCCGGTTCAGAGAAAATCTCGATCGGTTTTCCTTTTCGTAACACCGTTCCACTATGCATAATGACAATTTCATCCGCATAGATTGCTGCGTCTTCCATACTATGAGTGACAAGTACGGTCGATAACCCTCGCTCCTGATGAAGGCGATAAAATAAATCCATAATTTCCTTTCGCCCACGAGGATCAAGACCTGCGGTAGGTTCGTCTAACACGATACATTCTGGTTCCATCGCAAGGACACCAGCGATCGCCACACGCCTCATTTGTCCTCCTGATAGGTCAAATGGGGATTTTTTTAGAATATCTTCAGAAAGACCTACTTGCTTGATTGCGACTGCTGCACGCCTCTTTGCTTCCCTTTCAGAAACTCCAAAATTAAGTGGACCAAAACAAATATCTTTCTCAACCGTCTCTTCAAAGAGCTGATGTTCCGGAAACTGAAATACGATTCCAACCTTTTCACGGATTCCTTTAAGATTTTTTTCTTTTCGATCTGCTTTTATTTCACGGTTGCCAATGAGAACCGAACCTTTTGTCGGCTTCAATAACGCATTTAAATGCTGAAGGACTGTGGATTTCCCAGAACCTGTGTGCCCGATGATTGCCGTATAACTGCCTGAAGGAATATCAATGGAGACGTCTGAGATCGCAAGACGTTCAAATGGGGTATTGGCCGAATAACGATATTCTACATTTTTAAGTGAGATGTCCATAGCGCTGCCACCAACTCTTCTTCTGTTAAATAGTGTTTATCGATCGTGACCCCTTTTTCCGCTAACTTCTTACTTAGTTTTACTGGAAACGGAATATCAAGGCCAAGCTCTACTAACTCTTTATCCATTTGGAAAATTTCCTTCGCAGTGCCTTCACGATAAATCTCACCTTGATTCATCACGATAATGCGGTCTGCTCTTGCTGCTTCTTCTAAGTCATGCGTAATTGAAATAACAGTGATGTTCTCCTCTTCCTGCAGCTTCATGATTATATCAATCACTTCCGCTCTTCCTCTAGGGTCGAGCATTGAAGTTGCTTCATCAAGAATGATAATCGATGGCCTTAAGGCGAGGACACTAGCAATCGCCACACGTTGTTTCTGACCTCCAGAAAGATGATGTGGTTCTTGATCGAGGAAATTAGCCATATTTACTTTTGTTAACGCATCAACCACTCGTTCCGCCATGATTTCAACCGCAACGCCATTGTTTTCAAGGCCAAAAGCGACATCATCTTCGACCGTTGTTCCGACAAATTGATTGTCTGGATTTTGAAAAACCATGCCAATTTTCCGCCGAATATCCCAAACTGTTTCCTCTGAAAGCAATAATTCATCGACTTCAATCGAACCTTCTACTGGAAACTGGAGTCCGTTTAATAATCTCGCAAGTGTCGATTTTCCAGAACCGTTATGGCCAACAATTGCAAGCCATTCCCCTTGATAGATTTCCATGTTCACCTTATTTAAGGCCAGCTTTTCTTGCGAGTCGTACTGAAAGCTTACATCTTTTAAAACAACAAGAGGTAATTTCACAACTTTCCTCCTCTCTCCTCAACTACTCTAGCTAATCTCTGCATCAGTCTTTTAAATTCAGGTTTAAACTATACGAAATGATTGAACAAGTGTAAGAAAAATCAGTAGATTTCCAATAAACCGCTGGATACAAAAAAAGCCTGCACCTCTCTCCAGCGGAATAATCATTTCCGCAAAGAACTTAAACATCCAACATTTGGATGAGGAGGAGGTGCATGAGCTAGACGAGACATAAAAACAGTTGTATAAAGTGAAAGCATCGAAAATATACACTGTCAGCCACCGACTAGATGACTCAATGCTTTATGCTCATCATAACGCTCGGTTTTGGCTTGTTCTTCGTATTAAATAGAGTATAAACTTTTTAAAAAAAGGGGATGAAACAAGTTTGTATAAACTGTCCATCGCCCTTGCTGTGAGTTGTTGGTTATTAAACTAGTTCAATAATAACCATTGGTGCACCGTCACCACGGCGTGGTCCAAGCTTCATAATACGAGTGTATCCGCCTTGACGATCTGCGTATCGTGGAGCGATATCAACAAATAACTTTTGAAGAGCATCTTGATTCTCTTCTGCATTTGCTACTTCATTACGAACCCAAGCTGCTGCTTGACGGCGTGCATGAAGATCACCACGTTTCCCTAAAGTGATCATTTTTTCAACGACTGAACGAAGCTCCTTAGCACGAGTTTCAGTTGTTTCGATTTTCTCATTGATGATTAGATCTGTTGTTAAATCACGTAGCATCGCCTTACGCTGGGAACTTGTACGTCCTAACTTTCTGTATCCCATGAGTGTTTCCCTCCTTTTTTGGCTAATAAGAAAGTATCATGTTTACTTTTCTACTTTCTCAACACATATGTGTAACTCCGCTTCTGTCATCGCCCAAAGGGGATTGCCAATTCGCGAGTTTTCTTTAAAAGTAATGGCTTTCTTACAGTAACAGTAAAATGCCTAGTTAACCGCAATTAACTAGTCATCCTTACGTAAGCCTAAGCCTAGCTCCTCTAGTTTTGCTTTTACTTCTTCTAAAGATTTTCTACCTAGGTTGCGCACTTTCATCATATCTTCCTCAGTCTTATGAGCAAGCTCTTGAACCGTGTTGATACCTGCACGCTTTAAGCAGTTATATGAACGGACAGATAGGTCAAGTTCTTCAATGGTCATTTCTAGAACTTTTTCCTTCTGATCTTCTTCTTTTTCAACCATGATTTCTGCATTTTGTGCTTCATCAGTTAAACCAACGAATATATTTAAATGCTCCATCAAAATTTTAGCACCAAGAGCTACAGCTTCTTGAGGCCCATTGCTTCCATCTGTCCAAACGTCAAATGTTAGCTTATCAAAATTTGTCATCTGTCCTACACGAGTATTTTCAACTTGATAGGAAACTCGTGAAACTGGAGTATAGATGGAATCGATTGGGATAACCCCGATTGGTTGATCTTCTCGTTTGTTTTGAACAGCAGGTGTATAACCCCGTCCTCTTTTCGCAGTAAGTCGCATTCTAAGTGAACCTTTGCTAGAAAGAGTAGCAATATGAAGATCCGGGTTTAGTATCTCAACATCACTATCATGGGTAATATCGGAAGCTTTAATTACTCCTTCTCCCTGCATATCAATTTCAAGAGTTTTCTCATCATCAGAGTAGATTTTTAACGCCAGCTTTTTAATGTTTAGAATGATTGTCGTAACATCTTCTACTACACCTTCAATCGTCGAGAACTCATGAAGAACTCCATCGATTTGAATAGCTGTAACAGCAGCGCCTGGAAGTGAGGATAATAGGATACGACGTAAGGAGTTACCCAAAGTTGTACCATATCCACGCTCAAGCGGTTCTACGACAAACTTGCCGTATTTGGCATCATCGCTGATCTCAACCGTTTCGATTTTTGGTTTTTCTATTTCGATCATCAAATATACCCTCCTTCAAAACGTCGAAACCCCGGAAAGATAAATCGTTCCGTAAGTCCCCATGTATACGTTCCCGTATGCGCACAACAACTTGACTATTTTCCGGATAAAATTTTTGTATCATATCCCATTATAGACAGTGATACAAATTCTATACAGAAAATTTAAACACGGCGACGTTTTGGTGGGCGGCAACCGTTATGAGGAACTGGAGTAACGTCTCTAATAGCAGTAACTTCTAGTCCAGCAGCCTGAAGCGCACGAATTGCTGCTTCACGACCAGCACCTGGGCCTTTAACTGTTACTTCAAGTGTTTTCATGCCATGTTCCATAGATGTTTTTGCTGCCGTTTCTGCTGCCATTTGCGCTGCAAATGGAGTAGATTTTCTTGATCCTCTAAAACCTAGTGCACCTGCACTTGACCATGAGATAGCATTCCCATGAACATCTGTAATTGTAACGATTGTATTATTGAAAGTTGAACGAATATGCGCAACTCCAGCCTCAATATTCTTTTTGACGCGGCGTTTACGTGTATTAGTTTTACGAGCCATTTAAATGTTGACCTCCTTTACCGATTATTTTTTCTTGTTAGCTACAGTTTTACGAGGGCCTTTACGTGTACGTGCATTGTTCTTTGTGTTTTGTCCACGAACAGGCAAACCACGACGATGACGTAAACCACGGTATGAACCAATTTCCATTAGACGTTTGATGTTTAAGGATACCTCACGACGAAGGTCACCTTCAACTTTTAGTTTATCAACGATTTCACGAATTTTATTTAATTCGTCTTCCGTTAAATCGCGTACACGAGTATCTACTGAAACACCCGCTTCTGCAAGGATTTTCTCAGCAGTTGGTCTGCCGATTCCAAAAATATATGTTAAAGAAATAACCACACGCTTTTCACGTGGAATATCTACACCAGCAATACGTGCCATATTACAGCACCTCCTTCAAAATTATCCTTGTTTTTGTTTATGTTTAGGGTTTTCACAGATCACCATTACTTTCCCTTTTCTGCGAATGACTTTGCATTTTTCACAGATAGGCTTAACCGATGGTCTCACTTTCATTACTATAACCTCCTTGATAGTACGGAGCAACCAGTTTATTTGAAGCGGTAGGTAATTCTTCCGCGAGTTAAATCATAAGGAGAAAGCTCAACTGTTACTTTGTCACCAGGTAAGATACGGATAAAATGCATCCGGATTTTCCCGGAAACATGAGCTAAAACTGTATGACCGTTCTCTAGTTCTACCTTAAACATGGCATTCGGCAACGTTTCAATTACTGTACCTTCAATTTCAATTACATCATCTTTTGCCATCGAATATCGTCTCCCTTCTTCACGTCATATGCGTATACAAACGGGGCATTCGTCAACCTTTTGATTATAACATAATTGACTTCTATCCGTCTGCTAAAGATAACTAGCAATCACACTAGCTAAATATGGACTTCGAACATAAAGCTGAAGCTCTATTCTTGCCCGATTCCATAGCCGACATACTCCCGCGCAACTTTAAAGTCGTTCGTTTCCACATACGGTTGAATAGAATGGGAGATGTTCGATCGTCATTTATCTGGGATACTGAACACCCTCGATTTTGCAGTTTCTCACTAATTAGAGAATTTGTGCAAACAATCATTCATGTAAACTCCTAAGCAAATCTTCAATTACAGCAAATACGACATTAATATCTTGCTGGCCGTTGATATTGCGTAAGGAACCCCTATCTTCATAGAAATTCAATAAAGGTTTCGTTTGCTGGATATTAACTTCCAATCGATTTTGAACAGTTTCTGCATTATCATCTGCACGTTGATAAAGCTCACCGCCACAACGATCACATACTCCATCTTTTGCCGGTGGATTGAACTCTAGGTGATAAGTAGCGCCGCATTCTTTACAAATTCTACGTCCAGTTAGTCGTTCTAAAAGAATGCTTGAATCTACATCAATGTTAATGACGTAATCAATTTTTTTACCTAGTTCTGAAAGCATATTTTCAAGTGCCTCAGCCTGAGCAACTGTACGAGGAAATCCATCTAGGAGGAAACCTTTTTCACAATCAGGTTTGCTTAGGCGTTCACGTACAATTCCAATCGTAACCTCATCTGGAACAAGGGCCCCTTGATCCATAAAAGATTTGGCCTTTAAACCTAGTTCCGTTCCATCCTTGATAGCCGCACGGAACATATCTCCCGTTGAGATATGAGGGATGTTATATTTTGCCACCATTTTTTCTGCCTGCGTACCTTTACCAGCACCAGGCAGCCCCATTAGTACTAAATTCACATGAATTCCCCCCAGTATCTAATGTAGGTTTAGGGAACCCCCGTCCCCTAAATCCTTATTTAATAAAACCTTTATAATGTCGCTTAACCAGTTGGCTTTCAAGCCTCTTCATTGTATCAAGTGCAACACCAACAACAATCAATAATCCAGTACCGCCAATCTGCACGCTTTGTGGCAAACCAGCGATTTTTATAAAGAATACCGGTAAGATTGAAATGACTGCTAAGAAGATTGCTCCAACAAAAGTAAGTCGGTATAGAACTTTCGTTAAATACTCTTGCGTATTATTACCTGGACGAATTCCAGGTACATACCCGCCTTGATTCTTTAAGTTTTCTGCAACTCTTTCTGGGTTGACTTGGATAAATGCATAGAAATACGTAAAGGCAACGATTAAAGCAACATAGATGATCATCCCAACCGGTCGGGTGTAATCAAATGTATTTTGAATCCAAATCGTCACATCATTCGTACCAAAGAACTGTGCAATCGTTGGCGGAGTGATGATAAACGAGATGGCAAAAATGACAGGAATGACGCCTGCAGCATTAACTTTTAATGGAAGATGGGTATTTTGACCACCAACAGAGTTATTCCCTGCAGAAACACGTTTTGCATATTGAATTGGAATTTTCCTTAACGCTTCTTGTACGAAGATAACTCCAACGATAATTGCAATAACCGCAAGAACAATTAGAGTAATCGTAAGAATACGCAAGAATAAAGCTTCTCCAGCACCTTCAATTTGCTGTGCATAGATTTGATTTACAATCGTTGGTAAACCGGCGACAATCCCAGCAAAGATAATGATGGAAATCCCATTTCCAGCACCTTTTTCTGTGATTTGCTCACCTAACCACATAAGGAACGCAGTCCCAGCAGTTAAAACCGTTGCAATAATTAAGAAGTTTCCAATACCTGTATTTGTGATCAACAGTCCACCAGCCATATTGTTAAAGCCATAGGACATACCAAAAGCCTGAATAAAACCGAGCACAATCGTAAAATAACGTGTAAATTGCGCTAACTTTCGACGACCTACCTCACCTTGTTTAGACCATTCCGTAAACTTTGGTACGACATCCATTTGTAAAAGTTGAATAATAATGGATGCAGTGATGTACGGCATGATCCCCATTGCGAAAATAGAAAAGTTTTGTAGTGCACCGCCGCCAAAGATATTTAGCACTCCAAATACACTCATATCATCTTGTGCTTTTAATATATCTGAATTCACTCCTGGTACCGGAATAAAGGCACCAAGGCGAAAAACAATCAACAATAAAAGGGTGAAGAGAATTTTCTTTCTGATTTCACCCACGCGCAATAAATTGGAGAATGTTTTAAACATTAAACCACCTCAGTTTGACCGCCGGCAGTTTCAATCGCCTCTTTTGCTGCAGAGGAGAACTTATGGGCTTTAACAGTTAACTTTTTCTCCAAGTTACCTTTAGCAAGAATTTTTATTCCTGCAAGTTCCTTTTTAACAAGTCCTGTTTCCACTAATAGTTCTGGAGTAATTTCTGTTCCATCTTCAAAGCGGTTTAGAGCGTCTAAGTTCACAACAGCATATTCTTTACGATTGATATTTGTAAATCCTCGCTTAGGTAAACGTCTAGCAAGAGGTGTTTGACCACCCTCAAAACCAGGACGTACGCCGCCACCAGAACGAGCATTTTGACCTTTATGACCTTTTCCGGCAGTTTTACCGTTACCAGAACCGATTCCACGGCCTTTACGCTTACGCTCTTGACGAGAACCTTCAGCAGGTTTTAATTCGTGAAGTTTCATGTTTGCACCTCCTATTCATTAAAAGATTAATTACTTTTCGTTCACCGTAACTAGATGAGACACTTTGTTAACCATACCACGAATGGCAGCATTATCTTGATGCTCAACAGTTTGATTTAATTTTTTTAATCCTAGAGCTTTAACTGTTTCACGTTGATCTTGTGAACGTCCGATCACGCTACGTTTGAGGGTAATTTCTAATTTATTAGCCATTTGATTTCCCTCCTTATCCTAACAGTTCTTCTACTGATTTCCCGCGTAACTTTGCTACGTCTTCAGCACGTTTTAATTGTTTTAAACCTTCAAGAGTGGCACGAACCATATTGATTGGTGTGTTCGTTCCAAGAGATTTCGAAAGAATATCACCAACACCTGCCAACTCTAATACGGCACGAACTGGTCCACCTGCGATAACTCCTGTACCTTCATAAGCTGGTTTAAGTAGAATCTCCCCAGCACCGAAGCGTCCGATTACTTCATGCGGAATGGATGTACCTACCATTGGTACGAGTACTAAGTTTTTCTTTGCATCTTCGATTGCCTTACGGATAGCATCTGGTACTTCCTGTGCTTTTCCAGTACCGAAACCAACGTGTCCGTTTTTGTCACCAACAACAACTAATGCAGTGAAACGGAAACGACGTCCACCTTTAACAACCTTAGCAACACGATTTATGGTTACTACGCGTTCTTCTAGTTCAAGTTTGTTTGGATCAATGCGACGCATCTATTTATGTCCCTCCTTTTTACATTAAAATTGTAAGCCGTTTTCACGAGCAGTTTCTGCAAGAGCTTTAATACGGCCATGATATAAATAACCACCACGGTCAAATACTACTTCACTAATGCCTTTTTCTACAGCGCGCTTAGCAACTATTTCTCCGACCTTTTGCGCAGCTTCAAGGTTACAAGTAGATTCAAGGTTGATAGCTTTATCTATAGTAGAGGCACTCGCTAGAGTTACTCCATTTACGTCATCAATTAATTGAGCATAAATGTGTTTGTTTGAACGAAACACATTTAAACGAGGACGAGCTGCAGTACCGCTGATTTTAGTCCGGACACGCGCATGGCGTTTACGGCGTACAGCGTTTTTATCAGCCTTCGTAATCATTTGCGTCACTCCTTTCGTTTATCTTAAGCGGCATTACTTACCAGTCTTACCTTCTTTACGGCGTACAAATTCGCCTTCGTAACGAATTCCTTTGCCTTTATAAGGTTCTGGCGGACGTACTCCGCGGATATTGGCAGCAAGTGCACCAACACGCTCTTTATCAATTCCTTTAACAATTACTTTTGTATTTGTAGGAACTTCAACTTCAAGGCCTTCTTCAGCCTCAAATTCTACTGGATGTGAGTATCCAACCTGCAACACAAGTTTCTTCCCTTGTTTTGCAGCACGATAACCAACACCGATTAACTCAAGTGACTTTTCAAAACCTTTTGATACTCCCTCAACCATGTTGGATAAAACCGCACGAGTTGTACCATGTAATGCACGATGTTCCTTTGCCTCTGAAGGGCGAGAAATGTTGATTACATTCTCCTCGATTGAGATTTGCATATCTTCGTTAAAAGAACGAGTTAATTCACCTTTAGGACCTTTTACAGTAAGGGTGTTATTGTTGTTTATAACTGTTACGCCATTTGGGATTTCAATTGGCTTTTTACCTATGCGAGACATTCAATGCACCTCCAATCTTTTAAAAAATCTATTACCAAACGTATGCTAATACTTCGCCGCCGACTTGCTTAGCGCGTGCTTCTTTATCGGATAATACGCCATTTGAAGTTGATACTAGTGCGATACCAAGACCATTCAATACGCGTGGAACCTCAGTAGATTTTGCATAAACGCGAAGACCAGGCTTACTAATACGTTTAAGACCAGTGATTACACGTTCATTGTTTGAACCGTATTTCAAGAAGATACGGATGATCCCTTGTTTGTTGTCTTCAATATATTCGACGTCACGTACGAAACCTTCGCGCTTTAAAATTTCAGCGATTTCTTTTTTAATGTTAGAAGCAGGTACTTCTAATTTTTCGTGACGAACCATATTCGCATTACGAATACGAGTAAGCATATCTGCAATTGGATCTGTCATGACCATTGTTTTTACCTCCTTCCCAAACCTTAAGTTTTACCAACTTGCTTTCTTTACGCCAGGAATTTGTCCTTTGTAAGCTAATTCACGGAAACAAATACGACAAAGCTTGAATTTACGGTATACAGAGTGCGGACGTCCGCAGCGCTCACAGCGTGTGTACTCTTGAACCTTAAATTTAGGCGTGCGTTTTTGCTTCGCAATCATTGATTTTTTAGCCACGTTTTCGCCTCCCTCTATTTAGAGATTACTTTTTAAATGGCATTCCAAATTGTGTTAATAGTTCACGAGCTTCCTCATCAGTGTTAGCAGTCGTTACAATAACAATATCCATGCCACGAACTTTACTTACTTTATCGTAATCAATTTCAGGGAAGATTAATTGCTCTTTTACACCTAATGTGTAATTTCCACGTCCATCAAAAGATTTTTTTGAAATTCCACGAAAGTCACGTACACGTGGAAGAGATACTGAAACTAACTTATCGAAGAATTCGTACATACGCTCACCACGTAATGTTACTTTCGCTCCGATTGGCATGCCTTCACGTAGGCGGAACCCTGCGATTGATTTTTTCGCTTTTGTGATGACTGGTTTTTGACCAGAAAGCAATGTTAACTCTTCAACAGCGTTATCAAGTGATTTAGCGTTCGCAACTGCATCACCAACACCCATGTTAATTACGATTTTTTCTAATCTAGGAACTTGCATTACAGATTTATAATTAAACTTGCTCATTAGAGCAGGAGAAATTTCTTTATTGAACTTTTCTTTTAGGCGGTTCATTCATGATTACCTCCCTTCATCTATAAACTATTAATCGAGAACTTCACCGGATTTTTTTGCTACGCGTACCTTCTTGCCGTTTTCCTCTTTATATCCAACTCGGGTTGGTTTGCCGGATTTCGGATCGATAGGCATAACATTTGATACATGAATAGGTGCCTCTTGGCTAATGATTCCGCCCTGCGGATTCAATTGAGAAGGTTTAGCGTGTTTCTTCACGATATTAACACCTTCTACTAGGACACGGTCTTGTTTTGGAAATGACGCTAGGATATTTCCAGTTTTACCTTTGTCCTTGCCAGAGATGACCACTACTTTGTCACCTTTTTTGACATGCATCTGTCGCACCTCCTTAAAGCCATTTGAATTTTTATATTATATTACTTCTGGAGCTAGTGAAATGATTTTCATATAATTGTTATCACGTAATTCACGCGCAACAGGTCCGAAAATACGAGTTCCACGTGGGCTCTTATCATCACGGATGATTACACATGCGTTTTCGTCGAACTTAATGTAAGTACCATCTGCACGACGAGCACCAGTTTTCGTACGAACAATTACAGCTCTTACGATATCACCTTTTTTAACAACGCCACCTGGTGTTGCTTGTTTGACTGTACAAACTATTACATCACCGATGTTAGCTGTCTTACGACCAGTGCCTCCAAGAACTTTGATTGTAAGAACTTCACGAGCACCAGAATTATCAGCAACTTTTAAACGTGATTCTTGTTGGATCATGCGAGTAACCTCCCTTCGGAAATTCCTTTACCGAACATATTAGATTATAACAGCTTCTTCTACTACTTCTACTAAACGGAAGCGTTTCGTCGCAGAAAGTGGGCGAGTTTCCATAATGCGTACGATATCGCCAACTTTAGCAGTGTTTTGCTCATCATGAGCTTTAAACTTTTTAGAGTATTTTACGCGCTTGCCGTATAAAGGATGCTTTTTATGTGTTTCAACAAGAACAGTGATTGTCTTATCCATCTTGTCAGAAACAACGCGTCCTGTATAAACCTTGCGCTGGTTGCGTTCACTCATTGAGTGCGACCTCCTCTCATCTATCAATTATTAACGCCGATTTCTCTTTCGTGAATCACAGTTTTCATGCGGGCAATTGCTTTCCGTACTTCACGGATACGAGCTGTATTCTCAAGTTGCCCAGTTGCTAATTGAAAGCGTAGGTTAAAAAGTTCTTCTTTTAAAGATTTCACTTTTTGTTCGATTTCGGCAGTGGTTAAGTCACGAATTTCATTAGCTTTCATTGGATTCACCACCAATTTCTTCTCGTTTTACAAACTTACATTTAACTGGAAGTTTGTGTGCTGCTAGACGTAACGCTTCACGTGCTACTTCTTCAGAAACACCTGCAATTTCAAACATTACTTTACCAGGCTTTACAACTGCAACCCAGCCTTCAGGAGAACCTTTACCAGATCCCATACGTACTTCTAGAGGCTTTGCAGTGTATGGCTTATGCGGGAAAATTTTAATCCACACTTTACCGCCACGTTTCATATAACGAGTCATTGCAATACGAGCTGCTTCAATTTGACGGTTCGTAATCCAGGAAGCCTCTGTAGCTTGAAGACCAAATTCTCCAAATGCTACTTCTGTGCCACCTTTTGCGCGTCCGCGCATTTTTCCACGGTGTTCGCGGCGATATTTAACGCGTTTTGGCAATAACATATTATTTGCCTCCTTCCTCAGTTTTCTTCTTCGCTGGAAGGACCTCACCCTTATAAATCCATACTTTTACGCCAAGCTTACCGTAAGTAGTGTCAGCTTCAGCTGTTGCATAGTCAATATCTGCACGAAGAGTATGAAGAGGTACTGTTCCTTCGCTATAATGTTCAGCACGAGCGATATCTGCTCCGCCTAAACGGCCTGATACCTGAGTTTTAATTCCTTTCGCACCTACGCGCATCGCACGCTGGATTGCTTGCTTTTGTGCACGACGGAATGAAACACGATTTTCTAATTGACGAGCGATATTTTCAGCAACTAATTTTGCATCGATATCAGCTTTTTTGATTTCAAGAATATTGATGTGGACACGCTTGCCAGTAAGTGCGTTTAAAGCTTTACGAAGTGCTTCAACTTCAGACCCACCTTTACCAATTACCATTCCTGGCTTTGCAGTGTGAACTGTTACATTTAAGCGGTTTGCTGCACGCTCAATTTCAATTTTAGAAAGAGAAGCATCGCGCAGGCGCTTAGTGATGTACTCACGAACTTTAATATCTTCGTGTAAAAGATCAGCGTAGTCTTTTCCCGCGTACCATTTTGATTCCCAATCACGGATGATCCCGATACGCAAACCGACTGGATTTACTTTTTGACCCACTAATTATCCCTCCTTCTTTTCTGATACAACAATTGTAATATGGCTTGTGCGTTTATTGATTGCACTTGCACGACCTTGCGCACGTGGACGGAAACGTTTTAGTGTTGGTCCTTCGTTTGCATATGCTTGAGTAACAACTAAATTGTTTACATCCATTTCATAGTTATGTTCTGCATTGGCAAGAGCAGATTTCAAAACCTTTTCTACGATTGGAGAAACCGCCTTCGGAGTAAGTTTTAAAATAGCTACCGCTTCGCCAACTTGCTTTCCTCGAATTAAATCTAGTACTAAACGAGCTTTACGAGGAGCAATACGAACTGTTCTAGCAACAGCTTTAGCTTGCATTAGGATACCCTCCTCTCATTAACGTCTTGTTTTCTTATCGTCTGCGGCATGGCCTTTATATGTGCGAGTTGGAGCAAATTCTCCAAGCTTATGACCTACCATGTCTTCTGTTACATAAACCGGAACATGTTTACGTCCGTCATATACAGCGACAGTGTGACCGATGAATTGTGGGAAAATCGTTGAACGTCGAGACCAAGTCTTTACCACTTTTTTGCCTTCAGTCTCATTTAGCTCTTCGATTTTTTTAATTAAATGCTCATCAACAAAAGGTCCTTTTTTTAAGCTACGACCCATGATTGAACCTCCCTTCGTGATTGTTCTACGGTTCTTCTGAACCGTAGTTCAATCCCGTTATTTTTTACGACGACGTACGATAAACTTGTCGGATTTATTTTTCTTCTTACGAGTTTTAAAGCCAAGTGTTGGTTTGCCCCACGGAGTCATTGGAGACTTACGTCCGATTGGAGAACGTCCTTCACCACCACCATGTGGGTGATCGTTAGGGTTCATTACAGATCCACGTACAGTTGGGCGCTTGCCTAACCAGCGAGAACGACCAGCTTTACCGATGTTGATTAATTCATGTTGTTCATTTCCAACTTGACCTACAGTCGCACGACACTCAGCAAGGATCATACGAACTTCTCCAGAGTTTAAACGGATAAGCACATATTTGCCTTCTTTACCTAGTACTTGTGCACTTGTACCAGCAGAACGCACTAATTGCCCGCCCTTGCCAGGTTTAAGTTCAATGTTGTGAACAACTGTACCAACAGGAATATTAACTAGTGGTAATGCATTACCTACTTTAATATCTGCCTCTGGTCCAGACGTTACTTCCATCCCTACTACTAAGTTTTTAGGAGCAAGGATATATCGTTTTTCACCGTCTACATAATTAATTAACGCAATGTTTGCGGAACGGTTTGGATCATACTCAATTGTGGCAACGCGTCCTGGTATGCCATCTTTGTTACGTTTAAAATCGATAACACGGTATTGACGTTTATGACCGCCACCATGATGACGAACTGTTAACTTACCTTGGTTATTACGGCCGCCCTTTCTGTGCAAAGGTGCTAGCAAGGATTTCTCCGGCTTATCTGTTGTAATCTCAGCGAAATCAGACGCTGTCATGTTACGACGACCATTGGAGGTAGGTTTGTACTTTTTAATCGCCATTCTTTTTCCCTCCTCTTCAGTTTAAATGGATTAAACTTCGAATAATTCGATTTCTTTGCTATCTTCAGTCAATGTAATAATAGCTTTACGGCGCTTATTTGTGTAGCCGCCAAATTTACCCATACGCTTAAACTTACCTTTATAATTCATGATGTTAACATTCTTTACTTTAACATCGAAAATTTCTTGTACAGCGTCTTTTACTTGTGTTTTATTCGCTCTGACGTCGACATCGAAAGTGTATTTCTTGTCAGCCATTAGATCAGATGAGCGTTCAGTAATTATGGGGCGCTTAATGATATCGCGAGCATCCATTATGCAAGCACCTCCTCTACTTTTTCAACAGCTGCTTTAGTCATGATTAATTTATCATGATTTAAAACATCTAAAACGTTGATTCCTTCTGCGGAAACAACTGTGATACCAGGGATATTACGCGCTGAAAGTGCAACATTCTCATCTAATCCTGCAGTAACAATAAGTGCTTTCTTATCAACTGAAAGACCTTGCAAAACTTTTGTAAACTCTTTTGTCTTTGGAGCTTCAAAAGCAAGGTTTTCAAGAACAAGCAATTCCTCTGCTACAACTTTTGATGATAATGCTGATTTAATCGCTAAACGACGTACTTTCTTAGGTAATTTATAGCTATAGCTACGTGGTACTGGTCCAAACACGGTACCGCCACCGCGCCATTGTGGTGATCTAATTGAACCTTGACGTGCGCGACCTGTGCCTTTTTGGCGCCAAGGTTTGCGTCCACCGCCACGTACTTCTGAACGAATTTTAGTTTTGTGAGTCCCTTGACGTAAGGAAGCTCTTTGCATTACAACCGCTTCAAACATTACATGATTGTTTGGCTCGATACCAAATACGGATTCATTAAGTTCAACTTCCCCAACTTGAGAGCCCGTTTGGCTAAACAATGCTACTTTCGGCATTCTTGTTTCCTCCTTTCTTTAAATGTTACCTTGCTTTAATCGCACTTTTAATTTTTAACAATCCTTTTCTAGGACCAGGTACATTTCCTTTAATTAAAAGTAGATTACGTTCCTCATCCACTTTAACGATTTGTAGGTTTTGTACAGTGATTTGTTCTCCACCCATGCGACCAGGTAATAACTTCCCTTTGAAAACACGGTTTGGAGCAACAGGACCCATCGAACCAGGGCGACGGTGATAACGAGAACCGTGTGTCATTGGTCCACGAGATTGTCCATGACGCTTAATAGCCCCTTGGAAACCTTTCCCTTTTGAGATTCCTGTTACATCAACAATATCGCCTTCTGCGAATATATTTGCCTTGACTTCCTGACCAACTTCATATTCCGCTAAGTTTACTCCGTTGAATTCCCGTACGAAGCGCTTAGGTGCAGTATTAGCTTTTGCTACATGTCCCTTTTCAGGTTTGTTAGCAAGCTTTTCACGTTTATCTTCAAAACCGATCTGAACAGCTTCATAACCATCAGTTTCAGCATTTTTAACTTGAAGAACTACGTTCTCAGCTGCTTGAACTACTGTTACCGGGATGAGATCGCCGTTTTCTGCAAATACTTGAGTCATACCGATCTTTCTTCCTAAGATTCCTTTGGTCATTGGTCACACCTCCTAATATACTTTAGTTTCATTTATTTAATTATAATTTGATTTCAATATCGACGCCTGACGGCAAGTCTAAACGCATCAAAGAATCAACTGTTTGTGGAGTTGGGTTGATGATGTCAATTAGACGCTTATGTGTACGCATCTCAAATTGCTCACGAGAATCTTTGTACTTATGCACCGCACGAAGAATTGTATAAACATTCTTTTCTGTTGGCAGTGGAATCGGACCAGATACAGCTGCACCAGATCGTTTTGCAGTTTCTACAATTTTCTCTGCTGATTGATCTAGAATCCTATGATCATAAGCTTTTAAACGGATACGAATTTTTTGTTTTGCCATTACTTTCCCTCCTTTTCGCCTATTTTAAAATAGACATTCTCCGCGAAAATTTCCCACTCACTCGCCATGGCAAAGCGGCCGGGTGTGTCGGCAACCTTCCGCTTCATCGCAGTCAAAGACCAACATTGTCTATTATACCGAAAACATAATGCAAACGCAAGATATTTTTTGTCTTTTTATGCTCCAGCACACTTTTACTATTATAGCGACTCTCTCTCATGATTTCAATAGTAGAATCAAGTTTTATCGATATTTATATGAAGAAACTGTTTCCATTCTGGATTTGTAAGAATGTAGACGGTGATTATCCTTATGAAAACATCGTGTAATCAAAGTTAAGAAAAATCGGGCAAAAACCGCCCAGTCCTTATATCCAATGTTATATATTCTAGGTAAATAAACGTTTTTTCGGGGGTTATAAGGGAAAACCACAAAATGTTCACAGGAAGACATGATTGATTTTTTAAAAAATAAACGGACCACCTACATGATTAATTAACAACTCATTTGATTGTGAAATGAAGGCTTTTTATTTCCATTACTTATACAAAAAGGTGGATAAGTTCATAGATAGATTCCATTTTTTTGCTAGTACTTGGATTAACCGTGATTTTAAGGCTGGTTTATTGCTAGTACTTGGATTATACCGGTTTTTGGCCGTTTTTTATTGCTAGTACAGGGATTATATCGACCTTCTGACCTCGTTTTATTGCGAGTACTCGGATTAACCCTTCATTTTACAACGTTTTATTACGAGTACTAGCAATATATCACGGAAATTTGGTGTTTTTAATACGAGTACTTGGATTAAAAATCGCGTTACCAGCATTATCGGTTAAAAAGCCTACAAATCTCTTCGGTCAAATACCGATAAATGCCTTCTTCCAAAAAACCAAAAAATTTATCCGTGTTTTTCCCCAATCACCCTTGATTACAATAGGATGGATTTTAGCACCGTGTTTTCTATTGAAAGCCTACCAATGTTGGTTTTTGTCGAAAAATGTTAGTCTCCATATAACGAAAAAACCACAGCACGAATGACTGTGGTAGACCAAAAACTATATACTTTATTTTCTTTATAAAAAAACAGATGAGCATCGCCCATCTGTTTTTTAAAGATTACTTTCTATTACTCTTGGATTGAAGCAACAACGCCAGCGCCAACTGTACGTCCACCTTCACGAATTGAGAACTTAGTTCCTTCTTCGATCGCGATTGGAGCGATTAGTTCAACTGTCATTTCAATGTTGTCGCCAGGCATAACCATTTCTACACCATCTGGAAGGTTACAAATACCAGTTACATCAGTTGTACGGAAGTAGAACTGTGGGCGGTAGTTTGTGAAGAATGGAGTATGACGTCCACCTTCTTCTTTTGATAATACGTAAACTTCAGCTTTAAACTTTGTATGTGGAGTGATTGAACCTGGCTTTGCTAGTACTTGTCCACGTTGGATTTCTTCACGAGCAACCCCACGAAGAAGCGCTCCGATATTATCGCCAGCTTCTGCATAGTCAAGAAGCTTACGGAACATTTCAACACCAGTTACAGTAGTTGCTTTTGGTTCTTCAGTAAGACCGATGATGTCAATAACGTCACCAACTTTAACTTGTCCACGCTCAACACGTCCAGTTGCAACAGTACCACGACCAGTAATTGAGAATACATCCTCAACTGGCATCATGAATGGCTTGTCAGTGTCACGAGTTGGGTTAGGTACGTACTCGTCAACAGCTGCCATTAGTTCAAGAACTTTCTCTTCCCACTCAGCTTCTCCTTCAAGAGCTTTTAGAGCAGAACCTTTAATAACTGGGATGTCATCACCAGGGAAGTCATACTCAGAAAGAAGATCACGTACTTCCATTTCTACTAACTCAAGAAGTTCTTCGTCGTCAACCATGTCACACTTGTTCATGAATACAACAAGGAAAGGTACACCTACTTGACGAGATAGAAGGATATGCTCACGTGTTTGTGGCATTGGGCCATCAGCTGCAGATACAACTAAGATACCACCGTCCATTTGCGCAGCACCTGTGATCATGTTTTTAACATAGTCAGCATGGCCTGGGCAGTCAACATGTGCGTAGTGACGATTTGTTGTTTCGTACTCTACGTGTGATGTATTGATTGTAATTCCACGCTCTTTTTCTTCTGGAGCGTTATCGATTTGATCATAACCTTTCGCTTCGCCACCCATTGCTTTAGCAAGTACAGTAGTGATTGCTGCAGTTAGAGTAGTTTTACCATGGTCAACGTGACCGATTGTTCCAATATTTACGTGCGGCTTTGAGCGATCAAATTTAGCTTTTGCCATTTTATGAAATCCTCCTTTAAATTTAAAAGTTAAGTATATTATAGGCTATGAAAAGGAATTTTCCTTTCCATAGCATGGCTTACATTAGTAGTTATACTTGATTAAATGCTTAAAATCAATTATTGCCCACTATTTTTTTTGATGATTTCTTCAGAGACAGATTTAGGAACTTCTTCGTAATGATCGAAGTGCATTGAGAATACACCGCGTCCTTGTGTAGCTGAACGAAGAGCTGTTGCATAACCAAACATTTCTGAAAGTGGAACCATCGCACGAACTACTTGTGCATTCCCACGAGCATCCATACCTTCGACGCGTCCGCGACGTGCAGTAATCATACCCATGATATCGCCAAGGTATTCTTCTGGAATTACAACTTCTACTTTCATGACAGGCTCAAGAATGACTGGTTGGCATTTTGATGCCGCATTTTTAAGCGCCATAGAAGCAGCGATTTTAAATGCCATTTCTGAGGAGTCTACATCATGGTATGAGCCATCATATAGTCTTGCTTTAATATCAACTAACGGATATCCAGCAAGCACTCCACGGTCTAAAGCATCTTCAAGACCGGCTTGAACAGCTGGGATGTACTCACGTGGAACAACCCCTCCGACAATACCGTTTACAAATTCAAATCCTTTTCCTTCTTCGTTTGGAGAGAATTCAATCCAAACATGTCCGTATTGTCCGCGTCCACCAGATTGGCGAGCAAATTTACCTTCAACCTGTGCAGAACCACGGAATGTTTCACGGTATGCAACTTGCGGTGCACCAACGTTTGCCTCAACTTTGAATTCACGCTTCATACGGTCAACAAGAATATCTAGGTGCAGTTCACCCATACCTGCGATGATAACTTGTCCAGTTTCCTGGTCAGTATGCGCACGGAATGTTGGGTCCTCTTCTTGAAGCTTTTGAAGTGCCGTAGACATTTTATCTTGGTCAGCCTTTGATTTAGGCTCAACAGAAAGCTGAATAACAGGCTCTGGGAACTGCATTGATTCTAAGATAACAAGGGATTTCTCGTCACATAGAGTGTCACCAGTAGTTGTATCTTTTAAACCAACTGCTGCTGCAATGTCACCAGAATGAACGATAGCAATTTCTTGGCGGCTGTTTGCATGCATTTGCAAGATACGACCAACACGTTCACGCTTACCTTTTGTTGAATTCTTTACATAAGAACCAGCTTCAAGTGTTCCGGAGTAAACGCGGAAGAAAGTTAGTTTACCGACATATGGGTCAGTCATAACTTTAAACGCTAATGCTGAGAACGGCTCTTCGTCATCTGCATGACGTTCAACTTCTTCCTCAGTATCCGGAAGATGACCTTTAATTGCTGGTACATCCAGTGGAGATGGAAGATAGTCGACAACTGCATCAAGCATCGCCTGAACACCTTTGTTTTTGAATGCAGAACCACAAAGAACTGGGTAGAATTCTACGTTAACTGTTCCTTGACGGATTGCAGCCTTAACTTCTTCAGTACTAAGCTCTTCGCCGCCTAGGTACTTTTCCATTAAGTCTTCATCTAGCTCAGCAACAGCTTCAATTAGCTTTTCGCGCCATTCTTCTGCTAATTCTTTATACTCATCCGGGATT
This sequence comes from Bacillus sp. B15-48, assembly GCF_016879755.1. GTDB lineage: Bacteria > Bacillota > Bacilli > Bacillales > Cytobacillaceae > Mesobacillus_B. Next base: position 50,142 of record NZ_WOFU01000011.1, read on the forward strand.
TCGCCTGTTGTGATTTCAGTTCCAAGGTCATTCCCATAAAACCATGCTTTCATTTCAATTAAGTCAATAATTCCATTGAAGTTGTCTTCTGCTCCAATTGGAAGTTGGATTGGGTGTGCGTTCGCTTGAAGACGGTCATGAATTGTTCCTACAGAATATAGGAAGTCAGCGCCTAATTTATCCATTTTATTAACGAATACGATACGCGGTACTCCGTATGTTGTCGCTTGACGCCATACAGTTTCTGTTTGTGGCTCAACACCTGATTGGGCATCAAGTACTGTTACCGCACCATCAAGAACACGAAGTGAACGTTCAACTTCAACAGTGAAGTCTACGTGTCCAGGAGTGTCGATGATGTTAACGCGATGGTTATCCCACTGAGCTGTTGTCGCAGCAGAAGTGATTGTAATACCACGTTCTTGTTCTTGCTCCATCCAGTCCATCTGTGCTCCACCTTCATGTGTTTCACCGATTTTATGGATTTTCCCAGTGTAGTACAGGATACGCTCAGTTGTTGTCGTTTTACCAGCATCAATATGAGCCATGATCCCGATATTACGTGTTCTTTCTAAGGAGAACTCTCTTGCCATTTGGTCTTTCTCCTTCCATGTATAAGTGTATTGGATTTAAAATAATTTTACCAACGATAGTGAGCAAACGCTTTGTTCGCTTCTGCCATTTTGTGTGTATCTTCGCGTTTCTTCACTGATGCACCTGTGTTATTTGCTGCATCAAGGATTTCGTTCGCTAAGCGCTCTTCCATCGTTTTTTCTCCACGAAGACGAGCGTAGTTTACTAACCAACGCAGACCAAGAGTTGTACGTCTGTCTGGGCGCACCTCAACTGGTACTTGGTAGTTAGCACCACCTACACGGCGAGCTCTTACTTCTAGTACAGGCATGATATTCTTAATGGCTTGATCAAACACTTCCATCGCATCTTTACCTGCACGTTCTGCGATGATATCAAATGCAGAGTATAAAATCTTTTGTGATTTTCCTCTCTTGCCGTCAATCATCATTTTGTTAATTAAACGAGTAACTAATTTTGAGTTATAAATCGGATCCGGTAATACGTCTCTTTTTGCAACTGGACCTTTACGTGGCATTTTTTTTCCTCCTTTCAGAAAGGGTTATTAAGATGATGTTATTATTTCTTAGCTGCTTTCGGACGCTTCGTTCCGTATTTTGAACGACTTTGCATACGGTTGTTTACACCTGCAGTGTCTAGTGCTCCACGAACGATATGGTAACGTACCCCTGGTAAGTCTTTCACACGTCCACCACGGATAAGAACAACACTGTGTTCTTGTAAGTTGTGGCCGATTCCAGGAATATAGGCTGTTACCTCGATTCCATTTGTTAAACGTACACGGGCATATTTACGAAGCGCTGAGTTCGGCTTCTTTGGAGTCATTGTACCAACACGTGTACATACACCACGTTTTTGTGGAGAAGTTTGGTTTGTTTGCGCTTTTTTGAAGCTATTATATCCTTTGTTAAGCGCAGGTGACTTTGATGTTTCCTCGACTGATTTACGAGGCTTGCGTACTAATTGGTTAATTGTAGGCATTGATTTTTCCTCCTTTCACTTCTTTGGTAGACCCACACATCCAGGTGGTTCTTTTTTTGCTAAAAACAAAGTCTTTGTAGTCTAACACTACAAAAACAGGTTTTTTACATTAATATAGCTACAGCGGCGGCTTTGACATTAATTCCGCATGCATTGCCTAGTTTTTTCATTGAATCCACATAGGAAACTTTAACACCAGTTTTTAATGTCTGGTCGATAATCAGTTCCTTTAGATTCTGATCGGCATCTTCGGCAATAATGACTTCTAGTACACTGTTCGTACTAAGTGCCTTAACTGTCTGCTTTGTACCTATAGTAATCTTTTTCGCCTGTAATACTTTTTCATAAGACATTGCTATCCTCCAAAAGTTACAGGTTAATAGGAGCACCTTTGCAATATTATCATTTCGTAAAATGGATGTCAACACTCTTTTGGATTTTTCTCATTTAAATGCGGTACTCCAATGATTGGAAGTACCGCATTGTTTTTTACACTAAGCGAAGATTCGCCTATTACTCAACAGGTACTGCGTCATCTGTAACTTCCTCAACCAAAACTGGTTCTGCTCGGCGATAGCGTTGCATACCTGTTCCAACTGGAACTAGTTTACCAATGATGACATTTTCCTTTAGCCCTAGTAATTCATCACGTTTCCCTTTAATCGCGGCATCTGTAAGGACTCTTGTTGTCTCCTGGAAGGAAGCAGCAGATAAGAAGGAATCCGTTTCAAGTGATGCCTTTGTAATTCCAAGGAGAACTGGACGTCCAGTTGCTGGCATTCTACCGTCAAGAATAGCCTTACGGTTTGCATCAGTAAATTGATGAATTTCTAGCAATGTCCCTGGAAGAACATCTGTTTCTCCAGCGTCGATAACTCTAATTTTTCTCATCATCTGACGTACCATTACTTCAACGTGCTTGTCACCAATTTCTACCCCTTGCATACGGTAAACCTTTTGAACTTCACGCAACAAGTATTCTTGAACAGATTTTACGTCTTTGACTTTCAGAAGTTCTTTCGGGTCAATCGAACCTTCAGTAAGTTCTTCACCACGTTCTACTTGACTATTTATGGCTACTTTCAATCTCGCTGTATATGGAGCTGTGTACGTACGCGATTCCACGTCACCTTGGACGACAATTTCATGCTGACGGTCCCGGCCTTCGTTTATGCCTACTACAACACCGCTAATCTCTGTAATAACCGCTTGACCCTTAGGGTTACGCGCTTCAAATAATTCCTGAATACGCGGAAGACCTTGTGTGATATCGTCTCCTGCAACACCCCCGGTATGGAATGTACGCATCGTCAACTGTGTACCTGGTTCACCAATTGATTGAGCGGCGATGATACCGACTGCTTCCCCAACTTCAACTTCTTGACCAGTAGCCAAATTGCGTCCGTAACATTTCTTACACACACCATGGCGTGTATTACATGTAAAGGCAGAGCGAATCCACACTTCCTCAATCCCACTGTTAACAATCTCGAGAGCTAAATCTTCCGTAATCAAGTCATTTTCATTAACGATTACATCATTTGTTTCTGGGTGTTTAATTGTTTTTCTTGAATAGCGCCCAATTAAACGCTCTTCTAGTGATTCAATAATTTCCGTACCATCTCTTAATGGTCTCACATCTAACCCACGGTCCGTTCCACAGTCATCTTCGCGAACAATGACATCCTGAGCGACATCAACAAGGCGACGTGTTAAATAACCAGAGTCAGCTGTTTTAAGTGCTGTATCGGCTAGACCTTTACGCGCACCATGCGTAGAAATAAAGTACTCTAATACGGTTAACCCTTCACGGAAACTAGAGATAATCGGCAATTCAATAATTCGTCCAGCTGGGTTGGCCATCAAACCACGCATACCTGCAAGCTGCGTAAAGTTAGAAGCATTACCACGGGCACCGGAATCACTCATCATGAAGATTGGGTTTGTTTTACTCAAGGACTTCATCAGCTTAGTTTGAATCGTATCCTTAGCCGCACTCCAAATCGAGATTACACGGTCATACCGCTCATCTTCCGTAATTAATCCGCGTCTAAATTGTTTCAAAACATTATCTACCTTTGTTTGAGCCTCATTAATGATCCCCTCTTTTTCAGCAAGGACAACGATATCCGAGACACCAACAGTAATACCCGCTTTAGAGGAGTATTTAAAGCCAAGATCTTTCATGCGGTCAAGCATTTTAGATGTTTCGGTAATAGCAAACTTCTTGAAAACTTCGGCAATGATGTTCCCGAGAATTTTTTTCTTGAACGGGTCAACGAGCGGCATTTCCTTAACAACCGTCTTCACGTCAGCCCCTTTTTCAACAAAATACCTCTCAGGTGTTTTTTCCTCTAAGTTCGCTTTTGTAGGTTCATTAATGTAAGGGAATGAATCTGGTAAAATTTCATTGAAAATCAACTTACCAACAGTTGTTAACAACAATTGTTCGTTTTGCTCTTCAGTAAAGGTTTGGTTACCTAACGACCCCGCATACACAGCCACCCTTGTATGAAGATGGACATATCCGTTTTGATAGGCGATCAGAGCCTCATTAGCATCCTTAAATATCATCCCTTCGCCCACAGCGCCTTCTCTTTCAAGCGTTAAGTAATAGTTACCTAAAACCATATCCTGTGAAGGTGTAACAACAGGTTTTCCATCTTTCGGATTCAAAATATTTTGCGCTGCAAGCATGAGTAAACGTGCCTCTGCTTGGGCCTCTGCTGAAAGCGGTACGTGAACCGCCATTTGGTCACCATCAAAATCGGCGTTATATGCAGTACATACAAGTGGGTGAAGACGGATTGCACGCCCTTCAACAAGCGTCGGTTCAAATGCTTGAATTCCGAGTCTATGCAGAGTTGGTGCACGGTTAAGCAATACTGGATGTTCTTTAATGACATCTTCTAAAACATCCCAAACTTCCGGCTGAACTCTTTCAATTTTTCGTTTAGCAGACTTGATGTTGTGTGCAAGTCCTTTTTGAACGAGCTCCTTCATAACAAACGGCTTGAAAAGTTCAAGAGCCATTTCTTTTGGTAGTCCACATTGATACATTTTAAGATTCGGTCCGACTACGATAACAGAACGTCCAGAATAGTCAACGCGCTTCCCTAATAGGTTTTGACGGAAACGCCCTTGTTTCCCTTTAAGCATGTGGGATAGGGATTTTAACGGACGGTTACCTGGTCCAGTGACTGGGCGTCCACGACGGCCGTTATCAATAAGCGCATCAACAGCTTCTTGGAGCATACGCTTTTCATTTTGGACAATAATACTTGGAGCCCCGAGGTCAAGAAGACGCTTCAGACGATTATTCCGATTGATGACACGACGATACAAGTCATTCAAGTCAGAGGTAGCAAATCGTCCTCCATCAAGCTGGACCATCGGACGTAACTCAGGTGGAATGACTGGAAGCACATCAAGAATCATCCAAGAAGGTTCATTGCCAGAGTTACGGAAAGCTTCTAATACTTCAAGGCGTTTAATCGCTCGTGTACGACGTTGTCCTTGAGCCGTTTTTAACTCTTCTTTTAATCCATCAACATCTTTATCAAGATCAATACTTGAAAGGAGTTTTTTAATTGCTTCAGCACCCATTGAAGCTTGGAATTTACTTCCATATTTATCCCGATAGGCACGATACTCTTTTTCTGATAGTAATTGTTTCTTTTCTAGTGCTGTATCACCTGTATCTGTTACTACATATGATGCAAAGTAAATTACTTCTTCAAGCGCACGGGGTGACATATCAAGGACAAGACCCATTCTGCTTGGAATCCCTTTGAAATACCAAATATGGGAAACTGGAGCGGCTAATTCAATATGGCCCATCCGTTCACGGCGGACTTTAGCCCGAGTGACTTCAACGCCACAACGATCACAGACAACCCCTTTATAGCGAACTCGTTTGTATTTCCCACAATGACATTCCCAATCCTTTGTTGGACCAAATATCCGTTCGCAGAACAACCCGTCTTTTTCTGGCTTTAATGTACGGTAGTTAATTGTTTCTGGTTTTTTTACTTCACCAAATGACCAAGAACGGATTTTATCCGGTGATGCAAGACCAATCTTCATATATTCAAAATTATTGACATCCAACAAGGGGCCTACCTCCCTTTTAATCTAGGGTTAATCCCTTAAGGTGATGAACGCCTTAGTTTTTACTAACGATCGAGGCGTTCAGTCACCGATTATACAACTATTCTTTAGATCCTACTTTTTCCGGATCAATTTCCTCTGTTTCAGGAGCAATGGTTATTGGTTCATTATGATGCATTTCATCTTCATCATCGAAATCGCGCATTTCAATTTCTTTTTCATCACCTGAAAGAATCTTTACATCCATACCAAGACTTTGAAGTTCCTTCATCAACACCTTGAAGGACTCAGGTACGCCTGGTTCTGGGACGTTTTCTCCTTTTACAATCGCTTCATATGTCTTTACACGTCCAACAACATCATCTGATTTCACAGTTAAAATTTCTTGAAGTGTATAGGCAGCACCATAGGCTTCAAGCGCCCATACTTCCATCTCCCCGAAACGCTGACCACCAAATTGAGCTTTCCCACCAAGAGGCTGTTGCGTAACAAGTGAGTATGGACCAGTCGAACGAGCATGGAGTTTATCATCAACCATATGTGCTAGTTTAATCATATACATGACACCAACAGATACACGGTTATCAAATGGTTCACCGGTACGCCCATCGTAAAGAACTGTTTTCGCATCAGTGGCCATTCCAGCTTCTTCAATCGTTTCCCAAACATCCTCTTCGGTTGCACCATCAAATACTGGTGATGCTACATGAATGTTAAGATAACGTGCGGCCATTCCAAGATGCAATTCTAGCACCTGTCCGATATTCATCCTTGACGGAACTCCTAATGGGTTTAACATGACGTCAACTGGTGTACCATCTGGTAAATATGGCATATCTTCCTCTGGAAGGACACGCGAGATAACCCCTTTGTTTCCATGGCGTCCGGCCATTTTATCCCCTTCAGAAATCTTCCGTTTTTGAACAATGTATGCACGGACGAGCTGGTTCACACCAGGAGGCAATTCATCGCCATCTTCACGGTTAAAGACTTTCACATCAAGGACAATTCCACCGCCACCATGCGGAACACGCAACGATGTATCGCGTACTTCTCTAGCTTTCTCACCAAAGATTGCATGCAATAGACGTTCTTCTGCAGTCAGTTCGGTAACCCCTTTTGGTGTTACTTTTCCAACAAGCAAATCACCATCTTTTACTTCCGCACCTACTCTGATAATTCCGCGTTCATCGAGATTGCGCAATGCATCTTCTCCAACATTTGGAATATCACGGGTAATCTCTTCTGGACCAAGCTTTGTATCGCGAGACTCTGATTCATACTCTTCGATATGAATGGATGTGTATACATCATCTTTTACAAGTCGTTCGCTCATGATGATGGCATCCTCATAGTTATAACCATCCCAGTTAATAAAAGCAACCAGGACATTTCGACCAAGGGCTAACTCACCTTTTTCCATTGATGGACCATCAGCGAGAATTTCCCCTTTTGTAACCCGGTCACCAACGCTTACAATTGGTCGTTGATTATAGCATGTTCCTTGGTTTGAGCGTATGAATTTTAGCAATCGATATTTATCGAGGTCGCCTTTAAGCTCTTGGCCACCTACCTCAGTGATCCTACGCACCCAAACTTCGCGAGCCTCAACATGCTCAACAATTCCTTCATGCTTGCAAATAACCGCAGCACCTGAATCCTTTGCAGAGACATGTTCCATTCCTGTACCGACACGTGGTGATTCTGGTTGCAACAATGGAACAGCTTGTCGCTGCATGTTCGCTCCCATCAAGGCACGGTTCGAGTCATCGTTTTCTAGGAAAGGAATACACGCTGTCGCAGCCGAAACGACTTGTTTCGGTGATACATCCATATAGTCAACGCGTTCACGGCGGACAATCGTGTTTTCACCACGGAAACGGGCAACGACCATATCATCTATAAAATCTCCGTCTTCTGATAATCTAGCGTTTGCCTGTGCGACAACATAATTATCTTCCTCATCGGCTGTTAAATAATCGAAATGAGAAGTGACTTTTCCAGTTTCGGGATCAACGCGACGATAAGGTGTTTCAATAAAACCAAATTTATTTACTTTCGCAAATGATGAAAGCGAGTTAATTAATCCGATGTTTGGTCCCTCAGGCGTTTCAATCGGACACATACGACCATAGTGAGAATAGTGAACGTCACGTACTTCAAATCCTGCACGTTCACGAGTTAGTCCACCAGGTCCTAATGCAGATAGACGTCTTTTATGTGTCAATTCAGCCAATGGATTTGTTTGATCCATAAACTGAGAAAGCTGAGAACTTCCAAAGAACTCTTTAATTGACGCAATGACTGGTCGAATATTAATTAACTGCTGAGGTGTAATCGTGTTTGTGTCTTGAATGGACATCCTTTCACGAACAACACGCTCCATTCTTGAAAGTCCAATACGGAATTGATTTTGCAACAGCTCACCAACAGAACGAAGTCTTCTATTTCCTAAGTGATCGATGTCATCCGTATCACCTACACCATACAATAAGTTAAAGAAATAACTAATCGATGAAATGATATCGGCAGCTGTAATATTTTTAACTTGTTCTTCCACATTGGCATTGCCAATGATGTTAATCACTTTTTCATCTTCATCATTTGGTGCATAAATCTTAATCGATTGTAATGGAATGTCTTCTTCCACTACTCCCCCATATGGTTTATGTGTCTCATACCCTACATTCACCTGAAGATAAGGAAGAATTTTATCTAATGTTCGACGATCAAGAGTTACGCCCTTTTCAGCAATAATTTCTCCTGTGTCCGGGTCAACCAAAGTTTCCGCTAGTTTTTGGCCAAACAAGCGATTTTTTATGTGTAACTTTTTATTTAATTTATAGCGACCAACGCTCGCTAAATCATAGCGTTTAGGGTCGAAGAATCTAGATACTAACAGGCTTTTTGCATTTTCTACAGTCGGCGGTTCACCTGGACGAAGCCGTTCGTAGATTTCAATCAACGCCTTTTCAGTACCTTCTGTATTGTCTTTTTCAAGCGTATTTCGGATATACTCATTATCGCCGATCAAGTCGATGATTTCTTGATCGGATCCGAAGCCAAGTGCACGCAAAAGAACCGTAACAGGGAGCTTCCTCGTACGATCGATCCTAACATATACAACATCTTTCGCATCGGTTTCATACTCAAGCCAGGCGCCACGATTCGGAATAACGGTAGCGGAAAAGCCTTTCTTCCCGTTTTTATCCATCTTCGCACTGAAATAAACACTAGGAGAACGCACCAATTGAGATACGATAACCCTCTCGGCACCATTGATGACGAAAGTTCCTGTTTCAGTCATAAGCGGGAAGTCTCCCATGAAGACATCCTGATCTTTTACTTCACCAGTTTCTTTATTAACAAGACGTACTTTCACCCTTAATGGAGCGGAGTAAGTAACATCTCTCTCTTTAGATTCTTCTACTGGATATTTTGGTTCTGCAAGACTGTAATCAATAAAATCTAGCGATAAGTTCCCAGTAAAGTCCTCAATCGGGGAAATATCTTGGAACATTTCCCGTAGTCCCTCATCAAGGAACCATTGATAAGAAGCCGTTTGAATTTCAATTAAATTCGGCAATTCTAATACTTCACTGATTCTTGCATAACTTCTTCGCTGGCGGTGTCGTCCATACTGAACTAGTTGACCTGTCAACTGATTCACCCCTCAAATCAAGCGTAATTATTCCACTATTTGTGTTCTTTCATGCAACCCATTTCATAAGACAAAAAGAAAAAGGGTTTTACGTTAAAACCACATTTTCTTTGACGAACAATTATTTTGTTAGTTTTCCCCATATGACCCAAAATATACGTATAAAGTATATTTTTAGCATATATTAGAAAACTAATCTATTGGCATTTTATAATGCTATCATAGCCGGTGTTCATCGTCAACTTTTTTGGCTCTGATTATAAAATAACCTTTCTTTTTTTCAATGACATCAACCTGAGCAAACAAGTCCTCTAACTTTTTAATCGCCGAAGATGCACCTTGCTTCTTCTGAATAACGATCCATAATTCACCTGTATCGGTAAGATGAAGAACGCTTTGTTCAAAGATGTTATGGACAACTTTTTTCCCCGCTCGAATTGGAGGGTTTGTCAAAATCGCTTGAAATTGGGTCTCTTCAACCGCTAATAAGCAATCACTCTCATAAATTCGAACATTGTTTATTTGATTTAACTTTGCATTTTCTCTAGCCAAAGTTAATGCCCTTTCATTCACATCAACCATATGTACGATTGCGTCCGGAAAGGATTTTGCGATTGATAAACCAATTGGCCCATAACCGCATCCAACATCAAGAATGGGTCCTTTATCATTTTCTAACTGAAAAGTTTCAATTAATAAACGTGAACCAAAATCTACTTCTTTTTTTGAAAAAACACCACTGTCCGTTTTAAACTTAAACGAATTCCCCTTTAGTTCGAAATGCCAAAACACCGGAGAACTTGCTGACTCTGGATTTTTCGAGAAGTAATGATTTGTCAAAACTGACCACCATCCTTATGCGATCCTAATTATCGAAAAAAAGCCCGCTTGACAGCGAGCTTTTCTAAAATTTTATTACTTAACCTCTACGCCAGCTCCAACTTCTTCAAGCTTAGCTTTAAGTTCTTCAGCCTCTTCTTTAGCAATGCCTTCTTTAAGTGGCTTCGGAGCGTTATCAACAACTTCTTTCGCTTCTTTAAGTCCAAGACCTGTAATTTCACGAACAACCTTGATAACTTTGATTTTTTGGTCGCCTGCAGAAGTAAGAATTAGATCAAACTCAGTTTGTTCTGCAACAGCGTCGCCACCAGCAGCGCCACCCATAACAGCTACTGGAGCTGCAGCAGTTACGCCGAATTCTTCTTCAATTGCTTTTACTAGGTCGTTTAGTTCTAAAACAGTCATATTTTTAACTGCTTCAATGATTTGTTCTTTCGTCATTGTTCATTTCCTCCTTAAAGTTGGTTAATGTTTTTTTAAATTATCGAACGTAGATTAACTTACGCGCCTTGTTCTTCTTTTTGTTCTGCAACTGCTTTTGTAGCAAGAGCAAGATTGCGGATAGGTGCTTGGAGTACGCTGAGTAGCATAGAAAGCAAGCCTTCGCGAGATGGTAGATCTGCAAGAGCTTTTACTTCTTCAACTGTAGCGACGTTTCCTTCAATTACACCTGCTTTAATTTCAAGTGCTTCGTTCTTTTTTGCGAATTCATTAATAATTTTTGCCGGTGCGACAACATCTTCAGTACTGAATGCAACTGCGTTTGGTCCTGTAAGTACTTCGTTTAGCCCTTCAATTCCTGCTGCTTCAGCTGCACGGCGAGTCATTGTGTTTTTGTACACTTTGAACTCAACACCCGCATCACGAAGTTGCTTGCGAAGTTCAGTAACTTCAGCCACTGTTAAACCGCGGTAATCAACGACAATCGTCGATTGACTCGCTTTGAATTTATCAGCGATTTCCTCAACTAGTTGTTTCTTTGTTTCAATCACGCTGCTCATATTTACACCTCCTGTAGAATTATCTACACTTATACCGAGCTAATCAAAAAACCTCCATGTCGTACAGACATGGAGGTAGTATACAATAGGAACTTCGAGAATCTATCGTATGACCTCGGCAGGGTATTAAGCCATTACGGCACCTGCTGTCTGCGGTACAAATGTTATTTATTTTTAACAACAAAATACATTTTATCTAAATGTATCGAAATTGTCAATTGGTATTATTTTGCTGAAACAGTTGCAGGGTCAACTTTTACCCCTGGTCCCATTGTTGAGGATACCACTACATTTTTCATGTAAGTTCCTTTTGCAGCAGAAGGCTTAACTTTCATCATTGTTTCAAAGATTGTGTTGAAGTTTTCAACAAGCTTTCCATCTTCGAAAGAAACCTTCCCAATCGGAACATGAATGTTTCCAGCTTTATCAACGCGGTATTCAACTTTACCAGCTTTTATTTCGTTAACTGCTTTTGCTACATCAAATGTAACTGTACCAGTCTTAGGGTTAGGCATTAAACCTTTTGGTCCTAATACACGACCAAGTTTTCCGACTTCACCCATCATGTCAGGAGTTGCTACAATGACATCAAATTCGAACCAACCTTGTTGAATTTTATTGATGTATTCTGCATCACCAACATAGTCTGCACCAGCAGCTTCAGCTTCTTTTAATTTTTCACCTTTAGCGAAAACTAGCACACGTTGTGTTTTACCAGTTCCGTTCGGAAGAACAACTGCACCACGGATTTGTTGGTCCGCTTTCTTAGGGTCAACCCCTAAACGAAATGCAGCTTCAACTGTTGCGTCAAACTTAACTGTGCTTGTCTTTTTCGCAAGCTCAATTGCTTCTTCAATTGAATAAGCTTTCAAACGATCTACTAACTTAGCGGCTTCTTGATACTTTTTGCCTTTTTTAGCCATTTTTTATTTCCTCCTAGAATTGTGGTTTTAGCGGAATAACCTCCCACTTAGAAAGGCGTAAGTGCCTCGTTCAGCCCCGACAAGCGCTGGAGGACCAGCCAGTAAAGTCGTTCTTTGACTTTATTGGCTGGGCCGAAGTGTCTCGAGGGGCTAGGCACTGGAGCCAGACAATCAGAACAGGCGGATGCGCCTTATTCTGCGCCGCAGCCATGTAAGCTGAATCCCTCAGCTTCGCCAGACAGATAAAAGGTTGCGAGAGAAACAGTTCATCATCGCAACCTTATCATCCCTAACATCAACAATTAGTCCTCAATCGTGATACCCATACTGCGGGCAGTACCTTCAACCATACGCATAGCTGATTCTACATCTGCTGCGTTTAGGTCAGGCATTTTTTGCTCCGCAATCTCGCGTACTTTATCACGCTTGACTGTTGCTACTTTATTACGGTTTGGTTCACCAGAACCAGACTGAATTCCAGCTGCTACTTTTAATAGAACAGCAGCAGGAGGAGTTTTCGTAATAAATGTAAATGAACGGTCTTCAAACACCGTGATTTCAACAGGAATGATCAAACCAGCTTGATCAGCTGTACGTGCGTTAAACTCTTTACAGAATCCCATGATATTCACACCTGCTTGACCTAGTGCAGGACCAACCGGCGGAGCTGGATTTGCTTTCCCAGCTGGGATTTGTAATTTAACAATCTTAATTACTTTTTTAGCCACGAGACACACCTCCTTAAAGTCCGTGATGTGGTAATAGGGATTTCCCCTCCCACTCAGCGCAGTCTTTATTTAAATAAAGAACATATTTTATATGTTTGCCTCTCATGAGACATACTGACCTTAGAAATACTACCACTTTTTAATTTGATTTTCAAGTTATAATTTTTTAATTTGCGAAAATTCCAGTTCAACTGGGGTATCTCTTCCGAACATATTAACAAGTACTTTTAGCTTTCCTTTATCTTTGTCGATTTCTTCAATAATTCCGGTGAAATTCGCAAAAGGCCCTTCATTTACTTGGACTGTTTCATTTAGTTCAAAATCAACATCAACCCTTACTTCATCTACACCCATGCGTTTTAGAATCATCGCTACTTCTTCAGGAAGTAACGGGGTTGGCTTCGAACCATGGCCAGAAGAGCCTACAAAACCAGTCACTCCAGGAGTGTTTCTTACAACATACCATGAATCATCGGTCATGATTAATTCCACAAGTACATAACCAGGGAATGTTTTCCTTTTCACAACTTTCTTTTTTCCATTTTTAAAATCAGTTTCTTCGTCTTCAGGTACAATGACTCGAAAAATTTTGTCCTGCATACCCATTGATTCTACTCGTTTTTCTAAATTCGTCTTCACCTTATTCTCATACCCAGAATATGTATGAACAACATACCAGTTCTTTTCCATTACAGAGGACTGTACGTCCGTCCCTCCCTTTTTTGCTAATAGAAAAGTAGAACTTCCTGAAAACCCTACAATCCTAACGCATTACAAATAGATTCCTGTCTTTATTAGCAAACAAAAAACCCGATAATCGGGCTTTTGTAAAAACTTCCTGCGTTTATTTTCCATTATACCATGAGAACTCTGTTGTTATTCAAGAATTAAACGAATCAATTCAGAAATTCCTAAATCTACAACTGAAAAAAATAAAGCCATAAACAGGACGGTCGCTAACACGACTATTGTATATCGACCGAGCTCTTTCCGTTTTGGCCAGCTGACTTTTTTCATTTCACGGGCTACTTCAGGAAAAAAATTAAGGATGCGCATTTCGTAACCTCCATGTTTGGAATGGCAAAATCTCTGTTTTACCGTTATTTTGTTTCCCGATGAACTGTATGTTCATTGCAGTTTTTGCAATACTTTTTTACTTCAAGGCGTTCCTGTTGGTGATCGCTGTTTTTCATTGTTGAGTAGTTTCGTGAACTACACACCGAACAGCTAAGCGTAATCTTTTTCCTCATCATGCACCTACAAATCTATGACCATAAAACTTTATCATGGTCAACTCGTTTAGTCAATCTATCCTAATTATCATAGGGATGATACTAATGGGTAAATTGCTGGATATCAAGGGACTTTTCGAGCTTTCGCTTCACTCTTTGGAGAGCGTTATCAATTGATTTCACATGGCGATCCAATTCTTCAGATATCTCCTGATAGGACTGTCCTTCTAAATACAAAGCCAGTACCTTTCGTTCAAGATCACTAAGAAGTTGTTCCATCCTTAATGCCATTTTTTCAATATCCTCTTGATTAATAATCAGTTCTTCTGGATCTAATACTTTCCCACCAGCGAGAACATCCATAAGTGTCCGATCAGATTCGTCATCATAGATTGGCTTATCGAGGGAAACATAGGAATTCAGTGGCATATGTTTCAGCCTTGTCGCCGATTTTATCGCTGTAATAATTTGTCTCGTAATACAAAGTTCAGCAAATGCCTTAAAGGATGTCAGCTTGTCCTCTTTGTAGTCACGGATTGCTTTATACAATCCAATCATTCCCTCTTGAACAATATCTTCCTTATCGCCACCAATTAAAAAGTACGATTTCGCCTTAGCTCTGACAAAGTTTTGATACTTTTTTATTAAAAAATCAAGAGCTTCACTTTCCCCACGATGAACAGCCTCAATAATCTTATCATCGTTAAGTCCAATATATTTGACAACTGGGTTCCCTCTAAAATCATTGTTCACCTATGACCGCCTCCACCTGGACTTTCCCATAGATAGAAATATTATACAGTAACCATTTTTTTTACGTCAAGTTGATCAATCGCTTCCCCGACGCCACTTCTCAAAGATTTTGGCTACCTCTTCACTTAATTGAATTTTGCTCACTGGTTTTTTATGTTGGATGTTCTGAACCTTCTTTCCGATTTTTTGTTCAATGACATTGATCTCGGTTAAAAGTTCACGCGCCGATTTTCTTAGGGCACCTTGTCCAAAAATCTGCCACTGTTCAGTATAATCAGAGGTAGCAACATGGATTTGTGTCATTCGATTGCTTAATTCAATCGCCAATTTCTCAATTCTTTCATCCGCCGTTTCATTTTTCCTAGTAAAGACAACTTCGACCTTGTGATTTTCATATTTTTTTTCAATTCCCTCTACATAGTAGGCATCGAAAACTATGATGACGCGAAATCCAGTATAAGCTTGATATTCAGCCATTTTTTCAATTAATATGTCTCGTGCCGCCGAAAGATCTTTATTTTTCAATTCCACTAAGTCTGGCCAGGCACCAATAATGTTATATCCGTCAACTAACAAGATGTCCATTTTACTGCCCTAACGGATGGCGGTTACGATAAACCTCGTACATTAACAGAGCAGCCGCAACAGATGCATTCAATGAGGTAACCTTTCCGGCCATTGGCAAACGCAACAGAAAATCACACTTGTCACGGATGAGCCTTCCCATCCCTTTTCCTTCACTGCCAATCACAAGCCCTAATGGAATCGTGCCATCAAAATTACGATAGTCTTCTTTGCCTGCCGCGTCCGTCCCAGCGATCCACATTCCACGATCCTTCAGTTCGTCAATTACTCTTGCCATATTCGTCACACGGACAACTGGGATATGTTCAATCGCACCAGTTGATGCTTTTGCGACTGTCGCTGTCAGTCCAACAGCTCTTCTTTTTGGAATAATGATACCATGGGCTCCAGCAGCATCCGCTGTTCTCATAATCGAACCGAGATTATGGGGATCTTCAATTTCATCAAGCAAAAGGAAAAAAGGCGCTTCATTTCGTTTTTCTGCCACTGCAAATAGGTCATCTAATTCAGCATATTCATAGGCAGCTACTTGAGCAATGACACCTTGATGATTTCCTTCATACATTTGATCCAACTTCTTCTTTGGCACGAATTGAACAATGACATTTGCCTCTTTTGCTAACTTTGTGACTTGCTGCATTTGCCCCCGCTGGGAACCTTCGGCAATCATGATTTTATTAATATCCCTGTGTGACTTTAAGGCTTCAAGTATAGGATTTTTCCCTGCAATATATCCTTCACTCACGATGAACATCCTCCCTCTTCGATAATTGCAAACGCCTCGTTAATTAATTCTTCTAACCGCTCCTCTTCCTCAGCCAAAAACAGATAGCCTATGAGAGCCTCAAATGCCGTGCTATATCGATATGTTTGGACATCGGTATTTTTCGGGACTGTTCCGGATTTTGCATTTCTCCCACGCTTGAGCACAGCAACTTCCTCTTCTGACAGTACGCCTTTTTCAATAAAAACATGGGCAATTTTCGCCTGTGCCTTAGCTGACACATATTTTGTTGCTTCTCTATGCAGCTTATTTGGTTTTACTTTCCCACTCTGGAGCAGGTGAAACCGTACATGTTTTTCAAATACGGCATCGCCCATATAAGCAAGAGCGAGACTATTTAATTGCTTTTCGTCTACATTTTGATTATTTGCCAGCATTTCCTATCCTCTTTTCCATCTCGTCCCCTGTGCAGTATCCTCTAGGATGATATTCATCCCTTTCAACTGATCACGAATCTCATCGGATAGTTTAAAGTTACGGTCTTTTCTAGCTTGGTTTCGTTTTTCAATTAAAGCTTCAATTTCTTCATCAAGAAGTTCCTCGCTGCCTAAACTTAAGCCTAAAATGTTAAAATAGAGGTCAAACTCCTTTAAAAATGCTTCGATTACTTCTTCAGCTGTATTCTTCTCTAATAAATAAAGATTTGCAAGTTTTGATAACTCAAATAGAACGGAGATTCCGTTTGCCGTATTAAAATCATCATCCAATTCTTTGACAAATTGCTGATGAAGCTTAGCAATCTGATCAAGCCACTCTTGATTATTCGTTGTTAAGTTTGTACTTGCGCCTGCACGATGTTTTAAGTTTTGATAAGAAGTCTTAATACGATCAAACGCGGCACGTGTATTTTCTAGCAATTCCTCACTATAATTAATCGGGTTCCGGTAATGAACAGATAGCATAAAGAAGCGCAATACTTGTGGATCATGCTTCTTAATAATGTCATGGACGAGCACAAAGTTCCCTAGTGACTTTGACATTTTTTCATTGTTAATATTAATATACCCATTATGCATCCAATATCTTGCAAATGATTTCCCTGTCAATGCTTCTGTCTGGGCAATCTCATTCTCATGATGTGGAAATGCTAAATCCTGGCCACCTGCGTGAATATCAATTGTATCACCTAGATATTGTTTGGCCATAGCTGAACATTCGATATGCCAACCAGGTCTTCCTCTTCCCCACGGACTTTCCCAGGATATTTCCCCATCCTTTGCTTTTTTCCAAAGAGCAAAGTCAAGGGCATCTTGTTTCTTCTCGCCTACTTGAATACGCGCGCCAATCTTTAGTTCGTCAATTGATTGATGAGAAAGTTTCCCATATCCTTTAAATTCCCTTGTTCGAAAATAAACGTCCCCGTTCGATTCATACGCATAACCCTTTTCAATTAGAGCTTCAATAAACTCGATGATTAAATCCATCGTTTCGGTTACACGTGGATGGACATCTGCGCGTTTGCAGCCAAGAGCAGTAATATCTTCAAAATACGCTTCAATAAAGCGATTCGCGATTGTTGGGACATCTTCCCCCAATTCGTTCGCAGCCCGGATTAATTTGTCATCAACATCTGTAAAATTCGATACATAGTTAACATCATACCCTCTGAATTCTAAGTACCTGCGAACCGTATCAAAGACGATTGCTGGACGCGCATTACCGATATGAATATAGTTATAAACGGTGGGACCGCAAACATACATCTTTACTTTCCCCTCTTCAAGCGGGGTAAACACTTCTTTTTGACGTGTTAACGTATTATAAATTTGAATTGACATTCATCTTTCTCCTTTCTTCCTTCAATCCTTCGAGCTCTTCTTGCATCTTGGAAAGTTCTCCCTCCAACGCTTTAAATCGATCTATAATAGGATCCGGAAGATCTGAATGATTTAAATCTTTTCTTATTTTAACTCCATCTCGGATAACGACACGACCGGGAACGCCAACAACGGTTGAGTTTGGTGGAACATCTTTTAACACAACCGAACCGCCACCGATTTTGGAATTCTCCCCTATCGTAATCGAGCCGAGAACCTTTGCACCAGTGGCAATCAAGACGTTATCATTCACAGTCGGGTGCCGCTTTCCTTTCTCTTTCCCTGTACCCCCTAAAGTAACACCTTGGTATATCGTGACATTATCTCCAATTTCACACGTTTCCCCGATCACCACACCCATACCATGGTCAATAAATAATCGGTTGCCAATCTTTGCCCCAGGATGAATTTCAATCCCGGTAAAAAATCGGCTTACTTGCGAAATCACTCTAGCAAGAAAGAAGAAACGTCTTTTAAACAAAGCATGAGCAAGTCTGTGGGACCAAATGGCATGGAGGCCCGCATAAGTTAAAATGACTTCCAAGCGACTTCTTGCTGCAGGATCTTGATCAAATACAACATCAATATCTTCTCTAATTGTTTTAAACATGATTACCATCCCCCAGTATTTCCAAAAAAATAAAAAACGTCTCTGTCAAATGACAGAGACGCTTACCTGCGCGGTTCCACTCTGTTTAGGTTTGCTGATACCAAACCTCAACTTGACCTGTTAACGGGAGGGCCCGCCCTAAACTACTAGGAATTCATCCGTTCATTTAGAGGCTCAGAGGTGCATTTCAAAAAATGAGAGGCTTAAACCACTTTCAGCCGGTGATGGTTCTCTCTATAAAGCATCATTTTTTTACTTCTCCTCATCAACACTTTCATGCTCTTTAATTTACTTTTACTATATTATATTTTCAACGTAATGTTAACTACCTATTTCAAAATATTTCTAGACGAGCAGATTTTTGACACGATTTTTTACCTTTTCGATTCCGAGTAGTTCCATCGCCAACATTAAATCAGGACCATGCGTTTGGCCAGTCACTGCTGCGCGGATCGGCATAAATAACTTTTGTCCTTTATGACCTGTTCCTTTTTGAACTGCTTTTACAGCCTTTTTAATTTCAGCCGCTGTGAATTCTGGGAGAGCCTCAATTTCTTGAAGGAAAGCTTGCATTACTTCTGGTACTTGTTCTCCTGCCAAAACTTCCTTCGCCTCTGCTTCAAAACTTAATTCCTCTTGGAAAAAGATTTCTGACATTTCAACGATTTCAGCCCCATAACTCATTTTCTCCTGATAAAGTGAGATGAGACTCCTTACCCATCGTTCTTCTTCTTCAGATCTAGTCGCCTTCACCTTCCCTGCTTTTATTAAATGGGGCAAGGACAATTCAATTACTTTTTCAACATCTGCTTTTTTCATATACTGATTGTTCATCCAAGTAAGCTTTTGACGATCAAATAATGCAGGCGATTTAGATAGACGTGCTGGATCAAATTGTTCGACGAACTCTTCTTGCGAGAATATTTCTTCTTCCCCTGATGGTGACCAACCTAGCAAGGCAATAAAATTAAATAACGCTTCTGGTAAATACCCTAATTCCTTATATTGCTCAATAAATTGAATAATCGACTCGTCACGTTTGCTTAATTTTTTTCTGCTTTCATTCACGATTAATGTCATATGACCAAAGATTGGTGGCTGCCAACCAAAAGCATCATAAATCAATAATTGTTTCGGTGTATTGGAAATATGGTCATCTCCGCGAAGAACATGAGATATTTTCATTAAGTGATCATCAATAACGACCGCATAATTATAAGTTGGAATTCCATCTTTTTTCACAATGACAAAGTCCCCAAAACCATCCGATTCAAAGGCCACGTCTTCTTTGACGATATCATTAAACTTAAGAATTCTACCTGCAGGTACTTTAAAACGAATGCTCGGCTTACGTCCTTCCGCCTCAAACTGCTTTCTCTCTTGTTCTGATAAATGACGACACCTGCCTGAATATTTAGGGGTTTCATTCTTTTCCATTTGTGCAGCACGTTCTGCTTCTACCTCTTCCTCGGTACAATAACATTTGTAAGCAAGGTCCTTTTCAAATAGCTGCGCTGTGTGTTGGTCATAAATAGCAATCCGCTCCGATTGACGATAAGGGCCGTACTCGCCAGCCACATCAATACTTTCGTCCCAATCGATTCCTAACCACTTTAAATAATGCAGTTGACTTTGTTCTCCGCCCTCAATATTTCGCTTTAGATCGGTATCTTCAATGCGAATAATGAATTTTCCACCTTGGTTGCGGGCAAATAAATAATTAAAAAGGGCTGTACGAGCGTTTCCTATATGTAAATGACCCGTCGGACTTGGGGCATAACGAACACGTATATTTGACATAAACATCCTCCTCAACTCAGCAAATCTATATTCATTCGTCTTTCTATCTTTCTTAAAGCTTTTGTAGCAAAATAACCGCTTGGGCCGCAATCCCTTCCTCTCGCCCAACGAACCCAATCTTCTCAGTCGTGGTCGCTTTTACATTTACTTGCTCAAGTTCACCTTCAAGCAACTCAGCAATTTTTCCCTTAATCGTATCGATATGCGGAGCCATTTTTGGCTTCTGGGCAATAATTGTACAATCAATATTAACGAGCTGATATCCATCCTTTTTTACAAGCTCAAACACATTCTTTAGTAACTTACTCGAGTCTACGTCTTTGAATTTTGGATCTGTATCTGGAAAGTGTTTCCCAATATCTCCTGCCCCAATCGCTCCTAAACAGGCATCTGTAATCGCATGCAACAAAACATCCGCATCCGAGTGTCCAAGCAATCCCTTTTCATGAGGGATGGAAATGCCGCCAATAATCAATGGTCGACCTTCAACCAACTGATGTACATCAAAACCTTGTCCAATTCGAAACATCAACATTTACTCCTTTGCAAAAATTCAATCAGTCACCTAAATGATGCTGTTTTTTTAAGCTTATTTTTTCTAACGAATAAGTCCAATCCAATAGAAAAAGCAATCGGCCTACATCTAAGGGTTTGCCAATCGGCGATTTTTCTTTAAAATTGCCTCAGCAAAATAAATATCTTCAGGTGTTGTCAGTTTAATATTATCATAATCGCCTTCAATAATAACGACTTTCTGATGAAGCCTTTCAACAAGACTTGCATCATCGGTTCCAATAAATTGATCCGTTTCTGCCTGTTCATGGGCTTGCAAGACAAGAGAAACGCGAAAAGCTTGTGGGGTTTGGACAGCCCACAAGCTGGAACGCTCAATTGTTTCTGTTACTTGGAGATTTTCTGCTCTTTTAACCGTATCTTTTACTGGAACAGCAACGATTGCCGCACCATCCTCCTCAGCAGCTTGCACAAGCTTATGAATGGTTGATTTTTTAATAAAAGGCCTTGCCGCATCATGGACAAGAACAATTCCGTCGGAATGAATGGTCTTTATACCATTAAAGACACTATTCTGACGTTCCTTTCCTCCATACACTAGTTCTGTGACCTTTTTAATTTGATACGTTTTTAACAGATCCTTAAAGCCTTCCTCATCATCTCGATGAATCGCTAGGATCACTCCATCACATTGTTCATCTTCATCAAAAATGCGTAATGTATGAATCAACACAGGAATGCCTTCAAGTGTAATATAAAGCTTATTTTTCCCTGCACCCATTCTTTTCCCCTGACCAGCAGCCGGAATCACGACTTGGTAAGCCATAATGAAAACTCCTATCTATCTACAGTGCTTTTTCTAATAACTTCGGTTTCGCAAAAATCATTCTGCCGGCAGAGGTCTGTAGTACACTTGTAACAAGAACATCAATTCGTTTGCCGATATAATCTCTTCCTTCTTCGACAACAATCATTGTGCCATCATCCAAATAGGCAATCCCCTGATTCTGTTCCTTCCCATCCTTGATTACTTGAATGCTCATCTCTTCTCCAGGAAGAACGACAGGTTTAACCGCATTGGCGAGGTCATTAATGTTTAGGACAGATACCCCTTGCAACTCACATACTTTATTTAAATTAAAATCATTTGTAACAACGACACCGGTTGTTAATTTCGCAAGCTTAACTAGTTTAGAATCCACTTCATGAATCTCTTCAAAATCGCCTTCATAAATATCCACTTGGATATTCACTTCCTTCTGAATGCGATTAAGAATATCGAGGCCACGGCGCCCACGATTTCGTTTCAGCACATCAGATGAATCAGCAATATGCTGCAATTCCTCTAAAACAAATTGTGGGATGACAATTATGCCTTCAAGAAAGCCAGTTTGGCAGATATCCGCAATTCTCCCATCAATTATTACACTTGTGTCGAGGATTTTCCAGTTACTAGTTTGATTTTTCTCGTTTTCCTCCTCATCTCCGACCCGTTTTTTACGGTTAGCAAAGAGGACAAGCAGTTCATCGCGTTTTTTGAAACCGACTTGAAACCCTAAATAACCTAATAATAGTGTAGATAAAATCGGTGCAACCGTATTAAAAACTGGAACTTGGATTGCATTAAAGGCAAAACCAACTAAATAAGCAATGATTAAACCGAAAAACAAACCGACGCCGCCAAAAACTAAATCAAGAATCGGCGCTCTAATTAAAGCTTCCTCTAACCACTTAATAAAATTGGTTACATAATCGACTGCCCAAAAGGTAAGTAAATAAAAAATAAGTGCACCAAGTAAAGCAGATACATACGAATTCGCAATAAAAGGATTATACTCAAGATTAATTAATGATAATAAATCAGGTATTAAGAAAATCCCAAGCGTTCCTCCGATAATGAGGAAGCAGGCTTGAATGATCCGTCTTAACATTCCTTCACCTCCTTAATTAACATTATAAACAATATTCTTAATTTGAAACCTTTACCTAATGATAATTTTAATATTTATTAACAGAATGAAATCTTTAACATCAAATTGTAATACGTTTATAGCATCTTTTTCCTACTCTTTGTTAAAAGTAGCACTGGGCTTAAAGGCTGTCAAATGGGTTGCTTACATCCGACGATCTGATATAAGTTGGTCAAAAATCCGTTTTAAACCAGCCTTAATCTTCTTAGCCCTTATCCCACCAATCCCCTCAACCTCATCCAATTCACTAACTGTCGCTGCATTAATCGCTGAGAATTTTCCAAATTGCTTAATCAGATTTTCAATAATGATTGGCGGGAGCCTTGGGATTTTATTCAATAGCCGATATCCGCGTGGGTAAATCGCCTCCTCAAGGTGGACATAGCCATGAAACCCGAGTAATTTTAATATAATCGTATCTTCCACAGCGCTTGATTTCGCCAATTCCTGAAATCGAACTAAAACATCCTCTGCATTAATTTCTTTATCGTATAGATAATCTTTAATAAGATGAACCCCTTCTTTTTCCATACCTGTTATCAATTCTTTCATTTGCAGACGAATGAGCCGCCCTTCTACACCTAGCTCACTTAAATAGGCAAGCAGTTCATTTTTAATTCGCAACACCATCTCAAAACGATGCAACACTTGAAGCAAATCATTATAAGTCACAAGCTCTTCATATTCGAGTAGTCCAAGATTGTTAATGCTTTGCTCAAGGACGATTTTATATTTTTCTAGCGTTTGAATTGCGAGGTTCGCCTTTGTTAAAATGACCGAAATATCTTTTAAAGAGTATTTTAAATTCCCTTGGTAAAGAGTAATTACTGTCCTTCGCTGTGAGATCGCAACAACGAGCGTTTTTGATTGTTTTGCTACACGTTCCGCTGTCCGATGACGCATTCCCGTTTCTGATGAGGGAATGGAAGGGTCCGGGACAAGTTGCGCATTTGCGAGCAAGATTCTGCTGCCAGTTTCATTTAAAATAATTGCCCCATCCATTTTCGCCAACTCATACAATGAGCTTGAACTAAATCTGCAGTCGATTTCAAAGCCGCCATCAACCAACTTCTGAACCCTTTCATTGTATCCAACAACGATGAGGCCACCTGTTCCAGCCCGAAGGACATTATCAATTCCCTCCCTTAATGGCGTCCCCGGGGCAATAAATTGTAAAATATCACCTAAGCTTTTGTCTTCTGTCCGGTTATTTTCCAATTTTTATCCCTCCAGCGTGACTTTTAATGTCTGACCAATCGTTGATACGCCTATGAGCGTGATTCCCTCTGGAGCTTTCCAGCCACCGAGATTATTTTCTGGCAGGATAATCCTTTCGAAACCGAGTTTTGCCGCCTCTTGAACCCGCTGCTCAATCCGTGAGACACGCCGCACTTCGCCTGTGAGGCCTACTTCACCAATAATACAGTCGGTAGCACGTGTCGGCTTATCACGGAAACTGGAGGCAATACTGACTGCAACAGCTAAATCAATCGCTGGCTCATCTAATTTAACTCCCCCAGCTACCTTTAAATAGGCATCTTGATTTTGCAACAGCAGGCCGACTCTCTTTTCCAAAACAGCCATTAACAAATTAACACGATTAGAGTCAACTCCCGTAGCTGTTCTTCTTGGATTTCCAAAACTAGTCGGTGAAATAAGCGCTTGAATTTCAACTAGCACAGGTCTTGTTCCTTCCATTGAGGCGACAACCGTTGATCCTGAGGCCCCTTGTGATCTCTCCTCTAAAAAGATTTCGGATGGATTTGCCACTTCTTCAAGACCTTTTTCCTTCATTTCAAAAATCCCCATCTCGTTCGTTGAACCAAATCGGTTTTTTACAGCACGTAAAATTCGATACGTGTGATGCCGCTCCCCTTCAAAATAAAGAACCGTATCAACCATATGTTCAAGGATACGAGGCCCAGCTATGGACCCTTCTTTCGTCACATGGCCGACAATAAAAATGGCGATTCCTTTTGTTTTAGCAATCCGCATTAATTCAGCTGTCGATTCCCTAACTTGTGAGACACTCCCAGGTGCAGAGGTTACATCTGGGTGAAAAACAGTTTGTATCGAATCAACAATAACAAAATCTGGTGATAAGTTCTCAATCGTTCGGCTAATTTCTTCCAAGTTTGTCTCCGAATAGACGAGGAGATTTTCAGATGTTATGTTCAGCCTTTCTGCACGAAGTTTCGTTTGCTTCATCGATTCTTCGCCAGAAATATAGAGAACCGTATGACCAATTTTAGCTAATTGAAAGGATACTTGTAGCAATAACGTCGATTTCCCGATGCCTGGGTCTCCACCGATAAGCACTAGGGATCCTTTAACAACCCCACCGCCTAATACACGGTTTAATTCCTTCAATTCTGTTTGAATGCGCGGTTCATTCATAGTTTCAACCTTTGTAATTGGCATCGCCTTTGCCGCAATGCCAGTATTGCTTGAATGTGCAAAGGCCCCCCTACGGCCTGTGCCGACCGTTTCCGTCTCCTCAACCATTTTATTCCACACACCGCAACCAGGACATTTTCCCATCCATTTAGGTGACTCATAACCACATTCTTGGCAAATAAATTTTATTTTTCGCTTCGCCATATCGTTCCTCTCACTTCCTGCCAAAAGACTACCAATATTTTCGTTCCTTTTATCCCTGTAATAAAAAAGGTATACGTAATCGTTTCTACGTATACCTTTTATCATAAAGTTCCCTTACTAATTTTAAAAATTATTTATTCATTGACTTCTCAGGTGATTTTACAGTAAACTCTCCATCTTCTACATCAATAGTAACCTTTTGACCTTTAAGAACCGTTCCTTTTAACAGCTCTTCAGATAACTGGTCCTCAATATGTTTCTGAATGGCTCTGCGAAGTGGGCGAGCACCATATTCTGGGTCATACCCTTCTTCAGAAATTTTCTCTTTTGCAGCGTCTGTTAATTGTAAATAAATATCTTGTTCGCTAAGCCTTTGCATTAATTGATCTGACATGAGTGTAACAATTTGTTTTAAATGTTCTTTTTCAAGCGCATGGAAGACAATGATTTCGTCGATACGATTCAGGAATTCAGGACGGAATGCCCGTTTCAATTCGTCCATTACTTTTCCTTTCATATCCTTATAGTCTTGATCTGAATCTTGAATATTAAAGCCGACATATTTGTTACGCTTTAATGCCTCTGCACCTACGTTCGATGTCATGATAAGCACCGTGTTACGGAAGTCGACTGTGCGTCCTTTAGAATCCGTTAAACGTCCGTCCTCAAGAACTTGTAGCAATATGTTAAACACATCTGGATGGGCTTTTTCAATTTCATCTAATAGAACGACAGAATATGGTTTTCTGCGAACTTTCTCCGTTAATTGACCGCCTTCTTCATAGCCGACATATCCTGGCGGGGAGCCGACAAGACGAGAGGTCGAGTGTTTTTCCATATACTCAGACATATCAACACGAATCATCGCATCTTCATCACCGAACATCACTTCAGCAAGCGCACGAGCCAATTCCGTTTTTCCTACCCCAGTTGGTCCAAGGAAGATAAACGAACCAATTGGGCGTTTTGGATCTTTAAGGCCTGCTCGCGCACGGCGGACTGCCTTTGAAACAGCTTTAACGGCTTCTGCCTGCCCAATTAGCCGTGAGTGGAGAATTTCCTCAAGCTTTAACAACTTTTCTGTTTCTGTCTCAGCTAGCTTCGAGACTGGAACACCCGTCCAGCTGGAGACTACGCTAGCAATATCTTCAACTGTGACCTCGCTGTTTTCTTGTCCTTGCTTTTCTTTCCATGTTTTCTTCGTATTTTCCAATTGCTCACGTAAACGCTGCTCCGTATCTCTTAAGGAAGCTGCCTTTTCAAACTCTTGGCTTTGAACAGATGCGTCTTTTTCCTTGCGAACTTCTTCAAGTTTTTGTTCAAGTTCTTTTAAATTTGGTGGTGTTGTATAAGAACGAAGGCGAACCTTTGAACCTGCTTCATCAATTAAATCAATCGCTTTATCCGGTAAGAACCGATCTGAAATATAACGATCTGAGAGTTTAACAGCTGCCTCAATTGCCTCATCTGTGATCGAGACGCGGTGATGTGCCTCATAGCGATCTCTTAGCCCTCTTAAAATTTGAACAGATTCTTCTGCTGTTGGCTCATCGACCCTAATTGGTTGGAAACGTCTTTCTAAAGCAGCATCTTTTTCAATATATTTACGATATTCATCGAGCGTTGTTGCCCCAATACATTGAAGCTCACCGCGCGCGAGTGATGGTTTCAAAATATTCGATGCATCGATAGCCCCTTCTGCACCACCTGCACCAATTAATGTATGCAACTCATCAATAAATAAAATAATATTTCCCGCTTGGCGAATTTCATCCATTACTTTCTTTAAGCGGTCTTCAAACTCACCGCGGTATTTTGTTCCCGCAACAACTGTTCCCATATCAAGAGTCATAACCCTTTTATCACGGAGGATTTCTGGGACTTCATTGTTTACAATCTGCTGTGCAAGCCCTTCTGCAATTGCAGTTTTCCCTACACCAGGCTCACCGATGAGAACTGGATTATTTTTTGTTCTGCGGCTTAAAACCTCAATTACCCTCTGAATTTCCTTGCTTCTCCCGATTACTGGATCTAGGCTTCCTTCGCGAGCAATCACAGTTAAATCGCGTGCTAAACTATCTAGTGTCGGTGTATTCGCATTCACAGCATTTCCACTGCCTTGATGGCTAGATGACTCATTGCTTCCTAAAAGCTGTAGTACTTGCTGGCGCGCTTTATTAAGGCTAACGCCTAAATTATTTAGAACACGAGCTGCTACTCCCTCTCCTTCACGAATAAGGCCAAGGAGGATATGCTCTGTTCCCACATATGAGTGTCCTAGCTTTCTCGCTTCATCCATTGAAAGTTCAATGACCTTTTTTGCTCTAGGTGTGTAATGGATCGTTTGTGACCCTTCTTGTCCTTTGCCAATCAGATTTTCTACTTCCTTTTGGATTTTCTCAGCACCAAGACCTAAGCCGTAAAGAGCTTTTGCGGCAATCCCTTCTCCTTCTCTTACTAAACCTAGAAGAATATGTTCTGTTCCAATATTGTTATGACCAAGGCGTATTGCTTCTTCCTGTGCTAATGCTAACACTTTTTGCGCTCTTTCAGTAAACCGTCCAAACATCATAAAGCTCAACCTCCCGCGTTTTCATTTTTTTCCATTTTTATTCTTTCTCGTATTAATGCCGCTCGACGGATATCTCTTTCATCCTGGCGAAGTGGTCCCCCTGCATATTGTTGTAAAAAGCCTGGCTGTGTTAAAATCATTAACTCATTTAAAATATTTTTTGATATGTCTCTAATATATCCCATATCAATTCCTAAACGCACATCTGAAAGACATTTCGCTGCTTCTTTTGTTTCAATAATTCTGCTATTTGCTAACGTCCCATAGGAACGGTATACCCTATCCTCTAATTGTATGTTCGAGGTTTTTACTAATGCATTTCTAGCGGCTCTTTCCTGAGAGATTAGCTGAGAGACAACTCCATTTAAATCCTCGACAATATCCTCTTCAGATTTTCCTAACGTTGTTTGGTTCGATATCTGAAATATATTACCAAGAGCTTCGCTTCCTTCCCCATAAATCCCTCTAACAACAAGACCTAATTGATTGACCGCAGGTAAGATTCGATTCATCTGCCTCGTTAACACAAGCCCTGGTAAATGCATCATGACGGAAGCCCTTAACCCCGTCCCAACATTCGTCGGACAGCTCGTTAAATACCCGAATTGTTCATCAAATGCATAATCCAATTTTTCTTCTAACCAGTTATCAACTTCATTCGCGACTTTTAACGTTTCAGACAGTTGCATACCTGGAAACAAGCACTGGATTCGAATATGGTCCTCTTCATTAATCATTATACTTATTTTTTCATTTTCTGATAAAAGGAACGCACCATATAAAGAGTTTTCAGCCAAGTTGGGACTGATTAAATGTTTTTCGACTAACACTCTTTTTTGCAACGGTTGAATCTCATCCATTATTAGTAGTTCTAGTTTTCCGTGCTCAGGAAACTCACTGCTGATGTTTACTCGGTCTTCAATTGAATGGACGACAGCTTCTGCTTCCTCCCTAGAGGACAAAGTAGGAAACGTCATATCTCGCAGATTCCTCGCCAAGCGAATACGGGAGCTTAGAACAATATCCGAATTTGGTCCGTCTTCACTCATCCAAGAGCTAACTGCCTGATTTATAAATCGTTCCAAAGACATCCCTATTCCCCTCCCTCTGCTAATCTTTTTTCTAAGGAGCGAATTTGATCTCGTACTTCAACTGCCTTCTCGAATTCTTCTTTTGCAATCAGTTCATTTAGTGTTTGTTTTAAATTTGTAATATTTTTTTGCAATTGCAATGTTCCACCTATACGCTGTGGGATTTTTCCATTATGAATAGAATTTCCACTATGCAATCTCCGCGAGACAGGAGTTAAGTGTTCACGAAAGGTATCATAGCAATTGGCACAACCAAATCTCCCAACCTTAACAAATTGTGGAAAAGTCATGGAACAACGTTCACACTGAAGAATGGTCTCTTGCTTGAACGGATCCTTTGATTGTTCCTGAAAGGAAGATTTAATATTTAAGATCCCTTGGAGTAAATTATTAATTGAAAAGCCAGGGCCTTGACTCAGCCAAGACATCTCGCCTTTTTCCTGCGCACACCTTTCACAAAGGTGAATTTCTGTTTTTTCACCATTGCTAAAGTTCGTAAAATGCAATGTAGCAGGTCTTTCATTACATTCTTGGCATATCATGTTTTCACCTCGCAAATGCAAAACTTTATTTGTATTTTATTGCTGTAAGCATCGCTTTTAGCATCCTTGAGCGCAGTTCGTCTCTTTGAGGTAGTTCTATGTGGAGAATGGAGCGGTCTAAGACACTTTGCATAATTTTCGCTTCTCTTCTTGTAATCACATTTTCTTCTACAAGTCGAAGAATGATGTTTTCTGCAATGGCTTGTGGGGTTCTATGCTGAATAAGCATTAACAGTTGGTCAATTAATTGGGCATCATCATTCGTTTTCACTTTTATAATCCGAATATATCCTCCACCACCGCGTTTGCTTTCTACAATATAGCCACGCTCAATGGTAAACCTAGTATTAATGACATAATTGATTTGGGACGGCACGCACTCAAATTTATCGGCAATTTCACTGCGCTTTATTTCAACGATATCTTCTTCACTCATCTCCAATACCGTTTTAAGGTAGTTTTCAATGATGTCCGATATATTCCTCACTAAACCTCCCCCAATCTGACTTTGACTATCTTTGACATTAATTATACATAAAATACAGGTCCTATGCAATTCATGTGCTATTGTTATTTTGCCCAGATTTTTTAATATTTAACGGCTCCTCTGCATAAAATATGTAATTAGACTTTCGTTCGACAAATACTTATTTATTTCGATTTGCGTGGGTTTTCACTGAGTTTATTTTGAGTAGTTGGATGTGTGGTTTTTAGTTTGGATACTATGATTAAGTGGGTTTTGGTGGATGTTTATTCCGAGTACTTGGATTAAGTGCGATTTGTGCGTGATGGCTTATTCCGAGTACTTGGATTAAGTGCGGTTTGTGCGTGATGGTTTATTTCGAGGACTTGGATTAAGTGCGATTTGTGCGTGATGGTTTATTCCGAGTACTTGGATTAAGTGCGGTTTGTGCGTGATGGTTTATTTCGAGGACTTGGATTAAGTGCGATTTGTGCGTGATGGTTTATTCCGAGTACTTGGATTAAGTGCGATTTGTGCGTGATGGTTTATTCCGAGTACTTGGATTAAGTGGGTTGTGCGTGATGGTTTATTCCGAGTACTTGGATTAAGTGCGATTTGCATGCTGGTTTATTCCGAGTACTTGGATTAAGTGATTTTTTTAAGGAATTTTAATCTGAGTACTGGGATTAAATTCATAAAAATAATGCTAGTACTGGTTATATGAAGATAAAATAGGGAGAAATAATCTTAGTACTCGGATTAAACATAGGGTTTTACCGTAAAATTACCATTTATATTCCTACTACTCGGATTAAAAAGGAAACTTTAATCCCAGTACTCGTATAAAAAAGTCGATTACCAGCATTATCTATCAAAAAAGCTAATTATTATCCAAGTACTAGTAATAAAAAACGGTTCATTTGCTTGTACTCTAATCTAATTAGTAAAAATACCATTTCCTGTAACACAAAAAGAACAGCTTTTCAGCTGTTCTTTTTTTAGTGCCTGGCAACGTCCTACTCTCACAGGGGGAATCCCCCAACTACCA